>JAFGRW010000057.1 GCA_016934935.1 Spirochaetota bacterium | reverse complement strand
TTAAAGGAAGATGCTCTGATAAGCAAAATGGGCGGCGGTGTCGGTTTTGATATATCTAAGCTTCGTCCAAAGGGGCAGATTCTTTCGGGCGGTGGTGAGTCGTCAGGACCGGTCTCATTTTTACGGATCTTTGACCAATCCGCGAAGACAATCATGACAGGCGGGCAGCGCCGTTCGGCGCATATCGCACTTATGGACATCAGCCATCCGGATATTGAAGAGTTTATCACGGCCAAACAGGGCGATCAAAACAGGGAACTTACACAGTTTAATATCTCTGTAAAAATACCAGATGCTTTTATTGATGCCCTGAATAATGATGAAGACTGGAATCTTGTATTTGAAGGTAAAATTCATAAAACATTAAAAGCCCGTGATCTTTACACCCTGCTCGCTAAAAATGCTTTTACACATAACGAACCTGGTATTTTTTACAGTGACAGGGTAGAACAGTTCAATAACGGATACTGGGCCTTCAAACTGGACAGGGTAAACCCCTGTGGTGAACTTGTTATGCCGCCTTATTCGCTCTGCTGTCTTGGCGCTCTTAATCTTACACAATTTGTTATCGACCCTTTTACAGATAAAGCCAGATTCGATCATGATGAGTTTTCACGGTGCGCGGCAATTGGAGTTCGTTTTCTTGACAATGTACTCGAACGCACTTCGTACCCTCTTGAAAAAATTGAAACCAACTCCAGAAAATGGAGACGCATTGGTCTGGGTTTTACCGGATTAGGCGATCTTTTTGCAATGATGGGCATTGTTTATGGATCACCAGAATCTGTTAAACTTGCCGGTGAAATTGCTCAAAAACTTCGAGATGCGTCTTACATTGCCTCGTGTGAACTTGCAAAAGAGAGGGGATCTTTTCCCGGATTTAATAAAGATAAATATCTGAAAGCCAATTTCATAAAAGGATTACCAAAACATATTCATGATATGATTAGTGCAAACGGAATACGCAATATTCAACTGAATACTGTTGCCCCGACAGGCACTATTTCGCTTTCGGCTGGGCAAAACTGCTCATCCGGAATAGAACCGATTTTTTCACTGGAATATACACGGCATATCAGAAACGGCAGCGGTACCGATACTAAACCGGAAAAGGTTATGGATTACGCCTGGCTGCTTTATAAAAAAGTCTTCGGTGACGCAAAGGTTCCAGAATATTTTATAACGGCACCATCTATTGATCCCTATGCATCAATAGATATTCAGTCGGCTGTGCAAAAATATATCGATCACAGCATTTCAAAAACACTTAATCTTCCTCGAGCAACCAAATTTGATGATTATCAGAAACTGTTTTTATATGCTCATAAAAAAGGTCTAAAAGGATTCACAACCTTCAACCCTGACGGAAGCATGAAGGGAATACTTGAAAGCGATGACCGCGCCAACAAGGAGAAAGTTCACAGGCGTTATGCTCCAAAACGCCCCAAAGAACTTCCATGTATTGTACATAAACTCAAGCAGGCCTCAAAGACCTATATTATTATCACAGGCTTTCTGAATAATTCACTGTACGAAATCTTTTGTCTTGATGATATTGATAACGTTATACAGATAGCAGACGGTTCAAAGGCGATTGTACGCAAAAACGGCAAAGCAAGTTACGACCTGATACAGATAAGCGGCAAAAACCGGCTTGTCTACAGCAACTTCACCCGAAAATTTGCATCACCCGATTCGTCACTGGCTCGCTTTATATCAATGGCTTTAAGACACGGAACCCCGCTTCAGTTTGTGATTAACCAACTTTCACGGGACACCAGTTTTGCCGATTTCGAGCGGGTTCTTGTACGGGTACTCAAGAAATATATCAACAACGGCGAAGAGGTAATAAGCGGTGTAAACGAATGTCCCGAATGCAGCGATAATCTAGTCTTTCGCGACGGCTGTGTGGTATGCCCTTCATGCGGGTGGAGCAGCTGTCTGTGAAGGAAAGTAAAAAGGCAATGGGAATGCAGTTAATAGTGAATAATTGTAAAGACGCACTGCGGTGCGTCTCGTTAGTTTAATCACCACCCAGGATTCCGGCACTTCGCATCGCTTCAGCCGGAATGTCACAAGGATGAAAATCATGTATAAATTGAATTGTCTGTTAACGGAGGACCTGGAACTGTTTAGAATATAATTCATAAAATACCAATTTCTAATCACGTAAAGTCACCACTTCGCGTCACTGTCACTCTATTAAATTGAAAATTTTCGGGCTGATCGTCCGAATCCGTCAAAACAATCGCGCTTGAGGATTGCGCAATTGTTTTGACTATGTGGTACTTTCTTTTTTGCTACTGAAAAAGAAAGTACCACAAGTTTGTTGTTTTGTTAAAAGCAAAAATCCTCTTCTGGAAGAAAGTGCGATGAAACCGTCCAAACACAATGGAGACGGAGTTAACATCCTGATTATCAAAGCCCCCGGTTAAACAAAAATTAGTTTGACTATTCTGTAGTACTACTCCAAAATAGTCAAATGAAGATTAAACGAAATATCTTAAATCAATTACTTCCCGAACAAGACCGTGCGGAAGTCTCAATACTTCTGGGGCCGAGACAAGTTGGGAAAACATTTCTTTTACTCGAGCTATGCAACATCTACAAAAATAATGGATTACGCACAAAATATTACAATCTGGAAATCCCTTCTCACAGCATCGAGTTTAACAAAAATGAGAATGAACTCTTTGAAATGCTCACCGCTGATGTGGATGTTGTTTTTATCGATGAATTTCATTATCTCAAAAATGCATCAAAGCTTTTTAAGGCAATATACGATAGCGATAAAAAAATCAAGATTTACGCCTCCGGTTCTTCATCAATTGAAATTCACAAACACCTGCAAGAGAGCCTTGCGGGCAGAAGGCTGGTTACCAGAATCTTTCCTCTATCACTTGGTGAATATAAGCAAAAAGAAGCTCTATCTCATGTTGACAACTATCTTGTGTATGGTGGTCTTCCAGGGCTGGTTCATTTTAACAACAAGGATGAGCAGATGCGTATACTGCGAGAAATTCTTGAAACATACATTCAAAAAGATATTAAATCCCTAATAAAAGAAGAAAACATAAGAGCCTTTAATAACCTTCTTTATCTTATAGCCGAAAATCAGGGATCTATTGTTCAACTAAGCAACCTGGCTTCAAAAGTCGGACTATCATCCAAGACAATAAGCCACCACCTATCTATTTTAGAAAACACATATGTGATATACCCATTGCACTCGTATTCCAGAAATTTGGGAAATGAACTTAAAAAATCTCACAAATATTTTCTATACGATAACGGTATAAGAAACGCCATATTAAAAGACTTTGCAAATCCCGGCAATAGAGAAGATAAAGGCATTTTATATGAATCTTTAATAATGACAGAGCTTTTTAAACAATTGAAGCCCAATATGGAACTAAAATTCTGGCGGACAAAACAGGGAGACGAGGTAGATTTTGTAATTCTTATTAATCGCAAACCATACCTGATTGAGGTAAAAACTTCCCATAGCGGCATCGAAATACCTGCTGGAATCAGGAAATTTATCAATAAGTATCCTGAAACAATAGGCGCTACAGTATTTTGCTTACAAAGGAAACCCAGCATATTATACCAAAATAAAGAAATCAGATTTTTAAAACACGAAGATGTTATTAATTTTTTAAGTAATTACGTTTAATTCGCACCAAGAAATGGTAAGACAGCTGGACGACAATGAATAATGAAAGATTAATAATCGAAAGGACAAAGAACACGAAGGGCACACTACTGTGTGCCTCGTTAAAAAACCAGAAGAGAGTGCGGATCTGAGACTTCCGATGTCTGATACATTATTATATTCCAGGTTCCATTTTCTTTTTAAGCTCCGCAATAAAAAGATCCGGTTCACCTTTTGTGACACTCTCTTTTCTGATTACAAATGCTTTTGTTGTTCCAAGATAGATGAAAATATAACCGTCATTTTCTATAATTTTTGTTAAACCATTCCAGAATGTCTTACCCTCTGAAGCCTGCCCTTTTGAGAAGAGGCCGTCTTCCTGTATATCAAGAATCTGTTTTCCAAGAACAACCAGATTGTCATCAGAATCAAAAGCCTTGCCAACATTTTTTTCGATATTCTTTATTACGTTTTTTTTAAAGCGCAACATGTACAACACAATAATTATAAAACCAAATACAGAGAACATAATCCAGTTATCAGTACTGTATGATAAAGCAATAGTGATAATTATTACATAAATAATATGTAATAGACGTGATCTTGATAACATCGCCTTCGTTTCTTTGGAATGCATCAAATGATATTTATTAAAGTGTACAATATCATCTTTTGTAACTTCATACTCAATTTGCATATTTCATACCTCAGACAAACATTTCAAAACCGTCGTTATACCTTAATGCCAATTTTACAAAATCATCAATTACCATGTCGGCCGAAGAGAGATCCTGATCTCCCGAATTTATGTTACGGTACCCTACAACTTTCATGCCGGCGGTTTTGGCTGCAACAACACCATGGTGCGAGTCTTCAATAGCTATACATTTTTCTGGATTCACACCAAGGACGTCCGCGATATGAATATAGATATCAGGTGCGGGCTTGCCTTTTGGTACATTCTCTCCAGAAACATAGCTTGTTATGTACTTCCCGAGATCTATTTTTTTTAATACATTTTCAATAAAAATTTCCGATGAAGAAGAAGCAACACCGATAACTGTATTCTTTGAATATATTTTCCTTATTAAATCAACAATGCCGTCTATCGCACTGAAATTTAGTTTCCAGAGCAATTCGAGTTTTAACCTGATTTGAGTATTTAAAATATCTTCTATATCAATATCAAGTTTATTCTCATCCGCGATCTGTTGCCACATCTCCGGGTTAGTCATACCGACAAATCTGTCAAGATAGGAACTCTCCTTTTCAAGACCAATTTGCTTCAAAATTACAATGTCGGTCTCATAATGCAACGGTTCGCTGTCAATCAGCACACCGTCCATATCAAAGATAACAGCATCCGGCATATAATTTTCCTTTAAGCCTTATTTTTTTACTTCAAGAATATCAGTATTTCAACAAGACAAGAAAATTACACAATTCCCTTATGATACTCCTGCAGAGACTTAACAGTATAGTTCTGCGCGCATCTCTCTTTTATGCCTTCTACCGCGGCAGATGCAGCGGCGATTGTAGTTATGTAAGGGACATTATGCTTGATAGAACTTTTGCGTATATAAGAGTCGTCAAATTGTCCCTGTTTGCCAACCGGAGTATTAATTACAAGATCTATATCTCCGTTGGTTATCGCGTCCACAATATTAGGGCGTCCCTGATGAACTTTTTTGATTACCTCTGCTTTAACACCTTTGCTCTCTAGATACTCCGCAGTACCATCTGTTGCTTTTATGCTGAACCCGAGAGCAGTAAAATCTTTAACCGGCTGGAGCACCTTCTCTTTATCATTACCTGATACGGAAACAAGCACAGTCCCTTTTGTAGGCAGAATGGCCTTGGTAGCTTCCTGTGACTTATAGAAGGCCATACCAAACGAATCCGCAAGCCCAAGCACTTCTCCGGTTGAGCGCATTTCGGGTCCGAGTACCGGATCCACATCCGGGAACATATTAAACGGGAACACGGCCTCTTTAACTCCGAAATGACTGATATTTTTTTTGCTAAGATTAAAATCCTGAAGTTTTTTACCGAGCATAATACCTGTTGCAATCCTAGCCATCGGGATATTGCATATTTTAGAAACAAGCGGAACAGTACGCGACGCGCGGGGATTCGCTTCAAGAATATAGACAATACCTTTACAGATAGCATACTGAATATTCATAAGGCCCACAACGCCCATTTCAATAGCTATACGGCGTGTATACTCTTCGATGGTGTTTATCTGTTCCGCTGTTATGGCAACCGGAGGAATAACGCAGGCCGAGTCACCGGAATGAATTCCCGCATATTCAATATGCTGCATAACGGCAGGAACAAACGCGTCTTTCCCATCGGAGATTGCGTCTGCCTCGGCTTCTATGGCGTCTTCAAGAAACATATCTATAAGAAGTGGTCTGTCTGGAGAAACCTCACCTACCGCTGCCGCCACATATTGACGCAGCATCTGTTCGTCCTGCACAATTTTCATTCCACGGCCGCCAAGAACGTAGGAAGGACGAACCATCAGCGGATACCCTATTTCAGCAGCTATCGCTATTGCTTCATCTTCGTTACTGGCCATACCCGATGGAGGCTGGGGAATATCAAGTTTTTCCATTATCTTGCGAAACTGATCGCGGTCTTCCGCCAGATCAATTGTTTCGGGAGATGTGCCAATAATATTAACACCATTTCTTTTAAGCTCATCTGCAATATTCAGAGGGGTCTGCCCTCCAAACTGACATATTACACCGTACGGTTTTTCCTTGTTATATATACTCAAAACATCTTCGACCGTAAGCGGCTCAAAATAGAGACGATTTGAAGTATCGTAGTCAGTGGATACCGTTTCGGGGTTACAGTTAACCATTATGGAATCGAGACCCTCATCCCGTATGGCAAAGGCCGCGTGAACACAACAGTAGTCAAACTCGATCCCCTGACCAATACGGTTGGGTCCTCCTCCCAGAACCATGATCTTTTTTTTATTGTCCGGTACAACCTGATTTGGTGCGTTATATGTCGAATAGTAGTAGGCGGCGTCATTAACTCCGCTAACAGGTACCGGTTCCCACGACTCTTCAATGCCCAGAGCCAGCCGTTTTGCACGAATATCTTCCTCTGTTTTTCCGGTTATTTTTGCCAGATACCTGTCAGAAAAACCGTCAAGCTTGGCAGCTCTAAAAAGATCGTCCGGCAAATTATCCCTGTTTTTGATTATCTTTTCTTCAAGGTCAACAAGCTCTTTCATCTGCTCTATGAACCAGGCTTTTATATATGTAAGTTCGCTTAATGTTTGCACAGAGACTCCCTTGCGAAGCGCCTCGTACATCAGAAACTGGCGTTCACTTGAAGGCTGGTTAAGCATTACAAGAAGCTCTTCTTCTGTTTTGCTGTTATAGTCTTTCGCAAAACCAAGCCCGTACCGGCCGGTCTCAAGAGAACGAATCGACTTCTGCAATGCCTCTTTATAGTTTTTACCAATGCTCATGACTTCGCCGACAGCCTGCATCTGAGTGCCAAGTTTATCTTTCAGGCCGTCAAATTTTTCGAAAGCCCACTTTGCGAACTTGACAACGACATAGTCACCCCAAGGCGTATATTTTTCCAGAGTTCCCTCTCGCCAGTAAGGCAGTTCATCAAGCGTCATCCCACCTGCAAGAAGTGCCGATACAAAAGCGATTGGAAAACCTGTAGCTTTCGAAGCGAGAGCCGATGAACGTGACGTTCTTGGATTAATCTCGATAACTACCACACGCCCTGTTTCAGGGTCATGCGCGAACTGAACATTTGTTCCGCCAATTACCCCGATATCCTGGACAATACGATAAGAATACTCCTGCAGCTTTTTTTGCAGCTCGTCCGAAATAGTAAGCATAGGTGCAGTACAGAAAGAGTCACCTGTATGTACACCGACGGCATCAACATTTTCGATAAAGCAGACCGTTATCATCTGGTTTTTGGAATCTCGAACAACTTCAAGTTCAAGCTCTTCCCAACCAAGAACCGACTCCTCTACAAGAATCTGATTAACCATGCTGGCGGCAATTCCCCTCGCGGCAATGGTTCGAAGCTCTTCAAGATTATAAACAAGACCACCGCCGGTTCCACCCATTGTATATGCCGGGCGGATTACAACAGGATACCCCAGCTCTTCAGCTATGACTTCTGCCTCTTGCACAGTATTTACAGCCTTACTTCGCGGCATATCGATACCAAGACGCTCCATGGAGTTTTTGAACTCGGTGCGGTCTTCACCTTTTTCGATAGCCTTAAGGTTAACACCTATCACTTTTACATTATACTTATCAAGCACACCTGTATTGGCCAGAGTTAAGGATAGATTAAGTGCAGTCTGACCTCCAAGATTTGGTAAAAGAGCGTCAGGTTTCTCTTTTTTTATGATTTCGGTAAGGGCGTATTCATTAAGGGGTTCAATATATGTGCAGTCGGCCATCTCAGGATCGGTCATAATGGTTGCGGGATTTGAGTTTACCAGAACAATCTCGTACCCCAGCGAACGCAGAGCCTTACAGGCCTGTGTTCCGGAATAGTCAAACTCGCAGGCCTGCCCTATAACTATCGGACCGGAGCCAATAATCAGTACTTTTTTAATATCATCTCTTTTTGGCATATAGCATACCCGTAATATTTATCAGATTTTACACATAACTTGACGGAACAGCAAATTGTCATCAGATAATATAATTATCTGCTTTTTTACTGATTTCCGGCAAAGCGGAGAACAATTCAATTTGACTTGAAATTAAAGAATTATTTTTTTCAGTCAATTCTTTTTATAAAGATTACTCATATTGCTAAACCAGCAAAAACGCACGAACATTCCAATAGAAACAGCAATTTGTTACCAGTCAATCCCGGAATGACCCGAAGATAAAAGATAATCATTAGTTTTTGAAAAAGGACGTGAACCAAAAAAACCACGATAAGCCGAAAGGGGTGATGGATGCGCGGACTTAAGAACCAGATGTCTGCTCGAATCGATAAAAGCACCTTTTTTTTGAGCATACGATCCCCATAGTATAAAAACAAGATTCGATTTCTGTTGAGCGAGATGGCGCAAAGCAGCATCAGTAAAGTTTTCCCACCCCCTGTTTGCGTGGCTGGCCGCCTGATGAGCCCGTACGGTAAGTGTAGCATTAAGCAGAAAAACCCCCTGATTAACCCAGTGAACAAGGGTAGAATCGGCACTTGGTTTACGTCCCAGATCGTCCTCTATCTCTTTAAATATGTTTAGAAGAGACGGTGGCTTGCGCACACCATCGTTAACAGCAAAACAGAGACCGTTAGCCTGTCCTTCTCCATGATAGGGATCCTGGCCAACTATAACCACCTTGACCTTGTCAAAAGGACAAAGATCAAAAGCCCTGAAGATCAACCGTCCAGGCGGAAATACCGTTGACACAGAATATTCATGTTTGACAAATTCTCTTAACCTGATAAAATATTCATTTGAAAATTCCGCTTTAAGCCGAGTTTTCCAAGAATCCTCGATTCTTACATCCATCTATTAGCTACCTGTCATTTTACTGTAAATTTTAAAAATTGCACGAACAGAAAGACTGTGCTATAAAAAATCAATTATCTAATGCCTTATATATTTCAAGTGAACCATAACGGCTTACAACCTTTTTTTAAAAATTGTTAGCGGTTTGCACTTATACAAAAAACCATATAGCCTTTCTAAAAATAATAATTTTTGAATAATTTCTCATTAAGAGAGTTGCCAAAAAATGGATTGTGTGTTATGCATAGGAGCGTATGATATTTCACAGGCTATTGTTTTACTTCATATTACAGTGATTAATAAGTCAAATTTGCATTATTTTAAGGATATTTTTATGAAAAAAGCGGATGAGTGCAACAACATTCAAGATGTAAGAGACTGTATAGACAAAATTGACAGATCTCTTATTCAATTGATTTCAGCCAGATCAGAATTTGTACAAAAAGCAGCCACTTTCAAGAAGTCCGAAGCCGATGTAAGGGCAAAAGATCGTGTCGCTTCAATGCTGATTAAGCGCCGTCTATGGGCCAACGAAAATGGCGTGGATCCCGATTTCATTGAAACCCTTTTTAAGCTTATGGTAAATTACTTTGTCGGGCGAGAACTCAAAGAGTGGGAACAGGATAGCTCGCCGGAAAACCCGATATTAATTAAAAAAGCAAAAGAAACAGATTTACCTGACATTTTATTTATGCAAAAAAGAGCCTTTATTCAGGAGGCCGAGTTGAATGGCAGCAATTACAATATCCCTCCAATTACACAAGACATCCAAAGCATAACAAAAGAGTATTCTGAGAGCCTATTCTTAAAAGCTGTTTTAGATGGTCAGATAGCTGGATCTGTTAGAGCAAAAATGGAAAACAGTGTGTGCAAAATAGTACGCCTGGTTGTAGAGCCGTTGTACCAGGGCAGAGGCATAGGCAAAAAGCTGTTAGCCGCAATTGAAGATGAATTTATCGAAGCGGAAGAATTTGAACTTTTTACTTCTTTAAACAGCACAAGAAACCGGAAGTTTTACAAAGATGCGGGTTATGTTGAAGAGTCTGAATTTGATATACCGAACTCTCCGCGTATGATCGGTATGAAAAAAACTAACTGCAAGATTTGACAGTTAGTTTCAAAATATCTGATTGAATTTGTTTTACCCGATTCATTCTGAATCTTTATTATGTTTTGAAAACAGATAAAGAGTAATACCGCATACTAGCATCAAAGAAACCCATATCCAGTATCTAGGCTGTGAGACATTGTGATTCAAAACCAGCACAGGAAAAACCGGCACAAAGGCATTAGCGGTACCATGCATAACAAGACCGGACATTGGTCTGTTGCCAGCTTTTTTTATGCCCCATGAAAAAAGAAAGGAGTAACCGGTTGTGAGCATTACGAAACCGCCAAAATTTATATATGTCTGACTTGATCCTGGAATAAACCAGAGAGGGAGATGCCAGAATGCCCAGACAAGACTCAAAATAACTGTTCCATATAAAACACCAAAACGTTTTTCGAGAAAAGGCATTATATACCCCCTCCAGCCGATCTCCTCCTGACCTCCGCCAAAAAAAATCATCGCTAACCAATAGACAGGAAAAATCGCTATTGAGGGCAGTAACATCTTTAATCTGGGTAAACCGAAAAGTTCTGGAATTATCCAGGCCGCAAAAGTTGCTGCAAAAAGAACAAAAAATGGAACAATCCACGCAGCAAGCCCAAAACGCATATCAAAAAACCGTTTTATAAAAGGTATTATCGCTCCTTTACCTTCGATTGTTGCAATTGACAAAATCGCACCAATGGCTGGGCCAAATGCTCCAACCACCATGGCAATTATAACCAGAGGTGGCGCCGATTCGATAGTAAGGTCAGCATTCTGCCCGATCGAAAAGGCAACAGAAATCCATAATGACCAGCTCCAAATAAAGGTTAAGAAAAAAAAGCGAAGAGGAAATTTTTCATTTTTATTCATTTTGGCATCCTTATTTATGGCAACCTCTAAAAATTAACTTTTTAACAAGGAACTTGCGAAAAATTCCTTTAGAATAAGCACTTAAACCATGTTGCCCTCTGGAACATGGTGATTTTTCGAAGTTCCCTTATGTTATATTTAAACTGTTTGACCCACTTTTTTAACATCCCAATTTCAAAATAAACAGTCAAGCAATTCAGAAGTGTTACTTTTTATATTTACATCAATTATCTGGTATATAATTATCGAAAAGTTGTAATGCTGGAATGGAATCATAATATTAACAGATGATTGTTCTAACGTGAGCTTTATCGGCAGACACGAGTTTCTGTTTTCTTTGTTTATCTTTTCCACTTAGCATCGCTGCCTCTCCGCAAAAAAGCAATGGAAAAACAATGAATAGTGAAAAATAAAAAACGTTATTCCGTTAATCACTTCTCTACTGATTAATACTTAGCAGTTAGATTTCTTTCAAAAGATTAAATTTTAAAATTATTTTAACAAATCCATCTCCAAACCAGTATACATAAATAGAAACATTATGGAGGTATGATATGGAAGCAACAGATTTTAGAACATCAATTGATGTTGAATTAAGCAGACTTGAAAAAATAGAAGAGTACGCGATTAAGCACAAAATGGATATTTCTGATGTAATGAATACCGTTCTTGATATGTATTCAAAAAAGCTGGCTAAGAATCCAGTATGCAATGACACTCTTAACAGATATCAAAAAAGGGGCACGATTTACAAATCAGTGCATATCCGGTTTTCGAGTATTTCTAAAAGAAAATTAAAAGACATTGCCAATCTGTACTGTTACAGCTTGTCGTATATGCTTTTTTTGGCAATGGATTTCTTCGATGAGTTTATGGATGGTGTTAATGAGTTCATTCGACCCTGTTTTCATGCTGCTTTTGTTCATCATTTCTTCGGATTTCCGTACTTTATCAACAGCTGGGGTATGAACTTTTTCGAGGGTCACGACCAACCGTCTGGACAACAAACCAGGAAAGTCATGCATTTATTGTGTTGAATATACTGTTTTAAAGACAATATTCAAAAAAAACAGCGCCATGCAACCAGATGGAGAAGATCAACCGTTAAAAGCAGACTCCCCTCCAGTTTGAAAAATAGTACCGTTACTATCTATAGTTACGACAAGCGGCATATTGCTAACTCTCAGTTTATGCACAGCTTCAGCTCCAAGATCGTTGTACGCTACAACATCACAACTTACAACACAGCTCGCTATCAGTGCTCCGGCACCGCCAATGGCCGAAAAGTAGACAGCCCTGTTTCTTTTGATAGCTTCAACAACCGAATCCGCACGACTTCCTTTTCCTATCATGGCTTTTAAGCCACAATCGTCCAATAGCCGCGGAGTATAACGGTCCATTCTGTACGATGTAGTCGGGCCCGCACTGCCAATAACCTGGCCTGGACGCGCGGGAGTTGGTCCCGTATAATACAAAACCTGGCCGCTCAAATCCAGGGGCAACTCCTTACCAGAATCAAGAGC
>JAFGRW010000056.1 GCA_016934935.1 Spirochaetota bacterium | reverse complement strand
CAGATCATTTGCTAATGAAAAAAAGAACACTGAAAATTCAATAATAAATGATCAAAACAATGAAGTATTAAAACAAGCGCTGAATTTACAATTAATGGCTGATTCTCTTAATAGACTTGCCAAATCAAAGCGATCTGAGTTAAAACAAATTGATAACATTGAGGAAAAAAACAATTTAAAAACTGAGATATCAATCCTTGAAAAACAATCACGAAAAATACAACAAGACGCAGACAAAAAATATATGTTGGCAGAGACTAGTAATAAAGACGATACATTGCCGGAACCTTCAATAATTGAATTAAAAGAGATAATCAATGGCATAAAAGTATACCAATATAAAGAAGTCCTTAATGTTCAATATGATGAAGAAAATAAGAATATTTTAAAAAATGAACCTGAAAAAAGACCAGATAACTCACAAGTACAATCAAATAAGGAAGAGTTTTTCATTAATGATAAACCAGTTTATAGTAATCCAATACCTATAAGAGATATGTTATCTGATGACCTTATGTATCTTATTCAATTGGGAGTATATAGCAAGCAATTACCTGATTCAGCTTTTGGAGGGCTTTCCTCGCCTGAGTTTGACACTTAAAGTGCCTTGTGTCCTCTGTAACCCTTGTAAACAGTGAGGAAAAAATTAAAAATTTCAAAAGTGTAGTGCGAAAGAATTTATTATTTTTTGAATTTATTTTCCGATATTTACAGGGATTCTAAATATTTCGATTTAGATCAAATAGTGCTAATTATTTTGTATCTAACTAAATATCAATCACATGGCATTTTTACGAAGGGAAAAGAAGGGCACGAACACCTACCTACGGGTGGTAGAGAGCTACCGGGACGAGGATGGCAAGAGTAGACACCGTACCCTTTACAACCTAGGGAAAGCTGAAAACTATACAGCAGAGGCATTGAAAAAGATAGGGCAGTCCTTATATGAACTTGGCGGAGGTAGTCTTGAGCAGCTTGAGCAACGAATGCTTCACGAACAAGCGCGATACAATTACGGTTTCCCTTTAGTTGTTAAAGAATTACTAAAAACCTATTCACTTACCAGATTTTTCGATGGTATTACCCGTAATAAAAATCTTGGTTTTAGCCTTTCCCAGTGTGTTTCCCTATTAATAAGCGAACGACTTCACGATCCCTTAAGCAAGCGATCGAATTACAATAATCAAACCGATTATCTTGGATTGGAATACATTGATCTGCATCAGATATATCGTACATTAGATTATTTGCATGATCATCAGGAATCAATAAAACAACTGATCTACAACAAGGGCAGAAACCTGTTTAATCAAAAATTAGATATCGTCTTTTACGATGTCACCACTTTTTACTTCGAGAGTGACAAAGAAGACGGATTTAGGGAAAAAGGATTTGGTAAAGACGGAAAAATCGGAAAAACTATCATCACCTTTGGCCTTTTGATAGATAAAGACAAGCAACCTGTAGGTTATGAAGTGTACAGGGGCAAACAATACGAAGGCCATACATTTACAGATGCCCTTGATCGGTTAAGGAACAAATACCAGATTGATAAAGTAATATGTGTTGCCGATACCGGTATGATGAATGCCGACAACGTTCAAGAAGTTATCAACGCTCAATATGAGTATATTTTCGGGGAACGGCTAAAAAATATTGCTGAAAGCAAGCAAGACGAAATACTCGATTTGGCCAAATACGAAACCATTTCCGTTCAGATGAATGATCAAGAGGAACCTATCTCTCTGAAATATTTTACAACCCAATATAAAGGCAAAAGGCTTATTGCAACATATAGTCTCAAACGTGCGGCCAAAGATAAAGCTGAAAGAGAAGAAAAAATTGAAAAAGCCATGGAGCTCATCAAACATCCGGAAAAACTAGAAAAAAAGGCCAAATACCATTACTTGAAAAAAGAAGGGAAAGACAAGTATGTTTTAGATAAGGAAAAAATAAGCCGCAGCGAAAAGTTTGACGGTTTTTTTTGCATAGCTACCAACAATGCTGACCTTTCTGTAGAAGTTATCCTTGATGCGTACAAACAATTATATCGCATTGAGCACTCCTTCCGCAGTTTTAAAACTTTTCTCGAAACCAGACCAATGTATCACTGGACTGAAAAACGAATATTAGGGCACCTTTCTCTTTGCTACATATCATTTGCAATACTGAATTACCTGCAATTACAGTTACAAAAGCAGGGGAAACCGCAAAGTGAAAACCAAATACGTCGTAACCTTATGAAAATGCAGATGAGTCTTATCTCACAGAACGAAACCGAGTACTATATGAGGTCAAAAACCCCTGATGGCGCCCGGCAAATAATCAAAACGCTATCTATAAGAGAACTACCAAACCTAATACTACGATCAGTAATTAATCAACACTTGTAACATAACCAAATGAACATATGATAAGAGCTGAGCCAATGTAAGGCAATACTTACCCGGGTTACGCTTGGTCAATGACCATGATGTAGTGCGAAACAGCGCAAGGTATATGACTGTTTTTGAGGCAGATAGACTTCTGAGGTGTCAAACTCAAGAAAAAGGCTATTTCTGTAATTCAATTCCGTCATTAACACAAGAACAGGAACAAGAGATCACAAAGCTTAGAACTGCTCATATGAAGGAAATGAACAATTTCAGAAATAATTTAGCTATAAAAAGAGCAGAACTTCGGAAATTGCAAACCGCAGATAAAGCTGATATGGATGCAATAAATAATACCATTGATGAAATTGGAACTATCAGAACTAAAATGGCAAAAATACGTGCAGCCCATATT
>JAFGRW010000006.1 GCA_016934935.1 Spirochaetota bacterium | reverse complement strand
TAATCAATACCGGAGATTCCTGCATTCGCAGGAATGACACGTACATGATTTGTTTTATTTTCAGAAATAACAAGTACGTGATCAGACCGATTCGTAAAATAGTGTTTACGTAATTGAAATCAGAATTACTTAAACTGTCATTCCGGCCCCCGTGCCGGAATCTCGAGGGTTCTATTAAACTTTATGGGAAAGTATTACGTCTACATAATGGCAAATAAAAGGAATACAGTTTTGTATATTGGTGTGACAAATAACCTTTCCAGACGCGTATCCGAACATAAAGATAAGGTAGTAAATAGTTTTAGTTCAAAATATAATTGTACAAAACTTGTATGGTTTATTGAAACACAAAACATTAAAAGTGCTATTTATAAAGAAAAACAAATGAAAAAATGGAAAAGAGAATTCAAAAACAACATAATTAATGAATTGAATCCAGATTGGATTGATTTAGCAGATAGATTAATTTGACAATTATCGATTGTGTTGGAACGTCTAACTGTCATTTTGCATATGTGCCGGAATTTTACAACTGTTTAAGAATAATATTAATCTGATCCAAAAATTCCGGCAATATGTAAATAATTATTTGGTAAATCTCTTCAATATCAATACCAAAATAATCATGGGCGATAATATTTCTTAATCCTTTTATTTTGTTCCATTCAATATACGCATTATTTTCTTTTAAGAAATCAGATAGTCTGTTAGCAGACTCGCCAATAACAATGATATTCATTAATACCGCATCAAAAATAATACTATTTTTCTCAAATTCTTCGAGAGAAGAAATATTTTTTGAGTATTCCTGAATTTTGTTTATGGCATCAATAATATCCTGCAGATTCAGTTTGTCTTTTTCAGACATAAATAACATCTTTTAAAATTTGTTGTTTTATACGTGGCTTCAGATATTTTTTTCTGGTGATATCTGTTTCCCTATTACAGTTTTTTTTGAAGAAATCTCTTACTTTACGTTTTTGTTCATATATATTTTTAATACTATTATCAAACTCAATTACTAAATCAATATCACTGCCTGTATTCTGTTCATTCCGGGCAAAAGAACCAAATAAGCCGATCTCGACAATATGATATTCCGATTTCAAATATTGTTTGTTTGCTTTAATAAAGTTAATCAGTTGATCTCTTGTCAAATTAACCAATCTAATAACCTCTTTTAAATATTTTCAGTAAACTCAAAAATTAACTTATCAACCAGGCCGCATATGCGAGCAGCCCAGCACCACTTTGTTTTTCAAAGTGGTGCTGGACGACCAGCATAGGAACTTGCCCTTGCAGGTTTTTCTTATCAGAGTGATAAGCTTTTAGCATAAGATAAAAGACCCACGGGTAACATGAAAAATTCATTTGAATAGTCACTTAAATCATGTCACCCTCTGTAACATTGTAATTTTCGAAGTACTCTTTCGCAAATTTAAATCTAATTAGTGACAATTTTTAATAAAAGTCAACCCTTTTACTACCTTTGCTGCAGGTTGGCAAACCAAAAAAAAGGCCGCCCAAGGGCGGCCTTTAGAATAAGTTTTAATATATCAATATTACCAGGTAACATTAATCAAAACAAACTGAACAAAGTTGTCAGCCATGATTTTCTCAGCATCAGCCGCACCAACACGTTTTTCATTTGAAGAACTACCACCTAACCATGCAGTATCTTTTCTTCCGTCATAGGTAGTATCAGTGTCTATAGGATCGGCATCAGTAATGGCAATCAACATACGGTTATCACTTCCTGTAAAATCAGTATTATCTTTAAACGCGTCAACAACAGTATAGATTCCGCCGTAAAGAGACTCAGGAAGGTCACAGCCGCCAGAAGCGCTTAAACCATCAACATAATCGTTTAGATCGGCTGCACTATCTGAAAAACTATCCATCCACGTATAGGCGTTTGCAGAATTACCTTCACAGTGATAATTACCTTCTTCTCCAGAAGCATCGCGATATTCAGCTATAAGAACTTTTCCGCCACCTTTGGTAACTTCGGTAATAATGTCAGCTACATCATCTTTTACACCCGAAATTGAAGAGCTCATAGAACCGGTTGTGTCTATAAGTATAATAACTGTTTGCGAATCGGCACCCTTGTCCTGCTGTGCTGCAATCTGATCAACACATTCCTGACCGGCATCTTCACCATCAACACCACTAATGATTATTGGCTCATCAACAGCTTCAGCTGCTGCTGTTTCAGCCGCACCATCTGGAGCTGAAGCAGGATCTTTTTTATCTGTTGATACTGCATCAGAACAGATAGTAAGTGTAGGGATATCTACTCCAACCTTGTCAAGAAGATCTGCTGCACCGTCCCATACTTCTTTGAAAAGTTCAGAACCTGGTTTGCCACCCTTTTCTAAATCTTCTGCAGTTGCCTCATCAAATTCCTTGGCATTGTCAGATTCATACTTGCCTACCTTGTTGGTAGTCCATTTGATAGCCGGATCAAGGCAAAGCAGGTTCTTATCTTTATCAAGATAATCTTCCTTGTCAAAAGGATTAAGCAGGTCTTCCGCGTCATCACAAGACGCAAAACCGATAAGTCCCAAAACAAGAAGTACTAAAAAAATTAGTGTACTTTTACGTTTCATTAATTTTCCCCTTTTAATTTAGTTTTTTATAAAAAGTGCCTTCGCACTCTTTTGCTTAAACAAAGTAAAAATCAGATAAAACCACCAAACAAAAACAGCAGTTTTTTAAAACAGGTAAACGAAACGCAATTCGGTAAAAAACACTACCAAAAATATCAAATAAACATATTATTCATATTTGCCATAAAAAAAGTTGTGAAAAAAGCACATCCAATAAAAATGAAATTTATATTATATCTTTTACAATATCAATAAAAAAAATTATTAATTGCAAATTTATAATCAAAAAAATTCAATTTATCGGTTTTAAGGGAAATTTGAGTTTTTTTAACAGCTATGCAATCGGTACCAAACTGCTGCGATGTATCGTTTTAAATAAGTACAAACACTGTTTTCTAATACCTTCTTTATCGCATATAAAGGGGCTTGCCTATTACCGCTTCATTCATCATCTCGATAACTTCACTGTCTTTAGCCGCAGACATTAAAAAGCTAATCGGTTCACCCAATGGCTCATCAGCAAGATCGTATGTTCCGTAATGCATGGGAATCATTACTTTTGCCTTTAAATCAAAAAAAGCGGTTAAAGACTCCTCAGGTGTAACGTGAGAGTTTTGCATTATATAACGCGGCTTATATGCTCCAATCGGCATAAGAGCGTAATCAATATTTTCAAAAAGTTTTCCAATTTTCTTAAAATGGGGGCTGTATCCTGTATCACCAGCGAAATATATCTTTTTGCCATTGCCCTCTATCATAAAACTGCCCCAAAGTGAGCGGTTCGCGTCGTTAATCCAGCGACGGCTCCAGTGACGTGTTGGCAGAAATGTTATCTTAATATCCTGTGGAATATCGTAGCGCTGGTACCAACCGGCTTCGGTACGGCGCATTGTCTCAAGTTTGCTGCCCAGGTCCTTCCCCATTTCAAGGGGGACAAGGGCATGTATATAGGGATTATTCTTATACAGTTCAGTAATAGTCTGAATATCCAAATGATCCCGGTGATTATGAGAGATAAGCAGATAATCAATGTTTTTATAGTTTGATATATCACATGCATTGCCGGCAAGCCGGGGAACAACTGTTGCCTTGTCAAACACAGGATCAATCAGCATCGATACACCATTAAGCCGTACAAAAAATGAGGCGTGTCCCAACCAGACAATCACATCTTTCTCTTCTTGTAAAAAGCTGCATCCCTTTTGTACGGGTAAACTGTAATTCTCGTTTTTCTTCTCTTCTTCTTGCGGATTGTTAGAAAATTTCCACTTAATAATATCGGCAAATCCGCTCAAGGTAGTTGGCGGCTCATTCACAAAACGTCCGTTTTTATCCACAGAGTTTCCCGGATAATCAATAATGAATTCCAGCTCCGGATTGTACTTAACTTCATTATCAGCTTCGTTTGCATTAATAATCATATTTATAACCAGTAAAATAAAAGATATTCCCAGTATAAGCACAGATATTTTTATAAAACTCATATTTACCTCAAGGAAACTTTAAAAATTGCCATTTTTGAAACAGATATGCAATAAGTATCCAGTATAAAAATAATTTATAACAAATACTTGTTTATAAATTTTTATTAAGAGTACACTTAAATTAAATACTGCTATGGCAATTATTAACGTGCAAACAAAACTCTCTTTGTTACAATTATATTCTCGTTCTGTCTGTTTAATTTTCCGGCTGACAGATAATTGGGGCTATCGTTTTGCAATACTGAATATTTTTTTTACAGGCAGTTTGTAATAGGTAAAGGTTCTATCGCCCAGATTCTTCAGCCTGACAACAATTGAATCCAGGGATTGTGAATGATAAAGCAGTAACCCCTGGCTGAAACCTGTCTGGAATATTTCTATATCCAGTTTATAAAGGCTCAAGGTTTCCAGTACGGTTATAATATTATTCTGTGCTACCTGCGAAGCCAGGCTCTTTTCACGGTAACCGGCACCAAAAACACCAATACACTGTATCCGTGTTACCTTCCTGTCGTGAAGTTCGTTATAAAGCGAGCTTATCTGTTCAAGAGATTTGTCGCTGTTTTCATCCCTGCTTTTAAACAGGTGATTGGCTCCGAAATAGAGCTGCCCATCTGATGTTATCCCACTCAAAACAACGCTGACGCATGTTCCAAGGTCGACCACCAAAGCCGATTCGCTGGAACATATTTTTGTTTCGTTTGTTTTAACATAGGTACGCGATACAGATAGAAGCTCTTTTTTCATAATGGCTTCTATCTCACTTGTATCACCTGCTATCTGATAACTTGAATGCTCCATATATAATCAGTTTAAATCTCCGTATCATTTTATAACTCTATTTTTGTCTGTCCCGTCTGGCCGGCTTATCAATTAACCAGTCGATTACAGCTTTGGCGACATCTTCACGTTCTACACTGTCAGTTATCACATGCGAGCTCTTTTCAAAAATTCTTGATTCAAATTTTTCGGCAGAACATTTGTCACGCAAATAGATGACTGTTTTTAGAGAAACCGTTAAATCGCTTTTTGAGGCAAGCACAAGAGTATCAGATTTTACCTTTTTTACGGCCTTTATGGCCTGACGACGTATCTTTTGTAACTGATAAAGAGCCGGAACATAGTGCCAGCTCCAATATTCACTGTTCAAAAACTTCCACTCTTTGGCAAAAGTTCGATTGTTAACAGGATTAAGAGGTTTGAACTTGGTATTTCTTTTAATCTTTTTGATAAAAATTCTTAAAAAAGAGGTAAACGGCAGAACCGGGCTGATCAGTATTACAGCGGGTGCAGCAAGCACAAGCTTCTTGACTTTAAAATGTGAAGCCAGAATAATTGAGATTAGAGCCCCCATTGAAAGACCAACCAGATAGACATCTTTATACACAGCTTTCAGGTCAAGGTAGCAATCGACCGCATGCCGAATCCAGTCACGTGACTTTGTAGATAAGAAGTCGGTATGGTCGGTCCCGCATCCAGTATTACGTGGAACGGAGACCGTAAAACCTGCCTTATTCAATTTATTTGCCAGAAAACTTACGTCGTGAACATAACCGTTGTATCCATGAATCAATAAAACTGCTTTGTCATTTTTGCCTTGCAAATATAGGGGAAGTCCGTTTTGCACTGTTGCACAATCAGGGTTAATTCTGTTAATCTTCATAATTCTTCCGAAATCAGTCAGGCTTTTTGATTATTTGCTAAGTACATAAAAAGGATAAATCGAACAGGTGCTTATACCTTAGCGGCCTTAGCTTTGGCCTTGGTATTCTTTTTCTCTTCTGTATCAATACGGGCACGAAGGGCATCAATTACAGTCTTGGTTTTCTGAGCCTCGTTAACTTCGCCGTATAATACATGAATATTATGCAATGAGGACAAAAGTTCAATTGCTTTCAGTATATCTTCAGGTGCCTTGGTAGACATCTCGTACTTATTTCGTGACTCTTTTGCCGCCTCTTCCAGATTAGCTTTGCAAAACTTAAGCAGTTCTTCACGGTCTTTAAAAAATTCGGATCTGAAGTTGCGATGCTGTTCCAGTTCAGAGAAATTAATCATGTTTTTTATTACGGCAGCAACACGTACATATATATCCACAAATGCCCATTTCCATTTGGATGTAGAGCCCACACGGTCTTTAAGCGTCTCAAACACCCATGAAAACTTGCGTACTATCTGAAGTATATTCCGGATATTGACCCGGTCAATTGATTTCAGGTACTCCTTGTTTTCAGAAAGAGGTTTCTCGAGCTCGTTTCCGGCAATTTCTTCAAGCAGCTGCAGGGCCTTATAAAATTCCTTACGACCACGCTCAAGAAAAGCAGAGTTACGCAGATCAAGGTACTCAATTGACGAATCATTCATATTTATATTAAGCATTATAATCTCAAGATGAAGCAGCACCATCTCAAGATTATAATAACCGCCAATAGCCGGGTATTTCTTTTTTTTTGCCAGTAAATCCTTAAGCTCTTTTTCAAGCTCTTTCATACGGGCTCTAGGCTCTCTTATGGCCTCATCATACTGCTGTTTCTGCTCTTTGGTAGCTGCCATCTCCGCTCCGGCTTACGCGTAATTATCTATTGTGTTTCCTTTGTTCTCTTCCTGCACATTTTCCCTTTGCTGAACAATGGATTCAGTTTCCTGCGCCGGTTCTTCTGTTCTGTTCATGGTTGTCTGTACTATATCCGACCCCGAGATATTCTGTATTTCCATCTTGTACCTCCGTACGCATTGATATTCTCGCTTAAATATACACAAAGGTCAACAATAAAACATCCAAAATTTTACATAATCACAGATATTGAAAAGTTAATCTGCTTTATTATTTGCAATTACCTTACCCAAGCCATTTCCTGATTATAAAAGGTTCGTTAATCCATTTTCGTCGTTATATATCGCCTCTTTTGTAATTACCAGACTATTATACTCATCATCGTTGACGAAAGCCCGCATAAGCGCATCAATACGTAAAGCATTTGTGCTGCCCGTATAAAGAAAAAGTGTTATAAAATCATCTCCCTTTTGTACACTGTGAACAGAATCAGCTGCTTTAATTTCTGTTACACCTTTTTTTGTCTTCTTGGTCAGGGTTATGTCCGAATCGATAGCCTTCTCTATCTTTTCAATGATATTGCTGTTTCCACAAATTCTATAAGAGCTAACACTGTTTTTATGTAACGCGATCGTATCACCATTATGCGGAAATATCTTTATAAGCTTGACCCCTTCAGGTAAATTTGAACCAATTACATCTTCGACTCCAGCCGGCATTTCTGAATAGAGGTCACAGTCAAACACTTCACATTCACTATCGATACCAAGCGGCAGGGGAAAACCACCACCTATATGCGCGCGTTTGTTAAATCCCCGGCTGTAACAAATAGGCAGCTTTGCTATATTAAATGCGCGTTTGATTATCTCTACAAGATCCAGATGTGATATATATCGTGCCCGTCCCTTTTTACTGAATACTATACGTACGCTTAAAAGTTTTTCATAGCTCTTCTCAAAATCTTCCATCGAACGATTAATAGATTCGTAGTCAAACGGCACCTCATGCCGCATTCTTTTGCGCCCCAGATCTTCTTCGCTTAGTACGGTATCACGCTTCGCGGAAACCAGCTTTTCGGCACCAGTCAAAATAACAGACCAACTCTGATTGCCGTCAGTACGTTCACAAAAATAGTCGGCTCTGTGCATGTATTTCTCTACAACAGGCAGCCATGCATTGCTGTTAAAGTGCTCACTCCATGAGTCAAACACTGCTCCGGCTGTGTATGCTTCATGCAAAGCCCGGCCGCACTCTATGTCTCCTCGTGCCAAAAAGCCTTCTACAATTGACGAGTCAATATTATGATTCTTTACAGCAATTTTGCGCGGTAGAGCTTTTTTAAGTTTATCTACAACGCTGTTAAAATATTCTGCTGTTGCCATGTCGTTCATATCAAGAGGTGTATGAGGTTTGGGTATAAAAGGAGATACCGTTGCGTTAATGCTTTTTTTCCCTCGTCCTGTATCAAAGATCTGTTTTAAAAGATCTATTATTGATTGCGCTTCATCGTACTCTTTATAGCCGGGAAGCCCCAGCATAAAGTACAGCTTAATTGTTTTCCAGCCGTTTTCAAACACATAGCGCACTATTTCAAGAAGTTCATCTACGTGCACTCTTTTATGTATCAACTTGCGTATCTCGGTATGTGCTGCTTCAACGGCAAAAGTCAGGTTAACCTGCTTAACTCCGGATATTGTTGTTATTATCGGCAAAGTACCCTTGTCAACTTTCATTGAAGGCAGGTTTACGTTTACACCCTTCCGGTTAAGATCAGGAAGCACCCTGTTTAAAAGCGGTATAAGCTGGGCATAATCGCTTATCGAAAGTGAGGTAAATGTAACACCGTTATAGCCTGTATTCTCCAGTACCTCAAAGGTTTCCTGAGCCGTTTTCTCTACACTGCATTGGCGCAGGGGCAAGGTATAATATCCGGCATGACAGAATTTACATAGATTATCACAGCCACGTGTTATTTCGATTACCGCACGCTCCTGTGAAGTACGCACCGAAGGTATAACTGGTTTCAGCGGATTTCTTAATGATTGTCCCGATATATTTCTTTTGTTAACTCTCGGCCCTTCGAAAATAACCATGCCGTCACCATTAACAGCGGTTTTGTACAGTGATGGAACCATTACCCCCTCTATAAGCGAAAGGGCTTTTAGCTTCTCCAATCGATTAAGGTTACGGTTCATTTTAAGCGACTCGGCGATTTCGATTATTCCCTCTTCTCCTTCACCAGCAAAAAAACAGTCAACGAAAAGTGATACAGGAGCAGGATTTGAGACTGCCTCACCACCTGCGATTATTATGGGGTCACTTTCCAGCCTTTCTCTTGAAAAAATTGCGATACCAGCGCTTTCAAGTATGTATAGCATATTTGTATACAAAAGTTCGTGTGATAAATTAAAACCAACTGCTTCCATCTCGTTCAAGGGCGTAAATGTTTCAAGAGTGAAAAGATTCATCCCTGCCTGTTTTAAACATTCAAACAGGTCTTTTCCTGGCGCGTAAAATCTTTCACAAGAAAGCCCTTTTGTTTCGTTAAGCCTGCTATATAAAATTTGTATGCCCTGGTTTGCCATCCCGATCTCGTACAGATCGGGATACCCAAGAGCAAATCTGAAATCACCGTCTTCCGGCTGTACGCTGTTTTTTTCACCGCCGGTATATCTTCCCGGTTTTTCCACCCTGTTTAGGATGGGTACTATCTGTTCAAAGGTATATCTCATGCCAGGTTCAGCCTCATAAATTCTTTTGTAAGTTTAACAAAATCTGTAAGTGATAAATCTTCCGCCCTTAGATTAGACTCAAGAGCTGATGCCTCAATCACTTTCAAGACATCTTCTCTTTTTGCGTCAATATGTGGAGAGCTGGTCAAGCATTTTACAATGGTTTTACGGCGTCCCCAAAAAAGTGAACGGGTGATCTGTTTAAATAGAGGTATAAGATTTTCTTCTATTAAATTGTTTTCGCGTCTTTTTAATACTATAACAGCAGAATCGATGTCCGGCCTTGGATAAAAGTTCGATTTTCCGACTGTGAACATTTCGTGAAACTCATATTTTATTGTAAGATTAACGGTCAAAAGGCCGTAACTTTTGCTGCCGGGTTTTGCCTTGATTCTCTCGGCCATCTCTTTTTGAAGCATTACCGTAATAACTTCAGGATTGTAATCCGCGACTTTGAAAATAAGCTCCGAAGCGCAATAGTATGGCAAGTTCGCGATAAGATGGGTAAAAGTAAAATCAGGTTGAAATCTTAAAAAATCATCATGTATAAGGGTGAAGTTGTTTGCTGTTTGAAACATGTCGTTCAATACGTTAATATAGCCTTTATCTATTTCCACGGCTGTAACTGGTAATCCGGTTTCGACCAGAAACTGTGTCATGCAGCCAAGGCCGGGACCTATCTCGAGTATTCGCGCTCCCTCAGTCAATAGAGATGAAGATATTATTTTTCGGCTTATCTCATCATTTATTAAGAAATTTTGCCCGAATTTTTTAGAGGGACGTAATCCATAATCTTCTAGTATAGAGGTGATTTTTTGTTTGTTCATGAAAAGAATAAGGGTTTTAAGGCATGAGCTTTGTCAATAAGATATTATTGAGGAAGATCGGCTCTAAAGCAATGGTTTTAGACGTAAACGTCAACAGAGCCGTTCAGGATATTCTGAGCAAGAATTTTAGAAGCCTCGGCAGTGAAAATACCGCTATTTTCGAATTTCGCAGCCAATTGATTGATCTCTTTGCTTTTTAGAATATTGACTTCCGAGCGCTCATTATGTTTTTCATTGGCATTATTGATAAAAAGCGCGCTGTTTTGAAAATTCTGTTCCCCAATCCGTTGAGTCATCATAATAAAACCTCCCTGTTTTATCATACGGTAAAGGTTTAAAACCTCTTACTCATATAATCGAAAAAACAGGGTGAAGCTTTAGTAAAAAATTCTATTTATCCAGTTTTTTGCGAATATCAAGAAATTTATCCAGATTTTCAAGCAATATATCTACATAAACCGGATCAAAGTGCCGCCCCTTCTCATCTTCCATTTTTCGTATTACCTTTTCCATAGGCCAGGCTTTACGATAAACCCTGTCGGTAGACAGAGCGTCAAACACATCGGCTATCGCCGTTATGCGGGCGTATGGATGTATCTGGTCGCCTTTAAGTTTGTCAGGATAACCTTTACCGTCATAGCGCTCATGATGTTGTTGTGCGATTAATGACGCTTTTTGCAGCAAGGATCGCTTACTGAATTTTAGTATGTCAGAACCAAGTCCTGAATGTTTTTTCATGATCTCGAACTCTTCATCATCAAAACGTGCAGGTTTTAATAGAATATTATCAGGTATGGCAAGCTTCCCAATGTCATGCATGGAAGATGCAACCCGTAATGTTTCGGCTTCCTCTTCATCCATTCCACTTAGAATGGCTATCAGTTTACAATATTCGCCCACCCGTTTTACATGATAATGTGTCTCTTTAGAGCGGCTTTCGGCTATTTCACCAAGGATAAACATCATCTCTTTTTGTGAATCCTCTATCTCCTTTGTCAGATAAATATTATCAAA
Organism: Spirochaetota bacterium; assembly: GCA_016934935.1. Taxonomy (GTDB): domain Bacteria; phylum Spirochaetota; class UBA4802; order UBA4802; family JAFGJZ01; genus JAFGRW01. The sequence continues at coordinate 1,397 of JAFGRW010000006.1, read as the reverse complement.
TGCTACAGCAATATTGGCACAAAAAATTTCAAGCAGATCAAGCTCCCATGGATTTATATCTTCTGCATGCTCAAGATAGATTATGTTCTCGGATCCGTTATTACTTCGGAAATATCCGGTATAACAGTTACCTCTGTTTATTGTCTGTTTTTTTTGCAAAGCTTCAAGAATCATAAGCCTGACATTTTTGTCATCTATCGCGTCAATATTCTGTTTCTCTATCTGTTGTTCGGCGTATTTTCCCGCTGTGGCCAGAATAATAATGTCACCATCCATATTTGACGCGGTTAAACCCGAAGTTTTTAAATATACAGCGTCATTGTCAATATGCAGTATCGACATAACCTGCATAAGTATTCCGTGAACAAACTGTTTTAAAGATTGAATCTCGAAGATACTAGAAGAGGCAGAAATTATTTTTTCAAGGCCTCTACGGCTTTTATCGATTGTGATTATATCCCGGTATGATCGAAGGGAAGAATATAAAGTAGTATATAATCTCTCTGTAGTGAGTTCTGTTTTTGCCTTGTAATCGTTAATGTCGTACTCAACGATAACCTTCTCTTCCGGAGCCTGCCCCGGTTGTCCGGTACGCAAAACTATACGTATTGTCCGGTTATTAAGAACATTACGTACGTAATCGACAAGTTTTAACCCGGAATCATCCTGTTCCATCACAACATCAAGCAGCATAACAGCTATATCATCATTACTGCTCAAAAATTCTCGAGCCTCTTTTGCCGAAAAACAGTCATAAAATTCAAGTTTGCGCCCCAGAAAAACCGAATCAGCAAGAACAAGTTTTGTTACAGTATGTATATCCGGTTCATCATCGACTATCAGTATTTTCCAGAACTTTTGAGAAAGATTGGAATCTGTAATATTTTCAGAGTCATCCGCGAATTTCATTAACTCGTTACTGTCCATAAATCCCCCTGAAAATTCCATTATATTAAAACTAAAAACAACTTTTTAAAATGCGCGATGATTCAATTGACCGGATAATATAGTCTATTTTACCATAAATATTGTAATTTAGCAACAAAGAATGTTCATTAATTAATTTGATTAGGGAATATCGAAATTTTTTTTTCGATGGCTTTTATCATTTAATTTATTTAAAGACAATTTTTCTTGTTGCCATTCGAAAGAACGATCAAAAACATTACTTTGGGGCAGGTAATTTTTTTGGCCTTGTAATTGGAATTTGCCGCAAGTTCCTTTGCTCACTCGCCCAGCACCACTTTGAAAAACAAAGTGGTGCTGGGATGCTCGCATATGCAGCCTATGCTGGTCGCAAGATGACTCTTGCTGCTCGCATATTATATGTTATACTAGATATATTCTTTGGATTGCTTATCTTAAAAGTGGGGAAGCCAAGCTCGCAGCGTCTCTTA
>JAFGRW010000005.1 GCA_016934935.1 Spirochaetota bacterium | reverse complement strand
AATCGTGAATTTTTCTCGTTGTCACTCGAAAAAACGCTCGAAAAACCACTCTAAGGACAGTGATTTTTCTCGCTTTATAATCAATCCGTTAAATCCAGGTACTCTTTGAAGGGATCGAAGGTCTCTAGTGACGGATCGTCCCATACTTTCTGATACAGGCTTTCACCGGTAAATCTGTAATATGAGTCCGCGTGAAAGGCTTGTGACTCCTCTTTTATGTCGTCACGGCTGTTTTTTTCTATCAGTTTTACTATATCATCATAACTGTGATACTCTCTTTCCATTAAATGCTTGTCTTCCATTTCGATTTGCAACATCGCGCTTACAGCATAACGTTTGGCCTCTTTGGCTTTTTTCATGGCTTCGACATATTTGTAGAGCCGCATGGAATAGAGAGTCAGCTTGTAATGATCGGCCATATTTTTGTATATTCCGGCATGTTTGGCGTTCCGGTATGCCAGACGCAAATAGAGGCGGGCACGGGGATCACGGGAATAAACAGCTTCGGGAGCTATTCTGTTTAAATACAGCGTGGCTCTGTCAACTTCGGCATTAATATTTGACCTGTAGAGCCTGATCAGAATTTCCTGAGCAGTTCGAATCTGAGCGAACGATTCAGAAAATGAAAATCTTAAATAATAAAATCGGGCAACAATATCATGTTTAACCGCTAGAGTATATAATTCTTTATCCTCCGCGGATCCGGTATTGGATACAGACGCGTTTATATAATACAGGAATTTTTTATTATCTTTCAGGCCTTTTTCGGCTTTTTTCTGTTCTCCGGCCTTGATACTCGCGCTTGATTTTGTGGCATAAACCAACTGTCCCTGTCCGTCTAACAACAACAGAAAAGCTATCAAAACAAACCTTATACAGAAACCTGCCGTTTTTCTATGATCTTCGGTAAATAAAATCATCTATCCATCCATTAATTCAATTCAACTTTTTAATGTCATCTTTAGCAATACAAAACAATTCTTTTGGCAACTTTATGATAGTAATTCATAACTAACAATTAACTTTTAAACTAGTTCTTGATTATTACTTTTCTTTTGTTGTGCATAAAACAGTTGCCCAAAATTGATATGCAGGTCCAGACTATCCCTGAATCAAATTTTAACCGTTAACAATACAATTATCGACTCAAAACGAGGCAAAAGACAGCTTACAATGATCAAAAAAACCATAAATAACATAATAGAAATTGCGACTGCAATTGCAGATGGACGTTTTACCATTTTTTTTGTAATAATCGCGGCCCTTGTTCTACCTTCTCATGCAATTCTTAAGACTGTTCTTCCCTGGATTCTTGGCAGTGTGATGTTCGTGAATTTTATCACAATTAAAATGAAAATTACAAACCCATTCAATAGTACTGGAATTGCCTATTTTATCATTGTTACAGCGCTTATCCCCTGTTTTGTCTTGTTATTTAATCCCGGACTACCTGTTGCAATACAAGGCGGGCTTATACTTGCAATAATCTCTCCAACCGCACTAAGCTCACCAGTTGTTGCCTCTTTTACAGGAGCCGATAGCAGCAGGCTTGTTTCCCATATACTTATTATTCACATTACCGCACCACTGGTTTACGGAATACACCTCTATTACAGCCTTAATCTGTCAAATTTCACCATCCCCTATTTTATGATAATAATAAAAGTTATTTCTATGATCTTGTTGCCTCTGATAGCAGCTTTTCTATTTAAAAAAGTCCTCAAAAACCACATCGTCCCCAATCCCGGTCTGCTAAAAAAACTTCTTTTTTATCTATTGGTCTTCACAGCAGTGTCAAGCGCCTCGGAAAAACTTAAAAACCTGGAGTCTTTTCTTGCGCTAAGGCTTTTTTTAATTGTTTTCCTGTGTGCCGCCATTCTCTACTTATGCGGATATATTGCGGGTATCAGGGAAAAAAAAGGGATTACTGGTGCTCTTATGTTCGGGCACAAAAACACAGGATTGTCACTCTGGCTTGCTATAACATATCTTCCGGGAGAGAGCTCTGCTCCTCTGGTACTTTATATTATTTCTCACCATATTATCAATGGTATTCTTATTTCCTTTAACAACAGAAACCCCAATCTGAATTGATTCCGGTTTATTATAAATCAAAAACTACATAAAAAAACCGCCCATCGGGCGGAATTTTTTGTAGTTTTTGATAATTTGCGTAATTTCTTATGACTTGTTATATACGAGACACAGAAACGGCACGTTGACCTTTCTCGGTTTCCTCTACATCAAACTCTACATTATCACCGTCGTTAAGAGTTCTGAAACCCTCACCAACGATGCCTGTGTGGTGAACAAAGATATCATCTCCACCCTCTTTTGTGATGAATCCGAAGCCTTTCTGCTCATTAAACCACTTTACAACACCTTTTTCCATACGTCTTAATACTCCAAATTTTATTAAGCAATGCTAAAAGCAGAGCTTTGTCTTAGTGAATTCATTCAGGCTGTTTTGTCAAGTTTATTAATCATTTAATGCATATTTAGTTTTTCAAAAAACAGGCGAATTATTTAAGTCTGATTCAAAATCCAATTCAGATATGATAATAGTTATTCAATTAATAAATAAATAACCATGTATTAAGCATTACCATATCTGAATTACGCAAAATAGAGTGATTATATACCTAAATTTACTATTTATCTAAAGAATTATCCAACAAAACACCTGATAACATCTCCTGGGAAAGATTATATTTATACAGATAACAACGAATTATTATTACAAAATACAAATTATTATGTAACATAAAACCAGCAATCCGTATAACGTAAAAAGATGTATTATAAGGAAGATATAAATATAAAATCAGCTCAAATAAGCCGATTTTTTAAATTTAGTATTGACAGTAAATAAAACTATCAGCATAATGATACAAATTAAACACATGGGTAGTAGTTGCTTACTGCCCTCAAAAATTATTAGGAGGAATTCTTAATGAAGAAAGCTTTAAAGTTATTTTTAGTTTTTGCAGTTGTTGCTACTGCATTTTCTTCGACTGCTCTTGCTGATGTTTCTATCGGTGCTTGGGGTCGTGCAATGTTCGTACCTATGGCTTCGCCAGCTGGTGAAGACGAGGAAATGGTTCCTGGAAGCACAACTTCTTGGGGCTGGGCTCCTCAGCGTCTTGGAATGACAATTGCCGGTAACAGCGACAATGTTGGTTTCCAGGCTGATGTAAACGTTGATGATGGTAAAAATTTCGGTGCTCACGATCAGCAGTTCATCTGGGTAAAACCTATGGACGGTCTTCGTATTGCTGCCGGTACTACTATTTTCTACGATGCTCTTCGTGGAAACTCTGCTTACGGTTCTTGGGACTGGGTTCGTCCTGTTTTTATCACTGGTGAGGACAATGTTTTCTCTCGCGGTGTAGCTGGTCAGAACAGCAACGGTGCTCCTGTTTCTACTGGAAACTCTGGTGCGTTAATTAGCTATGACCTTGGCGGAGTTCACGTTTTCGCTGCAATGGATGTTAACGCTTACAACTCACTTACTGTAACTGAAGACAACCCAGAAACAGCAGATGTAGATGAAACTGTAATAGTGGAAGAGCAGTACACAACTGCGATGATGATTTCTCGTGGTCAGTATGGTGCTGGTTACGATATCGCTGGCGTTGGTCAGGTTCGTGCTCAGTACATCGGTAAATCTTATCAAGACGGTGACGAGACAAAAGACTGGGCTTTAATCAATGCTGCTGTTAAGCTTGATCAGCTTGTTCCAAATCTTTATGTTGACCTTGGTACATATTTCCCAACTGATGATGAGCAAGACAAAATGTCTTTTGCTGCTTATGTTCGTTATGTAATGGGAACTATGACTATCAACTTCTCTACTGACATCAAGATGGATCAAATGGATGCAGAAGGCGAAGAAGGAATGGGAATGAAGTTTGGTGTTGGATTCGGTATGGATCTTGGCGGCGGACTTGCTCTTGACTCTGACTTCCGTTTTGCTAACAGCGCTGGTGCTGGTGCTTTTGCTGACGCTGATGGAAAAGCAGCTTCTGCTTGGTCTGCTCTTCTTGGTCTTAAAAAAGGTTTCAGCAACGGTCTTATCGGTGGTGGTGTTCAGTTGTCAAATGCTGATTTCAGCCTTTACCGTCAAGCTGGCAATGGCCTTAACAAAAAAGAAACAGATGCTATGGCATGGATGATTCCTGTTCGTGTTGAGTACTGGTTCTAATCGTAACTTAACTGTTACTTTTGTTTAGTATATTTAAATACCCGCCCTTCAGGCGGGTATTTTTTTATTAACAATTATTATTCAATTATTCTTTTCAGCCTTTTAGACAAAAACTTTGATCCCAGGAAACACCGTAACTATCTTTTATTTTTTACCATACCTTCAATTTAAACTACCATGCCGTCAATATAAACATAGAGGCACGCCTCTTCAGACTGATGTTTGTGTGATTATTTTATAAGCAAATATATCTTCCTGTTCAGGTTAATAATTATTCCCGGACAAACTTTTCTGCCCTATAAAAAGTTTCAGTTAAGCTTTAAGGAATAACAGAATTCATCGGACTCTATTTCATCATATCTTTCATTATGTTTTCAATTTTCTTTTCTACTGTTTCTTTTATATATCATGCTAAACCTTAATTAATCTTATATTTCCCAATAAGTTTACCGGTAACGAAAAATACTCCTTCTTATTTTAGTTTTGTGTTTATTACTTAATCTTCATATTCAGAACTTTTTTATTCCCTAATAAATACGCGGTTGATTATTGATACTAACATTTTTACGTTATAGATAAGCAATATATATCTCCATAAAGTTGATTTAGTTATTTATATAAAGAGAGAATGGTTTGTCAGAAATTTACTATTCCCTGTTTTTAAGATTTGCAGTTACTGCTTTGATTTAGGTATTTTAATTATTAAATTTGGTACACACAGGCTGGCTAACAATCCAGAGTAATGACATACTCTATTATACAACTTTTCCATCAACAGAGGTTGCATCTGAGAGCAGTCCAGCACCATTTCCTTTGGATAGGGGTGCTGGACTGACAGCGTATAAACTTGGGAAATTTTTAATTTATGGGCTTTGATGGCATAGCTATTTTAAGCAAGTAATTCTTCGAAGTTCACTAATATCAATTGACTATTTTGGGTCAAAGTCAATGGAAATTGCCAGTTATAGATTAATGGTTATTCAAGGAATTATCTGATTATTGTGGTTCCTTTGGGAATAGAGATATTAAAGATATTATCAGCATTAAACTTTGGATCGGTACTAATACGGTTATAATATACTGTTACTTTTTCGTTTGTACCGGAGATATAAGCCGTAATTGACTTAAAAAAAGTATATCCTTCTTTTTTGAACATACGATTATAGATGATTGTGTATTTTTTTGATGATTTTTTATCTGTGATTATCACTTTTTTTACAGCGTCATCATAAAGATTAATTTCTTGCTGCATTTCACTGCTTTCAAGCATAATCTTTATGTTTTTACTGCTAATCTGGTAATCTGAAACCTTATAATCGGAAATTATTGGCACCTTACAGGTAAAAGCATAAGCGATAAAGAGCCTGGAATCGATAACTCCATTCAAACTCTCCTTGGTCAGCCCTCCTTTAATAATTTGAGCTTTCTGATCTATCGGGAACAGAACAACTACCCTGTCATCATCTGCTAAAAGATCCATTACAGTACTTTTGAAAATTGGTTCAATTAAATTAACCCTTACCTTTAGAGGCTCATTTTGCAAATATGCAACACCCGAGACATTTAAACTGCTCATTCGTTCCATTGTAATGTTTACAGAAACATTCGCGCGAATAAATTCAGGTTTTTTATTAATATTGTCTATTCCGGCAATAACAGAATCGGCAGGAGTATCTGCTTTTTTTTGTACAGTGCCGCATGAAACCAACACTATCATTAAAGCGGTAAATATAAAATTTTTCATTATCTATTTCCTTATATAAATTAGCAATAAATGTCAAGTTCACATCCATTGTTACATCAAGCATGAAAACATATTATCATTTTACTGATAACGTCATTTATGACATAATCATTTATTATTAATCTTTTGTTTTATTTTTTCGTTTGTCTTGTCCAGCGACAATGCTCTTTTCCAGAATTTAACGGCCATTCTTTTGTTTCCCATCTTCTCGTACGTGTCTCCAAGATGATCGTATACAACAGTATCGCGTTGACCAATGGCCATTAGGTTCCGGTATGCTCTTACAAGATAACGTTCGGCTAGTTCGTATTCACCTTTTTGATAATACAGCCAGCCCATTGAATCAAGATAAGCTCCATTAAAAGGTCGCAACCTGAGAGCTTCACTCAGAAGTTTATATGATTCGTCAAGATTAGTGTTTCGCTCAGCATAAAGATAGCCTAAAAAATTATAATAATCCGGGTTATTCTTATCCAGGTTTATCGCGATTTTCAGCGATGCTACAGATTCATCATACAGTTCGAGTTTTTCCTGACTCATTGCCATATAGTAATAGTACTCGGCCTTGCTCTCGTCTATCTGTAAAGCTCTCTCAAAATGTTCTATAGATTTTTTATAATTATTAACATCGTGATTAACTATTCCGGAAATAAACAGAACTCTGTCATTTTTGGCATCGACCGCCATTGCCTTATCAATTGTTTTTAAAGCCCCCTTGTAATCGTTAATGTAAAAGTATAAAAAGGAAGTATGAATAAGCTTCTCAATATCTTCATCATTCGGATCAGATTTTTTATAGTGATAAAGGGCAGACGCATATTTCTTTTCAGATTCATAAAGTCGGGCAAGAAGCTCGTGAGTCTTGGGCTGGTCAGGTTTTATGGAGATTGCTCCGAGCAATGATGTTTTAGCACTCATTGTCAGTCCGGAATTATAAAGCATTAGTGCGGTTGTAATATAATAGTCATGCGCTTCGGCTTTTTTGCCTTTTTTATCCATTATCCTGGCAAGAGCATAATATGGACTTATGTATCCATTATTTTTTTTGACAATTTCAAGAAGCAATTTTTCGGCTTTTTCTGTGTTACCCGCCAAATGTTCAAATAACGCACGGCATATCTGACCATCAAAGCTGGAATCCATTGCTCCAAGCCGAAGGTATAACATTGCCTCTTTTTTATCCTGAAGATAGTACATTCGCCCCAGAAAAGCATAAACCTTATAAATAAAAGCCTCTTTCCTCTGTTCATCTGTTAAATTATCAGTAAAAAAACGAATAGAAAGAACAGCCTCATGCAACATGTTTTTGGATATATAGTAGTTAGCCACATTATAAAACCTGCTATTATGATCAGGGTTATATTTAACAGCCATATTTAAAGCATTGACAGCCTTTTCGTTTTGCTCCTCTTCAAAGTATATGCTTGATAGATAAAGATAGCTGTTCTCCAGGTAATTTGACGGTACAGGCATTTTTTTTGATATTTTAATAACTTTCTCAAAACAATATTTTGAAAGTTCATTATTTTTTATGTATTTACCGTACATTATTCCAAGCGTAAAATAATGCTCATACTGCTGCGGTACAGATTCGACAAGTGTATGAAGATAATATGTCGATTCATCAAAGTTATTTTTTTCATTATAAAGGTCAAAAAGAAGCAGATATGGTTTCTCAAAATTTCGTTTTTCTTTAATGGATTTTTTGGAGTAATCTATCGCAAGATCGGATTCACCCAGATAATAGTGACACAAGGCTCTTTGATACAAAACATGATGCTTGGAAACTCCGTCATCACCTTCCAGATCGGTCAACAACACAAGGGCTTCCTTATATTTTTTTTCGGTTATCAGATGAAGCGCTCTGCTGTAATCTCGTGATACAGAAGTATCCGAAGAATAGAGAGCGCTGCTTGCAAATATTGTAATTAAAAAAAATAGGATTAAAAAACGTTTCATATTGTACCTGTAATCTATGTTTTATCGTAAGTCTATTACTGGTGCTTTCACTGTGTAAAAAAGCACCAATCAAAAAGGACATTCATGATTTTCCCGCGCCGCAGGCGCGGGAAAATCATGTTATTTTATATAATTAGTAAGAAATTGCACTGTAATAACACTAGTTATATAATAATATAATAAAGCTGAAACGAATTACTAATTTGTAGTGATTTTTTATTAAGAAATAATATCAGAATCAGTTATCATTGATTCAGGATGCACCTCTACCCGGTTTCGCCCGTTTTCTTTTGCAGTATACAAGGCTTCGTCAGCCTTCTGTATGCAACTTTCAAGCGTAACTGTCTTATCCGGAACAACGGAATAGAGACCTATACTTACAGTCACAGCTTTCTTTACTTTTTCATACGTTCCCGACTGTACACTGCGCCGAATACGCTCAGCCACATTTGCCCCCATACAACATTGTGTTTCTGGTAAAAGGACAATAATCTCTTCACCACCGTATCTTGCAATTATATCTGAATCACGCAAAACGCCGGAACAACTTTCCGCTATTTTACGTAATACCATATCACCAGTATCATGTCCATAAGTATCATTTACACTTTTAAAAAGATCAACATCAATTAAAAGAGTAGTCAAAGCCCTTTGGTAGCGCAAAGCCTGAGAAAAAACAAGTTTTGCCTTATGGTTGAAATTATGCCGGCTGCCAATTTTCATTAATGAATCAATCATAGCAAGATTGTACATGTTTTCATGAAGTATCGCATTATCGATAGATATAGCTATATGTTCTGATAAAGCAGATATAAGCTCAATATTACGTCTGCTAAAAAAATCTTTCTCTTCATGCTCCAATACAAGCGCACCAATAATCTTCTCATTACTCTTTAGAGGAACACAAATCCATGAAGTTAAAGCATTTTCTGTTTTTTTAAAAAAATCTGCGTATTTAATATCTCCAAAATTTAAAGCGAGTGCCTGACCGTTTTGAACAGTCATGCACACAGGATTATGTGGATCAGGATAATCAAAAACCATTTTTGAAAGTTTATCCCTGTTTTCAAAGCCGGCACAGTCCACAATACGAATTAAAGAATCTTCAACAAGCAGAATCATTGCGCGTTGATAATTAACAAGAGTTTTTATATGACTGAGCACCAATTCTGCGGTTTCGGCAACTTTTAGACTGCCAGAGACAAGTGCAACTATGGAACGTACCATCTCTGACTCAACAACACGTCGATCAGCCAGATTAATAGCCTTTCTAAGTTCGTTTTCTGTTGCTTTGTGATGTGTTATATCGTTATCAATTCCGGCATAAAGCAGCAAAGAGCCGTTTTCGTCTCTTTCTATGGAAGTGCAACGGTTATGCAGCCATATCCATTTACCATTTTTTGTTTTAAAACGATATATTTCATCAAAAGAGAGCTTTTCACCTTTTACAAAAGAATCCCATGAGTGAGAGACCCGATCTCTTTCTTCGGGGTGTACAAAAGTAATCCACGAGTCATCCGACAGCTCGTTATCAGAATAACCGCATTGATACCATATATTATTAGGTATAAATGGATATGTTATGTTTGAACGGACAAAAACCCCAAGTTCAGAGAGAATATCCCTTACATCTGAGGACAAAAACTTGTCTGACACCGGATTAATATATATAGAACGATCCATAATAGCTCCATTTATTCAAATAAACTCACCTTGTATTATCTTTTATCCGATCTAATGTCAAGCCTGATTTAGCTGGCTAATGTAGACTGTTCGTACACTTCGCAACTTTTTATTTTTACATAAACGTCTTTTAATTCATAGTTATAATTTTAAGGTGATTATTGATGAAAAGATGAGTTGACTTTTTTATTTGCAGCAATCTGATTGATGCTATGGTTTATCCGGACATGAAAATCAATTTATAAAAGCATATTCTTTTTGCTATATTTCATAATTTCATCAATATTGGGCTATTCCGAAAAGAGTTAATTATTAAAAGCTAGCTATATTACCTGGAGATAACAATGGAACAGATCAAGGGAACAAAACTCTTTCTTTATAACTTATCATCCGCTGGACACGCTCTTTTTGATTCGATTCTTCTCGCTTTTTATATGAACTTTTTGTTGCCGCCTTCAGAAACGGTTTCCTCAGGCGAGCTTGAACAATACCTGCCAGAGAAGATACTCTATATAATTCCGACGATTGGCTTTATCATGTTTGCCGGTCGAATTGTAGACGCAGTATCGGATCCACTCATTGCCTCAATATCGGATAAATCCCGCTCTTATCTTGGTAGACGCCGGCTTTTTCTTATAATCTCGATTATACCCTTTACCCTATCAACAGCATTAATATTTTTTCCACCGGCAGCAGGACCTTCCGTAATAAATATTATTTATTTATCCCTTATGTTCTCACTGTTTTTCCTGTTTTATACAATGTATGTCGCACCATATATTGCTTTAATACCTGAACTTGCCCATACTGAAGAAAAAAGATTATCAATCACTACTGCACAGGGATATTTTGCTCTTATGGGCGGGGCTATAGCCATGATAGGCGGTTCTGCACTAATCGGAATTTTTAGAAAAAAATACACACTGACAAAATCTTATCAGTTTACAATAATTGTTTTATGCATAATCGGCTTCATTTTTTTATTGATGGCTATACTTGCGGTTAACGAAAAAAAATATACTAAATCAATACCTTCGTCATTAGCAATAATCCCTTCCATAAAAAAAACTCTTTCCAACAGTTACTTTATAATTTTTTTACTTAGTTATATGTCAGGTTGGTTTGTGTTCAACATACTTCGTTCATCGGCTGTGCATATTGGCGAAACCATGATGGGACTCAACGTTGAAGAATCGGGATTAAATTTTATTATACTTTTTGTAAGTGCCGGATTATCTTTTGCAGGCGTTATGTTTTTTTCAAAGAAATACGGTAAAAAGAATGTAATGATAACAGGGTTATTGCTGTTTTCTATTTTTTCAATTGGTCTCGCGCTTACAGGAATTTTACCATTTGACAAAAACTTATACGGGAAAGTGTTCTGGGGGCTTCTGGGTATTCCAACCGCCGTTTTTTTGATTCTTCCCAATGTTTTTATAGCGGAGTTATGCGATTACGATTACAAACTAACCGGAGAAAACAGAGAAGGGATATATTTCGGTGTAAACGGTCTTTTCTTAAAACTTAACCTTGGGCTTTCAACGGCAGCAGCATCAGTGCTTTACGTATTTTTCGGCAAAGATATATCTAACCCATTTGGAATCAGGTTATCACTGTTATTGGGAGCCGCTGTTTCTATAATTGGAACCATTATTCTAATGAAATATCCAAACAGGCTATCAGAAAAAACTATTCAGAATGCAGCGTAATTTATACAGAAATTAAGCGCCAAACGTCTATTACCTAGTCAGCAATGGTTAAGTAATAGACACTCTTCCATACTCTATAAGAAACACGGTCTAACCAGCGAACCGATTCAATTTCCGAATAGGCATTTTCCGGGCTCAGCTCACCATAAGCTGTTTTGTTTAATATTTTATGACGTCTTTTGTAACGATTTGCGTTAATCTTTTTAGCCGACTCTTCAAGATAAATGACATCAATATCGGCAGATCTATTTCCCATTGTATCTATAATGTAATCAAAAGTTTTTATCAGTTCATTCGTTTCATCGGTTTTAGCAAGCTTTGTTGCTGATTTTTCTAAGGCAGCTGAAACAATAAATTCCAGATGTTCAAGTGCATGAAGTAAATTTATATGCAATTGATATGCATCTTCACTGCTTTTACGTCCTGTACGAATTCGAGACATATATTTTTTTACCTCTGCCAGCATTATTTCTACATCCGTTATACCAGCCTGGCTTGTGCTGGTTTTATGTTCGCTTGTAATTATCTCACGTAAACCGTATAAAAGTATTATCAGACACTCCATAAGGCTTAATTTGACAGTTCCTAGTGCCAGAGATGGTATGGAACTGACACTATCATCAAGTTTTATTTTAAATTTTCCCTTACTCTCAGGAATAATTTTTTCAACCAAACCAGCAAAACTTTTGATAAAAGGTAAAAATATCATCACTCCTAAAATGTTAAAAGAAGTGTGAAAAGCCGACAATTGATAAACAGGCTCGTCCATCTTAACAGCTTTTAACATGTACTCAATTATAGATAAAAAAAACGGCAGGATAACAAAAGCAATACCTGCCGACAGGACATTGAAAAGCACATGGGCTAAAGCTGTTCTTTTGGATTGAACAGTTCCACCAATACCTGCCAGGGCAGCTGTCAGAGTTGTTCCAATATTCTGCCCAATTACCAGAGCAGCCCCCTGCTCTATTGTAATTCCAGATGAAAAAAGTGCAGCAAGGGTCATGGTAATTGCAGCTCCTGATGACTGCATAATCAGCGTCATTAAAACACCGACCATAACAAGCATAAAACGGCCGAAAACAGTATATCCGTTAAAGTAACCTAGGTCTATATACGAAACAAGCGAAGTCATCCCGGTTTGCAAAAAGTCGATTCCTACAAAAATCAGACCAAAACCCGCAAAAACAGTTCCTATATAGTTCAGGCGATCATTAGATAAAAGGCGCATCATCGCGCCCACAGTAATTATCGGAAGAGAAATAACCGCGATTTTCAGTTTGAACCCCAAAAGAGATACTATCCAGCCTATTGTTGTAGTACCAAGATTAGCTCCAAAGATTATTCCAAGAGAATTATGGAACGAAATCATACCAGCACCAACAAAACCTATAGCGGCTATTGTAGTTACATGTGAAGATTGAACCATTGTAGTTACAACAGCCCCTAATGCAACCGAAGAGAAGCGCCCTCTGGTAAATCTCGCAAGAAGATTTTTTAAGTTATCCCCTGCAAAGGCTTTTAGCCCTTCGGTCATCATATTCATACCAAGTAAAAATAGACCAGCTCCACCGGCAATCACAGCAACATCGGCAAGACTCATAAAACCATCCTGTTTGTTCTGAATGTATCAATAACGAAAAAATGATTTTCAACTTTTTATCAATATAAACATTTTAAACGATTACTACTATGTACATGACAATTTTTTAGTCGGTTTTAAAATTATTGTCTTATAAAAGCGAATAATAATATATCTTAATACGGATTTAAATATAGTAGCAAACCTAAAATGCATAACTACAGTAATTACGAGATTATATCTTAATATTGTAGACAACTAAAAAATTATTTTTTTAACTTTCTTTATATTCAAACTCAAACTTTTGACTCCTTAACTTCTATTCGAATACTTGACAAATCATCATAATGTTTTAAAAACAAATACAATCAGATCTTTATAACGGTATAAAATGAAACAAAAAAAAGTTGCGACAATTATTCTTTTCACACTACCACTGTTTATATTTATTTTATTTGCTGCAATAAAACTTTCAACTTATCAGCCCAAAGATATTGAACCTGCACCTATAAACAACCGAAATCACGCTCCCCTTCTCCCGGATAATTCCAGAATAAAAATTTTATCCTGGAATCTTCAATACATGGCCGGAAAAAAATATCTGTTTTTTTATGATGAATGGGACGGGTCGGGCCCCGACAAAAGACCTTCGCCTGAAGAGATACAAAAAACATTTAAACGTGTTGTTCAAATAATCAATGATGAAGATCCGGATATTCTTTTGCTACAGGAGATTGATGTAGATTCGAAAAAAACAGATTACGATGATCAACTCGCAATTTTATTGTCAATGATTTCACCTGAATACAAATCATACAGCTCTTGCTGGTATTGGCGCGCATCGTTTGTGCCACACCCCAAAATCATGGGCAAAGTTGGCCTTAAACTTGCCGTGATTTCGAAATATAAAATAATTTCATCTGAGCGCCATCAATTACCGGTTATGCCCGGGAATTTTATTATACGCAACCTGAACTTTAAACGCGCCGTATTAAAAACAGAAATAGGGCTAAAATCCGGACAAACCCTGACTGTTATGAGCACACACCTTGATGCCTTTGCGCAAGGAAGTGATACCATGCAAAAACAGGTTCAAGCAGTTTCAGATCTGCTGAATAACTTAAATAATAATTCTAAAAATTGGCTTATCGCGGGAGACTTTAATCTGATACCTCCCGGACAGTCTTACAGCCTTTTACCGGAAGACGAGAAACAGTATTTTCAGAAAGAGACAGAGATGGAACTCCTCTATAACCAATTTCATGTTTATCCCTCTTTAAATGATATTCAAGGCGAGAATATATACAACTGGTTTACACATTTTCCAAACAGACAGAAGGCGCCCGACCGTATTATTGATTATATAATAACATCAGAAAATATCATACCAGAAGACTATTTTGTACGATCGAATGATACACTGGATATTTCTGATCACCTTCCGCTGGTTATGGAGTTTACAATTAAATCCAGGTAAACTCTAATCCTGCCTATAAGTCGATAAAAAATCGGCGAACCGATCGGCAACTAACTTCAAATCGTCAACCGAAGGTAAAAATACAACCCTGAAATGATCCGGATCAGGCCAATTAAAACCGGTTCCCTGGACAAGCAGTATCTTTTTTTGCACAAGAAAATCCAGAACAAACTTCCGGTCATCACTGATATTATATTTTTTTACATCAATTTTTGGAAAAAGATAAATTGCCCCATCAGGCTTTACAGAAGAGACACCCGGAATGGAATTGAAAATTTTATGAGCATATTCACGCTGTTCATAAAGGCGCCCCCCGGGAGAGATCAACTCGTTAAGGCTCTGATACCCTCCCAGTGCTGTCTGAATCGCATACTGCGAAGGCATATTGCTGCACAAACGCATCGATGAGAGCATTTCAAGCCCTTCAATAAAATCTTTAGCACGAGTACGATTTCCACTAACGATCATCCAACCAGTACGGAAACCACAGATACGGTGTGACTTTGAAAGCCCATTCATGGTAAGAAAAAGAACCTCATCAGAAAGGGATGCAGCAGAATAGTGACAAGCATCATCGTATAGTATTCTATCGTATATTTCATCTGCTATCACAACAAGTTTGTTCTCTGCGGCTATTGCAATAATCTGTTCGATCAGTTCTTTGGGGTAAACGGCTCCCGTAGGGTTATTTGGATTTATGATAATTATGGCTTTTGTGCGGTTTGATACTTTAGAGCGAATATCATCTATATCGGGATACCACTTTGATTTTTCATCACAAACATAGTGTACAGCGGTACCACCGGCCAGATTTACGGCTCCTGTCCATAGCGGATAGTCAGGTATAGGGACAAGAACCTCGTCACCATTATTTAACAATCCCTGCATGGACATAACAATAAGTTCACTGACACCATTACCGATATAAATATCATCTACATCTACATCTTTAATTCCTTTAAGCTGGCAGTCCTGCATTACAGCCTTTCGGGCCGAGTAGAGCCCTTTTGAATCCCCATAGGGTTGGGCATCCATAAGATTACGTTTTACATCCTGAACAATTTCATCAGGTGCAGTTATACCAAAAGCAGCAGGATTACCTGTATTTAATTTTATTATTGTATGCCCCTCCCTGATCATACGATCGGCGGCTTCCAGAACAGGGCCTCTAATATCATAAAACACATTATCCAGCTTGCTTGATTTTTTTAGTTCCATTGGTTCCCCACGCGTAGTAATAATCTTCATAATAGAGTATGTAATTTCAAAGCGCTAATTACAAAATCCAGTCGTTAATCTTTTTGCAATCACAAATTTTGTATTTTTTCATTTGTTTGCTGCAAAATCATTTTTTTTGTAACTTTTTTTATCATTTATGCACAAATATTTTAGCTAGCAACGGCTGAAGTTTTATTGAACACAACAAACCTCCTATTAATAAAATCGGGATCAGCGCTTGCTGATCCCATTTCTATCAATAACGGATTCTAATAAACTATCATATCAGTTCCTATTTATATCGGCTGACCCCCTATAAATAATCCAAACCAATATATCACTTTACCCTATTTTGACGGAACAATCTTGACAGGTGAAGGTTTTGGTTTTGCAACCGGTTTCGGAGTATTATCTATATCCAGAAGTTCCACTTCAAAAATAAGAAGTGAGTTACCAGGGATACTTCCTGCTCCACGAACACCATAACCAAGAGAAGCTGGAACTACTAATTCAATTTTACCCCCCTTGCCGATCAACTGCATTCCTTCGCCCCATCCCTTGATTACTCGATTAAGTGCGAAAGTAGCCGGTTTTCCCCTATCGTAACTTGAGTCAAAAACAGTTCCGTCTATCAGGGTTCCTTTGTAATTGACTGTAACTGTGCTTGTAGGCAACGGTTTTTCAGAGCTACCCGGCTCGATTATCTTGTAGGCCAGACCGCTTTCAGTGGTCTTCACATCACTTTTCTTTGAGTATTTATCAAAATACTCTTTTCCCTTAGAAAGGTTTTCTGCATCCGCGACGGCTTTACGCTGTGTTGCCAAAGTACGGATATTATTGCGATCTTTGCCTAGCCTCTCATCCAGAGACTTTCTGTCTTTTGTATGATAATCCTTAAGACCTTGAAGAACAAGCTCCAATTCATCACTCTCAAGAGAGAAGACCTGAAGGGAGCGCCCGATATCCAGTCCCAAAAGATAAAGGGTATCCTCTACATCCAGAGATGAATCAGATTTCTTACTGTCTTCATTCTCTTTTGATTTAGATGAAGAAAAGTACTCCTTGATTGCATCGCAACTTGATAATGTTAAAACAAACAGCAAAATTATTGTGACTTTTTTCATTTTTCCTCTTTTTTATTCATGCAGCTATTTTATTATACAAAAACTTTTGGAACAGGTAAAGAATCGCAAAGAGCTCTAACCTCTTTTTCGATAGTCAAAAGCAACTCTTCATTATCATGATCCATAGCAATTTTAGTCATCCAGCCAGCTATCTTTTTCATCTCTTCCTCTTGAAACCCCCTGGTGGTAACAGAAGCTGTACCTATTCTTATTCCGCTTGGATCAAAAGGCTTACGGTCATCATTGGGAACAGAGTTATAATTACAAACGATACCCGCCTTGTCCATGGCTTTGGCCATCTGCTTGCCGGTTACCCCTTTGTTACGAAGATCAATCAGCATCAGATGATTTTCAGTGCCACCTGTAACAAGATTAAAACCGTTAGCTGCAAGCTCATCAGCAAGCGCAGCAGCATTTTTGATAATCTGAGATGCGTATTCTTTAAAAGCTGGATCAAGCGCCTCTTTCAATGCTACAGCAATAGCCGCTGTTGTATGGTTATGAGGTCCTCCCTGACATCCAGGAAAGACAGCCTTATCAATGGCGGCTGCATGTTCGGCCTTGCAGAGTATCATACCTCCCCTGGGCCCTCTCAAAGTTTTATGAGTTGTAGTGGTTATAACATCAGCATACGGAACAGGTGACGGATGGACTCCTCCAGCAACAAGACCAGCAAAATGAGCCATGTCTACAAACAGTATCGCGCCGCACTCATCGGCAATTTCCCGGAATTTTTTAAAATCAAGCTGTCGTGAATAAGCCGAGTGACCGGCCACAATAATCTTAGGGTTATGTTCAAGCGCAAGAGAGCGAATTGTATCATAATTTAAAAGCCCTGTTGATTCATCAAGCCCGTAAGAAACAGCGTTAAAATACTTACCTGAAATACTCACTTTAGATCCGTGTGTAAGATGGCCACCATGAGGAAGAGCCATACCAAGAATTGTTTCACCCGGGTTGATAAAAGCAAGATAAACGGCAAGATTAGCTGGAGACCCGGAATAGGGTTGTACATTGACATGATCAGCACCAAAAAGTTTTTTTGCGCGTTCAATAGCAATAGTCTCGATCTGATCGATCATCTGTTGGCCTTCATAATAACGCTTTCCGGAATAACCTTCAGAATACTTGTTAGTTAAAATGGAACCGGTAGCTTCCATTACAGCTTCCGATACGTAATTTTCTGAAGCGATAAGACGAATTTTGTTGTTTTGACGATCCTCTTCGTTTTTGATCAGCTCCGCGATCTGAGGATCAAATTGTGATAAAAAACTCATTTGTGACCTCCGGTAAAGGTCGGCAGGAACAGCCGAACCCAAGATTTATGCCCAGGCGTACGGCTATAATCACGAAACCATGCTTCCCAGGGGTAATCCCCTTTAACACGCCAGTCACACAGCTCAGTTGCACTTCAAATAAAAAAGCCCATTTTGTCAAGAGTATTAATCGGTTTGATTTGAATCATCAAACAATAGCTTTCTTTTATTTGTTTGACAAATTGACAGCCAATCATCAACCTTTTTAGAAATCAGGGCAACTGGAGATCATTTTGGATCTGGGAAAAGTCAAAAAATCTATTCTACTTATTATTATCGGAATAATGGTTCTGCTTGAAGGCACGCTTTTATCAATATCTGATCTTATTGATTACAACTATCCTCTTTCATCAGTTCTGAATTTAGTTAGCCCCATTTTTGCAAGAATCGCAAAAGCTTTTATTATTATCTCCGGTATTTCACTGATCATCGCAGGTGCAGTCAGTTCCCGAATAAATCGAAAGTCTCATAATTCTTAAGCAGGGTGCGCGCACCTTCATATACTTTTTTGTATATGTTTCTCGGCGAGATAAACCCTACTTAAATTATACTTACCTTTATTTGCGATTACAGCAAATCATGCACTATTTTAAGTTCAAAACAGTATAATTCTATGTTTTTGTTGACATTTTTACTATTTGTTGCTATTATCAACATATAAAAGAGAGGTATTTGTCATGAACAAAATATTTTACAAGTTGCTTGCGGTAATAGTTTCATCATTAGTAATAATAAGTTTCATTTTCTTATATTATAGGGGTTATAATACCGCCGAAAGCCATACTGGCGAATTTATGTGGAGCCTGGTATGGAACGACGAATTTAACGGACTTTTTATTGATAAATCAAAATGGACATTTGATTTAGGGAACGGATTTTACAATGATGACGAGTATGTACCTGGCTGGGGAAACAATGAAAAACAGTACTATACGGACTCGAACTGTTACGTGAGATTTGGCTCTTTGCATATTAAGGCCAAAGAAGAAACCACAAAAGCCGAAATAAACGGAGAGAAAATCCCTTTTGACTATACCTCTACACGAATCAAGACAGATGGTCTTTTCAGTAAAAAATACGGACGCTTTGAAATACGCGCCAAACTTCCTGCCGGCAAAGGTCTTTGGCCTGCGATATGGTTGCTTCCGCAAAACAGCGAATACGGTTCATGGGCAGCTTCCGGAGAGATTGATATAATGGAAGCTAAAGGAAGTGATTTTTTAAAAGTATATGGCACTATTCACTATGGATCTGAATGGCCCTCAAACCGCTTCAGCGGAGAGTCGTATGAATTTCCATTTACCGATCCTCCAAAAGACATTACCCAATGGCATGTTTATGCTCTTGAGTGGGAACCCGGTGAACTACGCTGGTATGTAGACGGCAATCTTTATCAAACACAAAATTTATGGAGCTCCAATGATAATCCCTATCCTGCTCCATTTGACAAGGAGTTTTATCTTCTTATGAACCTTGCAGTTGGCGGTACTTACGATGGAGATCCTGACGATTCCACCAAATTTCCGGCAACAATGGAAATCGATTATGTAAGAATATACGAATTAACCGGACGTAAGTATCGAGAACCCGTAAAACCCGATCCGAGTGAATATATGGATTCACGCCCTGCGAATGCCAGACCGGCTCTGAGTGACGGCAATGAAGTATACAATAATGAATTCAGCATGAACAAATCCGGTGTAAAAAATATCTCCGGACTGAAAGGAAGTTCCTACTGGTATTTTCTTCATCTGGAAGCATTCGGAGGCGATGGAGAAATAAGCTTTGAAAATATTGAATCAAAAAAATACGCAAAAATCGAGATAGCTGAACCAGGCAATCAGTTCTATTCAGTTCAACTCATACAGGATGTTCCAGTAGTCAAAGGCCACACCTACAAAGCCAGTTTCAAGGCAAAAGCAGCAGATACAAGAAAAATTATGGTTAAAATCAGTGGAGACCAGACACGTGACTGGAGATCATATTCGCCGGTCACGGTAATTGAACTGACACCCGAATTAAAGACTTACAGCATAAATTTCACAATGCCCGAAGAAAGTGATCTTAACGCAAGATACGAATTCAATGTTGGCCTGGACAAATCAACTGTATGGATTGGTGAAATTACTCTTACCGATATAAGCCCCCGTTAAGTTCAGCCGGCCGTGACCTGCGAAAGGGAAGCGGCCGGAAACCTTTGACATACAAATAACACGAATATCGATTTTTCACAAGTTTATAAATTACTTGACTCTTAATAGGGTTAATTTCTATTAATTAAGTGCAATTGATTGATGATTTTTAATAATTGTTATCATTTAATTACTCTTGTAGCAACTTAATCGGAAATAATCTTATAATATTCATTCTTTGGTTTTGTTTATTATAAAAACATGATTCCGAAATATAATAGGAAGATAAAAATGTCTGAAATAAAGAATGTAAATGTTTTTTCACTTCTGGAGTCTGCCGCCAAGGATGAGCCAGATTCGGTCTTTTTCAATTTTGAGGGCGACACCGTGACCTACAAAGAGGGTTTTGACAAAACAAGGATTTGTGCGCAGCATCTAATATCACGTGGAGTCAAAAAAGGCGACAGGGTAATTTTATGTCTTCAGAATACACCTGATTTTGTATACAGCTATCTGGCGATTTCTCAAATCGGTGCAGTCAGTGTTCTGGTTGGCCCTGTTGCAAGAAGGTTTGAAATCGAATACATTGTATCACATTCGCAACCATCGCTTATCATTACTTCTCATACAATGCTTGATAATTTTACGGTAGATAACTCCTTTTTTGTTGATACGGATAAATTTCTGCTGGTTGACGATAGCCATAAATCACGAAGCCTTGCCGGAATAATCGAAACCGGAAAACCCTATGAAAAATCCGAAGCAATTACTGATGATTCAGCTGTATCAATTATCTATACATCAGCAATGGATGGTTTCCCTCTGGGTGTTCAGCTTACTCACAAAGGAATACTCGCATCTACCAAGGTTCTAGCGGGTTTTCTGAATCAAGACGATAAATGCATCAGCGTACTTCCGCTTTTCCATGCTTTTGGATTAACAGTTACGCTTATCATGCCTATACAGGGTCGGACTCCATTTACACTGGTACGTAAATTTAACCCACAGGATCTTATTCCTATTATGAACAATAACGATATCACGTTAATGGCCGGTGTTCCGCGAATGTTTCTTATGGTTAACGCGATGGTACCTCCTGGAAAAATTTTCAAAAAACTTCGCGTCTGCATAAGCGGTGGAGAAGGAGTCTCAGGAGACGCGCTTAAAGAGATCAGTGAAAAATACCAGTTTGATATCAGGGAAGGATACGGATTAACTGAAGCATCACCTATAGTTACCTGGAACCATATGAATACCGAAAACAGATATGGATCTGTTGGAAAAGCCATGGATTGGAACGAAATTAAAATAGTCGATAACAAGGGCAAGGAAGTTGCAGTTGGTACAACCGGTGAAGTTATGGTTAAAGGTATAAATGTTACATCCGGTTATTATGATGCTCCTGAAAAAAACAAATTGTACTTTGATAACGGCTGGCTTCATACTGGCGATCTTGGATATCTGGATAAGGACGGATATCTATATTTAACGGGTCTTAAAAAAGAGATGATTCTCAATTCAGGATTTAATGTTTATCCAAAAGAGGTTGAGCGTATTCTTAAAAAACATCCTGCAGTTGATGATGTTAAAATCGAAGTAAAAGAAGATCAGCAGCCGGGAGATATTGTTCGCCATTATATTGTAGCTGTTATTAATTCTTCGACAGGTGTAACAGAAAACGAACTGAAGATCTGGTGTAAGGATAATATATCTAATTACAAAATTCCTCGAGCTTTTATCATAGAAAAACAATAAAGTCAGGCAATTATCAAAGTCTTGTTCTAATGCTTTATTAAAACAGCTTTATAGAATTTAATTAACAGGTATCAGGCCAATACTGCAAAAATACAATAAAGGTCTCCCGCGAAGGAGACCTTTATTTATGTTATAATAATATTAGGTAAATTCGAAAAATTACCATTTCCGGAATGGCTATGCCGTTTAAGAGGTATAATAATGACAATTTTTCTCGTTGTCACTCGAAAAACCGCTCAATAGATTCGCTTTGAGGCTAGCGATTCTATTGGCTTTTTGTGACAATTTT
>JAFGRW010000004.1 GCA_016934935.1 Spirochaetota bacterium | reverse complement strand
TTCGGATTATCTTCCCCCTGATCGGGGCGATGTCTTCTTCTTTCAGAAGACTGGGTTTGCCAGCTTCGCTGGGCAAACAAAATAACAGATCCCGGTTTAATAGCCGGGATCTGTTTATAGAAGTTACCTGAAATTATTATGAACTATTTAGAGTTGTAGTTCCAACTCGGCAAGTCCTTTAGCTTCCTGGCTCTTGTCGTCACCGGTTATTGGATATAGCTTATAGTCGAGTTTATCACCACCATCATTATCAGAAAGCGCGATATTAAAGCCAATCATTTTTCTTGAAGCAACATTCGAAGGCAATTCAATCCTGAATTCAAGTACTGAACCATCATCACTCCACTTCGCCTGATGTTCACCATTTAATCCTGATTCTTCCCAATCCTTACCAACAACAGTACGCATGACCACAGCATTTCCATCTTCAATTTCAAGATAAATGGTAACATTGTCATTTAAAGCCGGATCCGCATTAGAAGTTACAGTTTCAGCGTCGTTACGCAAAACAAATCCGTAAAGATAATTCTCTTTTCTTACGATTCCCCAGGATCCCGATATTGCTCTATTATTAAGACCTATGCTCTGTTTTTTTGGATTAAGCTGATTGTAGGCGAACTGATACTTAACAGCATCAATCCATTCATCATCGGAGAATGTTCCATCGAGCGAGGGTTCAGCAGATGCGGGTGCCGCCACAAACGGCATAACAACACGCGGATCTTCCGGTACCCGGGGAGAATCGCCAACATATTGCATTGTACCCAGATTTTTCCCCTGCCAGCCATCGTTTTGTCCATTAATCGGATATAATTGATGATCACGATTTTCCTTTCCATCATTATCTGAAAGAGAAATGTTCCATCCTGAAATCATACCTGTTAAATCATCTATAGGAAGAGTTACAGAATATTCACATACTGTACCCTCTTTATTCCAGGCAATTTTCCGTTCGCCATCATAAGCATGAGACTCCCAATCATGCCCGACTCTTGACCGCAGCTGTGCAAATACATCACCTAGATGAAAAAAGACTTCAATATTATCATTCTCGTAATCAAGCTTATGATCGGTACGTGTCTTTTCATCATGACGGCGGATTATGCCATATATGGTATTTCCCTTGTATACAACCGTCCATTCCCCCCAAAGGTCATTGTTGTCAGGAATTCGCTGATCATAAAGATTAAGCTGATTATAGTTAAAGGGATAAGTAACACCTTTTTCCCAAGCCTTGTCATTTGGGTTGCCGTCAATTTTCGGTGCGGACGCTACGGCATGAGCTCTAAAAGGAGGAATTGCTTTTCGGCTTCTAAACTTGTCCTCATAATTTTTGCTGTAATTAAGTTCCACAGCCCCTTTTTCAAGTGTTTCGACAAGCATATGATAGGCCTGTTTAGGCTCTATCTCCTTATCAAAAAGAAGAGCATCACCTGTTCCTCGAAACGCGCCAGGCACCCATGAGTGAGCATCACTAACTCCCCAGACAGTATATGCATACGAGTTATCAAAAGCGAGCATGATTTCCATCATTTTTTTGTACCTCATTGCCTGCTCTCTGTAATCCGAGTCGGATGCGGGAGTTTTGATACGAACATCAATTTCGGTATAATCGACATGGAGACCTAGCTCATGCAGACGATTCACATTCATGTACAGGCTTTCAAAGTCAAAACCGAACTCAAGACTCAAATGCATCTGAAGACCAACTCCATGCACCGGAACACCGTCTGCCTGAAGATCCTTAAGCATATTATACATATAGTTGGATTTGTCGTTTATTTCACCGTTACTATAATCGTTATAATAGAGAAGAGCATCCGGGTCTGCTTCATGTGCCCATCTGAAAGCCTTCTCGATATAATCAGGACCTAGATAGAGATACCATAATGTTTCACGGTATCCATCAACATCGAGTGCCTCGTTAACGACATCCCAGGCATAAATTTCACCTTTATAATGAGTTACAACAGTTTTGATATGCTCTTCCAGAACCTTATATAACTCATCTGCTTTCCATGGTTGAGACAAAAGCCAATTAGGGTTCTGATTATGCCAGACAAGTGTATGACCACGCATTTTCATGCCATGCTTTTTTGCGAAAGCCAGAAGTTTATCTCCTTCAGTAAAATCGTAAACATCTCTTCGGGGATGAATAGTTTCCCATTTCATTACGTTTTCTGCAGTTACTACATTGAAATTCTGTACCAGTGTTTTATAATACTTCTCATCTTCAAGAGCTCTTGTATCAACAGCTGTACCTATAAGGATACCCTGTTTTTCGGCAGCCTTTCGAAGATCCGATTTTTTTGTACATCCACCAAAAAAAGCAGTAATCAGAACCATAATCGCAATCAGGTGAAAGGTTCTGAAATAGAATCTTGTTTCCATTTAAGTCTCCTTGTAATTTATATAACCGGATAAATAATCTATTCCGGACTAATAACCAATATTGAAGATAAAACGGTTTGTAAGCAGCTCTTTAAACAGTTTCATTTTCGTAATGATACATCTCAAAACCCAATTCAAAATATGTTATATGATCCTTTTCTAACACTTTTTTTTATATTAATCTACTTCTTTCTTGGTTTTTAATTCATATCTTTTTGCAACAACCTTAAACTGAACTCTAAAATAATCATTTTTTTGCGAAACCCGGTATTTTCCGAAATTTGCCGGTTAATTTTTAGATTTTTTCTAATTGACTCTTATTAATGTTTAAACCTTTATAACAAGGATCAGCTGATTTGAAAAATAAATGGAGTTTTCTATGTCATTAGCAATAATTTCGGATATGGATGGAGTAATATACAGAGGAGGCAACCTTGTTGACGGCGCCAAAGATTTTGTCTCTGCCCTGAAAGAGAAGAATATTCCATTCCTGTTCTTAACCAATAACTCGGAACAGACGCAGATCGATCTGGTATTAAAACTAAAGAACATGGGCATTGAAGGCCTTACGGAAGACAACTTTATCACATCAGCAATGGCAACGGCTGCTTTTTTAAAAAGTCAAAAAAAATCCGGTACCGCGTATATTATTGGCGGAGCCGCCCTTTCTAATGAGCTGTATAAAGCAGGTTACTCGCTTACTGAGACAAATCCGGATTATGTTGTTGTTGGTAAAACAAAAAGCTTGAACTTTGATATGCTTCGAAGAGCCATTAACCTTATTAATGCGGGTGCTAAATTTATCGCCACCAATCCGGATATTATTGATCCTGTTGAAAATGGCATAGAACCGGCATGCGGAACTATTATCGCCGCGATTCAGGCCGCTACTGGCAAGGCGCCATATATTGTTGGCAAACCTAATGCTCTTATGATGATGGTAGCCAAACAGATGCTCGGTGTACACTCGGCAGAAACAGTAATGATCGGTGACAGAATGGACACCGATATTATTAGCGGTCTTGAAGCAGGTATGCGAACCTGTCTTGTCTTATCGGGTGTTTCTACGATAAGTACATTAGACACATTCCCTTATAAACCTACATATATTTTTAATAATGTCGGAGAAATTGATCTGAATCTGTTTGAAAAAGAGACTCCAGATAACTTGTAACCAATATCGATAAAACGGAGAAAACATGGAAATCGTTGTTCCAGAACTTGTTAGAATTAAGCCCCAGGCTTTACAAAGACTTGGTAAATATTTGCGTACATCAAACTGTTCAGAAATTGCCCTTTTCTGGGGCGACGGTCTCAAACAGCTATTCAACAGCACAGTTGAAGTTTCTCTACAATCTTCCGGCATTACAGTATTACACGAAAAAAATGTTAATACAACTTCAATCGAAGAGATCTTTGAAAACAGCCTGGATGTCCCCTCAGCAACCTCAGCGATTGTGGCAATTGGAGGCGGTCAGGTGATAGATTACTGCAAATATATCTCGTTTATTACCAAAAAAAGGCTATTTACTGTTCCTACTATTATATCTAACGACAGTTTTTGTTCTCCCGTTGCTTCACTTTACGTACGGAATAAAAAAAGATCCATCAGTACAAATTTGCCATACAGTGTAATCATTGACACGGATATTTTACAAAATGCTCCCCAAAAATATATCTTCTCCGGCATGGGCGATCTGCTATGCAAAACAACAGCCATTTTTGACTGGAAACTTTCATATAAAAAAACTGGCGAATATGTTAATGACTTTTCAGTTGTAATTGTTAGAACAGCACTTGACGCTTTTATCAATTTCCCGGACAAAGATCTTTCAAATCCGGATTATATCAGGACAATCGGTTCTTCTCTTATGATGACCGGTATAGCAATGGAAATAGCGGGAATCAGCCGTCCGGCGAGCGGTAGCGAACACCTTATATCACACGCTTATGACAAAATATCAAAATCACCTTCTTTACATGGGATACAAACAGGCATCGCCGCCTATGCTGTTAGCTTTGTGCAAAAAGAGACACACAATGAAATACGAAAATCCATGGAAAGCTGCGGTTTTGATAAATTCGCCGCTGAAAATCCCCTTAACAGGGAAGAACTAATCACTGCGGTACGTCATGCCCCTTCAATCAAGGAAAACTTTTATACCATACTTTCGCAACCCGGTGCGTTAGAAGAAATAATCAATTTTATAAACAGTGATGAGTTAATGCGCTCTATGACGGTATAAAAAATCCGGGTTTTAACCATTATAAACAGCACCTTTTAATGCCTGTGCTGCTTTAACGGGATCTCCGGATTCAAGTTTTACTGAATGTACCATATCCTGATTACGTTTGGACATTCCATGAGAGTAACCCTTATCATAGTATTCCAGAAGGATGTCAATTGCGCCCTTATAATCTCCCGATATAAACTTTTCACAACACTCACGGCACCGGTCTCCCCCCAGACGTCGTTCGATTCTTTTAACTATTGAAACAAGCTTTTCGGCAGGAACAATAATATAGTCCCGCTCGATACGCTTTATCCTTTCACTTCGGGGTATATCTACGATAAAAAGTTTTGCGGAGCGCATCCTGGAATATAGATTTTCATTTATAACAACTGTACCTATTTTAAGGCTTTCATCTTCGATAAAAATGGGTTTTCGCATATCAAATTTAAGCCACTCTTGTGCCAGATTATTTTCGAACTGTTCGGTTGTAGGCTGCTCTTTTTGTCCGATGGCTCCGAATGCCGATCCCTTGTGATTCGCGAATCCTTCAAGATCGATAACCTGCTCTCCCGATTTCCCAAGTTCATTTAATATCTCAGTTTTTCCCGAACCTGTAAAACCTCCTAGAACTATCAGTCTATCACATAATAAAAAACTTTGACGAATATAATGTCTATAAGACTTATACCCGCCTTTAAGCAGATAAACTTTTAATCCTATAGTTTCACAAAACCAGGCAAAACTCTCACTTCGCATTCCCCCTCGCCAGCAATGTACCAGGATTTCACCATTCACCACATATTTTTGAGCTTCTGTCACATAACCAACAAGTTTTGGGCCAACAATTTCCAATGCTTTTAACACAGCCGGCTCACGTCCCTGCTGTTTGTAAATTGTACCTACCACTGCCCGCTCTTCATTATCAAAAAGCGCAATGTTAACAGCATCCGGTATATGTCCGGCTTCGAATTCACCCGGTGACCTTACATCAATAATTTTCAAGAAAGCCGACTTTTCCAGAAACAGCTCAGGTTCTATATAAATTGCCATCTATACTACCTCTATCGGAGTATTCCCATAACCTGATTCAAAGACCTCTCCAATTATTGTTGAATAGTCGTAGCCGGCTGCAAGCAGAGCCTTGTTAAGCTCTGTTGCCTTATCGGCATTGATACTTACAAGCAGCCCGCCGGAAGTCTGAGCATCTACAGAAAGCATCTTTCGGTTGTAATCAACTTTGTCAGAGAATTGCACACGATCTTCAACAAATTTCAAATTTCTAAACGACGCACAAGGTATACAGCCAGTTTCGGTCACTCGATACGCATTATCAAGAAGAGGAATCTCTTCGCTATACATTTTTAAATGGACTTTTGAAGCCAATGCCATTTCAAGAGCATGCCCGGCGAGGCTGAATCCTGTTATGTCGGTCGCGGCACAAACATCAAATTCCTGCAAGATTCGTGAAGCAACCATATTAAGCTGTTTCATTGAAAAAAGTGCGTCACTGTAATCTTCAGCTACTATTTCTCCGGTGCGCAAAGCTGCTGTTAATGCTCCAGTACCAATCGCTTTGGTTAAAATAAGTAAATCGCCCGGTTTTGCACCGCTGTTTCTCATAATCCTGTCCGGATGAACAGATCCTGTTACTGACAACCCGTAAACCGGCACAGGCCCATCAATGGTATGACCGCCAGCCAGTACGGCGCCAGCCTCGGCAGCCGCGTCTGCGCCACCAGTAAGAATGGATTTTAACACCGATTTATCTATTGAAGCAGTAGGGAACATAACTATATTAAGTGCGGTTAGAGCCTCTCCCCCCATTGCAAACACGTCACTTAAGGCGTTAACAGCGGCTATATAGCCAAATGTATATGGATCCGAGCAAAGTGGCGGGAAAAAATCTGTTGTCTGTATTAATGCAGTTGAATCGTTAATTTTGAAGACAAGTGCGTCATCACTGCAATCATTACCTATTATCAATTTCTCAGACTTCAACTGAGGAATACCAGCAAGAAGCTCTTTTAATGCTCCGGCAGGAAGCTTAGCTGAACACCCGCCGGTTTCAACAGTAGTTAGCAGATCAAATTCCGGATAATCCATAATATACCTCTTATTAATTACTTTGGGCTTCTGCCTCATCGATACAAGCCTACCAGCATACAAATCTTCAACATATGCTTATTGCACAACTGTTTTTCGAAGTATGGTTGACAATAATCTATAAACTGATCATAATATACAAATTTGGAGCTGATTTTGTTATTTAACCTGCAAAAAATCTATCATGTTTTTTGCCGTTATTCTCAAAAGAAAGTTATCCTCAATTACAATTATTGCTACGAAGGACAAAATGAGACATATATCTCAATTCAAACTTCTTTTTATTATCAGCCTTGTACTTATAACAGCTTTACTATCATTACTTTTTCTAAGTTCATCATTTTATAAATCAGAACTAGATAACAGGGTAACTGAAGAACTGCTCCTCCGCTCTTCTTTGATAGCCTCATCATTTCAGACCTCTTTTGAATCTTTTGAATCCATTGCAAAGTACATTGACTCGGATTTTTCCGGTTTAAATGAACTGTTTAATATCAACAGCTCAATTATTTCGATAACTATAACCGATTATGATAATAAAACCCCAAAAACATCAATAAATCCTGTTTATGAATCCAGTGGAATGGTAAGTCTGAAGAAAATCGCAGATGCTGTCAATATCAACTTTAAAAGAATTCTTTACGTAACTAAAAATAAAACTTTAATAACTGATTTTTCTGAACAACTTGGAACACCGGCATTATCACTTGCAATCTCTACAGATCTTCAGGAAAATCCGGACAGAATTGTAATTATTACTTTTGATCCACGTCCAAGTTTCGGCAAATTGCCTTCAAATGGATTCATAAACTCGTTTTTAGTGAATAGTCAAGGTGCAGTTATAGCAGCCGAAACGAATGAAGATCTTGAATACACAAAAAAAACAGGTTTACTTGATAATGCAGACAAGATATTCACCGCAGTTGCTGATAACAGGGTTTCATTATATCAAGACAACAACTCCAAAGAGTATTATATTTCACACAAAAGAATTGGGCAGCATGAATGTGCGGCCGTGTCAATTGCTCTCCGGGATAATCTTCTGGATTCTGCTTCCATGATTCTTTACCGTAATGTACTTATAATGCTTATTATAATTGCTCTCTCGGTTTTATGCTCATTTGTTTTTTTAAAAGGTGCGTCCAATCCTCTTAATAAAGGATTCAGCAAAAACAGAAAATCGGGTAAAATGTCATCCTTCTCCACAAAACACGACAAGGCACTACTCGCCTATTTCAATATCTGTTCACTATCCTCCCTGGCAACTCTTTATAAAACAGAAACAGCCCTGGCCTTAATAAATAACTGTGAAAAAAGATTTAATAACGCAATTCGCTCTACAAATGGAGTCAAGAGTGCCAGTCTGGGAGATGTATTTACTGTTTTTTTTAAATCAACCAAATCTGTAAAACATGGCTGCCACAATGCCGCTCTTTGTGCCCTTATGATAAGAAAAGAAATATTGAAATTTAATACCAGATACAAATTAAAAAAACCGTTAAAAATGAGATGCGGTATAGACAACGGAATATTTGTCACAGGCACTGGAGACCTGTCTTATAATAAAACTTTGGGAATAATCGGTGATACAGTTAAAAAAGTTTCACAGATTGAACATTTAAATGATTATTATGAGACGGACATACTTGTAAGTGAATATATTTACTCATTATTAAAAGATAAGTTTTATTTAGAAGCTGTAAAGCCGATTATGTTAAAGGGTAGCTCTCAAAAATTATTATTATGGGCTCTTCTTGGATTAAAAAAAGACAGTAACGCGCCAAAAAACATATCAGAGCTTCAAAAAAGAATTGCGCGCGTATCAAACAAGAGTAATATAGAAAACAAATAATTCTGATGAGAACAGCATACAAGGATATACACTTGTATAATAGTTGATTATCAGAGGTTGCCAAAGGTTATAACCGTGCGTACAACAAAAAGAAGAAAAAAAGAAATCGCTTTAGTACTATTTTGCTTAACAGCCGCTGTTATCTCTTCAGGTTTATTATACCGATCATTCTCCGGCACAAACGAAAGCATAACAAAACCCATAGGATCGGTAGCATTCAAAATAAAAGATGTTCAAAGAAAACTTTTTAAATCTGACCTTTGGGAAATTATTCATAAAAACTCAGAAGTATACAACAAAGATAAAATTAAAACTTCTGACCACTCTTTAGTTTCGATAAATCTTAATTTAGGCTCGATAATCGAACTTGATGAAAATACACTTGTTTACCTTGAATTTGACGGTGAGTTTACTACAATTGAATTATTAGAAGGATCAATCCATACTAAGGGCGCTGATTCCGGCAGTAAACTTAAAATCAAATCTGACAATACAATCTTCGATTCCAGTAACAGCTCAGCTTCGATATACAAAGATAAAGACGGCTCTATTAAACTAACGGTTCACGATGGAGAGCTCAAAATAAGTTCAGCAGATGGCACAAAAAACGTCAAAGCTGGTGATTCTGCTCTAGTAGATGACGAAAAGATAACTGTAATAAAAAACATGATACGAATAGACTCGCCTACTTCAAACAGATACTATATTTCAAACAGTAGCGGTGCCAATATCAGTTTCAGTTGGACCGATCCCGCGGATGACGCGCCCTATGTGCTTTTAATATCAAATAACAGCTCTTTTGACAAATATAATACATATAACTCAAAATCAGAATCTATAGACCTTAAACTTGAAACCGGAACATATTACTGTATGGTAAAAAATGATTCCGGCGATAAACAGAGTTCAGTGATCAAGTTTTCAATTATTTATGATTCCAGGCCCTACCTTATTCTTCCTGAAAAAAATGGAACAATAGAGAGTTATTCTACAAATCCGGTAATATCTTTCAGTTGGGGAGCATCCACAATGCCCTCAAAGTACACTGTGGAAATCTATTCAGATTCCGAATTAAAAAACATTGTACTTAAAACGGATACCGAAACAAAATCAATTGACGCGGATACCCTTACCTATGGAACTTATTACTGGCTAGTCAAGGCTCATTACAGTATTTCTCCCGAAGACACAATTGTCAGTGATATAGGATCATTTCAAGTCAATAAATCTTCAACAATTTCACAACCAGTACTGCTTCAACCTTTAAACAATGAAACTTTCAGCAGTGATTTCTTTAAAAAGAACCGTATGATGTTCAGTTGGAACCGGAATGCGGATATAGCCCAATACGAGATTCAAATCTCAACTGATATGGATTTCAATTCCATTTATTATAAGTCTAATACAATCAATTCATCAATAAAAGCAGAAAAACATATGCCTCCTGGAACATATTACTGGCGACTGAAATATTTCGATGAAGCCAAGAAAAAAGAGGTGTATACGGATATTCGTTCTTTTATCGTGATCTCAGAAACCAATATCGAACCTTTGTCACCCGGCAATCGCGCCGTAATCTCCAGTGATCGCACGATACGTATTCACTGGAAAGATCCATCTATGTGGAATAATTATAAGGTTGAGCTTTCTACAGATCACGAATTCAGGGATATACGTGAATCAATTGTTACAAGAAATAATTATGCAGATGTACATGTAGCTGAAGGAACCTATTTCTGGCGTGTTTCCCGCCTTGACGACAAGGGGCGGCCAATCTCGACATATTCTGGTGGAACTTTTGCTGTAAGCAGTAGTGCAACTGAAGAAACGTCACGTATAAGCATAGTTGAACCCAAAAACGGATCGATTATTGATATGACCCATAAATCTGTAATTCGCATATCGTGGAGAGATGAAGATAAACCAGACAAATACAAGGTGGAACTTCTTCAAAACGGAATTGTAAAGTTTTTAACTGAAACCACCAAAACCAGTCTGAATTTTGCAGAACTTCATAAACTGGATAGAGGAAATTTTTCCATTAGAATTACATCTATTGTCAGTAAAAAATCTGGCGCATACACAGAAACTGATTTTGAAATTGTCTTAAAACCGTTAAAAAAACCGGAGTTAATTACTGATGAAATTATTATTACAGAATAAACGGAAAACTATCCTTTTTGTAATAGCTTTCCTGTTTTTTATTACAATTACTGCTGATGACTCTGCAAAAACCTCTACAATAAGATGGGAATCTTCACCCGGCGCTATTGGTTACATGATAACGTTAAAAGACAGCAAAGGCAAAATTATCATTAACAAAAGAGTAGACACAAATGCGGCAGATATACCCTTTACTGGCGGATCATACTTTATAAGAATACAACCAATCAATAAATTTAACAAAATCGATTCAGAAGACAGTTCATGGCAAAAAATATCAGTTAAAACAATTGGACGGCCCTTCATCGACTCAATAACCCCCGATTACCTTACGCCTGATTCCCGTGAAAACAGAATTACAGCTAGCGGCAAAAATTTTACAGAAGGCATGAGTGTAACACTTGTTAACGATAAGACAAGACATAATGTTTCATCAATGGCAATATTATCTGATAAACGATTTACATTTTCCTTTAACCCTTCGTTGTCTGGTTCTGGTCTATTTAAGATAGAGATTACAACTGCTGATGGCACCAAATTTACTACCGGTTCATCAATTGCGATTGGTCTTGAAGCAGCGGCTTTGCGGCACTCTTCAGAGAAAAGCCCGTCTTCGGCCGCATCGGGCGATAACCTGATCTATTATATTATAAAAGGTAATAATTCCAAAGTCGAAGAGCTGTTAAAAGCAGGAATAAATCCTGATACAACTGACAAAAACGGTTTTTATGCAGTTCACTATGCGGCTTTTTTTGGAAGAGCCTTGATTCTTGCCAAGTTGAAGAATTACGGTGCAAACCTTAACGTCAGTGACAAGGGAGGTGCTTATCCAATACATCATGCCGCATACAAAGACAGACTGGACACTGTCAATTACATGGTTGTAAATGGTCTTAATGATGTTAACAGCAGAGCACGAAACGGCTATGCTCCGCTTGACAGGGCGGCAATAAAAGGAAATAGCCGCATTATTGATCTACTAATAAAAAATGGAGCCGAACCAGACTACACTTTTAACAGCGGAGAAAATGCTCTTCATATGGCGGTCTATTCAGGTGATATGGACTCTGTAAAATATTTACTTGCCACAGGTAAAATTGATGTCAATTATCAGGAAAAAAGGGGTTACACCGTTTTACACTATGCCGCCTGGTTTGGGCACCCCGAGATATGCGACTACCTTATTCGTCATGGAGCCGATAAAAATATAAAATCAAAAAAG
The DNA here is from genome assembly GCA_016934935.1 of Spirochaetota bacterium. Lineage (GTDB taxonomy): Bacteria > Spirochaetota > UBA4802 > UBA4802 > JAFGJZ01 > JAFGRW01. Next base: position 9,256 of record JAFGRW010000004.1, on the reverse strand, counting down.
GGAGAAACAGCCTTAATGCTGGCTGGAAACACTAGAAAGAAGGCTAATCGAGATAAAATAATTGATTTGTTAAAAGAATAATTTACTTATTAGTTTCGTGAACTTGTTATTACAAGCAAAACAGTTGACTTGAAAACAGTATACTTTATCAATTGGTGATGGACTATACAAACGATAATTTCATCAGAGTAATAATTGCGGCATCATGGATTATCCCACTGCTATTTTCTGTCATTCCTCATGAAGTGGCCCATGGCTATATTGCTTTACGTCTTGGAGACAACACCGCAAAAGAGATGGGCAGGCTTTCTCTTAATCCGCTTAGACATATAGATTTTTATGGCACTATTGTTATACCCGCGTTTTTAATTCTTTCCAATACCGGATTTGTTTTCGGATATGCCCGACCTGTTCCTGTAAATTTTGCAAATTTCAAGAATTATCGCAAAGGCATGATTCTTGTTTCGTTGGCAGGCCCATTAACAAACTTTATTTTGGCAGCAATATTCTTGGCAATTATCATTATGCTAAAATCAATGTCTATCCCCAAAAATATCATTTCAATTTTTTTATATACAAGTTTTGTAAACACCGCCCTTTTAAATACAGTTCTGGGTATTTTCAATCTTATTCCGTTGCCTCCCCTGGATGGAGGTAAAATTGCAATTGGTTTGCTTCCTCAAAAAGCTGCCGCGAAATACGCCAAGCTTGATAGTAAAGCTGGATTTATTATTTTGATTATTCTCTTGATACTTCCCCGTATCTTTGGAGACGAATATAACCTTATTGGCAGGTTTATCAGTTTCTTTACAGATTCATTATTTAACTTCGTTTTTTAAAACATCTTGTAATCTCTGTTTTTTTTACTTCATCTCTTCATTAAGAACCTTTGTGATATTTTTAAGTTCCTGTGTAATTGTATTTAAATCTTCTGCATTAATCGCATATGACTGTGTAATCTCACTTGCACTTTCAAGTGATCTTGAAAGTGTCAGCGAAGTTTGTGTCTGCTCTTTTGTTGCATCTGCTATTTTGGAGACAACAGAGTTTATCATATTCATGGAACTCTTGACATTATTACTAAAACCCAGCTGGTTATGTGCTGCTTCGTTCATCTGTTTGCTTAGGTCAGCAGTATTTCTCAATGTGTCCCGCATATCATGAATCTGTTTTTCAAATTCTGAGAAAAAATCGTAGTTTTGTGCTATAACAGATGATGTTTCGTTTATCAAATCTGATATTTCCCGTGCCGACGATGTACTGTTTTCGGCCAATTTTGAGATCTCATCGGCGACAACGGCAAACCCGTAACCCGCGTCCCCTGCTCTTGCCGATTCTATCGCGGCGTTAAGGGCAAGCAAATTTGTCTGGTCTGCTAATTTTGAAATAAGAAGTATAATATCACGTATTTTTTCCGAACTTTGCTGAATTCTTTTTATACCATCCATTGCTAATGATGAGTTAGATGCCGCATTATCCCCTTCCCTGATAGATCTGTTTGATTCCTTCATGATATGTTCGGCATGCGAGGCTACCTGAGCTATTAATTCTGACAGATTATTAACAGATTTATCAACATCGTCTATTGACTTTGCCTGTTTATTAATATCATCACTGATCATTGATATTGTAGCTGTCATCTCTTCCATGGCTGCCGATGACTCTTCGAGAACAGCTGACTGTTCACGCGCACCGCTGGAAATGGATTGAGAAGTAACAGAAAACTTCTCGGACGCATCTTTAAGCCTTTGCGTTGAACTTTTAATTGAAGAGAATAGATATTTTATCTTTTCAAGCTGCGTTTTGTTAAGGTTGGATTCATCTTTCAGATTTTCCATAAATTTTTGTGACAAATTTATCTGAATATAACATACCAGAGCAATAACAATCATTGCCGCAGAGCTATGAATAATTCCATCAGTAGAAATCTGCAACAGAACATCTTTAAGTCCTTTACTTACAACCACATAAAAGACTATATTTGATAAAAAAAACAGCACGGAAATAAGCGGCACGGAAATTTTTTTACTGAATGTTGCGGCAAAAGCTATAACAAACAAAAAATAGTAGATATAAGAGGTGAACCCAGATGCTGGAAAGTTGAAACCTATATAGAACCTGATCGCAATAACCTGTATAACAGTTGGAACAAGGAAAAAATTTACGGCTTGTCTGAAATTTCCAGCCTTTAACCTGCTTATGCCGAGAATAATAAAACCTGCGATTGTGCTTACTCCCGAGATTACTCTGACGGCGCTTGAGGGATTTAAAACAGCAGTAAATAACCCCGCACAAAAAAGCAGACCTATTACAATAATGTAAAAATTGAGCAGAGCCGCGGCTCTACGTTGCTCCATTATATGACTGTTTTGAAATTTTTTTAATATTAATCTTTTAAGCATATCCACACCTTAACATTTATACATGACAATTTAGAATACTCACTTCTAATCCCAAAGGATATTCAGCGAAAGACAGGTTTTTATATGATTACGTCTGATTATGTTAATAAAACAATTACTCTGTACTACGTAGAAATATGTAGATCAATATAAAGCTGATGTCAATAAATATAAATTAATACAAGCACAACCATGCTTTATTTGTATTAAAGATCATGTTTAGGATGTTCTGGGAAGTTGTATATTATCAAAAAAGGATGAATTAAAGTATCCGGACACAAATTGGAAAAACTGTATCCGGATACTCAATTATTGATTGCGAACAGGATTTTAATTCTCTTCTACTACCACCTTTATTTGAGTCACCATATCATTTACAGGCTCAATATATGATAACGAATTCATAAATACATAAGGTTCATAACCCGGCACATTTTGCCCCTCTTTCACATGCTGGCCAAATGTTCCGCTCTGCGTGCCATTGCCCATATACCCGTATAGCAATAATGTGTATTCTGTAGACAGATTATCAAGATCAATAACCGACGATTGATATACAAACGATGGTCGGTCATTGAAATAGGTATTGCCGTTACGCGATCTGTCTATTTCAAAGTAGACTCTGAACCGCCGTGTTGCTCCTATATCCAGAGTGCGGATTACTGTTTTACTTGCCTGAACAGAAGCTCCGGTCACACCATCTACCATGTTAACATCGTATTTATTTTGTTTCCAGAAAGGCAATGCAATACCCGTTAAACCGGGTTTACCTGTAATATCAGGTAATATCCGGTTGCAAATAAAGATATTTTGAAGAACATTTTCACTCTCATCTTCTATCCAGCTTACGTAAACAACACTGGGACTAACAGCAGGTCCGCTGTAAGTTAACGTAATCGTATACCCGGGATTTGGGTCCGGACTCCATTTTGCGTATAAAGTTGTATCCGAGGTTATCGCATCCGAAAAATCAAAAACGGTTGTAAGTGATCTGTCAGAGTACCAGCCATCAAAGGTAAAACCGCTTTTTACAGGGTCAGCCGGACGGGACGCGTTACCACCATTTGAAACAGTTTGCGGTAACACCGAACTTCCGTCGTTCGATTCAAAAGTTACCGTAAAATTTACAATAATTGGATTCCATTTCGCGTATAATGTAATATCTGAAGTTACGGCATCCGAAAAATCAAAAACGGTTGTAAGTGATCTGTCAGAGTACCAGCCATCAAAAACGTATCCACTTTTTAAAGGATCAATTGGTCGAATCGCGTTAGCACCAAATATTACCATTTGCTGTGACACAGCACTTCCACCGTTTGAAATAAAAGTAACAGCAAATTTTTCCGGCAAGACGTCTGTCCACTTCGCGTATAACGTAAGATCGGAATCAACTTTTGTGTTAAAATCCCACATTTCGGTTAATTCAATATCAGAACACCAACCAGAAAAAAAGTACCCTTCTTTAATTGGATTCTCAGGCTCCTTAACCGTTTTGCCCTTTTCTACGTTCTGCTCTTTAACTTCTGAACCATTGTTTGATTCAAATATAACTTTAAAATATTGCGGCTTAGTTGTGTCCTTATTGTCAGTACCCTCTCCACTTTCTTCACAGCTAAAAAAAGCAGCAGATATTAAAAAAAGTGTAAAAACCAGTAGTTTGAAAAGAATTCTCATGATTGTGCAGCCCCCATTAATTAGACTCAAGGTCAGGGGTGTTGGACTATTTGGTCTGGTCAATTTACTAACCTTGTGTTGACAAGGCTTATAATGATACTGCAAAATAAAATCAACTCTTTTTTTTTGAATATACAATCCGTATGGATTGTCGGTTTTTTACTGTATACAAATCAATATGTTTAAGGAATATTCTTAATGTTTTGCAAAAATTTGTGACTGAGAATTGTCAGAATGACAGGACGGAACATACACATCGATCTGTAATAACTAAGCATAACCTGACGGATTTAGTTAATCATGCCTCGTTTTTCAATTACTATACCATAGTTGTGTATTTTGTTGTGAAGCGTCTTGCGGGCTAATTTCAGATGGTGCGCAGTTTTGGAAATATTATATTGATTAAATTCAAGTGACTTTAAAATAATTTCACGTTCCATATCTTCAAAAGAGCGCTGCTGTCCGTCACGATTTATTATCTGTAACGAATAAGACGGTTGTTGATCCGATGCGTTCTGAACCAAATCAGTAGAATCACTGCTTGCAACAAGTATCCTTTCGACATCGTTTTTTGATAGTTTGTCGTGATCAGCAAGTAAAACAAATCTGCGTATTGTATTTTCAAGCTGACGCACATTCCCAGGCCAGGAATGGTCTGACATATAAACACGAGCCTCCATATCAATTGAAACAGAACGTCCATATTCATTATTATATTTTTTTAGAAAGTATTCTATAAATTCGGGTATATCATCCCTTCGGTTTTCTAGTGGAGGCAAAAATATTGGAACGACATTAAGGCGATAATAGAGATCCTCTCTGAAAAGACCCTCTTTAACCATGTCTGGAAGGTTACGGTTTGTTGCCGCAATAATACGGGCTGTTACCGGAATAACTGTATTGCTTCCAATTCTTTCGAACTCTCTCTCCTGTATCACCATCAACAATTTGGCCTGCATATCAAAACTTAAGTTTCCAATTTCGTCCAGAAAAAGAGTGCCACTACCTACAGCTTCAAATTTTCCAATTTTTCGGGATATGGCACCGGTAAAACTTCCCTTTTCGTGGCCGAATAGTTCTGACCCTATAAGGTCAGCAGGTATAGTGCTACAGTCAAGTGTCTTGAAGGGTAAATCACGTCTTTCGCTGTTATAGTGAATGGCTCGAGCCAGAACCCCTTTACCCGTACCACTTGCTCCGGAGATCAGAATTGTGGAATTTGTGTTTAAAACCTTCTCGATTGTAGCATAAACTGATTTTATTTCACGGGATCTACCCACAAGAGTATCAAATTTGAGATTTTTGCTTATCTCCCCTCTAAGATCTTCGACCTCGTTTTCAAGTTGCAACTTATCCGTAATGTTTTTAAGGATTATTAACAGCTTATCATTGTCAAAAGGCTTAACAATATAATCATAAGCCCCAAGTCGCATTGCAGTGGTAGCCATTGAAACGCTGTTTGACGCGGTGAGCATTACAACAGTAACACGGGAAGAGTACTCTTTTATCTGCTTTAAAACCTCTATTCCGTCAAGACCGGGCAGGTTAATATCCAGAATTACTATTCGAGCATCTTCAGTTTTCAGTTTATCCAGGACATGATCGCCCCTGTTTACAGTGATTACATCATATCGATCGGACAAAAGATCAACCAGCAGAGAGCAAATTGATGGTTCATCGTCGGCAACAACTATTTTTTGAAAATCATTCATCAGAATTTAATTATAAAGGAGAGCGATGGAGACTTTTCTATTGTTAAATCAAATTTTTCTGTCATACAAATATAGTAAAGTTCATAAAAAGCAGTGCCCTGTTTAAACAGAGTTTTACTACTATATGGGAGAAAAAGCATCTCCATCTCTGCTTCAGGAATAGATACATCATTATAGATTATTTTTAAGTTATCATTACCACAACATACTTTAATGCTTATATCATTAAAGTATTCAAAATTTATTCCGGTAAAGAAGATATCAAGCATTCTTATAAGCATTTCCTGATCGCATGTAATTTTATTTTCAAAGACTTCACTGGCAAATTCTATATCAAGATTAGCAGATACACCTTCTACAGAAGCCGACACCAGGGATACCAGGTCAAACTCGGAATCTGTTCCATGTTTTTTTTGGAAAACAGAGTAAATCTCGTTAAACTGATTCTCAATTGCTTCTATCTGTTCGTTCATAATGCCTACAGCTTTTAAGGCAAATTCATCATTTGATTTTAACTCTATAAGTTGAGCATAACCCTTAATTGTAGTCAGCGGATTTTTTACTTCGTGTGACAGATTACGAGTCAATGATTCTATAATATTATTTGCATTTTTATCAAACATAAATATCCTTCTTTGGATTAAAACAAATCACTTCAATAGTATATATCACGAGACTATCTTAATAATGTTAGCTGTTAAAATTATCCTCGCTGCTTAATATTATACGGTTTGACCACCGATACTTGCAACTCCGGGCAAAATAGCATCTGCCCACAAATATTCCAGATTATAATAGTCCCGTTCCTCTTCTAAGAAAATATGCACAACTATATCGAAAGCATCAACTATAGTCCATCCACTAGGCTCATTCGGAGTAACACGGGTATTAAATCCAGCCTCTACCAATTTTCTTGAAACTTCAGCAGACAGAGTTCGGCTATGAATTCTTGAATTAGCTGTTACAATTACAAAATAATGCAAATAGGAGTGAATTCCACTTAAATCCATGAAAGTTATGTCAACACCCTTTTTTTCTTCCAGAATATCTTTTATTTCGATCAGTGTTTCTTTATTATCATTTTTCATCATTCAATACGCCCAAATCATTTCCAATGATTACAAGAATATCGTGAAGCTGCGTGCTGTCAATTACATGATGCCGGTTTTCAATTTCAAGTTTCGAACTGATTAAATCCAGACGTTCCGAATCCCCTTTTTGATCAATAATAAGTGTTTTTTGCAAATTTTGATCATGATATGTTCCAAACTGTACTACATTTATGCCATCACGCATCAAGGTCTTTCTTGTCTTCATTGCCAGTCCCGACACCGTTGTTCCGTTAAGAATTGTAACCTTGATATTTTTCTCTGTTTCAGAATCAACAACAAGTTTACGTAAAAACGTATCGCGATACATTTTCCGGGCTATCTCGTCCATACTATAGACTCCATCAGGTTCAAGCTGGCCAGGTAAAAGAGTCCAATGCACAGATGTATTATCCACCAAAAGTTGCAAAAGACTTTCAAGCTCAGGTATAGTCAGGTTTGTGCGTAAGGTTTCGGAGGCTCGCTCTATAAATGGTCTGTTTATAAACTTTCTGTAAAGCTCCCGATTTTTGGAAAGAGATAGAACAATATCCATCACTCTGTCGTATTTATAATATATAGAATTATTTTCGACATTGTTTATGTATTCAAGACTCTTTTTACCATCAAGGTAATTGACTCCCGAAGAAAGACCTTTTAGTAATTTTGCAGATTCGAAAATAAAAAGATTTATGCCCTCAACAAGATCTGTAATGCGTTGCGCATCAACCGAATAGAGCGAAATATAAAAAGGAACCTTCAAGCCCAGATCCCGTTCTATTGCTTTTGATACAATTGAAAAATCATTAAGATCAACACTGTTGAGTTTTACCCCGGATCCGTCATCTTTTGCGTCTACACTGTATGTAGGCGGAATAAAGGTTAAACCTACGCTGCTTTTATCAGGGTTTATGCTAACTAGCATAAAAAACGAAAACCTGTTATCATTAAAATTGTTCGCCCCGGCAACAAGTACATTTATCATACTGCTCTCTGACTGTAACTGAGAAATAATATTACGTCGGTTAAGATTCATTTTTACAACAGCATTTGTAATAAATAGTGCAAGGGATAGAGCAATAAAGAGAGCAATTATAATTTTTTTCAAAGCAGGTAAAACTCCTTTTCATTAATATATGATAATACTTTATCAGGAAGCAGCTTCGCGCAATCCTTTTTTTCTTTGATATATTCCCTGATTTTGGTTGAACTGACATCAATTTCTACATTTTCCGCAATTGAAACTGATGGTATTATATCTAGAACTTCTTCTCGAATGCCGTCACCCGGTCTTTTCATCACAATAAAATGAACAAGTGAAATCAACTCACCATAGTTTTTCCATCCAGTAATTGTATTAAAACTGTCACTCCCTATTATAAAGAATAATCTGGAATCAGGATAGTTTTTAATAACCGATTTTACTGTATATATTGAATATGATTCACTATTTCTTTCAATCTCAAGAGTTGACAGCTCGAAACGACTGTCTGCCTGAATAGCAAGGCTTAACATGTAAGAACGTTCCTCGGGACCTGGGTCATTGATTATTCTTTTGTGAACAGGAATTTTCGCCGGAACGAAGAGAATTCTGTCAAGTTGGAACTCATCTGCAATATGGCTCGCGTTTTTCAGATGGCCATTATGAACAGGATTAAATGTTCCGCCGAAAACGGCAATTCTGCTTTGTAACATGATTAAAACCTTATTGATAGATCATAAATCCCGGAATTATGATCATTAACAAGACAATCTGAATATTGTTTCAGCTCTTCGTCTTCAAAATTCAGGCTTTTGAATATTTCTGGAGCATTATCTTTTTCCATGAAATATATCACAAATAATATGGTTTTGCGCACCGAAACATTCTTTTCGGAATGGTATCTTTCAATAAGGGCATTACGGTTATAAAGTCCTGTATCAATAATCGAATAGTAACCGGATATACGCTCCTCGTGTGATGTGCTGTAAATTAAGCTGTTTATTCTGTTCATTGTAAAAGATTCAAGGCTTATAAGGCTGTATAGTTTGCTGTGCTTGGTAACTGCAGCAGATTGCAAATATATAAAAAGAGCATAACCCGCCATCATAGTAATTAATAAAATCACTGACAGTATAAAGGCAAATCTAGTTTGACTGCTTTTTATAAAAGATAATACGCGTTCAGCTGTCATAAATAAATCACCAACTAGTCAGATATATTTTCAAATCTTTATAATCTATTCGTAACAATTTATATGGCAACAAAATAATTTTCACCAAATCATAATGATTGAGAACTGCTAATAATTAATTTTTTTCAAGGAACTTGCGAAAAATTCCTTTAAAATAGGCACTAAAACAGTGTAACCTTCTGAAATATTGTAATTTTTCGAAGTTC
>JAFGRW010000055.1 GCA_016934935.1 Spirochaetota bacterium | reverse complement strand
TAAAAGAGGGGTTTTGGGTGGATTATCATCAGGATCATGAATATGATTGGATCCCATAAGATAATAATAACTGGTATTAATAAGGATGCTACCGGCAATTGGAGATTCCATTATTGTTTGCAAGTTTTGAGTCAATAACGTGATACTCCCATTTAGTTTACGGATGGTAGAGTACATTTCCTGGATAAAGCCTCCAACAGATGGATCTTTCAAGAACTTCCATGCCTCATCAACGATAATAAGTTTCCTACGATGTGCAAACTCCTTTCCACCGACAGCACGAATAATCATATCAAGTAGGGTTGGAATAAGCACTGAAGCAAGTCTTGGCCTTGATGCAAGACCCATAAGATCAAAACAAACGATATTGGGATTTTTTATTTCGTCAGTAGCACGAAAATATGCTGCATAAATTCCCGTCTCGATTCCACTTCCAATGAAAGGGGCAAGCGCTTTAAATACATCCACGCCAGCATTGATTATTTCCTTATTGGTTTTTAGATATTTTTGAGCGAACTCATCTAAATTGCATTTATTGCCCTGATTATTGTCATTGTCAATGTAATATTGAATGATAGCCTTATTCAGGTGGAATTCGACATCCTTATTAAGCGGCTCGATTGTGTCTTTGCCATCAACAGAACCTATCATCCGCTTAAGAATACTCTGCAATGCTTCAAACTTTATTTCGTCAGGTTTAAGCTGACCGTTCTTATCTTCTTTGAGAAGTTGCCCATCAAAAGGATTCATTGAGAAAGGATTATCAGCAGAAATTTGTACATAAGTACCATGATTGTTTAAAATGAAGTTCATGTATGAACCAGCATTTTCACCACCAACATCAATTATATATATTGCAGGATCAAAACCTGCCTGAGCTTGATAAAGCAAAGAATTTTGAAGAAAAGATTTACCTGAACCGGTACCTCCGACAATTATTGAATTATGGGCATTGCAAAGAGTGCTGAATAAGCAAAGTCGTGCAATTGAGCCGGATTGTGTCTGGAAAAAAACATGTTCCGGACCTTTTGCCGGATCACTGTCAGGAAGACATTCACGAGGCAGATCGATCGGCATGAAATCAGCAACTGTATAAGTTGCCAGCATGGAGTTAATTTTATTAATCGATTCATTGCCGGGGAAGATCGAGTAAAAGGCTGGCTTTATGTTGAATTTTTCCGGTTTCAGTAGAAAAGAAGAGGATACCGTGTTACGAAAAAGGCGAACCCTCCGCCATAGTTCATCAAGATTCTCATGCCATAAATGAACCTGAAAAAATTGATTAACAAATTTATGATTGGAGTTTTCAACGATACTTATAGAATGTGAGATAAGGTCGTAAAGTTTTTCTGGCGTTATTCCTTCTTCAGTTTTTGCAAACAAAGCATTTCGTTTCGCTAAACCTTTCTTCATTTCTAAATTATTTCTTCGAAATGATGCTGTGGTTAACCCGTGCTGTTTAGAAAGAAACTTTATGGAATGATGAATAGTAAAAGGAATGTTGCAAAGGTCATTCGACTGATAGAAAATTTTATTCAATGCAGCTGTTGTTTCGGATGGTAGACGGCTTTCACTGCCGACAGATCGCAGGCTTAAAACAGAATGATAATTTCCTCCATAGTAAACATATCCCGGTAATTTATTAAAAGCATTCGAAGTGCTGTTAAAATCACCCGAAAGCACACCATTAAGATCTGCGTATGTATTAACGATATAATGGTTAATGAGCACTGATAAAAAACCCAGAATTTGAGAAGAAATAAGTCGAATAACCGTTCCTTGTACACGAGAAGTAATTGCATGGATGAGATTATTAAGCACTTCAGTTGTTTCTGTGTAATCACTAAAATCGACATTTTCCTTAGATTCTGAATTATTCAAAGAAAATGATTTTGATGAAATTACAGGAATTGTTATGGCAAAAAAACATGCAAAATGTGGGTAACTTTTTGAGTTAAATGTATCAATTGTTTTTTTATCAAGATGTTTTATTAAATCATTCGAGCATGCTGTTCGATACGAAAGTTTTTCATTAATAAAACGTTTAGTCAGGTATATGGACAACGTAGAGTTCTGAGGCATTACATCACATAGAACATTCATTAGAAGATCATGTTTTGCTTGCATTACATCATCATCATCCAACTCTGATAAACGAGTTTCAAGAATAGCAGTAAGTTGCGACGGTTTTTCAGAAACTATGAAATCATGTGCAACGGTAACATATGGTAAAAAGTCACCCAATGTTTTTAAATGACAAGTTGAAGGTAGTGAAGGGGTATACATCAATCACTCTTCCTTTCTAATCAGAAAGATACTGAAGATTTTTATAATGAACTTTTTAGAATATTCTCTATTGATTGCTCAAAAATGATAGAACACCTCTCACCATAACAATCGTTTCCCGGAAAAAAGCTGATATATGTTGATCTTGTGGTATTGGTATGGCAATAAAGGGCAATGTGGTTATCACTCATTGCTGAATTAAAACGACTAAATGTATCATTTAAAGATGAAATACTATCTGAAGAGAGAAAAAAAGTAACATCAGTATAGACAACTCTGCCATATTCATCTGTATCGATGTTCCTTTTATAGTGGCTACTTTTTGATAGACAAGCAATCAGGTTTGAATTTCCAGATATTAGTAATTGCAAATCTGTTTGGCGTTGTCGTGATGGTATAATCGTAACAATCCGTTCAAGGTAAGTATAATCATTAAGAATAGTGCATATCTCAGGAATCGTTGCGATATTATTGATGCTCGCAACAGTGGCATAACGCGAACCGATTTTTAGATATGACATGTTCGTTTTGATCGGAACAGCGTGTATTGCATTACCAATTTTTTTAAATTCCAGAAGTATGCCTGGCAAATCAGATGTCAGATAATCCATAGAGCACAAATTTAAATCATTTAGAAATGGTTCTAACAATGAATAAGCATTCCTGGTCCTTTGGTGAACAACAGCTATCTGCTTCCTAATGGGATTTGAGGAGACATTATCAAAAATCGATCCTGGTATTGCATTATGGTAATCAATATTGCAAGTAAGTGTAATATAATAGGAATCTTTATCCGGTTTGTGATATTTGTAAATTTGGATAGACGAGTGCTCTGGAAGTTTTTTTATTGCCGACGCTAATTTAGTACTATCCACTGATGATGCATTAAAAAAACAGTATATACTACCATTATAATGAATATACGCCAAAGCAGATTTATAATAGTAAACAGAATGTATAGGGAATAGATAATGAAGCGGAATTACACCCACAGTTCGTAAGTCCGCATTCGGAAGATCAATATATGAAATTGGTCTATACATGACTTTTATCGTTTTCCAGTGGTGGAACCGCTCGTCTGATATGACCAATAATTGTTGAAGGTATTTTCATAGACTCCAGTAGAACAGCGAGGAAATTTTCTTCAAATTTTTTGGAAATTTTAGGATATAGGATAACACCAATAACCCATATGAAATACCCAATATACCGAAATGGAACCGGTATAAGGGTAATTAAAAAGAAAAGGAAAAGTGCCATCGCCCATTCCATTTGGGTAAGTCCAAAATATCGCGGATTACCTGATATAATGGGACAAACTGTTTTTCCCACGATACTTATCCTCCAATCAAAACGTAATTCCAAAGAGAGTGTCCATAATTGTTGGAACATACGTTAATCCTATAGCAACGAGTATTATGCTGATAACTGCAATCCATCCACCAGTACGGTCCTCCCCTTGCCCTTTTGTAGCGGTCCTAAACGATAACACAGCTGCGGTTATACCTAAAATAGCTTGCATTAACCATTTAGCAATTCCCCATATCGTGGTAATATGAGATGAGAATCCCTCTGTAATAACAGTTGAAGATACTGCTCCATTTGCTTGTGCATATACAGAAACAAAGACTGACGAAATTAGAACCACCAATGGAACTACTTGGCTTTTTGAGATAATCATAACTCCTCCTTAACTAAGAGTGAAAAATTTTATTAGTTAACAACTGCGTTCTTTTCAAAATGACTATCAAGGAATTTAACGACAATGCTTCTCACCGTGTTTGACATCCTTGAAGACCCGATTTCAGACGAATATTTTCTAATCTTATTTGCATGATTCCTGCTATAGTAACTCACAACCCGTACGTCAGTTTTCATTACCGGTAACGTACAATCATCATCTTTTTCAACTTGTATATTATTATTTGCCATACACTAATAATCCTCCGTCCTGTTTTTTTACTTTATTAAGCAACATTAGCCATAATTTCCAATACTTTAGTTGTAAATTGTTCACCTTTATCAATGATCGAGAACTCTTGATTATGAACAGCGTTTGGATCAGCAGTAAGAATTGCGCCTTTAATTGTGGGGAACTTTTTCTTCACTTCCTGCAGAAGTTCTACCCCGGTCATGAAAGGCATGGAAAAATCTGTGAGAATAAAAAAAGGCTTTTCATTGGATGAAAGTACACTACTAAGTGCTTCAGTAGGGTCAAAGAAGACTGAAATATTACTGTAATCTTCACTTAAGAGCACATCTTTTATTAAATCTGGATAAACAGGCATGTCATCAACTAAGATTATATGCCCAGAATTAGAACTTTTCATACCAGGACCTCCTTAAACAGATTCAAAGTATAAAACAAAATGCGCCTTAACGGTCTTTATTAATCTATTTTATTTCATTATGGCACTATATGTACTTTAATATATCAAATAGTACTAACAGTGTCAACACTTAGTTCTTCATTTTTTAAGGGAAGAAAACAATTTTTTATATTGTTACAACTGGTTCAAATGACTCTGGGAGAGCATTTTCAGCAATAAGCTATACCGTTTTTGCGGTATTTAATTTGTTAAATATGGGTAAAAAAGTAAAAAAAGAGATTTTGTGAGAGATGGGGAAAAGATGAAAGCGGAATTGAATTGAAGAAAAGGTTTTAATGAATATTTTGACTATCCAGAAATTGCATCAGTGCAATACGAGCGATAGAAGAATCTGCGGCCGGTTGCCCTAATTTCTGTGCATATTTATCCAAACGACCCTTTTGTTCTTTAGTAAGATATACTACAATACGTTCTTTTTTATCCGTAGGTTTATCGTCTGATGATTTTTCGTCAGCCATGCGTACTCCTTTAAAATGAAATGATCCTTTATACCATAAAAATACATTTTATACCATATAATACCATTAAAAAACGAAATGTTTCATTATTTCATTCACACTCTCAGCTTACGTTTAATGCTTTTAGGATGATTTCTAAAAGATTTGAAGGTGGATTAAAAGTGAAATAGTTGTCTGCTGCCGACAGAAGCTTTTAGCAGCATGTACATGGACAATTAGCCGTTGTTTTAAATTTGAAAGTGTGTTTTAATGAATGTTTTGACTATCTAAAAATTGCATCAGAGCTATATTCAATATGTATGAATTAGCAGCCGGTTGGCCTAATTTTTTTGCATATTTGTCTAAACGGTTTTTCTGTTCCTCGGTAAAATATACTGCAATTCGATATTTTTTTTCTTTTGGCTTATTTTTTAATGATTTTTCTGCATCCATTTTTGTTCCTAAATTTTAAATACTTTATAAGTACTTTTTAATACGTTTTATACTTTTTAATATCAAAAAATGTTTTTACTCTCATCCATTTTTTCTACTGCGGTACAATTTTTACTCTTTCTATGTTTCGAGCAATATTTTATAAGATATTCATTTTTTTGTCCTTTAAAAAAGTCGCGATTACTGATGTTGGGAGATTTCGTATATAAATAAAACGCACTATTAACCAGGTAAAATTGGTTTTCTTCATCACAAGGAATGATTGTCGGAACTGTTAACGTTTTTAAAAAACTGCTACGTGCTTGTTCCCACTTTCCACTTAAACAGTAAAAACGTCCACGTAGGTAGTGATGATACCCATCTCGTACGGTCCGGCTGAAAAGATATTCACCTAATTTCTCAGGATTTTCATTAAGCAGTGACCCACATAGTATGAGAAATGAACTATCTGATAGTTCTGCACTTTTTTTCCCGGAAAATTGCATTACAACATCGCTGTAAAGGCCCTTTTTAAACATTTCGAATGACGAAATTACTTCCTGGCTACCTAATCCGGATGTTTCATCTGTAACTTGTTGAGTACGTTTTTTTAAGACTTTTAAACTTGTTTTTGATAACGTCTCTTTTTTTTGAGTTTTATCTATAATAGTAGAATCTGTTATTACAGTTTTTTCAGTTGTACTTACTGCTGTGTCAAACTTTACAATGCTTTCAACTTTTAAGTTATTTCCAGTTTTTGGAATGTATAATTTCCATGATAAAAATACGGAAAAAGTGAGTATCAAAAGAGGAAAAATAATCCATCTCTTTTTTAAAGGCTTTTTGTCTCGTATTACATGAAATTCGCCTGTTTCTATGAAATTTTTAATGCCATCCTCTACCCTATTGATAGAACAGCTGTTAGCTAAAGCATCCTCAAGATCCTCTATCATTTGACTGATATCTACATAGCGAGATTTTTTTTCTATTGCAGTAGCAGTAGTAATGATTTTTTTAGTAAGCGGTGAAAATTCATTCAGCCCGGACATATCATATTTCCCCGACTGTTTCCGGCTCAAAATGCCCGTAATAGTTTCAGCATCAAATTGACATTTACCTGTAATGCATTCATATAATACACATCCCAGGCTATAGATATCACCTCTGTTATCCAATTTAGGATCATCATCGGGAGGATCCAGCTGCTCGGGTGCCATGTAATGAGGGGTTCCCAGGATCGATGTCGCAGAAGTATGTATCGACAATTTGTCAATTTTAGCAATCCCAAAATCTATAAGCTTAACAACCCCATCTTTTCCAACAAGAATATTTGCGGGTTTGATATCACGATGAATGAGCCCTTTTCGTTTCTCTCCATATATTTCGTAAACGAGGTTATGAGCATACTGCAATGCACGAGCTACTTGTATAATGATGGATAATGCAACAGAGGGTGGTAGTTTTCCTTTTTCCTTAATCAATGACCCTATGTCTTTACCGTCAACGAATTCCATTCTAATAAACGGACGGTTATCATCAGTTTTTCCGTAGCCGAGAATTGTGGGAATGTTCCGATGTCTTAACTGAGCTAAAACTTTAGCTTCCGTCAAAAACCTGTCTGCATTATCAGCAGCACTACGCTTCATAACTTTTATTGCATAGTGTGTCTCGAGTACCTCATCCCATACTTTATATACAATTGCGTGGCCACCTGAGGATATTTCTGATAATACCTTTTTCCCATCAATTATTGTTTGTAGTGTCATCGTTACAACTCATCAACGGTGCTACCAGAGATTCTGGGAGTACATAAATCAGAAATTATGACTAAGATGGGAAGGTGTTTCCCGGCGGGAGTGAGGAATGTGATGAGGGGTGATAGGAACATAAGATATATACAATTCGTCTATGTTAAAGTGGAAGCAAAGTAAACAGATCTAAGAAATCTCCAAATTAAAGAACAATCGGCTGATTTACCTGTAGACCGCAAAACGTTTGTCAAACCTAATTCCGTTACACTTTGCCTTGATAATGTATATTCCAGGTGAGAATGAAAATAATGAAGGTATGGTTTTGGATCCCTCAGATGTTGGTGAATACCTGCCATTCTGACAGACTGCTCCACATACATCAATGATGCAATAGCTTATTGTATTGTTACCGAAATTAATAAATTTCAACCCCTTCATTGGATGATACAATATCCTTGGTTCCAGCTTTTTAGATACCGACATCCCCTGGGAATTATGCTGGAGTATACTTGTTGGGCGGTCAAGACAGGTTGCCGTCCATGTTACTTTTCTTGTCTTTCCGCGTTTCAGCGTCTCTCCTCTTTCAAGCATTTCCCAGATAAGCATGTTATCTGTAATTAAAGCTTTTCCCCCATCATTACTTTTTACAACTACACTTCCCGTATCAATACGCACCGGGAGCATATGTAATGGTCTGAACTGGTAAACATACCCCTCCCCATACTCAAGGTCATGTGCATTCATGGTAAAAGAATAGGTAAACTCAGCAGCTCCAGTGCTACCATCCTTCGCGAACGTAAAATCAGTAGTATACGCATGTGCCGTTTCACCTGTATTATAAAAATGAACATCCCCTGCAGGGTCACCATAAAAAACAGTTGAGTCCATATATATTTTTACTCTTTCTGTATTGATAAGACCAGAGGGATTTACACATTCAAAAATTGCATTGTTTTGTGAAAGAAAAAAACCCTGAGGCAAAGTTACTCGACCAGCACACTTTGTAACCCTGTCATAGATACCCCAGGCCATAAATTCATCACCAGCAGATGCATTATTTATAAATCCAAACATTTGAACTGCATGCCCCGAATGAAACGCTGCATAAACGATATTATTCTTGTTGTTAGGATTGCCCATCAGACAATTACTGGCACACCAGTATATTTTAGGTGTTGGTGCATTAATTGCGATGGCGCTTCCGGAATATGGTGCGCCATACAATACTCCTTCCGATGAACGCATATAACCCTCACGACCTGCATCCGGATAATGACACTGCCACAAATTCACATTTCCATGGCCACCGGTAATTATGCAGTCCACAGGATCATCAATACGTCCCTTATCTGAAATGGAGACGTCAAGTCTAGGTCCATTAAGCCATGATGCAATTATTTTTATACGATCAGTTTCGTTATTTGGACGTTGATTTTCAGTATGTACCTTACCGGCACATTCTGCAAACAGATAATCGGTTTTCGTATAACTGTCGCAGGTCATGCCGATCGCCTGATAATATCGCTCTATTGGTGGTTCATACAAGAGATTACCAGATGCGCTTACGACTGTTTTTACCTCCAGTGATTCCGAAATCGCCCGCAATACATCTGATGGTTCATAGCCGGTAATAATTCCCCATATCGCATCTACATATGGATCGTCATCAAGCTTCCGGCATAAACTACTAACGGCAACAACAAAAGCACTGTTGCATTCCGAAACCGGTCGTGCTACGAATCCAATATAATCGGGCTGGAAGTTCCCCAGTTCATCAGTCACTTCAGTCACCGAACGATACCAGGTGAACAAAACAGATACCCCTTGAGCAGAATGTTTTCGTATCAGTGAGTCTATCACCAGCTTCCACTCAGGCATACCATATGCCTCTGAACTGACCACTACAGCATAGCGATACTTTACTGAAACAGTTACTGTTGCCCCCAAAAATCCATTCAGCAGTAATGTAATCAAAACATATGGTACAAGATATCGCATAATTTGTTCCTTTTCTAATCATTCAAATACTGGCAAACAACAACGAAAACCCGTATACGCATTCACTGTTGATGGTTCAGTGAAGTATCGAAAAGCATTATTTACTTTGTCGGGAACTTCACCGAAATGCCCCCCTCTAACAACTCTACCGGTACTATTTGGTGGTAATGTTGGGTTATAAAATGGATCAACTAAAACTGTAGCAGATGAATCATAATAATTGTACCAGTCATTTACCCATTCTTGAATATTACCTAACATATCAAAAAGTGAATAATTATTACTTGCTTTTAGTGAAACTATTTGTGGTGAGGTATTACTATTATTAATATGCCAAGCAAAATTATTTAATTGGCTTTCGCTATAATAAATTATTGTACTCCCGCCTTTTGCAGCTATTTCCCATTCAGCTTCAGTTGGTAACCTGTAACCTTTCTTGTTTAGGTTAATAATAAGAAATTCAAGTTCGCACTCGTCAGACAAATCGCCAATATTGCCTTTGATTTTAGTGTAAGAATATACAGTATCATTACTGCCAGTTGCTATTGTTCTGGCATTGCAATATAATAGTGCTTCATACCAATTAACACCATAAGCTGGATAGTTATCACCTTTTCCGTAACCGAAATCCCAAATTTGCGGACTTGTAAAGTATGTAGAATAATGTTTACTCATTATTTCAGCATAATCTTTTTGTGTTACTTCTGTCCGATCAAACCAGATGTTTTTTGACAATTTCACAGGATGAATTGGCTTTTCCGTACTGTACATTGAGCCGCCCATTTGAAATGACTGATCTTTTGTTAAAATTAAAACCATTCCTTTTGGGTTTGCCCACTGGGCGTATAATGTGTCATTCAAGGCTTGCATATTGAACATTGAATTAGGAGCAATATTGTCGGTCTCTCCTGATTTGGTACGATTCCAACCATTGAAGTTATGACCTGTTTTGAATAGTGTTCCTTTATCTGCAACAATTACATTTGCATCATACTCGTATTCTAAAGTTACTGGTGGATTGCCCCCATCGTTACCATTACCGTTATAGTAAACTGTATACTTATTTTTTAACCACCTAGCATATAATATGAGGTTTTTTTCAATTAATAGTTTGCTCACCGCATTGTAATCAATCCCATTTCCAGTTGAATCAGTATTCCAGCATTGAAATGTATGTCCAACTCTTGACATTGTCCCAGGAAGAGCAATTTCAATATCTGTTTTGTAAAAATGTGTTGTTGTTATTGGCACTGTCCCACCAGTATTCCCATTTCCATGATATGTAATGGTGAATTGTGCTTTCGTCCACTGTGCAAAAAGATTGATGTTAACATTACTGATAGTAAACTTGTCGCCAGTTTCATACACTTTACCGCTTCCGTCCTCTTTTGTGTTCCAAGATAAAAATGTATATCCGGTCTTATAGAGAGTGCCACTGTCTGCAATGGTAACTGTTGTCCCGGAATCTGCGGTTACGGTTGAAGGTACAACACCACCGGTACTCACTTCATCATGATAAATTATCGACCATGTGGGATTAGTTGTCCATTTCACATATAACGTCACAGAAGAATCAGGCATTGTAAATTTTTCCCCAGCATTGTAGCTATCGCCTGTCCCATCAGGTTTGGTATTCCAGCCGGAAAATGAATAGCCAGCCTTGTAGAGATTACCTGGATTACCCGAAACAGTAATTTCCTTCCCTTTATAACTGTTATCACTTTCACCAGGAGTAGTACCTGTGTCTGCACTATTTTTATCATAGGTTACTTTGTATGTTGGAAGTGCTGTCCATTGAGCGTAAAGTATAATAGAAGAATCTGGCATGGAAAAAGTATCACTTACTGCAAACGAATAGCCTTTACCATCAGGTTTCAAATTCCAACATGTAAACATATGCCCAGCACGTTCAAGCAAACCATTATCAGGAATGCTCACCATCGCTTTGTAATTGTATTTCATTTCTACGGGTGAATTACCTGAAGTGTTGCCATTCCCATTTAATAAAAAAACATATTGGTTAATTAACCAAACAGCATAGAGAGTATCGTTGTCTTTACCTATAGCAAAGGTATCTGCAGGTGAAAAAACAGTACCCTTTCCATCCGGAGACTTACTCCAACCGGAAAACGTATAACCAATCCTATCTAACTTACCTGAATTCCCTCGAACAGTAACAACCATTCCCATCTTATAACTATTGCCATCCAACGGTACGGTCCCTGTATCATTACCATTGCCGATGTAAATAACATTACTAAAATTTTCTCTTCTTAGTTTAATTTCCGACAAAGATAATGTTTGTGAGTCTACAAGGATATTAGAGATATTACTGTCAATGTAACCTGGATGGGAAATAGTAATAGAATACGTTTTTGTGGACAAGTTTTTAAAAGTGAATAATCCATTAATATCGGTAATGTTATATAAATTGTTAGGTAAAAGATTTATTTTAACTCTTGAAAGCCCCTTATTATCAGCAGCGTCCATAACAAAACCGGTAATAGCACCAGTCGGCGGTTTATATTTCAAAATAAATTTTCTGCTTGTATCACTTCCAAATTCGTTCCATGCAACACACTGATAAGAGGCTGTATCATAAAAGGAAATAGATTCAATTTTCAATGTATCACTATTTTGATTTTCAAATAAAATTCCACTCTTCATCCAAGTATAGTTTAATCCAGCTGCACTAATTGCACTATCTCGTAAGGTCACCGATCTTCCCGTGTCTGAAAAAATTATCGTATCAGACTTCTCTGAAAATTCCGGTTTATATCCTTTAACCAGCACGTTAAAAATAATACTATCAGTTACTATGGAGTCCCACGTTGCATATTTTGTATTTAAATACAAAACATGTTTTCCATCAGAAAGGTTACCAATTCCAAAAGGTCCTGCTGGTTGCCAATCGCTTGTCCAGTTATTTTTATCAACCTTAACCCGGAACAGACTTTGTGGTTTATTGCCAACGATTGTAACTACTACAGTATCAAAATGAATAGTATCATTTTGTTTCAGTAGAGAAGAATTCGAATAATCAATCTTTGGTGAATCGTACGCAGTTCCGTCTTCATCAAAAGGATTATCCCACTCATAACATGATGAGAAAGCTCCAACAAGTAAACAAGCTGTTACAATTTCAATCATTTTCATCTCTCTCAATCCTTTTTAATATCAATTGCAAAACAAATACTTAATGCTGCTAAAGTAACCCCAGCACCGATCCCGGTCCCAATAGCAATATTACGATAAACAATACTCTGCTCCTTGTATTTTTCAATCCGTTCCTTTTCCTGTGACTGTTCATACTTCGAATATTTACGATTGCTCTCCACTCCAGCAGCAATGCTCCCTGCAATAAAGGTAAATGTTGTAATTGCCGAAATCCATTTTGCAGCACTTATTGATGAATGCTTTTCGATATCAGTATTTAGTAACCGATCAGAAGTAAAATTTTTGTTTTCTACTTTTGGATCGTTCATAACAACCTTACTGAATGTGAAAGGTATTCCTTCGCGGATAAAAACAGGAGAATCCGCAATCCGTAACGTTGATTTATTTCCTGTAAATGTAATACTACTAAAATATTGAATGGCTGAGGTATCGGGAACGCTTATACCCATTACGCTGCGATGAATGCTTACATTATCAAGATATATTTTACCATTCTTCCCAACTTCAATACCGTTCCAGTTTCCTGTACTGTCCTGAGATGAAAGCGTGGCATTTTTCATTTTTAATTGCCCTTCCACACGAATACCTACATAAGGCAAAAACAATAAAGTTGCATTAGGTAAAAAATCGAGATTTTTACCCTCGGGAACAATTAATTCATCACTTACAATATATGTAGCTGAATCAAAAACACCATCCTGCTCCCCTGCAAGCTTTATCTGGCCAAATGTGACACTTATTAGGAATAAAATAATAACGGCAATCTTTTTCATCATAATTAACTCAACTCACACGGATTGTGTTAGAATGTATCCAACGTTTGAAAAATGGGTTAACAAAGACGTATCTTCCGGTTTTATATTTACGGATATAATCAAGATCAAGCAGTTTTTTCAAAGCTTTCTGAACTGAAGAAGCTGTCCCGAGGGAATGCCGTAATAAAAATGATTTCTCATAAATGTTTTCAGGCTCCTCTGCTGCAATAGCCTTGAGAAGATGTCTTTCCGCAATTGTAATTCGTTCCCAAAGGTCCGACATTAGAAGTTCATCTCTCTCCAATATCTCAAGAAGGACATTTTGTATTGCGGATGCATCGAGTGGTTTTGAACGAGTTTTCGTGTATTCCCATAAATAATGGCAAAACATTTGAGTGAAATAAGGATGATTTTCCGTAATCATTAAAATATCATCTGCCATTTTTGCAGAACATTCCTTACCCATTTTTTTATTTATGAAATCTATCCAATGAACTGATTCTATAACATCCAGTTCAAAATGCCGCCCGAAATTATAAAAGGGACGATTCTTATCCCTGAAAATTCCTTTTAACAAATTCTGTTTACTGCCTAAAAAAGCATACGAAACGAGCTTATGGTGCTGAAAAGCAGAACGCATTTCTTTCTCAATTAAAGCTCCATCATTAATTAATGATAATTCCTGGAATTCATCGAAGATAACAATCCCTTTTTTCTTTTTCTTCTTGCAGTATTGTTCAAGAGAATTAAAAAGTTCATTCAAAGAATGTGATTTTATCAGAACAGGTAAAGGTACTGAGATTTCTACAGTTGGGGAATCTGGAGGTTTAATCACAACTTTGGGATTAATAGTTGGGAGAATGTCTTGAATAATTGACAAAAAAACTTTAAGCGGCGAACGATCCGTTTCAGCAATAGACGATGCATATATGTTGTAAAGGTCCTGCAATGACGTGACACGAAAAAAATCGATAAGGAAAACGACATTTCCCTGTTCCTTCAATTTTTCACTAACCTTCATCATTAGAGAAGTTTTCCCATATCTTCGAGGAGAGTAACAAATAATGTTTTGTCCGGAAAGAAGAGTTTCAGTAATCGCGGATATTTCCATCTCTCGGTTAAGAAAAAGGTCTCCTTGGACTACTTTACCAAAAACAAACGGATTTTTCATGATTCCCTTTTATCTGATTAAGATTATCTACCTATTAATATAATCATTATCAGATCAAGATAATTGAATTATTTTCACAATTTTCAAGAAAAATCAAAGACCACCTTTTTTGCTTCTTGATCAATTCTAAGAGCGGCATCAAATGACTTCCCTGTTTTTGCAGATACAAAGCCTTTAATTACCGGGGTCCTTCCTTTAAATAATAATGATTTTATAGCTGATTCTGACAATTTTTTACCACTCATAGAATACCAGACAGAAAAATCACAACTTTTACATCGAAGATTAGATGAGTATGATTGCATTACACCACCACACAGAGGACATTTATAGTCTGAAGATGTATCAAACGAAAATTTTGGTTTAAAATCTGGAGATTCGATTACAATACGAGCACTATAGGTACCGTTACCCTCTTTTTTCTTGAATCCATCAATAATCCCTGTCTTTCCATCGGAAAACAAGGTATCAATATCTTTCATACTTAGTTTTTTTTGTGAAATGATTTTCCATAAGGCAAAGCCACAC
Source organism: Spirochaetota bacterium (assembly GCA_016934935.1). Lineage (GTDB taxonomy): Bacteria > Spirochaetota > UBA4802 > UBA4802 > JAFGJZ01 > JAFGRW01. The sequence goes on along the minus strand of JAFGRW010000055.1, from coordinate 17,714 downwards.
GTTTTCTCACAGAAATAACCGAAACTATTTTCATTCAGTGGCCTTTTGCACTTCGGACACTTACGCTTAGCTTCATCAAGAGCGGTTGTAAATTGGTTTTTCAGGTCATTATCAACAACAACGATTTGACGTGTAAGATCTCGTATTTCTATACAGAACTTTGATGCATCATATTTTCCGCGTTCGATAGACCTGAGCTTACTTTCCCACTGCGCAGTTAGCTCCGGGGTTTTTACTTCAGGTTTAACCCATGCAATAAGCTGTCTACCCTTGACTGTAGATTTAAGAAATTTACCAGACTTTTCAATATAGTTACGTATTTCAAGTTCGACAGGTACAAGTTGTCGAGTTGCTTCCGTCCCAAGACCTTCAACCTCATTAAGAATATCTTTGTATTCTTTCTTCTCCATTGAACGACCTACATTCATCATTGCAGTAACCAACGTTCCTGGTGTGAAATATTTTGGTTTTGACCGTTTTTTCTTAAACAATTCAAGTTTCTCAAAGCGTTTGGAAGGTAAACTTTCCTTGGATAATTCAACGGTTATATCTCTTTCATCACTGTCGGTTTCCTGATCATCTTCTTTTTTTTCAGTAGATAACAGTGTAAATCCAGGATCTGAAGTTTTATTGACCGTAGTCCGAAAATGATGTTTTCCGTTTGATATCCGAATAAAATATTGTATGTAAATACGAGGTTTAAGAAACGAAATTATAAAGCGTTTCAGGATTAGCACATAAAGTTTATTTTCATCATCTTCAAGCTGTTGAGGTACCTCACCGGTGGGAATGATCGCAGTATGAGATGCTTCCGTTTCTTTAATGAAATTAATTGGCTGACCTTTTGGAACTAATAAATCTTTTTCTCGCTGATCAGCGAATTTATTGATTACATCATAATAGGTATCCAAATCTGCAGGGGGAAGACATGAACTGCTTGTTCGTGGATAGGTAGTTAAACCTTTTTCATAAAGAGATTGTGCTATTGCTAATGTTCTATCAAGAGAGAAATTGAATTTTTCATTAGCAACCTTCTGAAGTTCATGCAAGGAAAAAGGCATTGGCGGATTTTGAGTTTTTTGCTGCTGTTCGAATTTTTCAAGTTGAAATTCAGAGAGATCACATTCGGTTTTTACAAGCGATAACGCTTGCTCATTTTCAAACTTTGTTCCATTGTCGTCAAAATACATGAATGGGAGTGAATTCCACTGACCGGATAGCGAATAGAAGAACGATTCGGTGTAGCTCTCTACCTCCTGGTCCCTCTTAACGATAAGAGCGAGTGTTGCTGTTTGAACCCTGCCAATCGATAACCGGGAATTCCCTGCTATAGAGTAGGCCCGTGAACCGTTCATCCCGATAAGCCAATCTGCTTCTTGACGAAGAGACTGAGCAGCCCCCAGATTATCAAAGTCGCTGGACGGGAGTAGCTTTAACCAGTTTTTAGCCAAATCATGTTGTGCAAGTGATTTTGACCAGAAACGTTTTACTGGTAATTTGATTCCTTCAAAATTATACCAGGTACGGAATATCCCCTCCCCTTCCCTATCAGGATCTGATGCATTAATGATTGATGAGCATTCACGAGATAGTTTCACGAGAAGTTTACCTTGTGATTCAGTATCACCTTTATATTTGAATTCGAATTTTTCAGGAATGATCGGAAGGTCTGAGGCTTTCCACTCGGTGTATCCGTAATCATCCGGCATATAGAGTTCGAGTAAATGACCAAAGAAACTCGACAAGTAATATTCCTCGGATTCAAAATAATTTTTAATATTCCTGAACCTTATAGAATAGTTCAATTCCAGCATGGCTTTTAGCTTGCGCATAACATTAGGCTTTTCAGCGATAATTAACGTTTTCATTTCTTCATTCCCTTTTTAAAGTGACAATTCAAGTTCTTTTGTTCCTGTTGGTGAAGATTGCTGTGATTTTTCAAATGATTTACTCATTTCAAGTGAAAACTCACGAATTGTAACACCAGTATAATAAGCAGCTACATGGTTTTTAACAATATCAAGGTTGTTATTGGATGTAATTTTAAAATGCTCACCATTTTCATTAATGCGATTTGCCACAAAGAACCGTTCACCGGTTTGGCTATTAGTTCGTTCCACAACATAACAATTTATGTTGTTATGTTTGTCGATATAATAAAGTAGCGGATATTTTGGATTATGATCTTCTCTTATATGCCATGCATACCCTTTTTCGGCATGACGTGCTCCCATTTTCTCAAGCTGTTCAATATGCTCCTCTACAGATAGCTTTTTCTCTTCGATTGAAGCTCGAATAACTTCAATATGATTTTTAGAAAGAGTAAGACCAAGTTCACGAGACCGATCCAAAACATCCTCAATTGAACGAACCAGCTTTGCGTTTATTTTTAAAACTGCATCGAAATATTTATCGAAAACATCCAATTTTTCATTTTTCTTTATGCAATCTGCATATAAATCACTTATACCTATAGAATTGGACCTACTATTTTTTATAAGGGCTACCAATTTAGAGTGCGTTTCAGTAGATAAATCAGATGGCAATTGTAAATCATATAGAATAACGTATGGGGCCATGATATCAATCTTATCCCGTAACATATTGCTTAAATTGTCATCTTCGAGTGAGTAATCTAAATTAAAAGGAGAAACTGAGTTTTCATTTAAGTATGATTTTAACGAATTTATAGTAGCTTTGTACAAATCTTCAACATGATACATAGGATATTCATCTGCCATTTTAATAACTTTACTGAAATATAAAGCAGTATTTTTGTCAACAACGGTTCTGAGTTCACTTTCTTTCAATGGTTCACCGTTGAAATATTCCAACTTTGCCCTCATTATTAAATCAATAGTATCATTTACATAATTATTTCCATCATATATTCCTTTCATAACGTTACTCTTTCCGAATTCAGAATTAAATTGAATTTTCAATTCATCGTACGTCTCAAAAAATCGATTTATATTAGATTCCAAAGGCTCATTAGTATCAAGACGAAAATCATACTTGTTAATTGCATCGCTCAGACGGATAACTGTTTCAGGTTCAAATTTTTTCCATGTTTCTAACGAAAAAGCTTTATCACCAAGTTTGGTATTAATATTTTCAACAGCATTTTCAAATTCTTCAGATTTTAACATCAAAAAGCGATTAATATTAGATTCTAACGCTTCTTTTAAGGGAATGTTTACGGTCAAGTCTAGTTTGAATGTTTCGTTGTGAACAGCTTCACCGAATTGAGCTATTCCCTCAAAAGAGTATTTTTCCTTGTCAAATTCTACTTTACCAGTTCTTCCTGATTTTTGTACTTCTCGCTCAATGTATTGGCCACGTTCATTCTGGATATTTTTTTCAGAACCAGAATGATACTCTCTATAAATTTCAGTCATAAAATCTGCCAACCCTTTACCTACCACCGGTTCTTTTTGAACAGGTGCAAGAAAATCGATCATTTTTTCAAATTCATTATGAGGGTATGGATTTGAGGATTTTGAGAAGTTATCGATATAATTCAAAAAATTCTCTACTTTTTCTCCATGTGACAACATATCAATCCATTGTTCCTGAGATTTTTCTGGAACAATAAGGTTTTGTGTTTTGGCATATTTTGACAAATCATTGACAATACTACTATAATCATTCGATATTGAATGAATCAGTTCTTCCCTGATTTGTTGGTTACTTCCAAAATGCATAAATTAACCTTCCTATCCTTGTTTTAATTTTTTAAAAGAGCCCTCCTGAAAAACTGGTCACCGTGACAGTGAAACTTCAGTAACTTTGTTATTATTTGTAGCGTCTTGAGCTACACGAGAGTTTTCCACACTCTTTGACTGGTTCATTTCATTGGCAATTTCTCTAATAACAGCTCCAGTAAAGTAAGCAGTTACATTTGAACGCACAGCTTCCATACTATTATTACTTGTAAGTTTAAGGTGTTCCCCATTTTCGTTGATCCGGTTAGCAACAAAAAAATGTTCCTGACTTTCTTTGTTAATACGTTCTGCTACATATGCCAGCGTATCACCAGATTTATCCATAAGTCTCATTAGAGGATACTTTGGATCGTGTTCAGCTTGAACATACCATCGATACCCTTTTTCATCGTACCTACTTGCAATTGTGTTCACATTTTCAATAACCTGTTGAACTGAGGCGGTTCCTTGTTCAAGAGATGTGCGTACAGTTTCCAGATGCGATTTGGGTAAATTGATACCTCGATCACGGCAGTGCTCAATGATATCCTCAATCACTACTTTTCGATCTGTTGACAGTTCCATAAAAAGCCCCTTTCAAAAATGGTTAAAAAAATGATGTTACCTGAAGATCCTTTTCAGACTCTTCAAGACTATTGTTTGATACGAGTTGTGATTGCATGGACAACGAATACTCTTCCGGAACAAACGTGCCTCCATTCATATCTGGAATATCAGCTGGATCAACACGTGTATCCTCAGAATCGGATGGAAGTTTTGCTAATTCATCGAACAGTAAAACATTCGGGTCTTCAATTCCAATAGAATCATCCTTACAGTTTTTACCAGATTCATTAGATTCAGGAGATGTTTTATCATCTTCTCCATACGTGGAAACACGAATATCTCGTGGATCGTATGCATTACATTTATAAGGAAATTTTTTGTAATCAATTTTAATGTGTGTAAGCTCAGGAATATCTGCAAGCTGAAGAAAAAAGGTGAGATTCTTCTGGGAGCTAATTTCTGACGGCATGGCTATAGGCCGTTCAACAATCTCATTTTGTATGCTAATTGAATCTTTTAAATCATGAACACCAAACGATTTGCTTTCACGACTACGTTCAATTTCAACATGTCCGATCTCCTTGCTGATAAAATCAGCTGTATTGTAATCAGAAACATTGAAATAGAACTTGTTTCTACAACCATTAACAATAGATTTCGAAAGATCGTTACCATATATATTATTAACCTGAGCAATATCTTGACAAAAAATCCATGTTGCCGCACCTTTGCTACGTCCCTGCGTTAGTAGCTGCACAACAGAATCCATTTTACTCAGTTGACCGAATTCATCAAGTATGAAGTAGATCCTCCGACCATCAGGATCATCAGGAAGTGTACACATAGCTTTGGTCGAAAAGTCAAAAAATGTAGATATGAGTGTTTTGAGTGTTTTTTGCACCTCTGCTTGGTTTGCAAGGAAAATAACTCGCTTCTTACTGTTTTCATCAGAAATCCATTTGCGTATACTGAAGTTGCCATCTGTTCCAACCAGGTACGAAAGCGATGCTGTATATGTTGCAAGGATAGACATGAATTGGCCAGCGAGTTTTCCTTCCTCTAAATGCTTTAAACCGACTTTGCATCCAGGCGTTTTCTCAAATAGCCCCCTTAGACGATCGGGACTGGTTTCGATCATATTGTTCAAATGAGCATTCGTAGTTAGATTGTTTTTGATACAATAAATAATCATCGCCTTATAAAGATCTCGCGGAGCTGTATACCAGATCTGTTCACCCGGCCCGTCAGGAATCATCGATGAAACAAAGGAATCAACATTGGGGAGAGTATACAATTCGTTAAACACTGACCACCCGCGAGATGTATCATCATTGTCTGATAACCCCATATGACGCTTATCCAACGGATTAAATATGTAGTGTCTTTTAGGGTTATAAAAAGTGGGTATAAAATCACCCTTAAAATCATGGATAATACACCGTACATTACGCTTAATAAGTTGTTCAACAACACGGAATGCAAGCTGACTTTTCCCTGATCCCGTTGCACCAATTGCAAAACAATGTTTTGTCACAATCTGCTCAGGGACAAAAATTTTGGAGTTCAACCGAATTTTAAAGCGATCTGTTTCATAAGCAGCCAACAATTTTGCCATCATTTTTTCAGAAACAAATAATTTTCCACGCCTGTATTTATCTTTTGTTGATTTGATGTGCTGTCTGCTGAGGATAGCAAGAATTACTACATATATAATGTATATAGGGCTTGTTAGATATAATGCTCTAAAAAGGTTATTTTTAAACCTTGGTAAAAGCTTTCTTAAAAAATGTTTTTGAAAAGTTGCTTTAAACCGATCATATTCAACTATGAATGCTTTGCCTTCGCAAGGATAAGAAAAAGTAAACTTCTTAGAAAAGGGAATCGTTTTGGCTTTTAAAGTTGCAACTACATACGTTTGGAAAATACAGATATCGTATTCGCTGAACCCAGAAAAATAGACATCGGGTTTGTATTTGAAAAAAGAAAGCAAAAGAATAGAATGAAGCAACAATATCAATATGAATATTAAAATTGTCATCTTAAAAAACATTCGCCACTGAGTGAGCAAATGTTCGAATGCCTTGAATGAATTTGTAAAAATATTCACGATGTTTCTCCAATATTAGGAAGACTTAGAAGATTTTTTAACAACCGGTGATGCTTCTACTGTAGTATGGCTATTAAAGTATTTACTGCATACCTCTGCAATTTTTTTTGAATTTGCACAGGTAGGGTCCAGATTAAAAAGTTTTTCCATTTCATTACCGAAGCTCAGATACATCTGATCGTGGGATACTTTCTCCGCTTTCCTGATTTCAGATTTAATCTTTTTTATAGATTCGGCAAGCTTCCTTTCTCGATCTCTCATTACATTTAACGATGGCATCAAAAACTCCTTTCAAGGTGAAAAAGCATGTACTTAAAAGTATCAACATACACCTTAATAATTCATTATGGCACATTATAGACCTATATGGAACATAATATAACAACAAAGCACACTGATGTCAATACTACATTTGTATGGAATTTTGGATTTAGTTTACTGAATAAAAGTAATCTGTATTAAAAAACAGATTGCAGGAGGGTAAGTTCCTTGACAACCTCCCCGACCTGAAGGAAGGGGTTTTACGGCTCATCGGATAAGTTCCATATGTTCCATAACTCATGGTTTGTTGTTGTGTTGATCAGATGACCTGATTTGGGGATAGATATTTTCTACAAAGTGCAGCTATTTTTTTTGTATCGGAACATGAAGGATCTTTTTTATAGAGTACTTCCATACATTTTGCGAAATTTCGATACCTCTCTCGAATTTCATCCTGTGTAGCTTTTAGGATCATATCGTTATTTTGCTTCCGCTGTATTTCGCGTGCTTCCTGTTTTTTCAACAGATTTTGTATATAAAGAGACTTTTTTACCATAATACCACTACAGATCTATTGATGCAGTTAGTTCGATTTCCTTTTGCTTTTTACCCTCAGAAGATTCAAGTAGCTCGTTGATTTTGTCCTCTATAGACTTTTCATGTTCTGGTTCGTTGATGTTCAGACTTGGCTTAAAATCGATAACGGAATCTTTTTCCTGCTCTTTTACTGCTTGTTTTACAAGCTTATTAAAATCATCGGTATAAATCACAGCGTTTTGCCGTGCCCTGGTAACAGCCACATACATCTCATTATAATTAGTTTTGTGAGACTGGTCATGCAAAACTCGAACTCGATCCAATGTACACCCCTGGCTTTTATATGAGGTTACACTGTAAGCATGGTCGCAATACTGATATTTGCCCAAATTGAAATGTGATGTTGAATCGATAAATATTGAAGCATCCTTCAGATTTTCTTTCCTTATGGCAATTTTCTTCTGGGTATTATTGAGGTAATATTCAAGCACTATGCTATCTGATTTTTTATTAGCATCTACAATTCGATATTCTGTACCCTTAGAGACATGCCCGAAATCTGAATTTGGTATTAAGATTAATTCGTTATTTTTCAAATTCATTTTATATATAGAATCTTTTGCTCTAACCTCGCGTCGAGAGAATAATACATCTACATTACCTGATGCATCAATTTTTTTAATAGTTCCAATCTTGCCATTCTCTACTTTAAGAAGCTTATCATTTTTTAGAGTGATAATTGAATCACCCCGCCCGAAGTTCCTTTTATATACATTGAACGATTGTATTTTAGTTGCAGCTTGGAACAGATTCAAAATTTTCACTTGGTCCTTAGAAGTGGCTTTATCACGATATTTGATAATCAATGTGTTAGTATTGGAATCGATTTGTGTAATTTCAGCACCGGTACCCGATTTAATCCCATCGAATTCTTTCTGAAAAAAGATCCTTTGACCTACTTTATAACTATTAGCGAACCGTCGCACATTACCAGATAACCCGGCATTTTGCAAAACTTCGTATTCAGAACCTTGCTCAATGACCCCTTTTGAAACTAAAGTTTTACGAATATTTCTATTAAGTTCATGTCTATCAGTATTTGTCGATGCTAGTACAAGACTGTCCTTATGCTCTTCCCGGTCCACCAAGTAATCCGAGGCAACAGCCAGTAATCTTTTTTCACGATCTTTAATTTCCTGAACGCACCCAGAACCGTCCAGTTTATTAAAAGCATTATGTATACCTGTGGTAGTACGCCTTTTAAGTTCTCCAACAATCGCTCTCATATGAGCGGTTTTCTGGCGTTTATTCTCTGTAATTTCTGCATATCCGGCTGAACTATTATTTTGCAGGTCTGAAAACATTTTTCCTTGTTCAACGGAGGTAAATTGTTTACTGTCACCGATAAGAACAACTTTAGCATTAAACCGTACGGCATCGTTTAAAAACCTTAGTAATTTTCTGCTGCCGATCATTCCAGATTCATCCACAACCCACAATTCCCCCTCTTGTATCTCTTTTTTAGATGATAACAAAAATGAATCGATTGTTGATGTTGAAATCCCTGCGGATTGTAATTCTACAGCTGCCTTTCCTGTCGGCGCAAAACCTCGAACAGTAATTCCGTTTTTTTCCATTAATGTGCGGACCTGTTCCACTGCAAATGTTTTACCTGATCCAGCATCCCCCTGGATCAAATTAACATTTTTTTCAGTTGTACATACCATTGAAATTGCATCTTTCTGTCCCCTACTAAGTTCAATACCAGACATTGCAACTTCTGATAGATATTTATCAACAATTGCTCTATCAACTGATATTGTAGATTGCACTGAATTCTTTTCGGCAATAGCAATGATTCCTAATTCAACATTTTCAATTTCATAAGTGGTATAATAATCGATTGCAGGACTTACTGTTTTTCCAATAAAAAGATCCTTTTTACCAACATGTTTTATGTCACTAAATCGTTCAAACTCCTCTTCTATTTCTTTTGCAGTATACCTTCCAAGCCCATTTTTCATTGCAAGCGTTACAACAGCCTCTTTTTTAAATGCAGATTGATGTTCAGTTACATCTTCAATTGCCATCCTAATACATTCAGCTTTAGATAACTGGGTAGTTTCCGTTTTATCAGCATCTATTTGCAATGCTTTTAACTTAACTTCTTCTAAAGATGTACCAAAACCTGAAAGTTTTACGGCCATCTTTTCACGGATAATTTCGATATCGGTATCACTTTTTCTTTTACGTGATAACAAACAAGCAGCCTCGGCTCTTTGACCACACCTTTCATACTCGATTGGAGATGATTTTAGTTTTTCAACAATCTGTTTCCTGCGAGTTGAAAATTCTTCTAAAATTTCCTTATCAATTCCAGCTATTTCAAATAGACCTTTATACCGTTCAGTTACTTCTATCTTATATCCGATTTTTTGTAACTCTAGTGACAATTGATTTCGATAAACTTGTCCTATATAGAGCTGGTTTTTAAACATCTCCCCCATTTCTAAAGACCGATATTTACCATCACGACCTTTAGTCATATTCATTACTACGCAATGACAATGCAATTGAGGATCAAGTTCCCTGGATTCATGATGGTTAAATCGTGCTGCAATTATATTGTCTGTTCGGTATGATTCACATCCACCAGCACCCTCTCGTGTAATAGCATATTTTGACTGAATCTCTGATAGAGCTTTATTCACGGCTTCGTTATGTGCCTGCACTATTTTTTCATCTGAGTATGAAAGAATTGAAACTGATTTTGGACATGAAAAAGTGAAGTCTACATATGCCCTTCGGTTGCCCTTTAAAGTGTTACGTACAAGTGCATTTCCATCAAGATCGAAACCATCTAAAATCCTCCTGAATTCTTCCCTTTCAATACCGTCACTCAAACCAAGCTCGTCGATACATTTTCCAAACCAATGTCCCTGCTCATTTTTTTTCACATAATAAGAATCCGCTTCGAAATATTTCATTCCCTGGCTTGCACATTTTGCTTTTGAAATTGATAGCATAATTACAATTATTTCACAGGTTTTTTAAGATGCTCGATGATATTTTCAGAATCGTTCATAAGAACAAATTCAAGATATTTATCAAAAATTTCATTTAGATTTTTACGAGTTTTCTCTTCACAAGCTTTCACTTGCTCTGAAGATAATTTATTTGATAGTTCATCACGATTAATAATGTTCTGGAACTGATAGAGAGTTTGACGATAATTTAAAATCAATAATGCAAAAAGTTTCTCTTCTCTATTCTTCGTTTTAAGATATGCACTATCAAATAGTGACGTTATTTTATTGAATATTTCCAATCCTACCTGTTTTGAAAATGCTTTCATCCGTGGTTTTTCAGACTCATCTAAATCATAACCTGCAATATCTTTCTCCATGAGTTCTGTTAGATACACGGATGGCTCCTTGCCAAGCTCTGCGGCTCTGACGAATAGTTTATCTTTCATCGAATGCGTCATACGAAAATGATAGTACTCTGTTTTCGCTTCTTTTGCCATAAAATACCCATTTCAATAAAATAACGATATATGTCTCAATAATATACCATATTTATTGAACTATATCAAGTCATGGTAGTTCCTTGCACATTTTAGTGCGAGGGGTGTGTCAGAGAGTGAGAACGGCAGTGATCGCTCTCTGGGAGAAAACAGAGACGTGGTGAAACGAAGTAAACCACAAAGGAATAGCCGAAACGGAAGTGAGGCTATTATTATGGAGTGAAACGAAGTGAGCGATCTCTTGTAATTGGCTATTGAGAGTCCCCTACTGGTTAAAAATATCTGATATGCGTTTCAAGAAGGTTGCTTCATCAGGTTCGTCCTGAAAAGTCGATTCGTGTTCACTGAGGAAATTTCTTGCAGATGTAGTTTCTCTTATTTCTGAAGAAACAAAAGGAAGAACTTTATTGCGATATTGTTCCTGAATAAGAGATGGTAAAAAAGAAAAATATTTTTCTGCCCTATTTAAACGAATTTCATATTCAAAAACTTTAGCGTATTTGTCGTTTTCATCCTGAGGACAAGAGTTCGTATTTGAATCGTGAATATCTTTCACTCTTTTAAAATATTGAGCATAATCATTTTCGATTGCAGAACGTGTATAGCCAACAAAAGATTTTATTTTTTTCAGTTCCTTATTCTTTTTAGCATATTCAATGTTTTCTTTTATCATTTCATCATGATCTATACCGGGGAATTTTTCACGTACATAGTCAATAATCTGATCTGCAATTTTTTCGCTATTACATATTTGAGTGAGCTCATCTTTAGCAATATACTGTTTATCCATCATATTATCGTCAGTATCGAAAGCAAGTGAAGTTTGAACTTCAGCGATACTTAAATCCCCATCTTTAAAAGACACTTTAAATTGAAGGGCAACGATTGTTCGTTTCACTCTTTCAGTATTACAAATTTCAACAGATATATTTGTGTTCTCATTAATTGATTTTAAGGGTTCCCTTATACAAAATTTATTAAAATCACGAGGTTCTAAATAACTTGTTTCTGGAAGACCATATAGACGACGTAAATCGTTTATTGAGTACCACCTGCTAATATTGGATTTAAGATAAGACCTGGTAAGTTCATCCATCAGAACTTCATATAAAATCAGATCGTATTTGCTCTTTAGTTTTTTCTGAAATCCCAAATCTATATAACTAAAAATATTGGGGTTTTGAATGAGACGTTTAATTTCAGGACTTATAGAAAAACGTATAACGTTATGCTCTTCTACTACAAAATAGCTTGAGATAAAACCAGTTACACCTATGCCGTCCCACTTCTCATCATTTTTGTTATCTTGTGATAAAATATTCCATTTAATTTTAGAAATTCTTAGTTTTTCGAGTGTTTCTGCAATATCTTTCATTACAAACCTTTTCCAACCCAAAAATTTCGCAACATCTGAATATTTCACATAATAAAACTCAGAAGACCATTCAGCTGCTTCATATGCTGCTTTGTAGAGAATATTCAGGCATTTATGATCTACAGCACTAAAGGGTGCCTCAATATGAATAGTAGCGGTATGTTTTTTAAGTGGAAGATCGGGGTTTAGAGCATGAATAGAAATGGGTAAATTCATATAAAATCCTTACAAAAATTATAGGTTTCATTACAATATACAAACAATGTGGAAACATTTCAAATTATTCTTCCACAATAACTACAGAAGTCTTCCACAATTAGATCAATAATACCATTACAATACGTTTAAAAATCAATGGATTAAATATGTATAAAACAAGTTCAAAAATTTTTTAAAAACGTATGTTAAAGTGGTAGTTTAAGGTAAGAATATTTCCACAATAGTGATTTTAACTTCCACCGAATTGATGGTTGATTAATTTCTGAATTATGGACAGCATTTAAATCGCGGATCGAACAGGATTATTTTTTACCGTTTCACTCAAAAAAAACTATATAACTTTTAAGCGGTTTATTATTTACTACATTGGCATTTTTTTTTGAATCTGAGCCTGAAAAAAATAACTCGACGTATTTAGTAATAATAAAAATCATTCAAAAATATTAACTATCCTCATACCCAAAATGCATGTGGAATCTAATGAACGATTTCTTCCACAAACGTTGCAAAAGTCTTCCAAAATTTAATTAATAAAAGAGCATATTTTAATAAAAAACAATCGATTATACCTATCAAAACATGCGGTAAATAATAGTAAAAATATTTCCAAAATTATGAAGAAAGAGATAGAGTATAGAGCTTTGTGATGAAAGAGTTACTGTTTAAAGAAATTAGAAGCATATTTTTTTTTAAAATAAAAAACAACAACAAAATTGATTTTAAAAACAGGGATAATGTGATCGAAATAGCCTTGTTGTTGTTATAACAGTTAACAAGATTAAAAAGTTAATTACAGGTACATATAATATATTGACTCTAATGTGGAAGAATCCTTACGAACTGTGGAGGAATCCTTACCTATTGGTGGAAAGATCCTTACCGAATGTGGAAGAATCCTTACTACGGTGGAAGAATCCTTACCTCTAAGTGGAAAGATCCTTACTACGGTAGAAGAATTCTTACCCTGGGTGGAAAAATAAAAAAATAATTCTCCACAAAGCTGCACAATGTGCAGCTTAAACGTCATAACCAGGCCTTAAAAGGCGGAATGATGGCATAGAGGTAGAAAACCAGCCCTGATATCAAAATACGGTTTAAATTGCCTTGTACCGTCTTTAGTTATGAAGAAGATTTTTTGGATAAGTGTGGAAGAATCCTTACCTCTAAAATTCAAACAATGGGAACAAAAAGTAAGGACAGGGTAAAAAAACCTTAGTGAAAGCAATAGAATGGCCACAATAGGGTGAAAAAAGCTTTAACGTAGTAAAGAGTAGCCTGTTTCGATAGTGCGCTTAAACAGCTTTTAAAGGCGTTTTAAGGTGAAATCATTATTTTTTCCCAAAAAGATATAAAAACTGAAAAGTGGAAGAATCCTTACCCCTTAAAATTGGCAATTGAAGGACAGTTTAAAGATTTAATAAAGCCCCATAGAGCATCTTAATCGCTTAGAGACCTATCTTCATTCGAAGAAGTTTTTAGGTGGCTTAAAGCTTAAATCTCGAAGTGTCAGAAGGTATTCGAGTGCCAGGGCCTCAAAACAGATTTCGCTTCAGTTACCCCCCTACCCTGATATAAAAGTCCAAAAATGTAACACGAAACTGTTTTTTTGTAGATAGTGCATGTATATCATGTAGGAAGATAAAAGAATAAAGAAGAAATGCAATAAGGAATATTAAAGGGTATATAAAATATGCAAGACATAATAAAGCTACAATATATAAGATGATGGAAGAAATAAAATATAAATAAGGCTACTTGTATAGTTATATATAAGAAGATAGAAGAAACAATATATGTAAGAATATGGAACATATACAATATGTGGAAATATGGAATAAATACAATATTGAAAAAGATACATGAATAACATTATAGAAAAAGATACATGAAATAGAATGTTTAGGAATATACAAGAAAATCATTGTAAAAGAACATACAAGAATGTATATATAAAGGAACAAAGAATAAATAGAATATATGTAGGGTTAAATAGATGCTTTATAGAAGTGGTTACAAGAATAACAAGTTTTAAAGTGGTACATGAAAATCTATACCAGAATGGTTACAAGATGGTAAAAAAAAATTTTGAAAAGGAGAGTGTATGTCGAGCAGGTTGATAATAAGTTTTCTAAACAAAAAGGGTGGAGTAGGGAAGACCACGATTTCCTCAAACCTTGCTCAATGTTTGGCGCTTGTCGGGAAAAAGGTGCTTGTTATTGACAACGACGAGCAACACAATATGTCGTTGTCTTTGGGTATTCGCAAACTGCCAAATGTTACACTGGCTACATTATTCGAAAAGCCTCACTTGTTACCTGAGGCGGTAATGACAACATTTTTGGATAACTTGGATTGTATCTGTGGGTCTAGTGAGTTAGCTACTGCAAAACCAAGAAAAACAGCAATAAAAGAGTTACTGTCATCCGAAATTCTCAATGAGGTTGGGTATGATTACATTATAATTGATAATGGCCCTTCTGTTGATGAAAAAGTTCTCGCTGCAATAACTGCTTCTGACTGCTTTATAATCCCCCTAACAATGAAGGTTTTTTCACTTCAGGGTCTTAAGGAAATGGTAGATCGTTTAGAAAAAACAGGGGTAACTAAGGATCGCATCATAATCCTTCGTAACGAAATGAAAGCTATCATGCAATATAAAGCTACTGCCTTGGCAGTAGAAACTATGTATCCAGAAAATACTTTGAAAACTTGCATCCCTTATGATGATATGCTGGATGCAATACTCGAAGAAAACAAAAATCTGCTGCTTTCTAGAAGTAAGTCAAAAGCAGGGTTAGCAATAGTTGATTTAGTTGTAGAGCTTCTAGGCATTGAAAAAGATGATATTTTAAATGTAATCAGTTCTATACGAAAAATGAAGAAAATAGAAAATGCAAAGCATTTGAATAAGTTCAGATTTAAAAGTAAACAAAATCAAGAGGCTGAAGATGTTGTGGATGTTGAAAAAAATGTAGCTGTTCTCACTAATATTAAATCGGCGAGGTAATGATAAATGAATCAGGAACCAGGACAGAGCAGACTTGCAATGATCGCGCAGAAAAAGCTTGCGGTAATAGGTAATGCCGAGAAAAGTAATGCAAAAGTTAATGTAACTACTGAAACTAACGAACCTGAAAAACCAATCATTGAAGTTCAAAAAACGGAATATGAAGGGCAAAAAGGTGTAGAAACGATACCAGAAAGCAATAACACTGCAGCTAATAGCGGAAATGTAACGACTGAAAACGAAATAAAAAATGAAGAGGTAAAACAAAAGAAAGACCGTTTTAAAATTGTATCAGAAGATCTTTTGAATCCCAAAATGCAGGAATTTGTGAAAACTATAATTCAACAGGTAAGAGAATCTAGTGATCCAAAAATTCTTAAAAGGCATCCTGCGTATAAAGGTGAAAGGGTAAAACGGTCCTATGTTTTCAAGCTTGAACATGATAACTGGCTTAATCAGATTTATAATGTTCATCGCATTGAAAAAACAAAAGTTTTAGAAGATGCATTAGAGTTATATCTTAATGAAAAATATTTAGATTGTAAACCGTGAAATTTTGATGGTCAAGATACAATACTAAAGAAATCAAAAATTGAACAAGTAAAAAGGCAGAAAATACTGTCTTTTTTAATTTTTAATTATTCCTCATTATGTTGTTCATAGTATATTGATAACATAAGAGGGAAAAATGGAATACATTACTTCACATTTTCATACAAAAGATATAAAAACTGACAAAGAAAAATTATTTGAATGTGGCTATCCAGAAAAATTAGTTAATGGTTTTATAAAAAAGCATTTGAACGTATCTGCATATAGCGGGGCATTAAAAGAGAAGGACAATTTATTCTTAGTAATGCCATCAACAAGTGGAGTGAACGTTATTCCTGAGCACTTAGCTGCTCATTTACAGAAAGAATATGGAGGTGAAATTTTAGTAGATTTCGCACTTCCGATGCATGTGACTAAAAGCGCATATATGGGCGCAATTGCAAAAATAAAAGAACCTCGGGAATACAATATTGTAAAGGAATCCTTTGAGGGAATAAATGTATCAGAAAAAAATGTCATAATTGTGGATGATGTCGTTACCAGTGGCACTAGTATTGAAAGTCTATCAAAATCACTGTTAAAAGAAGGAATAATCACAGATTTAGTTATTTCAGTAGCCCAATCAGATAAAAGACTGGTCTCTGAAAGAGATATAAAAAGATTAAGTGAGAAACTCGCAACTGGACGTGAGAATTTGAAAGAAATACAGAAAGACGTTGAGATTCTTTTTACAGGTAAGCTAAAACATGCACTAAATACAGTAGAAAGAGAAATCACCGGTCCGAAAAAAGAAAAATATAAGGGGATCGTCTATGAATATATCAGAAGAGAAGCGTCAAGAATTAGAAGCGAAGCTTCGATGGATCGAGGAATACAACCAGGGAAAGAAGGCCAAGCCTCCTTTTACAAAAGAGGAGATGATCGACATTCGGAAATGGCAGTTAGAGAAGAGCAAATTACGTATAGAAGCGATTCGGAAAAAAATAGGGTAGGGGAGAGTGTTGCGGATCTTCAGCGGATAGCCAGGGAACATGGCTATTATATGAATGCAGCGGTAGTATCTGGGGTGGCAGAAGAATTGAGCTGTGGAAACTTGAATTATGATGAATTAAAAAATTCCATGATGAAAAAAATTGAAATGTTAAAAGAAAAAAATCCAAGTATAACTTGTGAGGAAGGATTAAGTTTGTGATTAAACCAAAGAATAAATACCAGCATGCTGGTATTTTTATGTAAGTTGGCCTTAAAACCAATTCCTTCAGGTCGGGGTTTTGTGGCAAATTTTTATAAGAGTGTATAGTTGGGGACCAAGTCGTGCTGTCCTCAACCTTCTTGCCTACCACCTATAACATATATTATTTACCTATAAAGAACCCTTGCAGTTGTATTTTATCGGATCAGGCCGCTTAACTGTTTGGGGGTTACGTCGCCATTGGCGCTAACCTGTTGTTTGACAATTAGGGCACCCCAGAAATGCGTCGCATGGAAAGATTAATGCAAGGATGAATAACTTTAAAATAGGAATGAATTAAGAGGTTGTATGCTGGAATATGTTAGAAAAACAGTTGTTTTATTTGTTTTGCCGATTATTCTTATTGCAATGTCTGCCTTTGGCCAGGTACCGAAAGCGGAATTCGTTTTGCAGAACGGCCATTCATCTTCTGTTGAGTCGGTTTCATTTTCCTTTGATGGAAAGATGCTGGCTTCGGGTAGTGAGGACCAAACGGTTAAGTTCTGGGATGTATCGAGCGGTAACCTCATCCGCTCCCTCGAAGGCCATTCATCTTATGTTACCTCGGTTTCAATTTCCTTTGATGACAAGACGCTGGCCTCGGGTAGTTGGGACAAAACGGTCAAGC
>JAFGRW010000054.1 GCA_016934935.1 Spirochaetota bacterium | reverse complement strand
GGGGACCGGGGTCTCCCCGGCGACTTTTTCGCCGATTTTTTGTCGGTAAAAAATCGGCAACCCGCGGGTTTCACCCGCACCTATTTGCTTACTTTTCAAAAGTAAATTGATAAATCAGTGCATATCCGGTTCTGCAGTATTTCGAAAAGAAAACTGAAAGACATAGCAAATCTTTACTGTTGCAGTTTGTCGTACATGCTGTATCTTGCAATGGAATTCTTCGATGAGTTTATGGATGGCGTAAAGGAGTTTGTTCGTCCCTGTTTTCATGCCTCTTTTGTTCACGAGTTTTTCGGGTTTCCATACTTCATTAACTGCTGGGGTATGAACTTTTACGAAGGGCGTGATCATTCAAATGGACAAGAAACCGGCAAACAACCGTATTTATCGTATTTTTGATTTAATCTTAAAATAAAATAAGGATAAAACACGAAAATCCCGGGTTGTATCAAACACCTCAAAATCAGAATTTTTCTGAATAATATCAAAGTTGCTCGGCTATACAAAAAAACAGAAATAATCGGACAATTAACTATATTTAAAAGAAAACCAGCTCCTAGATAAGAAAAAATACCAATAAGTCTGTTATCAAAACTTTGTTTTTAACCCTATTTCTATTAATAGGGCAATAGTCCGCTTAACAATACACATATACACAACAATTAACTGGATAACAAATCAGTTAGTTTTCACTCACGGATAAACAAATGCCTTTTATTTATTATTATCTTCAGTAACCCACATTATCAAACGCATAAAAAGCTCATCCATGCCCTTATCATCTTCTGGCACATGCTGCATCTTGTCGATATACATGAAAACAAAATTCTTATCAGGATATAATTTTTCAAGCATACTGGTCGATTCAACAGGAACACTCCAGTCAAATGTACCATGATAAAATAATACCGGTATTTCGATATTTGCATAATAATCAGCTGGAGAAAAATCAAAAAAACTGTTCCATCTTCTGTACGGTAATCCCAAAAAACGAAATTCAATTGAATCAGGAAAAGTCCTAACCCGGCTTCTAACTCTTTGAATATCCCGACACTCAACACGGTATTTGCCCGGCATCTTCACATAAGACTCGGCAAGCACCATAAATTGCTCATACTGACTCATGCCGCCTGCACCACCGATTACAAGTTTCTTAATACGATCACGGTTTTTCAGTTCTCTATAAACTGCTGGAGCAAGCATTCCACCTTCGGAATATCCAAAAATAACAACTTGCTCCGCGTCTGACTTATCAAGATAATCGTCAATCAAGACAGAATAGTGATCTATCAAATTACTTGAAGTATACGCAGCCAGTACTTCACTGTCAGTGGAATGATCTTTGCCAGGTTTCATTCCCGGCTTTTCAATGATAACAACATCAGCAAATTTTTTAAAATATTTTATAACAAAAAAAGAAAAAGTTCTATGGCTCCAACCATCATTATCTTTTACCCCAAGTACCGAATGCAATCCACTACCTTCAAGGTAAAAAACAAGGGTGTTATTGTTATTTCCCTTGAACTCATAAATGATACCATTTACAGTTTCAACAATATTTCTTGATAGCACCTCAGAATCACGTTCAATATTACCTGTACAACAGCTTAGACATAAAATCGATACTGCAATAGAGATAGAAATGAACTTTCTAAACAAGTTAGTATAATACACTCGGACTAACAAATATTTCAAACCTGCTATCACCTCAGCAAATTACTTGTAAGCGCAAATAACAATCCGGACATGTCTGAATTAATGTCCCATTTGACTCATTTCCGGCATATATGGCATCAAAAGAAGAATCAATATCCAGGCGACCACACAGGTAACAAATCCGACAACAGCACCTATTTTTATCCATTCAAAAAAAGCTATATGTTTTTTATATCTTTTTTCCATCATACCCAACGCAACTATATTCGCGGTAGAGCCAATAGCCGTAATATTTCCACCGAAACAAGCGCCAAAAAGCATAGCCCACCATAAGGGGGTCATGTTTAGCTCTTTAATTACAGGTATAAAGGCAGCGACAAAAACGATATTATCCACAAATGCCGAACCAAGCGCTGTTACAAATATTATAATCGGGGTTAGTACGACAGGATTATTTCCAAACGTTCCAACAAAGTTATGTGCAACATGTTCTGTTACACCTGTATGTTCAAGCGAACCCGCAACTGCAAAAAGCATCATGAAAAAAAGCAAAGTCCACCACTCAACTTCTGCTTCTATATAATGTCTTGCACGATTACTTCTCCAAACCATCAAAATTCCGGATATTGCCAGAGGAGCTACTATTAAAAGTGTATTTTTCTGTACCCCAAGAAGAGTTTCCAACTTATGATGCAAAGCAATCAAAGTAACAGCAGACACAAGAATGAAAAGCCCACGTTTAAAGGGAATCCGGACAAGCGGTCCAAGACCAAGTTGCATCTTTCTACGCGCCTCCAATCTCTCTGTAAGAAGTTGTATTTCTTTTCGATACCAGACAAGTACAATAACAAGCGCAGCCAAAAGAGATACAAACATAACCGGAGCAGCCCAGCGAACAAAATCAGCAAAAGAGAAGCCGGCCTTTGTACCAATTAAAATGCCAACAGGATTACCAAGCATAGTTCCGCTTGATCCAATATTTGTACCTATAACCGCAATCATTACAAAGGGTATGGGATTAATTTTCAGTGTATCGCAAACCTGAAAAATAAGTGCTAAAATAAAAACAATCGAAGTAACCTCGTCTACAACACTCGCCATTACAGCCGACATCACAACCACAATTATACAAAATAGTTTGCCATTCATAGCTTTCATATTTATAACAAGCTGTATAATCCAGGTAAAAAGACCAAGGTCTTTCAAAACACCAACCATAGTCATCATGCCAACCAAAAACAAAATGATATCAAGTTCTGCCGATACAATCATCTGTTCCAGCGTCAAAACCCGCCCACCTAATAGTATAGCAATACCAATAAAGGCTATTGCAAGGCGAGCGTTCCAGAAAAGCAGAGTAGCACCAATTATCAAAACAAATACTGACGCAGCCATAACTTGTGAATTTTCTGTTAATCCCGCGTAGTATGCCAACCATCCGGCAAAAAAAGTTACGGCAAGAAGTATGCCTCCCCTGATCATGGATTGGCGGGCTGTTATTTTTTCATTATCACTATGCATTTTTTACTCCCTGAGTATCTTGTTTAAAAATTGCTGCATGGTAATCACACCTACCAATTTTTTATCACGCAAAACATAGGCCTGACCTGTTTTATGTTTTGTTATTTCCTGAGCAACCATAATCGCTGGATCTTTTTCATCTACCGATGCAAAATCGTACGACATAATTTCCGCAAGCCAGGTATTACTTTCATTTTGAAGAATATGCGAAAAAGGTTCAAAATTTATAATAGGAGATAGATCATCCATCCAAAGAATATAATCGGGAAGACATACTCTCAATAATTCACTTGTCGAAACAATACCTACAAGATCACCATCTGCATCAAGAACTGGAACATCGTTCATATTTTTGTTAACAAAAAGATCAATTGCCTGTTCAAGCGTAGCGTTTTCTTTTAAGGACGAAAAATCACTATTCATGATATCTCCAGCACAAATATAATCCGGAAAATCGAGCCCGCTTCGGTTTAAAAAACGCCACATCTCATTATTATCTGAAAACTCAGCAAGTTTATCAATTATCCCCTCTTGGGCAAGTACCTTTGAGACAGAACTTAAAACCTGTAAGTAGAGCGAAGGCTTATCTTTCGGTGTGAGTATCATAATAACAACACGAACAGGGTTCTCAGAATCACCATCAAAAACAATCCCCTCTTTCGATGTAGCAATTCCTATTACCAACTCACTAATTGTTGATAACCTAGCATGGGGTAGAGCAAGTCCTTTAGAGAGGACTGTACTATAACCCTCTTCTCGCTCGAGCACTGCATTATACGCATCATTTACATTTCCAATGCCTTTATTATAAGCAAGATTTTTCAATATTGCAGAAAACAAATCATTTCGGTTTTTTAAATCACTATGACAGATAATATCTTCAGCGGTAAAAAAAGCTGTAAAATCAGCACTTTTTATCTCTATTTTTTCCATAAAATTACCCCCGTATGACTTATATACAGATAATCATAATATTACGTCAAGAGAATCATATTATTGATTCAGGCAAAATTGCAAAATTGCAAAATTGCAAATGCAACCGATAACAGTCACATTAATACGACACATCTTCAAATTATGTTCAATGTCAAGAGCAATAAAGTGTCTTAAATTTAGAAAAATGATTATTTGGCTTGAAAATTAGCCAATACCGTATAACAATGAATAAATGGACACTAAAGATTTTGTTTTAATCATTTTTTGTAACTATACAATAACTTTTGTTCCAAAAAATGGTCTTTCTTTTACTTAAAAAAAGGGGTTTTCCGTATTTTAATATTATTATATTCATCGCAAAACGGTTAATCCAACAAAAAAGAAGGTAAGATATGATTACTGTAAAAAAACTCCTATTAATACTATTCGCCATGACCTTTTCACTCCCGGCATTTTCTGCCATGCAGATAAAGTTTTTTGTCGGAGAGGCAAAAATCAAGCCATTCGGCTCTGATACTTGGCAAAAAGCCAGTATGAACCAAAAACTTGTAAACGGTGATACCGTTAAAACAGGCTCAAAGGCCTACATTCAGATCGATATGGACGGCAACACTATTAAGGTTAATGAAAATACTCAATTAGCGATTGGACAGGATATCGATGAAGAGAAGAAAGTGCAATCTCTCGATATGACGCGTGGAACAGTTCAACTTAAAATGGACAAGCTTCAAAACAATAATTCAGGTTTTAAAGTTAATACAGTGTCGACAGTCTGTGCTGTTAGAGGTACAGAATTTCTTGTAGCAGCAGGTTATGACGGAACATCTGTTCTGCAGGTACAAAAAGGACGGGTAGCGATTACAGGTTCCTCACGAACTGTGCTTGTAAACGCTAACCAGGAAACCACTGTGCCATATGGCGGTGACCCATCAGAAGTTGAAGACATTAAAATCTCCGAGTGGAACAAATGGATTAGTGACTCAAAAAATCAGCTTAAAGGCAATGAAGAATCTGTTCTTAACGAATCTTTGAAAAAAATTAAAAAACTTGACAATGATATAACAGAACTGGAAGAAATAAAAGAGTTTAACCAGAAAGAAAAGATCAAATACGATGAGTTGGCAAAAAAATTCAAAGCCGATGGAAATACAGCCAAATTTGAGGAAAACGCGAAACTCTCCTTTCAGGCAGCTCAGAAACTTCACCTCGCCTCTTTTAGGGCAATAGTGAACGCCTATAAAATGGGCATGGTTAAAGATTTTTCGGATTTAACATACGAAACCATTGATCGATCTAATCGTACAGCAGAAATTAATAAATTATATATGGAAATAGACGATCTTTATAAAAAGTACTATATTAAATACATCAAAGCAGCAGTTGAAGCGAAACAAAAAAGAGATGAGCTTAGAAAAAAACGAAACAGACGCTAAACTGTTATTATAATCAGGAGACCAAATAAATGAAAAAAATATTTACAATTGCATCTATAATCCTTGCATTACTCATCTTCATTTCCTGTGAAGACGATGAGAGCGAAACAGATGGCATAAAGAATGCGGTTCTTGACCTTCAGGATGCCTATAACTCGGGTAGCGAAGCCGAAATCACAGCTCTTTTTTCAGATGGCTCCAATGCCGGGGGTTCGGGTATAGCAAGTATCACAACTTTGAGAGGTTCGGTGGGAACAGCTAATCTTGAATTTACCGATATATCAACATCTGAACGTGGAGATACCGGTTCCGCGACAGCATACCATGATGATGATTCAGGCATGGAGCATAAAAACACATTCACCCTTATTAAATCTGGTGAATACTGGGATTTTACTAAATGGATAATTGATGGGACTACAACTCTTGACCGAAAGTAAGATTTAATTTTTGAATTGAATTAGTAATATTGCATTTGCCCCTTCAATAGTTAGCAATAGCAAAAGTGATGAACTTATTTTGTTCATCACTTTTTTTAATATAACATTAAAATAGTTACAGGCAATCTCTAATAATTAACTCTTTAACAAGGAACTTGCCCTTGTAGGTTGTTCTTATCAGAACAATAAGCTTTTAGCACTAGATAAAAGCCACACGGGTAACACGAAAAATTCCTTTAATAAAGCCACAAATTTCCTTTGCCTCAAAGCGAAATTTATGAGCGCTTTTTCGAGTGGCAACGAGATAAATTCTCACTATTATACCTCTTTAAACGGCATAGCCGTTACAGAAATGGTAATTGTTCGAAGTTCCCTTTATCTAAAAACAGCAACCCTGTTTCTTCCAGACTCCTTTGCCTTGTAAAGAGCCTTATCAGCACGCTCAATAAGATCTTCTTTATGCAAATCTCTTTCGGGATCATACTGCGCGACACCGGCAGATATCGCGACATGCAAAGGCTCATTCTGCCCCGGAAATTCGTGCTTTTCAATAGTCTTGCGTAATCTATTGGCAACTTCAGAAGCCAACTCGATAGAGGCTCCAGGCAAGATCACAGCAAACTCTTCCCCCCCATAACGTGCAGCACAGTCAGTAGCTCTCACCGACTCACGCATCAAACGAGCAACCTCTTTCAAAACAGAGTCACCCTGCTGATGACCATACACATCATTAAATTTCTTAAAATGGTCAATATCCGTTATGAACAGAGAGAGAGGCTCGCCGCTTCGCTGAGAGCGCTTCATCTCTTCCAGCAACTTGTCCTGAAAAAAATGATGTACATGTAAACGAGTCATTCGATCCTGAGTGGCCATTAGGTAGAGTCGAGAGTTTTCGACAGCAGTCGCTGAAAACCTCGACAACTGCCGTAAAAACTCCTTTTCATCGGTAGTAAACGGTGTACCAAGCATTTTGTTACCGACTATTATTATACCATTAAGACTATTCTTTGACTTCATTGGTACAATTAATATAGGGGATAAATCATTAATTGCGTTTAAGTCTTCAGTCAGTTCGGGTATTTTCCTTAAAGTTTCATAATCATGTGGCTCAGGGTGATCCTGAAGAAAACTACTCAAAACAGAATTTTCACCCAGGATAATTTCATCACTTATGGAAGCAATATCATATCCTTTATGTGAATGTATATAATAACAGTTCGAATCGATATCTACTTGCAAAAGAATAGCAATTTTATCTATAAACAGTTGCCCTATACAACTATACAAAACCGCGTCAACAAGGCTCTTAAAATCAAGATTTGATGACAGACTTATTCCAATCTCTATTAAATTTTTCATATCATAAACTTTTTTCTCAAGAGAAGTAATAATCGAATGGTCAGCCGATTTTTCGGCACTCATCATCTCTTTGAAATACTGCTCGATGTCACGGTTTTCCATAATACCTACTCTGTGGCCTGTTCTATTGTAAACGTAACAGTCTTACCATCGTCACCCAATACGGCACTCTTGATAACTACTGGTATCTCAGGAACATCTCGATGAAAACCAGAGTTTCCAGTTTTGACTCCAGCAATTTTATCTACAAATTCCATTCCCGAAGTAATATGACCAAATACACAATAGCCATAATTCTGATCGTCTTTTCCTTTATGATCAAGCATTACATTGTCTTTTAAATTTATATAAAACTGAGAAGTAGCCGAATCAACAATTTGTGTTCGAGCCATCGCTACTGAACCACGAACATTCGATAATCCGTTATCTGCTTCGTTTTTTACGGGATCTTTTGTTTTTTTCTGATCCATTTCCTGAGTAAATCCCCCCCCCTGTACAACAAATCCCGGTATTACACGATGAAATATTGTACCGTCAAAAAACCCATCATTCACATATGAAATAAAGTTTTCAGCCGACAAAGGTGCCTTTTCTGAATCAAGTGTGATTACTATTTCGCCATTCATTAGTATCTTTTTCTCCTTATTCTTTATACTGTTCTCTTCATTATTTTTACTGCAAGATAATGCAGAAAATACAATTCCTAACAATATTATCTTGAATATTATTTTATATCTCATAGTCAACCACAACTCCGTTTTCAGCATATTTTACAACGAGTTCTTTAACAACCGCATGGTCCGGATGATCCTGGTAAATAGCAAGATCATCATCATTTTCAAATTCTGAATAAAGGCAAAGATCATACGCAATAGGTCCGTGATTATAATTAATTCCAGCCTCAATTTTAACTATTTGCGGAATTTTTTCTTTCATTAATTCAATTTCTTTTTTTAGCAAAAGAGCTGTTTGATCTTTTGTTAAACCATCAACATCGTCTTTTAGTTTCCACATGACTATATGCTTAATCATACCACACCTGCCATTATATAAATTTTATTTATAATATTAGATCAAAAAACAAACAAATCATCCTCATTTACGCATAACTAATTCAATCAGATAAATTTTTCAAATCGCTCTTTTGATACTTTACAAATAGGGCACTTTTCAGGCGGCATACTCCTTGCCGCAAGATAACCGCACACACTACATCTCCATACCGGATAAGATAAACCTGATATATTTTTTACTGGTTCACCTTTATCTTTTTTTTTCTTTTCCAACTCTCTTTCCCGCCTATCCGGTAATGGCTTTAACTTTCGCTTACCAGAAGCAACTTCTTCAGTAACATACAGAGCACAGTAACAGGCTCCGTACTCATTCAAATCTGCATCACGATAATCACAAGGACATACCATATCCCTGTCTAAAGCCTCATTACCGGATGCTAATCTGCAAGGACATGCCGCATACCCATAGCGCTTGGTGTTTACAACCAATCCCCGAATCAATTCTCGTGTAAATGAATCATCAGGATTCAGCAAATATCCACCCTCGTGGGCATCACGCTCTACTATACGGTAAAGACCATCAACTTCAGATTCTTCTAAATTCGAATTATTTTTACTCATTACGTGCAATCTCCCGGTCTATCTCATCTTCATCAAATCCGACAACTGAACGACTCTCATTTATTATTATCGTTGGATACGAAATATCATTATTCCATTTTTTGATAAGTTTTTTAGCTTCTTCTTTTTCACTCTCATTTAATAAATCAACAAAAACATAGTAATATTCAACGCCCTTACTATCCAGATATTCTTTAGTCTTCTTGCACCAAATACAGGTTGATAGTCCAAATAGCTGAATTGTTCCGCAAGAATCGCCTTCTACACGAGTAAATTTATCAAATTTCATCCTTTGTTTTCCTCCTAAAATGCAAAACAGGGTCATTATCTCAGACATTATAAATTATATAAAGTCTATTTTAAACTGTAATATCTTAAAATCCTTCTTTTAAAAATTATTTTTGCTATAACGGTTTTAATTATTTAAAACAACAACACATAAAAATCATCTAACGGGCAACACAAGAAGCGAAAGAGGATCTACCTGCACACCGGCAACCACCAAAGAGACATGAAGATGCGGTGCAGTCGATCTTCCAGTTGATCCCACCGCCCCTAACTCACAGCCCGAGGAAACAATATCATCCTCGTTTACACTGAAATTGTCAAGATGCATGTAATAAGAAAATATCCGGTTACCATGGTCAATAATTACCATATTACCCTCATAATAGAGTTTATCCGCGAGCACTACCTTGCCTCGAGCCATTGCGTAAACAGGAGTCCCCCGCTTCCCTCTTAAGTCAATACCCCTATGAATTTTCACCGTATCCTTTAACCGCTTTCGCTTACCGTTTTTAAGTCTTCGGTATCTTTTATATGTTCTTTTTGCCCAAAAAGATGATGTTATATAGTGCATGTCTCTCGGATGTGACAGACTGTTATTTATATAGTCATCTTCTCTTGATGCGAAAGCCTTCTCTTTTTTTATTCTGGATTCTTCAATGAATTTTTTGGTCTCGGGTTTTAATTTACCAGCAGTTGAATAACCTTTAAAATATAATGGGTAAGTACTTTTCTCAAAATTACGTTTTAAAACCTTAAACACAAGATTTTTCTGGACTTCACGCCCATTTGCTTTGTAGTAAAGAGAAACCGTGTGTTTCCCAGGATCCGAGTCGGGATCCAACGGAATAAAAGCACGATACCCCCATTCCAATCGTGTTACCGGAATATATGCAATAGTTCGTTTTCTCTTTTTTTTACCATAATATGTTATCTTCATGCTATCAAGATTTGACTCATCCTGAGGTACTATTTCAACATATGCTAAATCTCCCTGTTCAAAAGAGCGGCTGCAGAGAGTCACTCTTGCCATGTGAATATCAAAAACCGCTGATTTTACTGATTGTTTGGTAAAAGAAGATGGAGCTTTTAACGATGTTTTATCTATCAATCCAGGTCGATCAACAGATTTTTCCTGTGAGGACAAACTTGATATAGCAACAAGGAAAACAAAAAATGCTATCTTTTTATAAGAATGGAACATAAAAACCTCAAATACAGTTTTAACAGACATACAATTAAGCATTATCTGAAATTTTTATTTATTTTACGTTTACAAAAACAATAACTCCATTAACTTAATCCATAGCTCTAATCTGTTGGGAGAGAACATGAAAAAACTGACTATTGCAATATTCATAGTCTGCTTAAATATCAATGCTGCTGAACAGTCGATAGTCCATAAAAAAATCATCGACCATCTATCATATCTTGGCTATCTTGCTAAAATCAACAATGATACTATAATAGTAAAGCACCCGACCAAACCCGGTTTTGATATAATTCAAACACGTGGAGCAATAGTGCTTCGTGCCTGGTTTAAACACAAAAAAAATTCTTTATCACAAAAGACAGCTTACCTTGAACTTGTAAATAGAATAAATATCAGTTCGATAGTCTCAAAATACACAATTGACTCGCAAAACGACCTTGTAATAACAGCATGTTATCCACTCCCATATTACAAAGAATCATTTTCAGTATTTATTTCAGCTTGGGAAACTGACTTTATAAAAAACAGTACCGCTTACGCCGAGGAACTCGGTAAATATATCGAATAGTATAACTTTATTTGTCCATATTTACTGATATTCCAAGCAGCTTAGTGCGTTATCTTAAACAGAACCCGTATCATCCTGTGATACGTTCACTGAACTCTTTTTATAGTTGTCTTTAATATATCTTTCAATATAACCTGAGGAATCTTGTACAGCCTCCGCAGTAATTGTAAACTGCTCCCTTTTTAATAATTTAATGGCATAAGCATAATCCCTAAAAAGATCTTCACATATTGCCTTAAAACTTTTATGTTCAACCGAAGCCCTTTGTTGTATAAGTTCCATTGCCTCATCCGAAAAATCCAGATATATTCCATGAGCCGCCAAAAAATCAGACTGAAATCCCTTTATATTGTCATTTAATAATAACTCTTTTAGCTTCTTTTCCGGATTATTCACCAGATCAGCATCAACGACAAGCTCTTCATAATGAAGTGACGGCATTATTTTTTCGTACTTAATCAAAACTTTTTCAAATACGCTAAGCAGACCTCTTGCCCCAGTATGTTCCGAAGCTGCCCTCTTTGCCAATATACGCAAAGCCTCATCTTCGAAGAAGAGTCTGATACCGTAAGCCAGAAAATCGAGTTTTTTACCATTAACTACCGTACTGTAACGATTTTTAAGAATCTGATACAATACGTCTTCGTTAACATCATTCAAAACAACGGTTACAGGCAAACGCCCAATAAATTCTGACTCGAACCCGTACTCAAGAAGGTCTTCAGTTCGTGTTTCAGCCAGTATTTCCGTTTCTAAAAATGCTTTCTTATCACTATTTCCACTATCAAAACCTATAGCCTGAAGGTTCATTCTTTTTTTTATTATGTCCTGTAATCCTGAAAAAGCTCCCGAACATATAAAAAGAATATTGCGCGTATTAATTTTTTTCCGCTTAACATGCCCGGTTCGCTGTGCTTCCATAGCGGCTTCTACCTGTGATGCAAGATCGTGAGGAGTTTTTAAATCGACATCAGCCTCTTCCATTAATTTCAAAAGATTTCGCTGAACACCAGACCTCGAAACATCAATTCCATGCCCACTCGAAGAAGAAGCAATTTTATCAATCTCATCAAGATATATTATTCCGTATTCCGCTTTGGAAATATCCTCATCTGCTTCATGAACAAGTTCACGAACAAGATCCTCTACATCACCACCTACATAACCAGTTTCACTGAATTTAGTCGCATCGGCCTTTACAAAAGGAACACCTATCTTATCCGCTATGAGTTTTATTATATATGTTTTACCTACTCCGGTAGGTCCAATCAGCAAAATATTACTCTTGATCGAGCCGGTAACCCGTTCATCGTCCGAAAGTTCTTTTTCGAGTTTCATCCTGTTAAAATGAGTACATACCTTTGTAGCAATGACTTCAATGGAATTTTGTTGTCCAACAACATATTTATTAAGATACGTCTCTAGCTCTTCTGGTTTTAAATCAAAGCTAAATTCGGTTTCCTTTACAGGTTTACCCTCGTCTTTTTGTACACTATTCGCATTTGCAAAAATATCCTGCTCCATGCTTTGAAAAAATTCATCAAATTTTTTCTGATTATCTGAAGACGATACTGACATAGATACCTCAAATATTAAATTTATTCACTTAAACACTTCTGTTAAGATAACCACAAAACATAATAGTTACGTATATATGCAAGCACCTTTTAAAGACTTTATTTAAACATAAAAAAACCGTCTGCAAGACGGCTTTTTTGTTTTAAGATCACTATTGCCGAAGGGGGGACTTGAACCCCCACAGAGTTGCCTCCGGCGGATTTTGAGTCCGCTGCGTCTACCAATTCCACCACTTCGGCCAATTTATTCAGGCTGAGGTATTTCGTCGACCTCTAGATACTTGCCTTTAGCACGTGCCACAATCTTTCCCATCTCATTTTCAATTTCAGCACGATTTTCGATAACACGTTTATTCTTTTTCACGTGCCATCCTCGAATATAAAGATTCTCCTCTATGAAAGCCGGCTGCAAATAGCGAACAGTTATCTCTCCTGTTAATGCAACAACTTCCATATTCTTGTTCACCATAATCATGGTCTCATCAAGAATAGCCGCTAGAATACCGGCATGAATGATATTTGGAGGGCCTTCGAGATCCTGACCAGCAGTATACTCACCGTAAGCAGTCTTGGTATCAGGATCATATTTTAATTTTAATTGCAGGCCGCGCGGGTTTCCCTCTCCACAGCCAAAGCAGGTCTTATCTTCATATTCTATCATGCGAATAACTATCAGAAATCGCACTCTATCTGTCAATAACTTTATTTTTTATAGCTGTAATCTTTTTTTTTTACATTTTCTGTTTATTAATCTTTTCCGAAAGCAGATCAATCTCGTCTTGATCAAGCCACTCATCAATAAAATTGAGATCAAAACCGGTACTGACCATATACATCTCCATAGCCATTATCAGCTCTTCTTTCGAAAAAACACCCATAGTAACCAGAATCTCGCCGATAACCCGGTCAGGATTATCTTTCTGAAGAAGCAACGCCTCATCAAGTTGATCAGAATTTATCAGACCATTTTCAAGTAAGAACTCACCAACCTTCAAAATATATTCCTTTTAAAACCAATTTATACTATAATTATTATTGTAACCCTGCAAACCTTCAACGTCAAGAAAAATCATACTTATCATTCAACTAATCACGAATCTGCATATAAACATTTTGAGATCCGTTTTTTCCACGGCTCCAACCTGAAAGAAGCCATCTGAACATGCTGGATTTATAACCAACTGCGTTCAAGCGTTGCGATCGTTCACGCATACCTTCAAAATAGTCATCATCTGGCAAAAAATGTTCAAAAAACGAATCACCCTTTTCATGATAAACTTGAAGAGAACTCTTTGACAGACAACCATCTTCGCAGTATTTCTGTACAAACTCTTTCAGTGCATGCATAGCGCAAACAAGTTCTCGTTCATGATAATATCTTGCAAGAAACCCCAACAACTCATCAAGATTAAGGAAAACTTTAGCTAACCTGTTTAAACCGCAGTTGATATCAGTAATAGATATATCTCCGTTAAAAGAGAATGGTACACATATTGTCTTAAGAAAATCACGGTTATACAGAGCCTTGTGTAAAAAATGCTGTGTGTCAAAATCCACACAGCCAAGATCCAGTAGAACCATATCAGTGGAACAATCTACATTATCGATTAGTGACTTCTCATCATTTACCCAAATGTAATAAACTCCATAACTATTGCTTATAGATTCAATTATCCTGTGACTGGCTAGATCAGAACCAAGATGTACTATTCTCAACTGCTCAATATCATCGTATGCTGAAACAAAACGAAAAATTTGCGAATTCCTGAAAATTTCGTCAACAGTTACAAACCTGGCTACACCATGTTCCTTTAACCATGAAGCTAATTCATCTGTGAAAACAGAAGAGACAATAACAAAGCATAGTGAATTATTCAAACAATAAGAGATAATTAGTGAAGCAGTCTCCTTATCACATTCCTCCATGTACAATACTATAAAATTAAAATCTTGTCTCACCTTAAGCATATCAAAAAATGAAGAAGCAGAAGTCCTCTCAACTCCATAACCGTGCGTATTCAAGAATGAAGACAACTCGCTAAACTCATTTTCAACCAGAAGCAGCCGCATCAGAACTCCACACCCTCTCGAGCACTTATACCTTTATCATAGTAGTGACGCACACTTGTCATTTCAGTTATTAAATCACAATGATTTGCCAATGTATCATCAACCTTCCGCCCGGTAAGAACAATCTCTGTCCCATTTAAGGTACAATCATGAAGCAAATAAAAAAGATCATCTATCACAACAAGCCCATAATCGACAGCATCTAAAACCTCATCAAGAACTATCAAAGAAGCATCTACAGACTTCTCAATAGCGAAATCAAGCCCCTGCCTGCACAATTTTCTGTAAAGCAATATATCAGACTTCCCTGGCCGATAAAAGTCATCAGTCCCAAATTGACGTATAACTATATTATCTGTCCAGCCGGCAAACATGGACTCACCTGTTTGTCTTTTTTTTAAAAACTGTACCATCACAGCTAATTTGCCATAACCGGCAGTTCTCATCATTAAACCACAGGCGGCGGTAGTTTTACCCTTACCGTTACCTACATAAGCATGAACTCTGCCATTTGCATTATTATCTGTTGTCACAGAACTAATCTGATATTCGCGAAAAATCGATAAATGCAGAAAATAGCATTAAAATTTCGTTTAATAAGCCAAGTCGCAAATCTCTTTTTACCGGATCTTCATCAATTACCATGACGTTATCAAAAAAATCATCAATAATTCCCGCAGCACCTATCAGTAGTTCAAATATCTTAGTATACTCATGTTTTGAAGATAAATCTGATATAATATCTTTCTTATCCAGAAAATAATCAACTAATGCTTCCTCTTGTCCTGTCGAACATTTATTTCTGTCGAAACCGAATTGATAATCCTTGTTCTTTTTTAAATATGACGTAATAATATTATTCATTCTCTTGAAACTGGCAAGCATCTTTGAAAAATCATTTCTGGAACGAAATTCATGAATACTGGCTGCTCTATTATACAATTCATAATAATCCCGCGAGCCTGTAGTTAAAACAGCGTCTATTTCATCATACTGGATGTTGTCTTCCTGAAAACGGGTTTTGGCTCTTACAGAAATAAATTCCAGTATTGGCTCAATTAACTGGGCGCCATCTTTATAATTTGAAGCAATCACTTCAAAAAGATTATTCAAATCAACATTTATCTTATTGTAAATCAAAAGATCCACTATAGCATACGCTTGTCGACGTAAAGCATATGGATCCTGTGATCCTTTAGGTACATTACCAACCGACCAGGCACCAAAAAGATTATCAACTTTCTCGGAGAGAGACAACACGCACGATATTATATCAGAAGGTTTTTCATCTCCTTGAAAGCGAGGCCTGTAATGATTATCAATCGCAGAGGCCACATCAGAATCTTCACCATCTAACAAGGCATAAATAGCTCCAATTTTACCCTGTAGAGAGGTAAATTCGAAAACCATAGAGGTATTAAGATCTGCTTTACATAGCGTGACAGCCCTATCAATCTTATCTGCTATATTTTTATCAATATTCAATCGCTTAACAAACTCTCGAGAAACAGCTCTAACACGTTCAACCTTATCATATACAGAACCGAGGTCTTTATGAAACAGAACACTCTTTAACATATCAACCTTGTCGGCAAGTTTATGCTTACGGTCTTCTTTATAAAAAAATTCAGCATCACTAAATCGGGCTGCAATTACACGCTCGTTACCTTCTTTAACAAAATCTGTAGCAGGGTTATTACTCACAACACAAAACCGGTTGAGCAAAGATCCATCTTTCTGTCTTAAAGCAAAATACTTTTGATGTTCTTTCATCTCTGCTATCAAAACGATATCCGGGATTTGTAAAAATTCTTTATCAAAAGAACAAACAACTATATTCACGTCTTCAACTAAATATGTTACTGTCTCAAATAGTTCTTCATCTTCTATCAACACAGCTTCCAAAGATTTCGCTGTGTCTACTAAAGCATTTTTTATGATCTGTTTACGTTCTTGCTGATCAAGAATAACTCCATTTTTCTTCAATAGATCAGGATATCCAGCTATGGATGCAACCTCTATCATTTCATTATGCTGAATATAATGTCCACGGGTCTTATTATTGGAATTTATACCGTCAATTGAGTATTCAACACATTTATCATTAAATAGTGTAAGCAGGTATCGCAAAGGTCGAGGGTAAGATATTGACTTATTGCTCCATTTCATCTTTTTTGGAAAATTGGCAGAACCAATTATTTCTTCAATCATTGACGGCAACAAATCAACAGTCTTTCCAGCCTGTGTTGTTTTATTGACAAACACATAAATACCTTTACCGGTATCACGTTTATCAATATCATCAATTGTCGCACCGCTAGCTTTTAAGAAACCTTCCAGAGCTTTTGTAGGTTTACCGTTATCATCAAAAGCCTTCTCTACGGCCGGCCCACGCACCTCAACAGTTTCACTTAACTGCTTATCCGCAAGCTCTTCAATGGCTATAACCATTCTTCTGGGAGTAGCAAATGTATGAATCGCACCAAATTTTATTGAAGCATCATTAAACTTTTTTTTAAACAAATCGCTGTACACTTGGCAGGCAGGCGATATATAACCGGCAGGAATTTCTTCCGAACCTATCTCGAGTAAGAAATTAATACGATTCCACATTTTTTATCTCCGGAAAAATATAATTAGATAAGAAAATAGCATAACTGCTTTGTTTTTAGATTCTTTAAAGGAGAGGTTAATTGAAGCAAGTATTTTTTTCTTATGACACGCAATTATAAACAGTCACAAGCAAAGATTATTTGAGATGACGTCTCGGATTTATATGTTTACCATTTTCAATTATTTCAAAATGGAGGTGAGGACCAGCTGAATAACCGGAGTTGCCACTACGCGCAATCATTTGTCCTTGGCGTACATATTGGCCGGATTTAACATATAATTTTGACAAATGCGCATATAATGTCTTTTGATTGCCTGGGTGAGCTATGATGATTGCACGGCCATACCCCCCCATCGAGCCTGCGAAAGTTACTTTGCCATATTTGGCCGCTTTTATATCTTGATACCGAGAACGAATATCAACTCCATGATGAAACTGACGTCGACCACTTATCGGATGAATTCGCCAACCATATGCCGAAGTAATTCTACGTGAGAATGTTGGCCACATAAAACCCTTTATTATATTTTGCGGCTTGGCATCGGGAAGAAAAATATCATACCCAACAGGCAAAAAGTCAGGGTTTAACAGCTGATTATGAGCCATAATATTTTCAACAGGAATCTTGTACTTTTGAGCAATATCTATTAACTTTTCGCCTTCTTTAACGGTTACAAGCATACCGTCTCGATCTGGTATCTTCAAAACCTGACCTATTTTTAGAAAATCATAAGAAGTAAGACCACTCGATCCACAGATTGTATCAGTTGATACTCCAAACTTTGCCGCAATTTCACTTAGAGTATCTCCCTGTTGCACTTTATAAATCTGTACAGCCAATGGCTTACGTTTATCCTGTTCTGTAAAATCAGTCTCATCTGAAAGAAGAATATCATTTTTAAGCTCTTCATCTTCTGGTGTGCTCGAATCGGCGTTCTTTCCTCCGAAAGGCAGGGCAATTACCAGGGCAATAGTCAAAACTGAAGCTCCGGCAAAATAGAGCAAACGGTGATACAGACGATTTACACTAAATGTAAACTTCTTAACATATATGTTTTCCTTTCCACGATAAACAAACATAATCTCGTTATGGATTCGGGAAACAGAGAGTTTTCGTATTGTAAATTTCTGCATATATTTATACCGTATACCGTATATATCGGCACTTCTTCAAAATTTGTGCACTTTTTTTAAAATCCGTCCATTCGGTTGGAAAAAAGTGCAATATCCGATTTATATCACGCCTTATTATTACTGTTTTTTATATTTTTCCAAAGGAGTCGAGTTATATGAATCTTCCACGACCTTTTCCAAATCTTTTTTATATTCGCCACAAATATTTATACGTCCTGTTAATACAACACCTTTCTGTACTGAAACATTAGGAGCCTCTATATCACCAAGAACCTTTGCCGTTTCAAGAAGCCTAACCTCATTAAGTGCTTTAATATTACCTATAACTGTACCGGCAACTGTAACCGATTTGGCTTCTATATTTGTCCTGACCTTGCCGGTTTCACCAACAACAAGTTCCTCATCAGTCTTAATTTCACCCTCAAACTTTCCATCAATTTTTAAAGATCCATTTATATAAAATTTACCTTCAAAAACCGATCCATCGCCTATTGTACTGTTTAAACTGTCAATTCTTGGTGCCATTATTCCTCATTATTGACCGATATAAAGCGGCCTGTCGTCGTACTTTACTTTATTTCCGATTGAAACCAATGAAATTCGCTTATTATTAAAAAGATCCCGCACAACTCTGTCAAAATCAGCCGTTGTAACAGAAAAAATATTTTTTACTATATCGTCATAAGAACTAAAAGATCCGTAATGTATCTCATCCCGAGCAAGCTGCCCCATTCGGACTTCAATGCTTTCAAGTGAAAGTGCAAGATTACCTTTCATAAATCTTTTTGCATCATCCAGCTCACTCTCGCTTATACCCTTATTAACAATAATATCCAGTTCGTCAAGTATAAGTTTAAGTGCCCTTTCATACTTTTCAGAAGATGTGCCGCAATATACACCAAAAGCTCCGGTATCTCTGTAAGAAGAATGAAAACTATAAACGGAATAACAGAGTCCTTCATCTTCACGTACCCTCTGGAAGAGACGGGAAGACATGCTCCCACCAAGTATTGTACTAACAAGATAAAGAGCCCATCTGTCTGCAACCTGTTTTTTATAGCCGTCAACACCTAGACAAAAATGAACCTGTTCAAGTTCCCTATCCACATGGTGCCGGTATATCCGCTCAGTATTCATTTGAGAATAAACAGAAGAGAGGTCAATATTCTTTTCATATCCCCTTTTTTGCGCAAAACACTCTTCAATTTTCAAAGTAATCTCTTCCAAATCGAAGCAACCGGCAACAACAAGTACGCTATTGCCGGTACCGTAACAGGAATTATAAAATGAAGTTATAGTATCCCGTGAAATTGTGGAAACGCTTTCATTGGTTCCCAATATTAGATGAGCTAGAGGGTGTCCGTTAAACATTACAGAAGTAAAAAGATCATGAATATGCTCATCCGGAGTGTCTTCGTACATGCCAATCTCTTCAATTACAACACCCTTCTCTTTTTCGATTTCTGCATCAATAAAAAGGGGGTTATAAAACATATCAGCAAGAACATCTACAGCGGTTACACAATAATCTGATACTACATTCAAATAGTAGCATGTATATTCTTTATTTGTGGCCGCATTATGCTGACCGCCGATGCGATCAACAAGCTGAGCCAACTCTTTTGCGGTATATCGAGGAGTTCCCTTAAACAGCATATGCTCAACAAAGTGAGCATATCCATACTGTTCAGGCAATTCATCTCGCGATCCCGTTTTAACCCAAAGACCAACTGAAGCCGATACTGCATGCTCTATGGGCTGCAAAATTACAACAAGGCCGTTCGCAAGAGTATATCTTTTCATCGTACTGATAACATCACTCCGATTCCGGTGGAAGTGCATCCTTACGGCTTAGATCCATACGGCCACCTTTATCAACATTCATAACCTTGACCTTGACCTTGTCTCCAACTTGTAAGACATCGGTAACCTGCTTGATCCGTTTGTGGTCAATTTTGGATATATGCAGCAATCCCTCTTTACCGGGCAAAATTTCAACGAAAGCTCCAAAATCGGCTATACGCTTAACAGTACCCTCATAAATCTTCATTTTTTCAACTTCAGCAATAGAACGCTCAACAAGCTCTTTTGTGGCATTAAGTATACTCTGATCTGAAGAATATATCCTAACTGTACCATCCTCACTCACATTGATTTCCGAACCTGTCTCTTCTATGATACCCTTGATGTTTTTACCACCAGTACCAATTAGTTCACCTATTTTATCAGTAGGGATCTTAATCTCACTGATACGTGGAGCATTCGGTTTTAGCTCTTCGCGAGGTACAGGCAGAGCCTTACTCATCTCGGAAAGGATATGAAGACGTCCTTTACGAGCTTGCTCCAGTGCTTCTCGCATAATTTCAGATGTTATACCTTCAATCTTGATATCCAGCTGAAACGCAGTGATACCATCTTCTGTTCCAGCAACTTTGAAATCCATATCTCCAAGATGATCTTCCAACCCCTGAATATCAGACAAGACAGCATGGCGATCACCTTCAAGAACAAGTCCCATGGCAATACCCGCAATCGGTGACTTCGTTTTTACACCCGCGTCATAAAGAGCTAGTGAACCTGAGCAGATAGACGCCATAGATGATGATCCATTAGATTCAAGAATTTCAGATACTACTCTAACAGTATAAGGAAAATCCTTAATATCAGGAATAGCATAAGTTAATGCTCGTTCTGCCAGCATTCCATGACCGATCTCACGTCGTCCGGTACCACCGAAACGTCCACACTCTCCCACGGAATATGGAGGAAAGTTATAATGTAAAAAGAAATAACGGTTTGCATCACCATTCATTGAATCAATACGCATTGAATCTTTTTCGGTACCCAAAGTTACAGTACCCAGACTTTGAGTTTCACCACGTGTAAAAAGGGCAGAACCGTGAGCTCCGGGAAGAACACTGGTTCTTATAGTAATCGGGCGTATTTGATCGTGAGATCTGCCATCAGTTCGTTTTCCATCAAGTATGGCCTGACGCACCACATCTTTATCCATATCATGAATAATAGGTTCAACTTCACCAATATCATCACAAAAACGCTCTTCAAGTTCTGCCTTTGCCTTTTCAACTATTGCGTTATAGGCAGCTTCACGCTCTTTTTTCATGTGAATATTCATCAATGCTTCAACTTCAGCGTAATACTTCTCTCTAACTATCGATTCTAACTCGTTGTTTTTTTCTTTCGGCTTATACTCCATAAACGGCTTAGCATGTTTTTCCATAAGCTGTTTCTGTGCTGCACAGATAATTTTGATATTCTCGTGGGCACATTCAACGGCAGCTAGCATATCGGCTTCTGAAATATTTTTGGATGATCCTTCAATCATGGTAACCGCACGCTCTGTCCCGGCAACCATTAGATCAATATCGCTCTCCTCTGTTTGAACCACCGTGGGATTTACAAAAAAATTTCCATCTATGCGCCCTATACGCACAGCACCAACCGGGCCATGGAAAGGAATACCTGATATTGAAAGAGCAGCCGAAGCTCCATTTATTGCAAGTACATCGGCCAACTCCTTTTTATCTGATGAAATAACGGTAATGGCTATTTGTACTTCGTTCAAGAAATCTTTGGGGAATAGTGGGCGCAAAGGTCGGTCAGTAATACGACAGATCAATATTTCATGGTCCCCGGGACGCCCCTCTCTTTTCACATATCCACCGGGAATTCTACCCGAAGCATAATATTTTTCTTTGTATTCAATTTGCAATGGGAAAAAATCACGTCCCTCACTTGCGCTTGGAGCAGCAACTGCTGTAGCAAGTATCATGGTATCACCAAGACGCACAGTAACTGAACCATGCGCTTGTTTTGCCATTTCACCAGTACTAAATATTATTTTTTTGCCGCCTACTTCAACTTCATAATCATGAGACATTGTGTAACTCCTTGTATTCGGCAAAATTACTTTCTAATACCTAGTGACGCAATCAGCTCTCTGTATTTGCCGAGATCTTTCTTTTTAAGGTAATCCAATAACCTTCTGCGCTGACCGACCATTTTCAGTAAGCCTCTTCTGGAATGAAAATCCTTTTTATGTACTTTAAAATGTTCTGTAAGATGATTAATTCTTTCAGTTAAAAGAGCAATTTGAACCTCCGGAGAACCGGTGTCAGAATCATGTCTTTTATAAGGTGTGATTACTTCTTTTTTTTCTTTCATTTTGTTTTCTCCAAATAGTTATAGATAATTTTATCATAGCAGTTAAAAATTTATTAACCGCCCAATTTTTTGTATATATCAAAACCCCACATACGCTAAACGCGATATTCAGAGAAAAAATATATACAGGGACAACGCAAACCCGGATAACACATTTATAATTACCCGACAAAGCGCTCCTTTTTTAGTTAAACACGTTTTCATAAACAACGTGCCAATCGTTAAAATTGATCTTTGCTATTGCAAGAACCATTTTACCGTCAGATACCGCGCAGTAATCCGAACCACGGTTATCAACAGACAGAAGCGATCCCTCGTCAAACCAGGCTCCATTCATAATACGTGTTACAGCACTCTTATCGACTGTAACCTGATTCATGAATTTTAACGCAGACTCAATTGTTACAATATAATTCCGCTCATCAGCATCGGCCGAGACATTCTCCACAGAAACTGCTTGCTCTACCGAAAATTCACCGGAAGCTGTTCTAC
Source organism: Spirochaetota bacterium (assembly GCA_016934935.1). Taxonomy (GTDB): domain Bacteria; phylum Spirochaetota; class UBA4802; order UBA4802; family JAFGJZ01; genus JAFGRW01. The sequence goes on along the minus strand of JAFGRW010000054.1, from coordinate 157,955 downwards.
GAAGCTCCAGTATGGAAGCTCCGCACCCTAGCTTTTGTCCGATATCACGCGCCAAAGAACGAATATAAGTTCCTTTTGAGCACTGCACCCTCATTTCAAAAGTGCTTCTGACGGGATCAGTACTTATCAGATCTATGGAATACACATTTACAGATCTTGACCCCAAAGTTAGAGCTTCACCGTCGCGTACGCGATCGGACACTCTTTTCCCATCTATTTTCAACGCGGAATATAGTGGAGGTACCTGTTCTATTTTCCCGACAAATGAATCGAGAACGGCACTTACCCCCGCCATATGCTCAGCAGTGACACCGGCAGAACTAACAACAGTTCCATCGGCATCAAGTGTATCGGTAACTATACCGAGCTGAACTACCGCATTGTAAGTCTTATCAGAATCCAGAAAATATCTGGTTAATTTTGTGGCTTTTCCTGTCGCAACTACCAGAAGACCGGAAGCCAAACGATCAAGAGTTCCTGAATGACCGATTTTTTTAATCCCGACTTTTTTTTTTAGCCGTGATATTGTATCAAAAGAAGTTAAACCTTTCTGTTTGTCGATAAGTATAACTTTATCATTGAAAGCCGTTTTATTCATCCGGACTATCTGCTTTGGGAGCGTTTACCTTGTCAATAAGGTTTACCAGATTTACTCCTTCCGCTACTGAATCATCATAAACAAATTTTAAATCAGGAATATACCTTAATTTCAGACTTTTACCAATTTTTTTGCGTATAAACCCTTTTGCCGACTCAAGGCCGAAAAATGAGTCTTTAATATTTTTTTCACTGCCTAAAACCGAAAAAAACACATTAGCACTACTGTAATCCTTTGAAATTTCTACTCTTGAAATGGAAATAAACCCAATTCGACTATCTTTTATCTCTTTTAATAAAAGATCTGCAACTAACCTTTTTATCAACTCTTCAAGCTTTTCTTTTCGGTATGATGACAATTTAATCACCCAACTTTTTAGCTATTTCTACAAGCCTGTAAGATTCAAAAATATCACCGACTTTTATATCATTAAATTTATTCAGCCCTATACCGCATTCCTGTCCCATTTCAACTTCATTTGCATCATCCTTAAAGCGTTTAAGCGATTTCAAATCTCCATCAAAAAGAACAACACCGTCACGCAAAAGGCGAACTTTGTTCGTTCTATGAACCTTACCCTTAATCACTGTACATCCAGCTATTGTTCCCAATTTTGAAATCTTGAAAACCTGCATGACTTCGGCCATACCAGTAGATTCTTCTTCGATATCCGGTTTAAGCATGCCTTCCATAGCACTTTTGATGTCTTGAGTAACTTCAAAAATAATATTGTAGGTCTTTATCGAAACTTTTTCCTGATCCGCGAGATCGGAAACTTTTGGAGTAGGTCTGACATGATATCCTATAACAATGGCATTGGAGGCAGAAGCCAGCATAACATCTGACTCGTTAATTCCACCTGCTGCAGCATGTATCACCTTAACACGTACTTCATCAGTAGACAGTTTTTCAAGCGCATCTTTAAGAGCCTGAACGGAACCGTCAACATCTGCTTTAATTATGAGACGTACATCCTGTACCTCTCCTTCCTTAATCATATCGTTAAGATCTTCAAGAGATACCTTTTTAACCTGTTTTGCAGATTCAACACGTCGCAACTCCTGTCTCTTGCCCGCAATCTGTTTGGCATACTTTTCAGAAGCTACAACCTGGAACGGATCACCTGCTGATGGTATGCCATCAAGTCCCAATATCTCAACAGGCATCGCAGGTCCCGCTTCAGTAACGGAGTTCCCCTGATCATCAAACATGGCTCTTATTTTACCGGCATATATACCAACAACGAATGAGTCTCCGACATGCAATGTACCAGTCTCTACAAGAAGAGTAGCAACAGCACCACGACCCGGATCAAGCTTAGCTTCAATTACAGAACCCTTTGCCCTCAATCTCGGATTAGCCTTAAGTTCAAGAATTTCGGCCTGCATAAGAACCTGCTCAAGCAATGCGTTTACATTTATGTCATTTTTAGCACTTATTTCGCAATAGAGAGTTGTTCCACCCCACTCCTCGGGCACGAGATCATACCCTGCAAGCTCCTGCCTGACCTTAGCAGGATTAGCTTCTGGGAGGTCAATCTTGTTAATCGCAACAATTATAGGAACATTTGCCTCTTTTGCGTGATTTATGGCCTCTACTGTTTGAGGCATAACGCCATCATTAGCGGCTACTATTAATATTACGATATCGGTTACACGCGCTCCTCTTGCTCGCATGGTTGTGAAAGCGGCATGGCCCGGTGTATCAAGAAATGTTACCCACTGATCATGTACTTTTACTTTATAGGCTCCAATATGCTGTGTTATGCCTCCATGCTCACCAGCTGTAACGTTTGATTTTCTTATTGTATCAAGAAGCTTGGTTTTACCATGATCGACATGTCCCATAACAGTAACAATAGGCGGTCGTTGAATAACATCTATATCCTTTTGTATTTCATCTTCTTTTATTACGGTTTCATCGTATAATGATACTACTTTGACAGAAGTTCCGTACTCCTCAGCTAAAATTTCGGCAGTTTCGGAGTCAAGGATCTGGTTAATAGTGGCAAGAACGCCTAATTTCATCAGTTTCCCAATTACTTCGTTTGCTTTAACATTAAGCTTTTTGGCCAGGTCGCCAACAGAGATATTTTCAGTTATTTCAATATTGTCCGGAGTAACTGCTTCACGCACCTGTTTCACAACAGGTTTTCGTTTTTTTGTAATGTGGCTATTATATACCCGCTGTTCGCGATCAAGTTTTTCGCTGCGTTTATTCTTAAGATTTTCTCGTTCTTTATCGCGTTCACGATTACGTCTTTTTGACTTGCCGGACTTATCGCCAACTTCTGATGCTACAGGAACCTCTTGTGTGGATTTAGTAAAAGGCGTAGCTCCCGCACCTGTCGGGCGACGCTGTCCGGTTGAAGATTGTCCGGGACGCGCTCCCTGAGCCGGACGTGCACCCTGTGTCGGACGCGCAGTTTGCCCAGGACGTGCACCTTGTGCAGGACGGGTGCCCTGTGTCGGACGGCTTCCCGAAGCAGGACGTCGTGAATCAAAACCTTGTGGACGTGCTGTATTACTCCTTGGTGAAGAAGAAGCTGCAGTTCGCCCCTGAACTGGACGAGACGCACTTGGCTTATCAGCAGGCCGCTCTGAAGATTTTTTTACAGCGCTCTTTGGTTGAGAAGTTTTATCAGCTCCTGTTTTTTCTGGAGCAATTTCATCGGAATGTTTTTTTATTTCAGAAATTACATGAGATTCCGCATCTGCCGAAACTTTTCTTTTTAATTTAATCTTTTTTTTAACACCGCTAGACGCTTTCTTTTGAGTTTTAGCTTTCTTTTCGGCTATAATAGTCTCAATTTTCTTTTCGATCAGAAAAGTATCACTATCCGAGAGACTACTCTCGGCATCTTTACATTCGATACCTAAGTCTTTACAGATGCTGAACACATCTTCAGTTTTTACCAAATTCTTCTTTGCAATTTCTTCTGCTTTCATTTAATTCCTTATGGGTACTTTTAAAACTCATATTTTATACAACCGTCTAAAACAACCGGTTAAGTACAATTACTTTTTTATTCTGTTTAGCCAACTTCTATTCTTCTTCATCTTCTTCATCTTCTTCATCTTCAAAATCAACAACTTCTGCCAAAATCTCAAAAATTCGACGTGCGGTTTTTTCGCCTATACCATCAATATTTTTTATATCATCAATTGTGCTTTCAACAAGCTCTTCAACAGAAAAAATACCACCTTTTTCGAGAAGCTCAATCGTACGAGAGTCGAGATCGAGTTCAGTAAGAGAAGTTTCGTCTTCAACCGGTTCTGAGAAAAGCTGATTCGACATAAGCATAGAATCATCAGACTCGACTAGTTCTCTATACTGCTCCTCAGTTTTAACACGAACCTCTACGCCGCAGAGCTGTGATGCCAACCGCACATTATGACCCGCACGACCTACAGCAAGATTATACTGATCAGAAGTAACAACAGCTATTAAACCACCATCTCGAGTTTCATAAATTTCATTGATGCGAGCTGGAGTCAAAGCATTTTCAGCTAAAACCCTTTTTTCTGTAGAATACTCAATTATGTCAATTTTTTCGCCTTCAAGTTCGCGAACGATTGCCTGAATACGACTTCCTTTCATTCCCACGCAGGCACCAACAGCATCAATGTCACGCTCATAGCTGGTTACAGCTACCTTGGTACGCATTCCCGGATCACGAACAACTCTCTTTATTTCAACAATTCCATCATATACTTCCGGAATTTCCATTTTAAACAGCTCTTTTATAAAATCCGGGGCAACACGAGAGAGAATAATATTCGGACCTTTAGTCTTATTTTCGACATTTAAAACAAGCGCTTTAATTCGATCTCCTTCCTTATAAAACTCAAGTGGAGATTGCTCCCTTCGCGGCAATATACCTTCTACACCACCATGTCCAATATCAACAAAGATAGTATTGTTGGAACGCCTTTGCATAAAACCATTAATCAGCTGCTTTTCTTTCGCCTTAAACTCAACAAATATAATATTTTTCTCAGCTTCCTTTATTCTCTGTATGATCACCTGTTTGGCGGTCTGTGTAGCAATTCGACCAAAAAGTTTGAAAGGATCATCATTCATCTCAATGCTATCACCGATCTGAATATCCGGTTTAACCTCTCGTGCCACATCAAGACCAACCTCCTCACCTGGATTTTGAGGTTTGCGAACAACAAGCTTCAAGGAGGCTATCGCTATGGTTTTTTTATCGCGATCAAAGACAACACGCATATTATCGGTTGTACCGAACTGTTTTTTATAGGCAGAAACCATTGATGCTTCAACAATCTGCTCCAATTCGTCTCCGGAAATCCCTTTTTCGGTTGCAATTTGATGCAACGCCTCAAAAAAGTTTACATTCATCTTTTCTATGACCTTCAGTAATCAAGATTGGCATGCCGGATAGTATCATAACCTACAACATGCTTTTTTTTATTTTCTACAACAACCACCGAATCTTTAAGGACCTCTTTTGCAACCCCTTTTACTGTTACCGACCCTTTCCCGTCAGAATAAGTAACTTTCACAGGTGCGCCTTCAAATCGAAGCCACTCTTTATGGTTGCGTATTTTACGTTTTAAACCGGGAGAGGAGACCTCTACGGCGGCCTCATTTTCAAGACCATGCTCTTTTAAAACTTCTATATAGTTGGTACAAAAAAGAGAGCAGTCATTATGAGAAACAGTCGCACCATTATCGATACGGATATCGACTCTGACTACTCCCTTGCGAAACTGCACAACAATATCATAAATCTCAATTCCACTGCGGAGTGCGGTCTGTTCGGCAAGTGACATGAAGAGGTCTTTTTTTACTTGATTCAAATCTTAAACCTGGCAAAAGGGCAGCAACGCGACCAACAGAAACGCAGTCTCCCAAATAAAAAAAGAGCGGAAACCCACTCTTTTAATCATTACAATACTACTATTGTATAGGCCGGCTATATTGCAAGTCTTTTTTTGGTTAATACCCTTTCAAAAGATCAATGCGAACAATTATAATAATAAACAACAAGTCCCTTTAGAAGAATAAGTGGATCATAAACAAGCAAACAATCAGATAAAAGCTCTTTAACCAAAGGTCCATCCCCACCCGTCAAAACAACATCCACCTTGCCTCCGGACAATGCCGATATTTTTTCCATTGCCGCCTTTAGACCTCCGGAATATAAAACAGATAAACCGGAACAAAAACTTGATTCGGTATCTATTCCAACAGAATGCGAGATTGATAGTTCATACCCCGAAAGAAGTGCGGCACCTCTTGCAATAGATGTGAAAGCTGTTTTTACTCCCGGCATAATATAACCACCTAAAAATCTTCCACTTCTGTCAAGACCGTCAACCGTTAAAGCCGTTCCAGCATCAATTAGACACATAGCTCGCCCCGGGTAAAAGGTTTTTATTGAATAGGCGAAGAGTATTCGGTCACTACCTGGATTAGCATATAAGGAAGAAACCCCGCATTGATCCGCACAAAATTCGATATAAGCTACTTTTTCTTTTTCAAATACAGATAGCAGGGTTTGTGTTAACATGGGAACAACAGACACAAAAACAGCTCTAAAAATTCCATTTTTGCGGATATATGAGACAAGTTGATCTTTAATATCGCTATTTTTATGATTAAAAGTAAAGTAATTATCCGGAAAATCACCATTACGGCTTATTGCGGAATTAATTGTACTATTTCCACAATCAAACAATAATAAATCAGTAGCAGACACCAGCACCTGCCTGATACACAAGAATTTTTGTTGGGTCGTCGTCGGAAAGAAGATATTTCATTGTAGCTGATGCAATAAATTGAAAATTACTTACTCGATACGCAACAACTATGCCACTATTACAATATGTCTCAAGATCACTTGCCAGTGTATCACCCGGCTCTGAAAAAATATTTTCATAAACTGACATCTCTTCAACCAATGAAGTCCGCATCTTGCCTACAGTAAAAGGGATCTCTAAAGACAAGTTATTAAAGGGATTAAACCTGAGAAAAACACCACCGCTGTATCCCTGTATCTTGTACTGAAAACCACCATCAAGGTCAGCATTTGCAAAATCAAACCATCCACCAAAACCCAAATTGCGTACAACAGCTGTCTTCTTAAATTTGTCAAACCCTCCAAGGTAAAAAACCGGAACAACTGAAATAATTGTTGTGTCAATTGGCGATTCAACATCATCACCAGAACTAATAAACTGCATAACTCCATAAAGAATCTTAAAATCAAAAACAGAAGGAACAAAAAGCGGGCGGAAATTCTTAACCGCAACATCCGACGGAACTCCCTCTTTATCAATCGAGACAGCCTTCACAACAGTTTCATTATAAACAGTAAAAGGATTACTATAGCGAAACCCGTTTCCCGGCCCGGGAAGAGTTCCGTCAAGGGTATAATAAACCGGCATGTCGGGGAAAGGCGAACTGATATTAATTTCGGCATAATAGCTAAAATCAGAAGATGCTGGTTCAATAACCGGCATCTCTCCAGACCTGTCACGATACTTCTGCAACTCGAAACCAATTTTTAAGGAAATGTTATCTATTATTTCATTAAGAAAAACACCAACCCGTTTAGGCTCCATCACTATTGTAACTACTTTATCGATATTTTTTACGTACACATGCGCACTGACACCAATTTCTCCACCTCTTGAGGTGTATTCACCGGTAATAAAGTAATCGGCATTTGATTCAACAGCAGCTTTTTTAATACCATCTTCATCTAACTCAATATTCCTCATGACTGTACGTTTAACAGAATAATAACCGGTTCGATCTAATTCGGTTCTGATATTATCAGGCACAATTGTGGAATAGTGATCCGAAGTTTTAATACGTGATGTATTATAAAAATCTGTAATCACAACAGATTGCCTGCTTTGAGCAAAAACAGGTATGAATATCAATAATACTATAAAACCAGCAATAATCCTCATAACGCTCCCAAAAAATGCAGTATAAATCTCGTTTATTAAAGATTTCAAATTATCATTTTATTTCATCTGTCGTCTGAACCAAGGCTATTTTATCAATTTATAACATTAAATATAATTAATCACATTTGATAATTATAACTAATTATGATAAAAAAATATGCAATTAAATATGATCATATCACATAAACATGTTTTTGTCGACATTAATTAAAAAATCTTTATCAAGAACCTCTATATTGTTTAAGATCTTATGTCTTTAACATCGGTTTTTAAATCGATCATTTGAACCTTGACATTTATAAACCAGACAGGTGGTTCAAGAAGCCCTTTTTCTGTATATGAAGAAGGACTGCCAAGCAAATCGTTCAAATCAACCTTAAGCGACTCCGGCACAGAATTCTGGGGAACAGAAAAAACAAAAGCCTTTGGATTTATACTGTATCCATATACAGAGTCACTATCAACCTGAAGCCGGACTCCAATCAAACTATAAACACCCGATTTTTTTAACCGAGAAAAATATTCTAAAGAATCATGATCCTTGACATCAACCCATACCGACCCATTGACAGAACTGAGCATTACTCTGGCTATTGTTGCACTGTAACCAGACCTACTATTCTTTTTATTAAACCTGTCAATAATATCCGCAAATACAAATCTTGAATTTACTTCAAGCGGATTACTCTTGACGATAACCCTTTTAAGGCCATCTCTATAATATTTTTCCAGATTGTATGGGTTTAACCAGGTAGGGACATCAAACTGCTGTTTTACTTCGCCGCTTTTAAACTCTGAATTCCACTGCGGATATGGAAGTTCCGAGAAATAAAGACGTCCGGATCTCATAAAGAGATGAAAACTCTCTGCTTTACGGTCAAAAAAAACCTGATGGTACAAAAGAGGATAAAATTTTCCTCCTGTTCTCTCGGCAAGGGATGTTAAGGCAGCATTGTTTGAGATATCAACCTTCGCCCCCACCACTGGATAAACAGCAGCCCTTCTGGCGGCAACCTGATTTGCGAATCGTGTAAAGTATGAAATATTTTTCATGTTAGAGTTGAAGGGAAATACGATATAGCGCAAGGAACCGTTCTGAAATTTTATGTTTGACACAGCACTATCCAGCGCCGAACGAATTGATTTGTCATTATTAGATGCATTAAACTTGATATTATCCAGATAACTATTTAAAGCCCCTGATGTAAAAAAGCTCCTGGTTTCTGATTTCATTTGAGAATTAAAAGCGAGGCAGTATACTTTGCTACCGGGATATTGCCGAAAAATTGTTTCATAATGTTTTTTCAGTGAATCGACCAAAGCAACTTTTTCGTTAATCATATTATAAGAACAATCAAGTAATAGCACTGATTCAGCGATTACGGTTTTTGAATCCGTTTTGGCAGTCGGCATATATCTGAAAATATCATGTAAATCTTTTTTTACTGTGTCAAAAAGGGTTCGACCGGATACCGAACTCCTGGCTACGATCTGGTCAGTTTTACTATCATAAAGAACAGTTTTTACAGTGTAACCGCTGGATGTCTTATAAATTGTACCTGTTGCAATATATTTGAGCATCCTTCTCCTGGCAAGCAGTCTAAGGTCATCGGCAGTTAAAATACTGTGATAATCGATTCCGATATTTTTAAGATCCTTTTTCAGGTTATCCATACTGTAAAAGTCCAGCCCGTATTCAACTGCCGCGGCAATCCCGAGTAATCCGGCGTATTCAACATCCAGACTATTTCCTGCAGAAACTTCGGTAGTTTCTACAAGATAAGGCATCACGGCGATCTCATCAGCCAAAGCTACCGAAGAAAACAAGACAAACAGCATAATTCTTGTTATTTTTGACAGAAAACCCATTGTTATCTCCAAAAAAACGGCTATTAACAGATTGAGAGTCCATGATTTTGAAATGTTTCATGCAGGAACTTCCCCAACCGGCTTCCAAAAGGTGATTTACGGAAAACAAAACCAATAATTACTCCGTTTTTCTTTTGTTCGATATAAACAACTTCTCCAGCAATTGAAATATCGGCTACTCCAACAATACTGAAAACGACACTCATCTCGCTTGAAACACTTATACAGTTTACCATTTCATGTTTGAAAAAAATTCTGGCACCTGTGACAGATAAATTCAATATTCTTCCTTGACAGTTTTTCACTTTATACAATGAACCCTGAAGTGATTGATAAAAATCATGCGCGATACGATCAAGATATAAGATGTCATCATTAGTTATCTCTTCACTGCTGCGGGCAACAACAAAATAAGCCAGGGTAAATTGCGAACCTGCTATTGTCACGTAATCAAATGGTCTAACCAAAAGAGAGTGGTAGCGTAGATTAAGAGTTTTTAGTCTGTTAAGCAGATGACTACGCAAAGATTTATGAACATCAAAGAATGCTGAGTTTTTTTCAATAAAATTATTATATTGAGAAATATCTTTAAGATAAAGTATTGTATTTGAAATCATGGAAAAAACAACTTCGCTTGGTGCTCCAGCACTCTGGAAAGGGAAAATTCTGAAAAAGTCATAGTATTCGAGCTTCTGCAGCATCTCTTTTTTGCAATTCTGATAATCATCACTATTAAGTATCGAAACTGCTGTTTCTTCAACTAGAGGAATAGTAATTCTGCCTAGCTTATAGACATCAGCTGGTACGGTATAGCGCAGCTCGAAGCGTTGGCTCTCCGGAGTTAAAAGATATCTAATCTTGACAGTATAGATAAAGTGTTCACCTGATGGTCGCGGTTCAGCTATTGCAATCGTATCAAGTTCACAATGGTAGATATTTTTCCAGTAAAGTCTAAGTTTTTTTGAGTGTAATTGTTTAGGTGAAGAAAACTCCAGCCTCTTTTTACTATACGATACAAACATAACAGGGGAAATCTTGCCCATACTTTTCAGATGGAAGCCGTCCCGCCTTCTATTTTCTTCGATATACTTTGATATTTTTTCTTCGGAGCTAGAGGCAGTGTAACGTCGCGGTTTTTTTACTTCACCTATCATTCCTTCTTAACCAGTCTATTCAAAATTGAAAGTCCGTCATAAAGAGTCTTTTTCTCATCAAAGACAGACGAAGAAACTCCTGACGCAATATAACACGCAGCGCCTACCCTTACTCCAGAAGGAATGATACTATTTTTACCAATAAGAGTAATAGCATTATATATGGAACGAGGAAAATCATTGTTTTTCAACTGTAATTCGTCAGAACCTATACGCACCTTTTCCGAGATATTAAATAATATATCACTCTGATTGTAATCAGTGAATTCATCAATTATAGAACGCTGAATCACACTCTGTTGCCCAATTCCGACATAGGGCAAAAGAATAGAATCACGAACCACAGCTCTCTCCGCAACAATTACTCCTGGAAAAATAATCGAGTTATCAATTGTTCCATTGAGTATGCATCCATCAGAGATATAAGAACGGGTTATCTTGGCAAAAGGGCCTATCTGAGTTGTATTGTCACGTTCGATACCGCTTAACAAGAGATTGTCTTCGTAAATACGGTTAAAACTTGCCTGATCCTTGAAAAGAAACATGTTATAATCATAATAATCAGGGACAGATCTAATCGGCCAATAAGTGGCTTTAAAAGTCGAGTTCAAAACCCCTTTATTAATTAGCATGTTTACAATCATTTCGAATACATTTGGTGAGGTTTCGTTACTGTTCAAAGCTTTTTTTAAAACAGAAAGAAGAAACTTACGCGTTGTAATCAATATCGTATAAGCAAGAGAAGCCTTATCACCCAATTTAAGTTTAAAGAGTATTGTAGCTGCCTTTTTTGTCTGGTATTTCTCAAACAGCTTGTAAAAGTTGATAAAACCAGGGTTGTCACCGCAATGAAGAATATAATATGCTGTCTGTGTGCTTTTTACCATATCATAAATCATTCTGATTTCGGTTTTTTCGGATATAACGGTTTTAACAACGGTTGTTTTGCCTGTTTTGACAATTGGATGAGATTCGACATAGAAAGCAAGATCATCATTTACCCGGCTGAAAATAAAAAGATTTTTAGCCTTACAAAAAAAAGCATTACGCAATGTAAAATCCACTACACGGTAACGCCCCGCGAAAGGAACCATATATCTTGAGCGCAACCCTGTGAGTGAAAGCAGATAATCATCATGATATCCTGGATAAGAAATAATTGTAGCGTCCTTCATCGGCAACCTTTATATCGTGAGGCTTATTCTATATGACGCGACCCGAAACTCTCAGTAGTGGCCGCCCGGAAAATTATCCTTAAAAAAACGAACCCTCTTTTTTTCTTTTGGGAGAACATTCTCGTCGCTAGACCGTCCCTTGTCAAGGGCGATATCGAGCAATTTCACCGAATCATCGTTGAGCTTATCCTTGTCAAGTCCCAATCCCGGCTTTTCTTCTTCGACTGAAGACATAATATCTATTTTGGCATCAATCTGCTCCTGAGTCAACATCCTCATTGGCAAATCATCATCTTCGTCATCTGTAGATTCTTTTGGATGCTGTTTGTTCTTTTTAGACGCAGATGAAGACTTTTTACTGCTTTTTTTGGCACTCTTCTTGGTGGTTTTAGTATTTAATAGAGGTTTGAACTCTTCCTCTTCTTCTCCAACAGCATCCAATAGAGACTGAGGGGGATTAGCAAGCTCCAAACCAAAGAGTTTTATTCGTTCGTCCAGCAAAAGGTTAATCTGCTGCTCAATCGAGATAAAAATAGGCGTTGAAAAAGATTTATTTGATGCGATCGATTTTTCCAGTTTCTTCAATTCTTTGATGTCCTGATCGATCGTTTCAATACGTTTTAAGACATGAACAACTTTCATTGCTTACCCCTGATTACTATTGGTAACTTCTAATTATTAACTTTCCAACAAGGAACTTGCCCTTGCAGGTTGTTCTTATCAGAACAATCCCACGGGTAACACGAAAAATTCCTTTAGAATAGGCGCTTAAACCATGCTGCCCTCTGGTACATTGTAATTTTTCGAAGTTCCCTATTGTTAAACCCAATAAGGTCATTATTACTGTTTTTATCAAGAACTAAACGACAATAATATAAAAAGCAATAAAAAAAGCAGTCATGGTTTTCTGTCAAAAAAACAGAAACAACTCATAAAGTATAGCTTTGAAACCCGGAGAGCACACTTTTTATAAATTACCAAAAATATAAATAAAAAATCCTTGATAATTCATTATTGATTTTTATACTAAAATCATGAAAATTATTTTCAAAATTATGTTATTTATCCCGCTCTGTTTTTTGATTTACAGCTGTTCAAATAAGTCATATGAAAACCGAGTCAACATAAATCAGATAAACGCGGATAATTCAAACAACTACTACTATATATTTCGCGACCAGATAACCAAAGAGAGACTGCATGCTCGCAAATCTGAATATGGTGCGTTCGCGGATTAGTAAAATGATAAAATTGGAGAGTTCTTAAAAAATGAAAACTATCGACCACTTAATCAATAAAAATGTGTACTATCTTGGAAACAATTATGAATATTTCAAACACATTTCGCGTTTTTTTGCGCTGCAACGTTGTAAATCCATTTTTATAAGCAATAAGAAAGAGGCTATTACGAGTATTGATCGCGAACTCGGAAATATGCGAGCTACGTCGTATGCCCATTATGTTCAATTTAACGACACTGAGAAATACATAAAAAATCTTACAAGAATTTTAAAAAACGGCGATACTCCCGACTATTTGATAATAAGCTTCAAACCCGAATTTGAAAATTTTGAAGAAGGCAGTATGCCCCTTTTAAACAGTGACAAGGACTCCATTGAGGAAATAATCAATTTTTATGTAACAAACACAGTTCTTACAGTTAAATATTTTCTAGAATTGATGGTTGCACAGGGCAAAGGGAAGATAATAAATATCACAACAGATACAAGCACCAATCCTTTGGAGAGAACGCTCTTCTCCTACCTTGACTCCCATATTCTTGCTGTCGGAGAGGATCTAAAATCAAACGGTTACTCACAAATTGACTGTAAAGTTATGCATAAAAGAGCATCAGCAATTTCTTATGACCGCTTTGTACAGAAACTTTCAAACGCCCTAATATCATCAAAAAACATAATCAGACTTTAAAGTTCTGATTATGTTTGGCTATAATATTAGCCAATTCCAACTGTACCAAGACAATTAAAAACAAGGGATAATGATGAAGCGTAAGCTTATTGCAATACCTGTTGCACTGATACTATTGATTGCGGCGGTTATATACTTCTCCTGCAAAGAACCGGATCCGGAAAATGGATTAATCGGTTTAGACCGCAAATCGCCGTTACGTAATGACTCTGAAATACGAAAAGCATGGGATATTCAAAAGTCATTTCAAAAGATTTACAATCTTTACGAGAACAGAATTGTATTTATTTCAACTGAAGACCATGTAACACTCCCCAGTCACCCATTCTATGAATTGTTCGGAATACCACGTATTCAAAAACAGACAGGTCTTGGCTCAGGTTTTATTATTTCAGAAGACGGTTTTATATGTACAAACTTTCACGTAATCGCTCCCCAGAACAGAGTGGTTGAAAAAATCACTGTTATTATTGAAAATGATACATACGAAGCTGAAGTAAGAGGATTCAGTATTGAAAAAGATATAACGATTCTAAAAATAGAACCCAAAGAGCCTCTTAATCCTGTATTTTTTGGTGATTCTGACACTGTTCTGGTCGGAGATTGGGCAATCGCAATCGGAAACCCTTTCGGTCTCTCAAAATCTTTTACAGTTGGGGTTGTAAGTGCAACTGGACGCAAAAACATAGACATGAGTGATAACTCCTCTTTCATTCAGACTGACGCCGCCATCAATCCAGGCAACTCAGGTGGCCCACTCATAAATATTCATGGAGAAGTCATCGGAATCAACAGGTTAATCTATTCAAAATCCGGTGGATATATGGGAATCGGTTTTGCCATACCCGTGAATAGCATTAAAGAGCTTATGATAGAGCTGAAAGATAAAAAATACGTTCAGAAAGGATTTGTAGGCATTGCTCTCACTCCAATAGAAAAGGAGTATGCTTCCAAGCTTGGCTGGAGTCACTCATTTGGAATTATCGTAGCGCAGGTACAGCAAGGAGGGCCTGCGCATATTGCCGGTATACGTCCACTTGATATAATTTACTCTGTAAATGGGAAAAAAATATCAACAATAGACGATTTCGTTAAAATTATCGAAGATTCCAATCCGGGAGACAAAGTTAAAATAAGTATATGGAGAAACGGCAGGCGAATGAATTTTTTTGTTGAAACAACCTCTAAGCCTGCAGAATAATAGGGAATAGACAAAATGGTTTGAAAGAACTGGAAAACCAAATCTCCAAAAGGTTTATTATTCTCGAATAAGCCCTCAGGAAATCGCGAATTGAGCCATAATCAACCAAACAATGTATCAAAATGTCATGATAATGGCTAATCCTGTATTATTATTGACAGATATCTAACAAATTATTCTTTAAAATTAGGTATTTTATATATTAAGAGAAATTTTATACTATAAACCGGATTTTTTCGAATAATGTCTATATCTCATAAAACATTATTCTATAAAACCTGTGGGGAATTATGAAGAAAGGACCATTAACCCAATTTTTTTATGCAATTGGCGTACTTGCAACCATAATAATTGCAATTCGCTATATTCTTCCACTTCTATTGAAAATAACTGGATGGCTCTTAAGCATTATAATTACTGTGCTTATTTTCGCGCTAGTCGTTGCAGCAATCATATACTCAATCGCGAAACTTAGTGAAATGATAAAAAGATAATTTTAATAAAAAGAAATTTAACACGGATTACTAATAAAATGGAAAAAGAAAGTTCTACCACAATTTTCGGAAAATGTATCATATCATTATTAATGCTGGGTTCTATTATAGGCGCTCTTATTTTCGGATATATTATGTCTGAAATTAAAAATTTCACCGGCATAAGTAATATCAAACAGTTTCAGCTTTCTGTGCCAACACGGCTTTACGATGTTAACGGAGAATTAATCGCCGAACTGTTTATGGAAAAACGGGAACTCGTTGGTTTTGACGAGATACCGCAAACACTGATTAACGCCCTTCTGGCTACCGAAGACCAGGCTTTTTATAACCATTTTGGAATCAACTTTGGTGCAATCATTCGCGCGATGATCAAAAACATTCAAGCCGGGGAAATTGTACAGGGTGGTTCCACTATAACCCAGCAGTTGGCAAAGCGGTTGTTTACCGAGAGTGAAAAGACATACGGCCGCAAGGCCCTTGAAGCTATACTTGCTCTTCAAATCGAAAGAAAATTTTCAAAAGAAGAAATTCTTGAAATGTATTTTAATCAGATTTATCTCGGACATGGATGCTATGGTGTCGCCACAACTGCCCGACTATTTTTTGATAAAGAGGTGAAATACCTCACCGCCGCTGAATCATCCGTAATCGCGGCTCTCCCTTCAGCACCTGGCCGATACTCCCCTTTAATGAATCCGCGAAATGCGTATGAAAAGAACCGTGATATCCTGAACCGGATGGTACAGGAAGGCTATCTTACCAGAGAACAGGCCGATACAATTTACAAGGAGTTCTGGCCCGATTTTATTGATTCTCTGAAAACAGAATTCCCTACAAAAACCGCCTATACAAAAAATACCGATAAGGCTCCCCACTTCACAGCCTTTATCCGGCAAGTTCTCGAAAACCGTTTTGGCAGAGATGCCGTTTACAATGACGGACTTATTGTCTATACGACTCTTGATCTTCGAAGACAGCGATCCGCAGAATACCATATGAAAAAGGGTCTAAAAGAACAAACCAGGCTTTCTGACTCATTAAACGCCTACACCCGTGGATCCGTCGACCGAGGACTATTCGGCACATACGGACTACTGAGAATGATTTTCAGCCTTCCTGGAGTTGTTATTAAACACGACATAGAATCACGAACCAGACGTGCTATACTTGATGAAGTTGCAGATGCAGCCGATCTTTTGTCTCTGCTTACCGATTCACGAATAAATCAGGAAGTTATAGAAAACTTCAGGAGTACAACAGCTTTAGGAGTTGTAACTAACCTGCAGGTTGAAGGTGCTCTAGTATCAATCGAGCCCTCCACCGGTTACATATCCGCAATGGTTGGGGGATCTGATTTTAATGTGGATAATCAGCTTAACAGAGCAGTTTCTGCCCGTAGACAACCAGGTTCTTCCTTTAAGCCCTTTGTCTATGGTGCCGGTATCGATTCCCATATTATAACCAGCGGGACTACAATATCAGATGCGCCTCTCGTAAACATCGACTCTCACGGCACTACATGGGCTCCTGGTAATTATGGCGGCACCTACTCAGGTCTCGTAAACATTAAACATGCACTGGCTCAATCAATAAACATTATTGCCGTACGAATCTATGATATGGTTGGCCCGGAAAAAATAACTGAGTTTTCATCAAGAATTTTAAAAGTACCTCCCTTCAGGTTTAACTCTAACCCAACGATGTCTCTTGGAACTTCCGAGTTAACCCCGTTTGAAATGGCAGGGGCATACGCCATTTATGCCAACAAGGGGCGCGATGTAATACCACACGGTATCAGGCTGGTTCTGGATAAAGACGGTAACGAAATAGCAAACATTGAAAGGGAAATTGGCGATCTTCTGGCAATAAAAGAACGCAACAATCAGATGCAAGTTGTTTCTGAAGATGTGGCTTTCGTAATGACCGATCTTATGCGTGGAGTTATTGATAAAGGAACAGCTAGAAAAAAAATTCGCGAAGAAGAGAGATTTACACTTCCAGCTGCGGGGAAAACGGGAACAACCTCCAACTGGACCGATGCCTGGTTTTGCGGTTTCACTCCAGATATTGTAACTGTAATATGGATGGGGTATGATAAACCATTTTTGTCTCTAGGGAAACACCAGGCAGGAGGAGTTGTTGCCGCTCCAATCTGGGCGAGATACATGAAAGATGTCTATAACGGCATGCCTAAACCTGTTTTCGATGGCCCTCCGGAAAATGTATACCGTAACGGAGAGCTTTACTACATAAAGGGAACGCATGGTTCCGGTGGTGGAGCAAGAGTAAAAATGGAATCAATTTTTGATGATTACAAGGAATAGATTTTAGATAATTCATTGTATTATACATTTTGATCAATTAATTGCATGAACATCAATGAATATCTTGATTTTTTAACCCATTTTTTTTATAATGGCTAACCAAACGGGATTTCAATCAAAAATGCTACATTATTACCCGCTTAAATTTTTTTATACCGTTTATCAGAGGGAGAACTGAATGTTCAAAAAAGGCGAAAAGGTTGTATACCCCATGCACGGGGTGGGTCTTATAGATGAAATAGAAGATAAGGAAGTGTTAGGTCAAACTACGAAATACTATATCATACAGATAATAAATAGCGGAATGAAGGTGATGATTCCTGTAGATAAGGCTGAAGAGGTTGGTTTACGCAAAATTATTTCCAAATCAGAGATAAAAAAAGCCCTATCCCATCTAAGCTCGGGTGAGACAATAAAAGAAAACGATTGGAAATTACGATACCAAAACAATATTGAAAAAGTAAAAAGCGGTTCAATATTTCAGGTAGCTGAAGTCGCCCGTGATCTTTTTCGTAGAGGGCGCGAGAAAGAACTTTCCATCATGGAACGTAAACTATATGAAAACGCCTATAATCTGGTTATGCACGAAGTTGCATTAACAAAAAATGTAGACATAGAAGAAGCGGGTGATCTGGTTTCAGAAGCACTGTCAGACAGTTAAAAACCGTCCTGAATCATTGAACCTTTATACTGTTAACTCATAAAGCTGCCTGATTATTTCTACACCACCAACTTTCTTCTACTTATAATTTTTATAATTGCAAAATATCAGGTAATCTGACACTAATAGATTACCGATGTTTTTGCTTTGATCAAAATTCCGGTCACTTCCAAGAAATTTAGAATATTTGACTATACCTATTTATTTAATCAGGAGCAATTCTATGATACTTTTTTTACGCTTATTGTTCATTGTACTTAGTACGGCTGTTCCAGCCCTTTTTCTCATCTCATCATCCGCAATACATGCAATAATCGCAGGCTCTGCCGGATTTATCTTATCGATCCCCTTTCTGATACTTATGGAGTATGTATCACATACTTGTAGTACAAGAACTTTAATTTCTGCGATAACCGGCCTTTTGACCGGTTTTTCAATCTCTTTGCTGGTTATTAACGGTCTCTCAATGCTTAACCTTGAAGAGTACTTTACATTCATTCCTTTTGTTAAAACTATCCTGTATCACATAATCGGATTTTTCATAATGATGGTTATTGTAATAAATAACGAAGAAATATCTTTCTTTGACAAAATCATTCCCGCAGGATCAGGCGAAGATGATGGTGCAATATCATACAAAATCCTCGATACAAGCGTTATTATTGACGGACGTATTGCTGATATCTGCGATACAGGATTTCTTGAGGGCATCCTTGTTATCCCAAACTTTGTTTTGAATGAACTGCAAATGATTGCCGATTCTGCTGATAGCATCAAACGCAACCGAGGCCGACGCGGGCTGGATATTTTAAATAAAATGCAAAAAGATCACTCAATCAAAGTCAAGATTTCTGATATGGATTTTTACGATATCAACGAAGTTGATGCCAAACTTGTAAAACTGGCCAAGGTAATGAAAGCTAAGGTTGTTACCAACGATTTTAACCTTAACAAAGTTGCCGAGTTTCACGGAGTTTCCGTTTTAAATATTAACCAGCTCTCTAATTCTCTCAAGCCTATAGTTTTGCCGGGTGAACAGATGCATGTAGCACTAATTAAGGAAGGCAAAGATCAAAATCAGGCAATAGGCTACCTTGATGACGGAACAATGATAGTAGTTGAAAACGGACGCCGTCATATGAACGAAGAAGTTGATGTCCTGGTTACTTCTGTTCTGCAGACTACTGCCGGAAGAATGATATTTGCTCGTATAAAAGATGAATCTGAACAATAAAATCTTAGTAATTTATGGAAGTCCGGCCGAATCATCGTTTTCTTCATCACTGCTGGACAACCATGTTAATTCGTTAGTAAATAAAGAGATCCCGGAGATTATACACTGTAATCTGTCACAATACAGCATATCCCCCTGTAATGGCTGCGGCTTGTGTGCCACTTCTGGAAAATGCGTAATAAAAGATGATATGCAGAAATTTTATCCAATTCTAGAAGATTGCAAAAATATTTTTATAAGCTCACCCATATATTTCAGTTCACTTCCCTCTCACCTGAAAGCTTTTATCGACCGCACACAACCTCTATTTTGGAAGAAAATTAAAAAAAACCCGGAAAGATCAGGTATAGTCTTTTTAACCGCTGGATCATTTTACCCAGGTATTTTTTCTCCATCGATAACCATATTAAGGCATTTCTTCAATACTATTGGTATAAGATACGACAGAGAGAACTCTGAGCTCTATTTCAATACTGATACCGTTCCTCAGAAATTTGGATCAATTCTTTAAACTGCAAATTAACTTTCGTTACTGATTTATTCACTATTTTTGTTGCAGGAAACTGTAAAATAATAATATATTCTGAAAAAGAACGGCCTGATAATATAAAGCAACAATCAATTTTTTAATTTTCGGCAATAGGGAAATATTATAACTTTTCTTGTGTAAATAATTATAATGTCCGATACTATTAACAGTATATACAGTAATCCAAGTAAAGAAGAAATAGTCATGAAAAAAACAAAATCTTTATTTATCGCAATAACTACCCTTCTTTTTATTTTCTTAACAGGAGGCTTATCAGTTTATAAAATATATGAACTAAATTTTCTTAATTCTTTACGTCTTGCGATAGAATCAAAAGAAAGAAAAACAGCAACCGACAATGAAAAAATAATTAATAATATTTTAAACTCAATTAACAATAAGTCCAGCAATGATATAAAAAAAATAGCAGACACCCTGCTCGTGCCGTCAAAAAACCAGGACAAAAATATTATTATCGCTCTTAAAGACGGTACTCTGCTCGGACACTCCAAACTCGGAGAAATGGAAAGATTGTCAGGAAATATTGCCACAGACGAATTTGTATATAATATAGATCTTATTTTCCAACCAGTATCAATCAATCTTGACTCGACTTTTCAATCAGACTATTACATTATTGACTACAAACCTCCTTTTAATAAAAAGGAAACTGAAAGACTCAAGCATTACATAATCAGTGATATTGACAAAAACGGAACATTATTCAGCCGTAGATTCGTAAGCTCGGACAATGGAGAAGGTGTCATTGCAATAATTTACTCCAAAAAATCATTATACAGCTTTATCAATAACCAGCTTACGCGATTAACGAATATCAAATATATTATTTTCGCGATGTCTCTGATTATTGCTTCGTTAATTGCTGTTTTGCTTTATACAGTATTAAGATGCAAACAGACAAATTCATCAAACATTATTTGTGAATCAGCCTTGCAACCGGATTTAAGCCCGGCTCCTGACATGAATAAGTCAAATTTTCGCAGAGACGTACGACCGTTACAGTCCGGAGTCGAACCGGTAATTCTTGATGCAATACCTATAAAAAAAAGAGGAAACTGATATCATGAGCGCGATTACCAATGAACATATAATCACAATTGATATAGAAGGGAAACTAAATGGAGAAACAGCCGTAGCACTGGAAGCAAACCTCAATTCCCTGATTGCAAACGGCAAGAAAAGAGTAATACTAGATTGCAAACAGATGACATTTGTAACCTCATACGGAATCAGTTTTCTGCTTTTATGGAGTAGCAAAATGAACAAGGAAGGAGGAACTCTGGTCTTATGCGGAATCAACCGGGAAATAACATCTCTTTTTTCAATATTAAAAATTGCCAAGTTTATTGCGGTTTATCCTGATAAGAATCAGGCGATTGAAGCAATCAAGGGATCTCTTTTCAAACAATCACCCGCTCCATCGTACCGTGACCAAGATCTTGTTCGTTCCGAGGAACCTGTAATTAATATAGACAGTCAAGACATCCTGGACTTCCCTTCTCCACTTGTAATAGAATGTGCCACATGCAGTGCATTAGTAAGGGTTTATCGTCCTGGCGACTATATATGCCCGGGATGCAAAACCGAATTTCACATAAAACAGGATGGAACAGCGATATTTTAATTTGTAAATTATATTCCTTTATCACAGAACCCGTCATGTAATTCATTGATATTTTTAATTTTATAATTAATATCGCAATATTCAGCATTAAAACTTTGTTTGTAATATTAAATCCTTTCCAGTTTATTCATTATAAATTGTCACCTTTACCCCATTGCCTTTTTGTAACTTAATCCCTGTATTACACACAAAAGAATACCAGGCTAAGTACTAACAGGAAACTTCTAAAATTACCATTTTAGGAACGGCTATGCCGCTTAAAGGGATGTACAAAATGAAAAAACTGACCGAAGCTGAAAAGTATGTTATAATTGGAAAAGGAACAGAGCCTCCGTTTACAGGTGAATATACATATCTTAATGAACCAGGAATATATGTTTGCAAACAATGTGATAATCCATTATACCAATCAACGGCAAAATTCAAATCAGACTGTGGCTGGCCCTCCTTTGACGATCAAATAGAAGGCGCAGTCCAGGAAATTGCTGACAAAGATGGCATGCGAACTGAAATAGTATGTGCTAATTGCGGTGGGCATCTTGGACATATCTTTAAAGGGGAGGGCTTTACCAGCAAAAACGTAAGGCATTGTGTAAATTCAATATCCATGAAGTTTATTCCACTGAAAGAGATAAGTGATAACAATCTGGCAATAACTAAAGGAAAAACATCTGATTCCAGCAAGAATTACGAGAGGGCGATCTTTGCAGGTGGCTGTTTTTGGGGCATTGAATACCATTTCCTGAATATTGAAGGTGTTGTTTCGACAATGCCGGGATACACAGGTGGCAAAACAGATAAACCCACCTACGAAGAGGTTTGTTCGGGTAAAACAGGGCATGTTGAAGCAGTCGAAATCATATACGACCCATCAAAAATCAGCTACAATAAACTTGCAGAGCTTTTTTTTGAGATACACGACCCCTCACAAAAAGATGGTCAGGGGCCAGACATTGGCGAGCAATACATGTCTGCAATTTTTTATACTGATGATAAACAAAAAGTCGTTGCCGAAACCTTAATTAATATATTAAGAAACAATGGAATAGACGCGATTACCAGTATACTTCCTGCCAAAGATTTTTATCCTGCCGAAGATTACCATAGACGATATTACGAAAAAAATGGCAAGTATCCATATTGCCATCAACGTGCAAAAAGATTCTAAATTCGGTAAATTGTCTATTGATAATCTCTAATAATTAACGTTATAACCAGGCGCATATGCGAGCAGTCCAGCACCACTTTGTGTTTCCAAAGTGGTGCTGGACGAGTGAGCAGCGGGACTTGTCCTTGCAGGTTGCTCTTATCAGAACAATAAGCTTTTAGCACAAGCTAAAAACCCCACGGGGAATACGAAAAAATTTTTTATTATATTTTAAACGGCATAGCCGCTCCAGAAATCAGGACAAAGATGCGATAGCATTGTAAACTCCTATACCAAACGATACTGAAACATTAAGCGACTGTTTACTGCCATACATTGGAATAAGCACAGTCTCGTCCGCCAAAGCGCATACTTCAGACGATACTCCATTCACTTCGTTTCCGAAAACAAGCACACAGGGGTATCGGTACTCGATCCGATTATAACTCTTCGCCTGTTCACAATGTTCAAATACAACAATCTGTTCACCCATGGATTTAAGTTGCCGTATCAAAGTTAATGTCTCCTCTTGCCGTTCCCAGTTTACATAATCAGTGCTTCCCAAAGCACTTTTCTCAATTTCAGGACGAGGCGGAGCTCCAGTAAAACCGCAAAGATAAAGTTTGTTTAATCCTGCGCCATCAGCCGTACGGAACATGGAACCTACATTATGCAAACTGCGGATGTTCTCCAAAACAGCAGAAACAGGAAATCGCCTATTTTTATCAGACTGAATTTTCTGAAATGCTACTATTTCATCATGTCTTAGTTTTCTCATTAATCAATTCCTTTTTATGCTGACACTTTATACGTGTCGCCTTGATAATTCAATTTCAACTATTGGCAACCTCTAGAATTTACTTTTCAACTAGGTTGCCCTCTGGAACATAGTAATTTTTCGAAGTTCCCTATTATAAATCCTTTCATTCTTACCTAAACAGGAAAAAACAGGCAATAATAGTCTTCATATATTTACTACCTGAAAAAATTTTCAATGACGGCGACTCATAAAAACTGGTTGACAAATAACACCTGTAGAAAAGTTTTTAATGCAAACTTTAACAGAATGTGAGGCTCATATGGATTATTCAAAAACCGTAAATTTACCCGAAACCGACTTTCCGATGCGCGCGAACCTGCCTCAACGTGAACCGGAAATATTAAAAAAATGGGCGAAAGCCGATATTTATAACAAAATTCTTTCTGAACGATCCGACAACAAGCTCTTCATTCTGCACGATGGCCCTCCTTATGCAAACGGACACATTCATATGGGGCACGCCCTCAATAAAATATTAAAGGACGTAATAATCAAACACAAAACCATGATGGGGTTCAAAACTCCCTATATTCCCGGTTGGGATTGCCATGGTCTTCCTATCGAACTCAAGGTAACACAAAAATTAGGAGATAAAGCCCGCGATATGGAAAAGATTGCAATCCGTAATCTTTGCCGTGATTACGCAACCGAATTTATTAACATCCAGCGGGACGAATTCAAAAGACTTGGTGTTTTTGCAGATTATAAAAATCCATACAAGACAATGACCAAAGATTACGAAGCAACAATAACACAGAAATTTGCTGAACTTTTTGAACAGGGCTATATCTTTAAAGGAAAAAAACCAATCTACTGGTGCCCAAGCTGCGAAACCGCTCTTGCCGAGGCGGAAGTAGAATATGAGATGCACACTTCCAAATCCATCTTCGTTAAATTTGCAATTGATGCTTCCAGCATCGGCATAGAAGGAGTTAACTCTGATAAGTGCCATGTAGTTATATGGACAACTACACCATGGACTTTACCGGCGAACCTTGCCGTATGTTTTCATCCTGACTTCCCATATTCACTTTACAAGTTTAAAGAGGAGTTTCTTTTACTGGCCGATGGATTAATTGAACAATTTGAATCTGTTACGGGCAAAAAACATTCTGAATCTTTCAGTATCAGCAGATCTCAAATAGAAAAACTTGTTGTACACCACCCTTTTATAAAACGCGAATCGAAAGTTATCTTTGGGCATCATGTTACTCTTGAACAGGGTACTGGTATTGTTCACACTGCGCCGGGACATGGCGCGGAAGACTATCATATTGGCATACAACACGGACTGGACGTTTTCTGTCCTGTAGACCACCAAGGGCGATTCACTGATGAGTATTCCGATATGAAAGGTGTTCTTGTCTGGGATGCAAATGACAAGGTTATCGAAATAATCAAGGGCAACAATACACTTATAGAGCAGAATCAGATAGAACACTCATACCCTCACTGCTGGCGTTGTAAAAAACCTCTGATCTTTAGAGCAACCGAACAGTGGTTTCTGGGAATAGACACTCATGATCTGAGAAAAAAAGCTTCCAAGGTAGTTCAAGACACAAACTGGGTTCCTTCATGGGGAGAATCCAGGTTCCGTTCAATGGTAGAACAGCGCCCTGACTGGTGTTTATCACGCCAACGTTCGTGGGGGGTGCCAATACCTTCATTTTCCTGCACTGAATGTGGAGCAAACATGACTTCTACCGAATCACTTATGCATTTTTCGTCACTTGCCAAATCAGAAGGTATCGATATATGGTATACCAAAGATATTAACGAGCTAATACCGGAAGGAACAAAATGTAAATGCGGAAGCACCTCCTTTGTAAAAGAAAACGACATACTTGATGTTTGGTTCGATTCAGGAGTCTCACACTTTGCCGTTTTAGAGAGCCCTTACCGTGAAGGATTACGTTGGCCAGCTGACCTTTATCTTGAAGGAAGTGATCAGCATCGTGGCTGGTTTCAATCATCTCTATGGCCTGCCCTTGCTTTAAAGGGAAGAGCTCCATACGATACCGTTTTGACCCATGGATTCATACTGGATGAAAACGGCAAAGCAATGAGTAAATCAATGGGCAATGTAATACCGCCTGAAGATATTATTAAGAAATATGGCGCGGATATACTGAGACTCTGGGTGACATCTGAAGATTATCGTAATGATCTTAAAATAGGTCACGACATGCTCAAACAGGTTGCCGACTCTTACAGGAAAATACGTAACTCATTCAAATTTCTTATTGGAAACCTTTCAGATTTCAATGAAGAAAAAGATACAGTACCCTACAAAGAACTCGCTGATATGGATAAATGGATTTTGTTCAAACTCTACCAACTTCAACAGCAAGTGATAAATTCTTACGAAAAATTTGAATTTCATCTTGTATACAGACGCATACTCAACTTTTGTGCTGTTGAGTTATCATCACTATATTTCGATGTATCAAAAGATATTCTTTACATCGAACAACGTAATGCAAAGAAACGAAGGTCTACCCAAACAGCAATAAACGAAATATTTAAAACATTGCTTACCCTTTCTGCTCCTGTTTTAGCTTTTACAAGCGAAGAGATATGGGACTTTATCGGTAAAGAAGGAAGCATTCATACACAAAACTACTATTCATTACCCGAAGAATATAACAATAGCGGAATAGAGCAGAGTTTCGGTGTCATTGTGAGAGTCAAAAAAGATCTTCTCAAAGCACTGGAACGTGCACGTAACGAAAAAATAATCTCCAAATCTCAAGAAGCATCAGTTACTATTGTAATGAACTCGGATGACGACAAGAATATTGCACACGCAAAAGCAGAAGATATGCAAGGCTTCCTGCAGGTTGCAAAGATAACTCTTGCTCAAGATAAAGACAGTAACTTTTACGAAATGGATAGCTGTAAGATAAAAATTGAAAGATTTGATGGTAAAAAATGTGTCAGATGTTGGAACTACTTTGAAAATATTGGAGAAGACGCCGAACATCCTGAACTTTGTTCAAGATGTACAGCTGTAATTAAAAGCTGTTAAGAGATATAGTTTTGAATAAACCGTACTTTGGAGAAAAATGATGAGAAATCACGTTTATGCGTTGATAATTTTTGCGGTTGTACTTTGTGCAGATTTTATCACAAAGCATTTTGTTGATCTGAATTTTCTTGAAGGCGAGCGGATAAAATTCTTGGGTGGTTTTTTCCAAATTATTAAAATTTACAATCGAGGTGGTATTTTTGGTATTGCTCAAGGATATCAATTTATTTTTCTGATGCTTTCGATTGTGGTTTTTTTTGTGCTTCTTGCTTTTTATATTATCGAAACAGTGCACAACCGCCTTTCAAATTCCCTTTTCAGCCTTTCAATGGGTCTTGTCTTTTCAGGAGCAATTGGGAACATTCTGGATCGTGCTCTCGGGAAACCAGGTGTTGTCGACTTTATCTACATAGGATTTGAAGATTTTTTTATGTGGCCCGCCTTCAATATTGCAGATATGGCCATTGTAACTGGAGCTCTTGGTCTTACTGTTTTTTTCATGATTAGTGGACAAAATAACTTTCAATAAATTAACAACAGGAAAATTAATAATGAGTAAAACACTCCCTTTCAATAAACAGGAAATTGAAGAAATAATCAAAAAGCACCCCACTCCTTTTCATATTTACGATGCCGAAGCTATAAAAACCAATGCAATTAAATTGAACAGAATTTTTGGTTCTTTTTACGGTTTTAAAGAATTTTTTGCAGTAAAAGCCACTCCTAATAATCATATTCTTGCGCTTCTAAAATCATGTGGTCTTGGAGCAGATTGCAGCTCTCTGCCCGAGTTGATTCTTGCGGAAAAAGCCGGTATTGTGGGCGAAGAAATTATGTTCTCATCTAACAATACCCCTGCCTCTGAATATAGACACGCTATCGAACTTGGAGCAATAATAAATCTTGACGATATCTCACATATTTCTTTTCTTGAAGAACATGCATCACTGCCAGAACTTATCTGCTTCAGATATAACCCTGGACCACTAAGAGACGGCAACTCTATAATTGGTTCTCCTGAGGAATCAAAATACGGCTTTACAAGAGACCAGCTTTTTGAAGGCTATAGTTTGCTTAAACAAAAAGGAGTTAAACGTTTTGGTCTTCACACCATGATTGCATCTAACGAGCTAAACGAGGTATATTTTGCTGAAACTGCAAAAATGCTTCTTGAGCTATGTGTAGAACTTAAGAATGAGTTGGATATTAATATTGAATTTATAAATATTGGCGGGGGTATTGGCATACCATATAAACCTGAAGACAAGATCGTTAATCTTGAACATATCGCCTCATCAATCAAGGATCTTTTCCGTAAATTTATCACCGACAACTCCATGAATCCCGTTAAACTTTTTATGGAAAACGGAAGAATGATTACTGGGCCATACGGTTACCTGGTTACACGAGCAATACACAAGAAAGAGATATACCGCAATTACATTGGTATTGACGCTTGTATGGCCAATCTGATGCGACCTGCACTATACGGAGCATACCACCATATTACCGTTATGGGACGCGAAGGTGAGCCAAAGGACCACGTTTATGATATTGCCGGATCACTATGCGAAAACAATGATAAATTTGCAATTGAACGCCCTCTTCCACGAATTCAAACAGGCGATATTGTTGTAATACACGATACAGGAGCTCATGGACACGCTATGGGTTTTAATTACAACGGAAAACTTCGTTCAGCAGAGCTGCTAATGCAAAAAGATAAACGCGTAAAGCTTATTCGCAGAGCTGAAACTCTGGATGACTATTTCGCTACTTTGGATTTTGACTCCAACTAAACTTTTCAATTAATATGTTTGTTTATTTTTAGTTCTCCACTATAATCAATAGAACCGGTTATACTAATCGATATAACCGGTTTCACGAAGACTGCAATAGCTCTCTTCCGTAACAATAAGATGGTCAAGAATATCAATTCCAATAATTTTGGATGCTTTAACTAGTCTCTCAGTAATGTTTATGTCATTTTTAGAAGGCTCAAGATTACCAGACGGATGATTATGACATATAATAATTGATGACCCGTTTTCTTTTATTGCAGCTCTAAAAACTTCTCTGGGATGCACGATTGTTTCAGATACAGTTCCACAACTGACAATACTTTTTTTAAGTATCCTGTTTTTACTGTTTAGAACTATAACTATAAATATTTCGTGATCAAGCCCGGTAATATCAGAAAGCACATTTCTCCATACACGCTCCGGATTATTCAACTCTTGAGTCTCAACCTCCCTTGATACAATACGACGTCCCATTTCAAGAGCCGAAAGAATACGAATCGATTTTATCTCTCCTAGTCCTTTTATTTGAGAAAGCTTGTGTACACCTGCTCCATATATTCCTCTAAGCCCTGATAGCTCGTAATATATACGTGATGCTATTGAATATACAGATTCACCCTTACAACCGGCGCCTATCGCTATCGATAATAGCTCAACATCTGATAAGTCCCGGACATTATGTCCGTTTTTACATTTTTGAATTGGATAAATTTTTTTTTCTTTCATATCATATATAACTAAATAAAAGAATTTTTTTTAAAATTTTTTTTTCTTATTGACTTTAAATTAATTTTAATAGATATGTGTTTTATCGCTTACAGAACCTATATCAACATCTCCCACTGGAGATGTTGTTCCAATTAATCTGACTTTTTTTTAAGGAGAAACCTGTCCTAATGCAACAACAACCATACAACCGACAGAAAAGTTTGCAATTTATCAAAGAGGACAGATTATCCTGCAAAAATATATTTTTTAACAATCATACTCTCGTACACGGCCACAAACAGCTCACAACAGCCTGCCAAATGGCATATTTGCTGATAGACGAAATCAAAACTCACAATCCATCATGCAATGCAGACGGGACTACATCTAAAGATTTTGTTGATTATATTGTTATGTCACACTCAAAATATTTTTTTGATAACTCGGGCATCGAACAAGATTTTTTTAGAGTCCATATTCTTCAAATGCTTATTATGCTTAAACAATCCGGAGTTATTAAATATATTAATAATCAATATCACATTGAGGATTTTAATAAAGAGACGTTAAACGGTACGCTTTTTGATTCTTTCTGGAACAAATGTTCTTGGTCACAATTTTTTCCTTCAATGCCCTCAATAGCTGCACACATGCAAAATAATCGATCAACTATCAAAAAAATTATTAATTGCAAACAAAGAACATTCTTTGTAGACAGTATTGCGATCGATTATATGGTTTCTACAGATCTAAACTACCGAAATGAGCTTATGTTTTTTTCATTTTTCGATTTCAGCATTATCCGATGGCTCTCTTTCTTTGGATACCTAACCTATAAAACCGATATTACGTCACGTATCTGTGTTTCTGCTGTACGATCACTTTAAAAATATTTTTTTTGCCTTTTTTTATTGACAAGCATGCGGGTATAATTAGATTCGCTTTCGGAAGGTTGTCCGAGTGGTCGATGGTGACGGTCTTGAAAACCGTTGAACGCAAGTTCCGAGAGTTCGAATCTCTCACCTTCCGAATTTTTACGGAGAGATGCCCGAGTGGCCGAAGGGAGCGGTTTGCTAAATCGTGGAACTGAAAGGTTCCGAGGGTTCGAATCCCTCTCTCTCCGAATAAAAACGGATTATGAAATGACATCATTTTTTTCTGTTGCAAAACTTTTTTCTGCCTTAGCCTTTTTTCCGTTTATTGGCTGGCTTTTTCCTCTTTACTTGAAAAGAGGCTCTGTAATAGATCAAAAAAATGCGAAAGTATCTCTTTTAATATCATGTTCTGTTATTTTAATATCTGTTATACTGACATTTATTGATTTTTTTACACCATCTACTTATATTTTTGTTTTTTTTATAATAAGTACTTTGCAATACATTTTGTTAACATCTTATCTGTTTTTTTCTTTGATTGCAATTATTTTGACTTGTTTAAATAAAAAAATATTTTTACCATATTTTAGCAATTTAGCAGATAGTCTTAATATATGATGCGTCTATAGCTCAGCTGGATAGAGCGTTCGACTACGAATCGAAAGGTCAGAGGTTCGAATCCTCTTAGACGCGAAGTTCTTCACTTTGTTTTCTCTTCACTAAAAACAGTGATTCTACTTTTCTTTGTGGACAATTATACTCTCCTTTAATTAATATTATTATTCATATCCGTTCACGGACTAATTTGCTCACATGCTAATTTGTTCAATATTGATCATGGATAATATAAATTTATTATTGCTTTTTTTATCCAAGTTATAGAATCTTTTATTATACAGTTGCACGATTTCGAATCAAGGAGATAAAAAATGCAAAACATTCCAACAGTAAAAATGGGTATAATTGCCGTCAGTCGGGACTGTTTTCCGATTGAATTATCACAAAAAAGAAGATCAAATGTATATAAAGCATGTAAAGATTCAGGAATAGACTTAATCGAACTTAAAACCACTGTCGAAAACGAAGAAGATGCGTTAAATGCGATAAAAGAGGCCAAAGATTTAAAAATTAATTCTCTTGTAATTTTTTTGGGTAATTTCGGCCCTGAAGGCCCTCTTTCCATACTGGCACAAAAGTTTGAAGGCCCTGTAATGTTCTGCGCTGCTGCCGAAGAGGCCGCCTCAGGGCTTCTGGACGGCCGTGGTGATGCATATTGCGGTATGCTAAACGCTTCCATAAGCGCTTCTCTAAGACAAATTCGCCCATACATCCCTGAATATCCCGTTGGAACAGCTCAAGAAATCGCTAATATGATCAAGGAGTTTTATCCGGTAGCACGCGTAATTCTGGGTGTTTCTAATCTGAAAGTTTTCTCTTTTGGCCCAAGACCTCACAACTTTTACGCATGCAATGCTCCGATAAAAGCCCTTTTTGATCTTGGTATCGAAATCATGGAAAATTCCGAGCTTGATCTTTACGATATATATAATAAAGCAGCTGGTGATCCACGCATTAAAACAATAAAATCAGAGATGGAATCAGAGCTAAAAACGGGGAATAACTACCCCGATCTTCTAGAGAAACTTGCTCAATATGAAGTAGCTCTTATGGATTTTTACAACAATAATCTGGGTGCAAGCAAATATGGAGTATTTGCTAATAAATGCTGGCCCGCTTTTGAAAGTTATTTTGGTTTTGTTCCATGCTACGTAAACTCCAGACTTGCCACAAGAGGCATTCCAGTAGCATGTGAAGTCGATATTTACGGAGCGGTAACCGAATACATGATTACCTGTGCTACAATGACACCCGCGACACTACTTGACATAAACAATTCAGTACCTGTTGACATGTTTGATGCAAACAAAAAAATTGTTAAAGATTACACAATAAACGATCTTTTCATGGGATTCCATTGCGGAAATACCTCCTCGGAATGCATGGGAAACTGTGAAATAAAGTTCCAGAAAATTATGCATTCACTACTAGAACCGGGAAAAGAACCGGATATCACACGAGGAACACTTGAAGGCAGCATCCGCCCCGGAGATGTTACAATTTTCAGGCTGCAATCAACAGCTGATACCAAACTCAGGGCATATGTCGCAAACGGGGAGATTCTAAACATTGATCCGCAATCTTTTGGTTCGATTGCCGTTTTCGCGATAAAAGAGATGGGGCGATTCTACAGACATGTATTAATTGCAAAGCAATTCCCGCACCATGCTGGCGTTGCATTTGGGCACACCGGCAAGGCTCTTTTTTCGGCTACAAAGCTTCTTGGTGTAGACGAGATAGATTTCAACAGACCCGCGGGTATGCTGTACAAAGACGAAAATCCTTTTTGAATGATAAGCAAATACCCGGTGTCATCCCTGATTCTATGAAATTGTGGATGACACCGTATAATAACAAATTTCTCTATTTCTCCATAATTATTGTTTGAGTTGGGAAAGCAAAATCCAGCCCCTCAGCTTCAAATTTTTCATAAATACCCAAACATATTGCTTGGTGAACATCACGATAAATAGCGAAATCATTGCTTCTTACATAATAGACCGTTTCAAAATTAAGGCTATGACTTCCAATCGCGCTAAAATGTGAGCGATCAAAATCCGTTAAATCCTGCGCATCTATAATGTCCTTTATGAATTGCGGAATCTTTCTTAATTTTTCCACAGGAGTACCGTAAACAACTCCCACTTCAAACACGACACGTCGTGATTCCATCTGTTTATAATTGTTTATACGGGTATTAGTCAACTCATGATTTGGAATTACAAGCAGCTGCCCTTGCAATGTTTGCAACCTGGTTGTCTTAATCCCTATTTTTTTAACAACCCCCATATCGGTTCCAACAATTATAAAATCACCAACTTTAAAGGGCTGATCGAAATATATGGAAAATGAACTGAAAATATCAGCCAAAATACTTTGCAAAGCAAATGCAATGGCTATAGACGAAACCCCAAGAGATGCAACAAGTGCGGATATCTCGATACCGAGATTAGACAAAAGAATTATTACACCAACCACCCAAAGAGTGATTCTGGTAATCAAGGAGATAGCATTAACAGCTGTCGCATTTTCGTTCTCTTCTGCGTCAGCAGACCCCCAATAGCTTTGAATAGCATACATGCTAATATTTTGTACAAATAATACTATCTCATAAATCATTATGACAACAAACGAAATACGTACTATATTGTTAAAGTTTTCACCAAGCACAACCATTCGAGAAGACAGGTAGAGAGCTAATATTACATAAAAAAGATATTTTATATCACGTATAATCTGCACAACTGTTTTACTAAACACAGAATCAGACTTAGAGGATATTACCGAAATTCTGATAAGAATAATTTTTCTTAATATTGTAAAAAAGAAAAATAGAGCGATAAAAACAACTGCAAAAAGCAAAAGATTAAAAATATTATACCCAAGCAATTCAAGCTTAGTAACCGGCTCAAGAACTGTACCGTTTAAATAATCATGAATAAAAACAGATAACTTCACCTAACTCCTCCTAAACATATTATATTCCAGCCATTCTGAATTAACAGATGCAACCTGGTTGATAAATTACTTATAAAAAGACTAATAAAATTAAGCAAATATTGCAACCACTATGATTATTATCCTGATTTTTCATGTAAACTAATAATCAGTATTTTTTTCAATTTACTAATTAACATAAAAAATTGAAAAGCCGTGTTAATTGTTTATATGTATTCATACAGGCATCTTGACAAGAGCAATTCTACAGTTATTTTTGTCTATTTCCGATAATAAAAGAGTATATTCCATGACTATGAGTAACCAACTACACATAACTGAGACGATTGTTTGTGTATTCTGCATATAAACACAAAACAATCCATAAATTCAGTTAATTCTCAGTATTTAACCGGTTACCAATCTTTTAATAAGAAAATAGTCACAGGATTAACTCTTTACTTAATATCAGCTTTTAAAAGGTTAAATCAATGAAAAAACTACTCATCTTCGCTATTTTGGCTCTATTTACCATTTTCACTCTTCATGCCGAAGTTCCACTTCGTGGTTCGCTTGAATTTTATTCAGGATTCAATTCATCTGATTCAGAATTCTGTCGAAATGCCATAAATTCAAACCTAGTTTTTCAAAAAGCAATGAACAAGACAACTGTTGTGGTAGATATACAGGCTGATTATGATACCGCACAGGGGTCATCAGCAATAAGATCACTATTTGGTCCAGCCTATAATGCCGAGAATACTTCGATTAATAGCAGTTTCATTAATTCTGAAAATCAGAAAAAACAGAAAGATATTTTCATTCGAGAAGCTTTTATTAACCAGGATTTCCATCTTTCAGTATTCGACTCTTTTTCTCTCAGAGCGGGAAAAATCATCACAAAATGGGGT
This sequence comes from Spirochaetota bacterium, assembly GCA_016934935.1. GTDB lineage: Bacteria > Spirochaetota > UBA4802 > UBA4802 > JAFGJZ01 > JAFGRW01. The sequence continues at coordinate 123,346 of JAFGRW010000054.1, read as the reverse complement.
TACACGGAATTTTTCAATCCTGTTGACATTATTAATCCACAAGATTACTCTTTCCATCTTATGAATAATGCTATAAAAAGAAAAAAAGGTATTTACGCAATATATCCAACACTTTTCTTTTCACGCTATTTCTCCGTAGACGGTCTAATCAATCCTGTTTTTGAAGCTGACAATGAGTTTTCTTCAGCCTTTATGCACGAAAATAGTGCTAACTTTTTTAATGCTGTCGAAGTTCTTGATGGAGCTTTTTACGGTGAAGAACAACCCGAAGCATCATTGAGTCAGGCTTCTTACGGGGCTCGTGCCGGATTACATCTGCAGACTTTCCAGGGACACCTTATGTATTATCGCGGATATGATCATTCACCTACTTATACTTTAAAAGATGATGCCGGTCAAACCGCGATAACTGCCGAATACAAACAGGTTACCATGGGCGGAATGGACTTTATGGCAAACCTTATCTGGGACATCAATCTCAAAGGTGAGCTTGCATATTATAATAAAGGCAAATTTTTTGCTGTTAAAGATTCAGAAATGGCTTCAGACATTGCAGATGGCGGCAATGGATATGAGGAATCCCCTCTACTTGACTACACTACCGGCTTCGAGATCGTGAAAGACTGGCCTGGAAATACTTTTTTGATAAATTTTGAATATAATCAAAATATTGTAATTGACCATTCAAACACAATGGATCAAAAAAAGTATAGAAATCGGTTTATAAGTGAAATACAGTTAAAATTCGCCGAGAAAAAAGCCTACATCATGAATTGTTCTATTTATACTCTGGAGGATAACGATCTTGGTTCACAATTTGAATTGGGTCTGAAGCCCGAAAATATGTATGTTATTAAAACCGGATACTGGATATTTCATAAATTTTCGGATGACGAAGGTCTTATGGGACGCCATCACAAAAAAGATTTTATTTATTTCGCAGGTGATATCTATTTTTAGGTATTTTTTAATAATACATTTATTGATAAGGTTGCCTATGTTGATCACCCATAACAGAAACTTGCGGACAATTACTTGAATAAAGCCATAAGTAACACTGTCTTCAAATCGTTATTTATGTACGTTTTCGAGTGACAAGAAGATCAAATATCTCTATTCTGGCTTAAAAATTGTTTAAATTTACAATAAATAGAACTATTTCAAAGTTTTATTTTATAAAATTATGTTTTGCAGCAAATTCCTTGATAAATATACAAGGAACTATTTTCTTATTATGGAGAACAATTGTGAATTGCAGCCACTGCGGAGGAGTTTTAATACCCGGAAAAAGCTCCTATAGCACATCAGAAGACCATTTTACATTTATTTTGGAAGATATTCCCGCGTATCAATGTGAAAGATGCAAAAAGGTTCTCTTTACAGATGAAACGGTAGACAAGATACAAAAACTTGTTAGAAAAATAAAAAAAGATAGCGGTGAAATCGTTAACAACAAAATGTCTACCAATTTATACGAATACTAACTTACGAGGATTACTATGAGACTTCGTTTTGCTCCAAGTCCAACAGGTTTTTTACATATTGGCAATGCACGTACAGCTATAATCAACAACCTTTTAGCATTAAAGAATCAAGCCGACTTTGTACTTCGAATCGAAGACACTGATATGGAAAGAAGCAGTATTGAATCGGAAAATTCCATTATCAATGACCTTAAATGGCTGGGAATCGAATGGACAGAAGGTCCCGATATTGGGGGCAACTATGGTCCGTATCGACAATCTGAAAGATTCGATATTTATCAAAAATATACAGAAAAATTGCTAAATGAAGGTAAGGCTTACCACTGCTTTTGCACACCGGAAGAGATCGACAATATGCGTGAAGAAGCTCAAAAAACAGGCCGAAACGAAACTTATAACGGAAAATGCCGCAATCTGTCAAAAGAGCAAAAGCAGGCATTTCTTGATGAAGGTCGAAAGCCAACTGTTCGATTCAAAGTTGATTCAGATATTGATATAACTTTCAACGATATTATCAAAGGTGATATCTCATTTAACAGTTCCAATATTGGTGGTGACTTTATCATAGTTAGATCTGATCAAATACCGGTTTACAACTATATAGTAGTTATTGACGATTCGCTGATGAAAATTTCACACGTAGTAAGAGGGGAGGACCATCTTTCAAATACACCAAAACAGATACTGATTGCAAAAGCACTTAAATTTGAACTGCCACTTTACGCGCATATGCCTCTTGTAATGGGGAATGACCGGAAAAAATTAAGCAAGCGTCATGGCATCACATCTGTTAATATATATCGCGAAGAAGGTTATTTGCCAGAAGCACTTGTTAATTATATCTCAATGCTTGGATGGGCTGCTGAAAACGAAGAAGAAATCATTTCCTTAAACGAAATTGTTAAACAATTTGAATTAAATAAAATTGCTGCCAGTTCTGCCGTTTTTGATTTTAAAAAATTGAAATGGATGAACGGTAACTATATACGCACTCTTGAAAACAACGAACTGTTTAACAAAATGCGCCCATATTTAGAGAAAGAGTATTCGTTAGAAAATATGGATCAAAATCATATTATAGAAATCATTACCTTTTTAAAACCCTATTGCGAGCTGCTTGGGGATATCAACGATCAAATTTCCCATTTTTTTTCAGAAACAATTGATTATTCATCCGAAGTTAGAGAATTATTGAAATCCGAAAATGGAGTTAAAATTATTGCTGCATCAAAAGAGTTATTTGATTCTGTATTAACAGAACAGAATTATCATTCAGATTATATAAATTTGGTCAAAGAAATGACTGGAGCTACCGGAAAGAATCTTTTTATGCCATGCAGGGCATTAATTACTGGATCAATTCACGGGCCTGATCTTGCAGAAACAATGCGGCTTTACGGATATGATAAATGTAAAAAACGCATTCTTGCTGCTTGCCAGTTAAAGGATTAATCGTGGCTGCAAAGGATAAAAACTATTTCACAAATATTTTTACTGCTTTGGCTTATTACGGAATTTCTCCCGATACAAAGTTAAAAAAAGTAACCCAAAAAAATATATCATATTTTTTGATTTCTCATCAAAAATATGGCATAACGACTTCTCTTGACATATGCCAAATGCCAGAGTATAAAAAAGACAAACAAATATATAAAACATTAATAGAATATTATTTATCATTATTGATTTTTAATTTAAATAGCGTAAATGCAATTCCAAGATTTATTTTTACTACTCTGTCTTTTCCCGAAAAAACACCCGAAGATTCTGTTTCTTCCATTTTCGGAATCATCAATAGAATTGCCAGTAGTGCGGGATTATTACAAGCAGGTGGTTTTTTTCAGAAAAACCGGAAAAAACATATATCCCTGAACTTATCCGCATATGGTGAAACCGCAGAAAGTTGTTTTTTAAATAACCTAAACCCTGTTTCAGATTCAACCATTTATTACACAGGAAGCGTATTTGCAGATGATTTTAAGGTAAAATCAACAGATACTGGCAACCTTTCACGTATTCCAAAGTCATGTTTGCTGAACAGATTGGAAAACCAGGAACTGAACGATATAATTTTTAAAGGCTATAACCCCTATTATATCGTACCTGCCGGCTATTCTTTAATAAAAATAGTGAAGGATATTATTCAGTCAAATAACGCTTGCGAAATTGATATGAACGACCTTTTCCCAAATATAAGCAATTTTGACAATAATGATAAAGATATGATCAAAATCTTGCTTAATGGTAATTACTATTGCGGATTGTTTTTTATATCTACAAAAAGAATAGATAAAAAATTTTATAATTCCTTCCCTATTACTCCTATTGGGTCTATTTGCGGAAACACAGCAAAACCCCTGATAAAAATTAAATTTAAAAAAACTCTATTAGAAACAAATAGGCTCGAAGACATTTTGTAATGAGAATTTTAATCTTATTTATTATATTATTTTCTCCATTCAAAGCTTTATGTATATCTCAGTATGGAAGATGGAATTACACTATTTACTCAGAAAACAACCCAATTGGCAAAACAACTGTTACCCGTAACCTTAAAGACGGCATAATAACGACAAACTCCAAACTTAAACTTAATTCTGAGTCTTTGATAATTATTTCAAGCGAAACAGTCAAAGAAACAACAGAGTATTCGCCTGTTAGTTTCTCATCAAATTCAACTATTATTGATAACAAAAAAATAAATCGTTCATATATATACGCCAGGGTATCAGACAACATTATTAGTGTAACAGGGCTGGACATCAATTTAAAATTAAGACTTCACCCAGATCTTATATTTGGCACAAACAAGATTGTTTCAGATGCCGTAATATCAAAGTTTAATAACAGAAATTCTGAATATACGATCTATGACCCCTCTAGTAATTCAAAAAAATTATTCAAAATGAAAGTTCTTATAACCCCAAATTTAACAATAATGAATACAGGTGAAAATATCACAGTCAATAAAATACAAATTTTCACAAGAACTGATCACAAATCACCATTATTCGTTATGGAAATTTATTGTGATAACAATGGGTTGATTTATATGTATAAAATCAATCTTGACAACAAACCATTAGAATTCATCCTGGATAAATGATACCCGAACTTTTCTGTGCCCCATTGGCCGAGATAACTACACCTGCACTAAGATATCTAATACGTAAATTTTCTTCAAAAGTAATGCTGCATACAGAAATGATAAGCTCAGCTGCCCTACTTAACGGTGGACAGTTTAATCAGAGCAAAACTATTATTCACGATTTCGATCATCCAGTAGGTTTCCAACTTTTAGGGACTAATGCGCAAATAATGGCCCGGGCTGCAAAAGAACTTCTAAAACAGAACCCGTATTCAATAGATATAAACATGGGCTGTTCGGCTCCTGATATTAGAAAGCGTGGTGCCGGATCATATTTGTTAAAAGATTATGATAATGTTGCGAAAATTGTTCAAGGAGTTAGAGACAGTTGCGACTGCCGTGTATCAGTAAAAATGAGGGCTGGTATTACCGAGAGCTCAGCTGAATTTGTCATAAAATATCTTAAACTTTTTAATGATTACGGTATTGACTATGTAACGCTTCACCCTAGAAATGCTCACGAAGGCTTCAGGCACACGGCATCAAGAAAGCTCTTTACTGAAATCAAAAACCAATCACCTATTCAGCTAATTTATAACGGAGATATATCTGAAACAACTGAGGCTGTTGATTTAATAAGAGATTTTAATAATAAAATAATGATTGGACGAGCAGCAGCGGTTAAACCATGGATATTTGGTCAAATTGATAATAGAATTAACGGTAAAAACAACTTAATTATTGATTTGGCAGAATGTACCGAGATTTTCATAGAGAAGATACATCAATTTTTACCATCAAAAATTCAGACATTGCGGTCATTAAGATTCTTTGGATATTTTTGTAATAATTTTCGTTTTGGTCATAACCTTTTTTCTGCAATCAAAAAAAAGGAGTCTGTATCTGAAATGGGAAAAGTCATCTTTGATTATTTACAACGCCATCCTGAAGAGAGAACCTTCAATATGTAATATTATTACTTTTTCTTGGGATAAACAGTAAAAGTTATCACTTCTTCGATATATTTAGAACTAATATAGCCAGAATTTGTACCAACTGACCTTAATCGGTTATTGTTATTTAAAAAAACCTTCTCTTCCGCCGAAAGAGTAAGTTCTTTCTTTATTGCCATATAGTCAGATATGGAAGCTTGAACCTTTAGCATTCCATCTTTAGAATCAACAACTCGTCCCCCAAGAGAAATAATAGCATTTTTGATGATATTAATATCTTTTTCATATTCAGAATTAATATTAAACTCATTTGCAACTGTTGTTCCCGAAAAAGGCACTGAATCATTTTCTCTATTTAAAGTTACCAACGAGACAGTCAGAACAACAGCAAAAACTGCGGCCACAGCCCCCGAAACAAAAGGCTTCGATGCGATATATTTACCGAATCCTGCATATCGCAAATTTGTTTGTTTACAGCAATTGAGAGTTTTAGTGGTAAAATAATTTCTATTTGAAATATGAACAGCCCTTAATCCATGCACAAGACTCAAAGTCTTTTCTAATTTTTTAAATTCTGCCAACTCAGATGATGATAACGATTTTAAACAATCAATAGTGTTACCGCTTGCATAAAGATCATAAATATCAGAAATCTTTTCATCAACACATCTTTTTGCGCTCATTCGACTACACCTCTTTCTATTAAACGCTGTTTAAGCATCGCACGCCCTCTATGTATCCGAACTTTAACATTCGAAAGCGATATATTCAGTTCTTCCGAAATATCTTCATAGGACATCTCTTCTATTTCTCGAAGCAAAAGAATATTTTTATAATCATCTGGCAACTTTGCCAACTCTTCTCTGGCTATATCCATTGCATTTGAAAGTTCAAACTGTTTCTCAAGATCTTCTCTCTCATCCTCAATGGGAAGTTCTCCAAAATCTTCATCATCGGATCGAAATAATGAAACAAGACTCATTCGTCCGCGTTTTCTTTTATAGTTCTTACAGTAATTCGAAGTTATACTATAAAGCCATGTCGAAAACTTGGACTCTCCCCTGAATTTTGCGATAGAACGGAAAACACTAACAAATATATCCTGCGTCGCCTCTAAAGCATCATCGTAGTTACCAAGGTTTGAATATGTGTAACGAAAAACCCTATCCTGATATTTTTCAATTAAAACACCCAAGAGTTCCGTTTCACCATTCTTTACCCTGTCTATTATCTCTTCTTCTGTTAAATCAGACATATACCTTTCCGGTTAGTTACACATTTTAACAAACAATTTTAATAAAACGTCTTTTCCCTACTTTTATTATGGATGAGCTTGGAAGCACAAGCTCAAAATCGGCGTCTAAAATCGTCTCTCCATCGAGATAAACGCCTCCACCTTGTATCAATCTTCTGGCTTCGCCGTTTGATTTTGCCAGCCCGGCAATAACTAGCAGCTTAATAATCCAGATTTTTCCCTCTTCCAATATGTCGTTTTCAATTTTATACTTTTCAATATCATCAGGTACATCTTTTTTTACAAAAATAGTGTTAAATTGCTGCTCGGCTTCATCCGCTACAGCTTCATCATAAAATTGCGCACAAATATCTTTGGCTAAACGAACTTTAACATCTCGGGGATGCACTGCTCCATCCTGCATTTTCATTTTAATATCATCAATATCTTCATATGGAACATCTGTTACCAGATTAAAATAGGTAAACATTAGATCATCAGAAATTGACATTACTTTACCGAAAATATCAGCAGGCTTTTCATCAATACCAATATAGTTACCAAGAGATTTACTCATTTTCTGAACACCATCAAGGCCGACAAGTAGCGGCACAGTCATTATCGACTGCTGTGAACAACCATACTCTTTTTGCAAATCCCGCCCAACTAACAGATTAAACTTCTGATCCGTTCCACCTAATTCGACATCTGCTTTAAGCATAACGGAATCATACCCCTGAACCAAAGGATACATAAATTCAATTATTGAAATTGATTTTCCTGTTTTATACCTTTTTGAAAAATCATCCCGCTCAAGCATTCTCGCGACATTATAGTGCGATGTCAACTCCAGGACATTTGCAAAATCCATTTTTGAACACCATTTAGAGTTAAACTCTATAATGGTCTTGTCAGGGTCAAGTATCTTAAAAACCTGTTTTTTATAAGTTTCGGCGTTTTCCAACACCTCTTCTCTGCTTAATTTTTTTCGAGTTTCAGACTTACCCGTTGGATCACCAATCATTCCAGTAAAATCACCTATTAAAAAGACAACTGTATGACCCATTTGCTGAAAATGCTTCATTTTACGTATTAGCACAGTATGTCCAAGATGAATATCCGGCGCTGTCGGATCAAAACCGGCCTTGATTATAAGAGGCTTTTGTTTTTCTTCCGACTCTTTAACTTTTTTATCAAAATCATCTTCGGGTAAAATTTCTTCTGTTCCCCGTTTCAACAATGTAATATCATTCTTGATCATTTTTTGCACTTTCCTATCTATGATTGTAAAAATACCAGACAAAGGTACATTATATTGTTAATAAATTAGGCAGGATATCAGTCAATTGTTTTATTTTCGGTTTTTTTAAAAAGAAGAACCGCAGCCTGGCAGGCAATTCCCTCTTCACGACCAGTAAACCCCAGTTTTTCTGTTGTAGTTGCCTTGATTCCAACAAGATCTTCACTCACTTCAAGAGCATTTCCAATTTTTTTTTTCATCAAAGCAATATAGGGACCAACCTTCGGCTTTTCGCATATAATTGTGGTATCAATATTGATAATCTCGAAACCACTTTCGTTTAAAATGGATTTAACTTTTTGCAATAAAACAATACTACTGATATTTTGGTATGTTACATCGTTATCTGGAAAGAAGCTACCTATATCCGGCAAAGCTGCAGCACCAAGAAGAGCATCCATCAGGGCATGAACCAGGACATCCGCATCAGAATGCCCTGCCAACCCAAGGGGGTGTTTAACAACCACACCTCCAAGAACAAGATCCCGGTCTTGACAAAACCGATGAACATCAAAACCAGTTCCGCATCTTAAAGATCGAATCATAAATCAAATACATCTGCCAACGAGCTAAGTTTCAGAACATTAAGCACTTTATCGCTAACTTCTGTAATCGTAACAGACTTATCTTTTTTCTTTTGAAGCTTTAAAAGACTGATCAGAACACCAACGCCAGAAGAATCGATATAGTTAACATCACCCATATCCAGTTCAATGTCTTTATCCGAATCCTTACCTAATAATAAAAGCTGATCCTTAAAATCCTTGATAGTCATCATTTCGATATCACCGGAAACCTTAACCAGGACTGAACTCTCATTTTCTGTTATTTTAATGTCCATTAAAGACCCCTTCATTTATTATTGAGGTTATACTGATTAAATAAACCACAAGTTGAAAATAGTTATTATTGTGAAAATGTCAATTTATTTTCGTCTCAATCATATTCATCCTTATTATTTGTGAACCCATATAATTACTTAATTCCAGACTATACACAATATCAGCCACACCTGCTCCAAATAACTCTTCTGCTTTCTGTGATCCATTCCATATAATAATTTCTAAAAACTTGTTGGTAGTAAATAATTTGGCATGTTCTTGTTTTTTACCAAATATTTTTAACTCTTCAAAAACCACCCCTCTTGAAAGAAATACTGGAGGTTGGTTTTCAGCACCAAAAGGTTCCAAACTGCTGATTTTTTTTATAAAAGAATAGTCTATATTCGAAACGTCTATCTCTAAATCGATCACAATCTCTTTCTTTCCATAGTTATCACCAAAATTGAAACCTTCGATAAGAGTTTTGAATTTTGCCAAATTTTCATTACAAATCGTAAATCCTAATGCCTGATCATGTCCTCCAAAGCGCTCAAAAATGGAGCTGTGTGGTTCAAATAAGGAATAAAAACCGCTGAACGGACTTCTTCCCGACCCCTTACAATAATGGTCGTCTATTTGAACAACTACTACCGCCGGTTTATCATATTCATCTACCAATCTTGAAGCTATAAGTCCGCTTATCCCCTCTTCTATTTTATCAAACCTTGTATAAATAACAGAGCAATCGAGAAAAACCTCATGATTTTCAGATATTACACCCGCAACCAGGTCTTTTACATATTTTTTTCTATAATCATTCAATTCACTTATAGTACACAGGATATCAACACTGTTTTGCGGCTTTAGAAAAAAATCAGCTGTCAACGCCGTTTTGCCAAATCGACCAGGACTGTTTAATAGTGGTGCTACCTGCCAACCGATTACTTTAGACGTTATACGCGTTTTGCAAAAATTTTTAAGCTGCACTAAAGTGCTGCTATCACAATCATTAAACTGATCAATACCTTTAGCTGTAAAAATCCTGTTCTCATCTCTAACAGGCACAACATCAGCAATTGTTCCAATAGCAATATACGGCATAACTTCACGGATAAAGTCACCAATTTTTGCCGGGATCATGAAGATTGACTCCCGATAGACATGAACCAGGGCTTTTTCAACCTGATTCTTATCATTCCTGTAAATCAGTAACAATTTTTTAAACAGTGCTGAAAACGTATTTGCGCCAAAAGCCTGATTCACAATATTAGTAATTGAGTGATTGGTATATCTTTCAATTTCTACGATCTCTTTTTCATCAATTCCATAATAGCAAATAATATCTTCGTTACCAGTATAGCGGTGTATCTCCTGGAAATAAAAAAATTCTATTTTATCATCATCAAGAGCAATACCGTCCATAAAAAAATGCATTGCGTAGCAATCATCCTTTTTAAACAATAGAGCTGTTCTTTTACCATATATTGGCAAAAATGAAAGTAAAAAAGCCTGACACAGTTTAAATGCTACTCCTACACCTGCAAGCTCCTTAAACGGGTAAGCGCAATCATGTAGTTTGGGGTTAACTATGACTGCTTCAGGTAAAACAGTATCTGGCTCATGGTGATCACAAACAAGAACCGGAATATTCGACTTGCGCAAAATTGAAATCGGAATGATATCTCTGATACCGCAATCAAGTGTTATAAGCAGATCGACTTTTTGCTTAATAAAAATTTCGGCAACTTCATCTGTTAGTCCATATTCTGAATGTTCCCGGTTTGGATAATAACAAAAAGTTTCGATACCTAGTTTATCAAGCAGATTTTTAACAATATAAAGTGAAGTCAGGCCATCAAGATCAGAATCAGAAAAAATGCCAATTTTTTTTCCAGAAACTGTACTTTTTCTAAGAAGATCTACAGCTTGATACATATTTAACATTAAGAATGGAGAATGAAGAGCTGCATAGGAAGGATACATCAAATCTATTATACTATTTAAATCAGTATAACCGCGTCTCATAAGAATGGCAACAAGGTCATAATCAAGCTGACTTGTTTCTGCCAAATACTTTATTTGCTCGGAATCTACCGGTTTCAACAACCAGTTTTCTTTCATTGATTCTCCGTTAAAAAATGCGCTTTTTCATTTTGATGAGATTCTATCAACTCAATAAGAATTTCATTTTTTCGTGACTCAAGAAGGACTCTCATATCTCCAACATAGTTTATCAGTTTTTTTTCTATTTCTGTATTTTTCCCGGTTATTTGACGATAAAGATACTCATCATCAAAGCGTAATCTGGTTTTAACAGATTTAAAATATGAAGCAATTTGTTCACATCTCAACAAGGATTTCAACAGGGCCAGCCGTTTTGATTTTGTGTTTTCTCTGTACTGAACCTTGCCCACTCGACGCCCCTCGTTGTCTTGTATAATTATTGCGACTGAAACAGCTCCATTAGACTCTGATACTGCGCAATAAAATGTTAAGATATTCTCTAATGGAACGACCGATAAATCAGCCCCCTTGAATATATCCAACTCTTCATTGTCTATAACGCCTAAATCTGAATTTTGTTCAATTTTTTTCTTGAATTTCACTTTTTTTCTAGATTTTTGAGGATCTTTTTGGGTAATAATTTTCCTTGCTTCCCTGATAAGTGATATTACGTCTTCGATCGAGCTATCGGCAAGTTCCGCAATTTTTTGAACTGTTTTACCATCTTCCAAAAGAGAAAGAACTTTATCAATACTAAGCATCATAAGATTTATCCTTTTTTAACATTAAAACACAATTACTATTATTTACTAACGACCGCTATATAAATATTTTCCACAATTTGTACATATACATAATTCACCGGAATTAACGACAGAAAGATCATTTGGAGGTACAGTGTTATTGCACCCCATACAAACTCCATTTTCCATCTTGACAATTGCTTTCCCATCTTTAGATTCAGAAAGTTTAGCAAATCGAGATCGTAATTTGGGTTCAAGTAAAAGAAGACCGGCCTCGAACTTCTTCTGGTTTTCTTCTTTAATTGTTTGTAATCGGTCTATTCTTTCATTCAGTTCTTTCAGAGTAGAATTATCACTATTTGTATTTTTCTCAAAAATGATCTCTTCTTTTTTAATTAATTCCTCTTCTTCTGATATTTTATCAAAATTTGCAAGTAACTGCTCTTCAATAATATCCTTTTCCGAATTAATTTTATCAAGTTCATTAGAACCCGCCGACAACTCTTTTTCGTTTTGAGCGCTGTTAATCTTGTCTTTAACCCTACTTGCAGCAGCATCAGCTTCTTCCAGAATTAATTCCAAAGATGATGTCTCTTTTTTCAATTTTTTTAATTCAGATAAGCGCTTATCAAATTTTTGTTTAGTATAAAGCTGATTTTTTTGTATTTCTTCTATGCGTTTTCTGGCTGATATAATCTCGCCTGTTTCACGTATAACTGCGTCAGTATATCGCTGCAGCTCTTCCATCTGCCGTATATTTTCTTTCATTAAAATTCACCCTTGGAAACATTTCAATGGATTATTCGCCAACGTAAATAATTTTATACCGTTTGCAACAGAAGCTTTTGTCAAGTAATCTTGCAAATCGACAGACAAAAAGGTCATATAATGTATTTCACTGGAAAAATGACTGATGTCAATCAAGTTTAAACCATTTACCTCGGCTGAAAACGCGTCATGGTACTTTATATCACCGCACATATAAAGATCGACTTTTTCTTCGATCATCTTTTCAACAAGCGAACTACCACTGCCGGGCATTATCGCTACAGACTTGATTTTCCTGTCAAGTTCTCCTGTATAAATCAAATACTCATTACCAAAAGTTCTCTTTACAAGTCGAAGTACATCTTCCATATACGGTTCATCAGGAAATTCTCCATACGCACCATAACCATAACCTGTATTTAAATGCGGATCAATAACACCTATGTTCAATAGGCCAAGCATCTGTGCGTGTTTGTTCCAGTAAACTTTGTCAAGATTTGTATGAATGGCATAGTGGGAAATGTTGTTTTTTATTAAAGAGTTGATTATCCTGCCAGTAAAAGATTCAGTCGTAACAGATTTAATAGATTTAAAAAACAACGGATGATGAGTAATAATAAGATTACATCCAAATCTTAAAGCATCATCTATCACTTTTTCATGAATATCAAGCGCAAGAAGAACGCCGGTCAACTTGTCATCTGACCTGTAAACCTGTATGCCTGAATTATCATACGATTCCTGTATATCTTCAGGGAACTTTTTTCTGATATAATCAATTAAATCCTTAACCAGCATAATATCTGCCTCCCTAACAAACTATACTAAAAAAATTTGTACTGCTCTATTTATCTAATTTTAAACTTAATTGTCAAACAACTAATATAACACAGATTTATTAACTAGTTTAATAACTTATAATTCTAGCTTTTTATGAAATATTATGATTCTATGAAATTTAAATTTCGTTTTACTTGCGGGATTTTCTTCTTTGTTAAAGACATTTTGTTCTTATATGAGCAACATACAAAGACAATCTTCAATAGCTGTATTCTAATAACATGCATGTTCAGCAAATTATCAAAAATACCTGATAATCTTGATTTCTAGTTCATTAACTTTTAAAGATAAAGAGGGGGGTAAAACATTCATAATTGAGGTCAAACCACAAGCCAATACAAATAATAATAAGAATACTGGCGCTCAGCATATTAGCATCGAGTCTCCGTACGAAAAAAAACGGTAATTGTTGTCAACCGCCTCTTTATATGCATTCATAATTGCATCATATCCGGCAAAAGCTGATACCAACATTAATAGTGTGGATTTAGGTGTATGGAAATTTGTAATAAGTGCATCAATGGATTTGATTTTATAGGGTGGGTATATAAAGATATCTGTGTCCCCACTACCAGGCACATTCACTCCATTTACAAAAGTACTTTCAAGAACTCTTAGCGCTGTTGTTCCCACAGCGATAACTCGTCTTTTTTCCACTCGGGCTTTGTTTATTTCAGTTGTTACATCCTTGCTCAAATCATAATATTCACTGTGCATTTTATGTTCAGATATATTGTCTGATCTTACCGGACTGAAAGTTCCCCACGAGACGTAAAGAGTTAAATACTTGAGAATTACTCCTTTTTTTTCAAGTTTATCCATAATTTCTTTAGTAAAATGAAGACCTGCGGTTGGCGCGGCAACAGCACCTGTTTTGCGAGCATAAATGGTCTGATACCGTTTTATATCATTTGCCGATGCCTCACGTTGAATATATGGAGGCAGGGGAATAGAACCTACTCGCATAAGCAACTCATCTGTGAGAGGACTTGAACTTTTAACATAAAGAAAATCTTCTTTACGTTCAACTATTTCAAGATTCAAACCCGGTTCAGCTAATGACTGAATTTTTTCACCTGGTTTAAGCTTTTTTGTTCGATTGCTTATCACATACCATTCTGATCGATTAATCATTCTTGCCAAAACAATCTCAACCTCAGCACCGCTACTCCTTTTAAAACAGAGACGTGCTGGAATAACCTTCGCATCATTAAATACTAAAACATCACCAGCATTAATGTGTTGATAAATATTTCGAAAATGATCGTGATTAATTGTTTTTTCAGAACGGCTAAGCACCAATAATCTTGAATCTTCCCTATTTTCTGCAGGATTCTGCGCTATAAGGTTTTCAGGTAAATAAAAATTATAATCTTCCAGTTTTTGCACTATTTCGATCACTATTAAAACTTGGTAAATTGCACATCTTTATAAAAAAAACTTAAAATATTCTTATAAGTCTTGCCCTCTTCAGCCATCTCTTTAGCACTGTATTGACACATTCCAACACCATGTCCCCAGCCACGACCTTCAAGACGCAATCCGTTTTTTGTACGAAAAGCATTAAAAAACTGGCTTTTAACTTTCCCACCGGGAATCATCATTCTAAAATCATTACCAGATACATTGGCTCGTCCGTTTTTATGAGTAATTATTACTTCTACAACTCGTCCTTGATGTTTTTTAAAAGACAATCCCGTCACGGCACCTATATTATTGTATCGTGAATCAAGAACCTTTTTAATTTCATAAAGTGTTAATTCTGTTTTCCATCTGTAGTGCGGTGATGACTTTCCATAAGGAACGGCCTTATCTGAAAGATAAGGCAAATCTTCTCCATCCCAAACATACTTGTTGTTTATAATTCTGCCTCCGCAAGTAGAATGAAAAAGCGCTAGTATTGGCTTATTATTATAAGATAATATTTGTCCCGCGGTCTGACTTACCGCCAAATTGCTATTTGTTGTTTCACCTTCCATACCTTTATAAACCTGAAATTTTGTTGTCGAATCAAGATCATAAATAGAAGCGCTTTTTTTATTTAAAAGGGTGTGAAAAGCATATGTTCTAGCAGCAACAGCTTGGGCTTTAACCGCTTCAATATGCCAGTTAGGCGACATTTCAGCAGATACAACACCCATGATATAATGCTCCATTGATACAACATTTATAACATATATTTTACCAGTAACGTTATGAAGTTCAATTTTTCCTCGATACGGTTTTCCATTAACTATCAGTGGAGCATCCCACGACTCAATTTCAACAGGCGAACTAAGCTTATCTGAGAAAAACTTTATTTTTTTTGATTTGCCATCTACAAGAAGTTTCCCCGATTTCAAATTTTTCACTTTTATTCTTTTAACTGATCCAACAACCACCGGTGCATCAGATTTATGCAGCAAAACTCTTATAAATGAAGATTTATCTGATATTACTTCACCTCGCTGTTCTAAAAATTGCTGCGAAGGAGTACAGGATGAAATAAGGATTAAGATTGTAATAGTTATAACAAATTTGCAACTCATGAACAATTAGCCCTTTGGATGATATTTTGCATGAATCTTTTGAAGTTTCTTTTGAGCAAGATGTGTGTAAATCTGAGTAGTTGAAATATCTATATGGCCAAGAAGCTCCTGTACTGCTCGAAGATCCGCACCGTTTTCTATTAGATGTGTTGCAAAAGAATGACGAAGTGTATGCGGTGTAATATTTTTTTTAATATTGGTTCTAGAGACATAGCCTTTCAATAATCTCCAGACAGATTTTCGATTTAACATTGAACCTTTTTTGCTTATGAAGAGATACTCACTTTCTCTGGATCCAAGAATTATCTCCCTGGATCTTTCAAGATAAAGTTTCATCAAACGAACCGCACGAGCGCCTACAGGCACAAAACGTTCCTTATTACCTTTTCCAGTTACTTTGATTAATTTATCCTCAAAGTCTATATCAAAAAATTTCAGCTCAATGGCTTCTGAAATTCTCAACCCGCATGAATATAATAACTCAAAAATGGTCTTGTCTCTTAATTCGTAACAGTCACTTTCTGATATCGAGTTAAACAACGCATCAACTTCCTCAACAGAAAGAAAATCTGGAAGTGACTTCCTTATTTGAGGTGTTTCAATCTTAATTGTCGGATTTGAAACATCAAGATCAGTACTAGAAATAAAATTATAAAACTGACGGATAGCAGCAAGAGATCGGGCAAGTGTCCGTGAAGAGTTATTCTTTTTTTGTTGCTGAAAAGAAAGAAACCTTTTAACATCTTCACTATCAGCACTTAAAATGGATTTATTTGCACTATGAAGAAATTCATTGAATTTTTTCAAATCATATGAATAAGAATAAATACTGTTCTGAGACAGACCTTTTTCAACCTTTAAAAACCTTTTGAATTTTAAAATTTCCTTGTTCTCTTCCAACGTAATGCTCCTGGCGATAACGTAATTGACTGCAGTGACTGCTGACATTTATATTATCGGCCCTTTAAGCAAAAACGCTTTATACAGTAAGACATAATTTTCTTATGGAACATAAAATTTTTATGTTTTTGGCACAATTTATGAAAATAATCTCAAAAACTCATAAATTATACATATATTTCTCGATTGTATCCTGCACGAGATCGTTTTTTTATGCTAACATCTTCGGTAACCTGACCATCCCGAAAAACAATTTTCCTTTTTGTAAAATCAGCGACATCCGGCTCGTGAGTAACAATCAATATTGTTATACCTATCTTTTCATTTAATTCCGAAAAAAGTGTAAGAATATCATTCGTTGTTTTGGTATCGAGGTTACCTGTTGGCTCATCCGCAAGAATAATTGCTGGATCATTAACAAGAGAGCGGGCGATAGCTACACGCTGCTGCTGACCACCTGAGAGCTCTGCAGGTGTATGATGTGCTCGGTCCGCTAAACCAACAAGATCCAACATTTCCATAGCCTTTTGATGTGCATGTTTCATATTGTAACCACCCCTATAAAAAAGAGGGATCTCAACGTTTTCCAAAGCGGTCGTTCTCGGAAGAAGATTAAAACCCTGAAATACAAAACCTATTTTTAAATTCCTTATTTCAGCTTTCTTATCGTCTGTAAGTTCCTGAGAGGTAAAACCATCAAGAATATAATCACCTGAAGTTTGGGTATCAAGGAAACCAAGAACATTCATAAAGGTTGATTTTCCGGATCCGGAAGGACCCATAATCGATATAAATTCAGACTCATAAATGTCAACATCAACATCTTTTAATGCATGAACTTTTATCTCGTCAGTAACATCATAAACCTTCGATAATTTCTTAATCTCAATTATCTTCTTAAGTTTTTTTGAGGACTTTTTACTTTTTTTAACAGTTTTCTTAGATTCCTTATTCATAAAACTATCTCTCAATCGATATTCCTGTTAAAATTTCATCACCCTTTTTGATTTTATCAGTGATTATCTCGGTATAGGTATCACCGGCAATTCCAGTCTTGATATGAACAGGCGTAACGGGCATTTGATCAACCGCAGAACTTATCTTTTTCCAAAGAACTTTTTCTCCCGGTTTTGTCTCAATCTCCTGAGGAGTAACCATAAAAGCCTGATTTGGAACCCGTAAGACATTTTTTGCACTTGCTACATGTATTGTAGCCGCGGCAGTCATACCAGGCTTAAGGCTGTTATTTTTATTATTAACAATTGCAGTTGTCTGGTATGTAACAATACTGTCTATTGTTGTAGGGTTCATTGTAACCTGATCAATTTCTCCGTGAAAGATGTCTTCAGGATAGGCACTAACTGTGAATGTAACCTTTTGCCCTTTTTTTACGATTCCGACGTCACTTTCATCAATGTTTATAGTTAAAATCATTTTTTCCATTGTAGGGGCTATCCTGTATAAGAGTGTTCCTGTAGCAACATCATCCCCCACCTTTATGGGACAATCAATTATTAAGCCTGCATTAACTGCTCTTACCATTCTGCTATCCAACAGCTCTTTTTTTTCAAGATATGTTTTTTCTACACGCTTAAAACTCGATATTTCTTTCTGATAAGATAATCTTGAATTTTCATATTCAGAAGAAGATATCAACTCCTCTTCAAATAATTTTTTCTTCGTTAAAAAAAGATCTCTTGAATTTTGCAAATCTATCCTTGCGAAACGATATGTATCAACATACTGCTCATAAGATTCAACTATTGACTCTGAAAAGATTTCCAGAAGCAGATCGCCTGCAACAACATACTCATTATAATCTTTATGTATTTTGGAAACCTGCCCTTCAACCTCACTTCGTATAAGATCCACACTAAAAAGCTCAAGAGAGCCATTAACATTTACAGTTCTTTGAACATCACCCAACTCAACTGGAGCAAACCGGTAACTGACACCTTTTTCTTCAGAACAAGATTTATATGCGGATGCAACAACAACCGCTATTAATACTAAAGCAATCAAAACCAGTACTTTTTTATTTAGCAAAATGGACCTTACCGACATATCAACTCCTCATGAATACCAACAATATTAGATAATTCAGTTAACGAAATCATAAAATCAATCTTATTTTTTAAAAGAGATATTTCAGCAGCATAAAGATTTTCTGAGGCATCACTTATAGCATCCTGCCCAACTAAACCACTTTCATAACTTCGTTCATTAATACGTAAATTTGTTTGTGCATTAATGACGCCAGCTTTCGAAATTTTAATCTGTTTTTTAAGGAAAACAAGCCGACTGAAAAGTTTTTTAACCGACATTTTTACGTCAAGCTCTGTTGAGGTTTTTGAATACTGAGTTTTTTTATAACCAGACTCAGCCTTATCAATAGACGCCGGTAACGATCCACCTGTATAAATAGGCATACTCGCGCGAACTCCACCAGTCCAGGAAGGTGACCAATTATCCGTATCGGTAGTACGCTCAACTACTCCCATCTCCGAGTTTAAAAATTCTGAATTTTCATATCCTAATGTACTAAACAGTGTTATACTAGGATACCGCTTTGAACGAGAAATGAGATAACTATTGCGGGCAACCTCTGTAGCTATATTAGCCATTTTTATTGACGGTGAATGATCCTGGGCATAGCGCACTAATTGATTTTCATTAATTATTAATTCCGGCACAGAATCTAATAAGGCCACTTCTATCGAGGTCTTATTGTCTACTTCAAGCCCCATCGCTAAAAACAGATCGGTTCTGGCACTTTCAAGGTTCTGAACAGAATCCTCATAATCCAGCTCAACTGAAGACATCTTTATCTGCCAATCGCTCATCTGAACAGGGCCAACAAGCCCCGCCTGCGATTCTATTGTTATCTTTCGTAAAATACGTGAATAACGTTTAAATGATAAATCCATAAGACGATTGGACTCATAAGCCAGAATATAATTATAATAAGCTTTTTTTACAGATAGTTTTATTCCATTTTTTTTGACATTATTTTCTATAGCATTTTTTTCCATATTTTTTTGGGAAATTCTGATACTTTCAGACCTGCCAGGCTTATATATATCATAAGTAAAAGTTAAACCTGCAACAACGCCATACTTGGAATCTTTACCGGGAATCGGCAACTCTCCTGAATCAAGGCCTTCATCCTTAATCTCTTTCGTTGTAATGCCCAAACTTAGCGAAGGCAATCTTTGAGCATTTGAAATCCTGTAATCTGCATAAGATATTACATCTTCTTCTTCAATAACTCTCAAATCACGATGGTTTTGCATAGCGATTTGTATACAGCTATCCAATGTGAGTTTTGCGTTATCAGATACTTGTGAATAAATAATAGCTGGATATAATATTAAGAACAATATTGTTTTTATTTTCATAAATAAGTTTACCATTTATTAAGCTTATACCACTTCTCAGCATATTTTTTGTGGTGTCAAACACATTTACCAACTGTAAACCTTGAAAACTTCCAGTTCTAAATAGCAGTTATATATTTTATTCATAATCAAAAGACAGTAATGACAATAATTCTGGTTAATTACTTTGTTCAAGGTTACCAATAATTTTTATTGTTTATACGGATTTTTCTTGACACTTTAGAGCTCACATTAAATATGTGATATCAATGAATGCTGGTGTAGCTCAACTGGTAGAGCAATTGATTTGTAATCAATAGGTTGGGGGTTCAAGTCCTCTCACCAGCTCATTGAAAACGGTGAGGTTCCCGAGTGGCCAAAGGGAACAGACTGTAAATCTGTCGGCGTCGCCTTCGAAGGTTCGAATCCTTCCCTCACCAATAAAAAAGCCGGTTCGTAAGAACCGGCTTTTTTATTATGCAATTATCTTTTCCATCATTTCAGTGATCTGTTCATCACTTAAGCCATGCGCTTTGGCTCCTTGCTCAATTGTCTCAAATACTGCAATGTGACAACCGATACAATGAAGACCATAAGACGCCAGAATTTCGGCAGCTTCAGGTTTCTGCTGAAGCAGATCACCGAAAGTCATATCTTTGGTTATCTCAGCCATCAAATCATTCCTCCGATAAATTATTCTTCTTCTCTTTCCGTCAAATTAAGCTGTGCAATTGCGAGTTTTGCCAAAGGAATCGAATATGGAGATGTAGAAACATAATTCAAACCGATTCGCTTGCAAAACTCAATGTTTTCAGGATCAGCACCATGTTCACCGCATAAACCCAACTTTAAATTAGGTCTGGTTAAACGCCCTCTCTGAGTAGCTACTCCAATTATCTCTTTTACCTCATCACCAAGCACCTGAAAAGGGTTGTTTTTTACAAGGTCGTAAAGAGTATAACTTGGAAAGAAAGAGTTAACATCGTCACGGGATAGGCCATACGTAGTTTGTGTCAAATCATTTGTTCCAAAACTGAAAAATTCGGCGTACTGCGCAATTTTTCCTGCTCGAAAGGCCGCCGCAGGAAGCTCAATCATTGAACCAACACTATATTTTATCTCGTCGACTCCATACTCCTCTAAAACTTCATTTCTTATGTCCCGGATACCCTTAACTGTTGTACCTTCAATTTTCTTACCATTTTTTACGAATTTCAACTCAGTTTCAGTCATTACAACTGGTATCATTATTTCAGGAACAGCCTCTATACCCTCTTTTTTAAGCATACAGACTGCTTCAAAAATAGCTCTGCACTGCATTTCATATATTTCGGGGTAAGTAATCGCTACACGGCATCCTCTATGACCTAACATCGGATTCATCTCTGAAAGATCAGCGCACGTAGCTTGTATTTCTGATGCTTTTAAACTCTTGTTTTTGGTCTGCATATATTTGATAAACTCTTTCATTGAGTCATCAGTACGAGGAAGAAATTCATGTAAAGGAGCATCCAGCAGGCGAATTGTTACGGGGAACCCCTCCATTATCTTAAACAATTCATAGAAATCAGAACGCTGCATGGGCTGCAACTGTTTCAAAACCTTTCGCCTGTCTGATTCTGATCCTGCTAAAATCATTTCACGGAATTTCATTATTCTTTTTTCATTAAAGAACATGTGCTCGGTGCGGCAAAGCCCAATACCCTGTGCCTGAAAATTACGGGACAACTTGGCCTCACGCGGCTGATCAGCATTTGCCCTGACATCAAAATCATCTATATACTCTTGAAGAATATTAACAAGCTCAAGTAATCCATTTTTTTCAAAATCAGGTTCAATAAGACCCGCCTTACCAAAAAATATGGTTGGTTCTTCATAATAGGGAACGTTTAACGATACATAAGCTCCCTCGTTTACGGTAACATTTCCAATGGTAAAACTTTTCTCCCGGATTTTCATATTTGGTTGAACCATGGCAACTTTTCCCAAAGAACGGGCAACAACCGGTGCATGAGAAGAGTAACCTCCTTCTGTCGAGATTACCCCTTTCGCAACCTCGATAGCTTTAACATCTTCAGCATATGTGGCTTCCATACATAAAATAAAGTTTGTCTCTTTACCATGCATTATCGCGCGTTTGTGTTCTTCCAATAACTTTTCGGTTGAAAAAAACACTCTTCCGATACATGCTCCGGTAGATCCCGAAATACCACCCTGTATTTTTTTTATTGTTTTAACAGAAGAATTATCAATAATCGGGTGTAAAAGTTCATTAAGCTGCGCTGGCTGTATATGCTTAACCAGATAATCTTTATCAATTATGTCACGTTTTTGAAGATCAAGCAGCATTAACAGATGAGACTGAGTTGAATTTTCATCAACCTCACGTTGCTCAATAAGCCAAAGGTTTCCCTCTTCAATAGTGAATTTAATGGATCTGATCTCTTTAAACTGCTCTTCTATTTTATTTCCAATTTCCTGTAGGCGGTTGTAGTACTCCTTGCCAATTTTGGAAATTTCTTTGGGTTTTTTGTTAAAGATGTCAAATTCATTTTGCAAAAATGATCCTGATATAGCACTATCTCCGTTTATAATGTCACGAGTATAGTAACTTCCCGAATAGGAATTTTCACCAAGATTTCCATAAACCATAGCCTGTACCATTATAGACATGGAATTATCTACATCAATATCAGAATCACAGAATTTTTCTGAAGACCTTTTCAAAATAGATATAAGTTGATCATATATATCACCGTCTAACAGACAATCTATATGTTTTTTATCTGCATCTATTGCCTTTAAAGCATTTTGTGCGTCAAACTTTCCGCTGTCTTTCTTGGATGCTGAAAAAATAGCTCCATCGGCATCACAAAGTTTTGTTCCCAGACCTCTTAACATATATGCATATTCTCCAAATGCAAACTTCTCATCACTCGTCTGTGAAGCAAACCCTTTCACAGTGTCATCGTTTAAGCCGATATTATGAAACGAAGGAAAATATGGGACATTTAGATCAGAACTTAAAACCACTTTCAGCAACAGAGGATTTGAAGGATCACCATATACTTTTTTCATCTCTTTTTCGATTAAACCGACATTCGTTTTGATTATCTGTTTAATGTTCACTTCAGGAAGCTTTTTTGTTAGCTCAGAGTCTATAATAAAACCAGGTACAATAGGAAGACCAACATTTGCCAAATCGACTGCACGTCGTCCACGTATACCCAATTTTTCCCTTACCTCTTCATCCACTGGGGTAATGCTTTTATTAAAGAAAATTACACTTTTATTCATCTACTCCTCCAAAAATAACCGGGAACCCCGGACTAAATAACAATAAATAATTTTAAAAAAGATTTAAGACCTGACCAACCTGACCTTTAAGAAACTGTTCAAAACGTTGGCTCGCACCCTCAAATAGATACTTTTGAAGTTTTGAAACATTTCGAATATTTTCACCAACAACCTGGAACATGATTAATCCATGGTGTTTAACTTTACCCCACTTAAAAAGAGCATTAATATCATTAATCAACTCACCCTCATAAAAAATAATAACTTCCAGGTCAGGATGCTTAGCATTAAAACTCTGTATGATTTTTTTCCATGCCTCAACATTACCATTATGAAATAGCTCATTTGTAACCTGCACAGAATATTTTGGAGTAGCCCGACGTTTTCCTGTAGGTTTAGGTGCTCCGGCAACAGCCTGCGGAGCAGGTTTGCTGGGTTTAGCAGCTCTTCGTGGTGCAACAGACGCATCCACAAAATCTTTATTGATATAAACATCTTTTCCGGCAATCATCTCTTCAATTGCTGTTATTGCTTCTTTTTCAATTTTTGAATCCCCATCACCTTTCAAGTATTTTGCGTATATTACAACAAGATGATCACAAGCAAGTTCGCGAACTCTTTCCCAAGCATCCTCATTTTTTGGATTAATCACATAAATCTGCCCATTAGGATTATAGTACACCATTACCACATCCAAAGCAGTCCATTTCGAAGTCTCATCTGTTATCTTGGCAAAATCATTTATTGAAACAGGAATATCAAAGGAATGATAGGTATATTGGTACTTATCTCTGATAATTGAACCTATAACAGGTAAAACCTGATCCATTTGAATCTCTTCTTCATCAAGTTGGACATTTATTAAATCTGCAATATTTTGATGAGATTCAATATCATCAATCAAATCATTAACCTTGTAAAAATGTCGCAGAGCAAGATTAAAGGAATTCTTTGAGCCAAGCGCAAAATATGTTGAATTTAACATAATAAATTCTCCCCCAAATATTTAGATGCTGTTTAACTTTTTCATAATAGATTATTTTTTGCAAGTATTTTGTTAACAGATATATGAAATTTAAATATAAGCAGTATTAATTGCCTTAACCTGTTTTTTTCATACATTTCGAAACAAATTACATCTGTCTTTGAACGAATAAAAAAAGGAGTGCTCACGCACTCCTTTTTATTGTTTTTTATTGTTTGCCTTTTAAAGTTCCTTAAGTCCGGAACCTCTTCCTTTTTTAGGTGTAAGATCCGCTGTTCCAGCGACATCAGAAGCCGCATCAGCCGCAGCACCATATGCCATCTGAAAAATACTATCTGTATCTTCTTCTGTAACAAATGACTGATCAATATCCGTACGAATAGTTGATCTGCGTCTTTTGAACTGTGCAAACGCAGCATCCTGGAATCCTTTAGATACACCATAAAGAAACTCATTCAGCACATTTGCCATATTCTTAAGCATAAACTGCTTACGCTTAATTGTTGTGACATTAAGGTCAAGTATCAGACCTGGCTGTATATGATGAGGGTTAACCTCATATGTGAACTCGTTAAACTTTTTAGTAACAAAAAGAATTTTTTCATCAAGAATAACTCGCTCAACAGGGTTCTGATAACCATGAATCTTATTTAAATGCTCACGCAAATGTCTAAGCTTGTTTTTCAGATATTTAATACGATCTTCATATGTTCTATTATTCTTTTCTACAAAAGAGTTTTCGCAATAAAGCATACCGATATCATCAGGGTGAACATAAGCTGGATCCTGACGCTCAGCTTCACGTCTTCTTAACCATTCACGGCTCATTAGACGTTTTGAAAGATCATCAAAATCCTTAAGAGCTCTAAAACGCTTGGTAGATTGGTAATGAGCATCCGCAACATCTGTTAAAAGTTGAATCTCGCGAGTGAAAGCATCCATCTGACGATCAAATTCTTTACAAGCTTCACGTATCTGATTCTGATCCATATAACAAAGTTTAATATCATATCGCTCATCAGGAAGAACAGTCTTGTCAAGTTCCTCGTACTCTTTGATAAAGCAGACACGGGCATTTTTCATGTTATCACAAACCTGATAACCCAACTTGGATGTATCAAGAATCGATGTGATAGCATTGATTGTTGTATTGTAACCGCGGTTTCGTATATTCTCTTCATCAATAACGAACTTGATATTTTCACGAATATTAAGCGGGTCATAATCCTCAATATCTATCTCCGCTCGCAAACCCTCAATCTTATCAAGGAATTTCTTTGCAAGAATAGTATAACGCTTAGACTTTTCGTCTTCCATTTCATCATCAGTGAAGTTTTCGACACGCTTGATCTTCTCAAACATTATTTCCGACCCGGTCATTTCTGAATGGCCCTGATCAACAAGTTCTTCTTTAAGATCATCAATCTGACGATCAATCAAATCCTGAACATGTTTCTGTATAGCATCTTTCAAAAGAGTCTCTACAGTAACCTGATAATGATAGATCGGAGATATCAGCTCGGAATCAAGTATGTTCAGAGACAGTTTAACGTCATTAACATACTTTGGTCTCATTTCGTTATCTTTAATAACACACTTAAGAATCGCATATGCATTCTCGCCACGGATAAAAGCTCCAACATCTGTCTTTTGGCGAAGAATAGCGTTAGTCTCATTCTCAAGATCGTTCATACCGCGCTGAATATGTCCCTGAAGGTGACCATACATGTTGATCATTGACTTCTCAACTTCACCTGTATTAAACTTGTCCGCGCCACCTATCTTATCAAGCAACTCGGTCATCTCTCTTGGAGTATAACGAGCCAGCCCCTTTGACTCTTCACGGTCTACGAAATCACGAACTTTTTTAATGAACTCATCTTCCATTGTTACAGTGTAACGGTTAAACATGTTCACATATGTCTGGTTAATGTAATTATAAAGCTTCTCACGGATACCACCGGTGATATCCATCTTAACAAGAACTTCTTCCGGAAGCTTATGTTCTATATGGTTCATAACCTTGTCGGTAGTTTCGTCAAGTATAGTAATCGCCTCATTAATCTTGTCACGCCCTTCCTGAGCCAACGAGTTACGAGAGCCGACCGCATTAGGTATCTCCGGGTGAACTTTATTAGGACTCTGCGGAAAATTTGTAATCGACATGTATAATCCTCCTTATTTTTTTCGAACAACGATACAACTATAATATCATTTAACTATTTAGATACAGCGCATTCGCATAGAATTTAATTTATAACAGCTAATTGTCAAGCTATTAATCAATTTTGTCCTGAAAATTATTTGACAACCCGCACATGCTCCTATTTGCGGGTTACATATCTGAATAAGTAACCTCCAGCCTCAAAAACAGCTCCATCACTCAGATACGGATCCCCCTTTCCTTCAGTGATCTGAACCTTAATCCCCCTGTCTGTATTGACAAAGACAAACAATTCACCTTTAACAAGAGCTGCCTCCAGACACACCGGAAGATGAGATTCGAAATCAGCAAGACGTAATTCACAGAGACTGTCTTTTCCGATGGTAATCCTGCGCGCATCATAGCGCTCAAGATTAATCTTCTGAAATTTTGATCCCAAAACAACTTTGTTTCTGTACTCAAGCATGCCTGACAGTTTGATTCTTGAAGAATGTATTGCGTATATTATTCCAATAGCCAGTATAACAAGAAAGATTAATATCAAATAGAACCATGCTGCCTTGTAAACCGGTCGACTGCTTCCTGATATACTGGATTCCTGAGATTTCACATCTGCTTCTATTTCCGAAACGCTTGTATCGACATCAGAAGATCCATCAATAACTGCGACAGTCGATGATGTACCTGCGGCAAGCTCCTCTTGTAACGCCTGTAGCTTCTCATTATCTGTCAATTGACCAAGGCTTACAAAATAAACAAACCAATCCTCTCCGGTATGCTCACTTGCCACATCCTTGACACTTAATCTCTCACTCTTTTGCGAAGGAGGAGGATCATCAAGCGCATCACTCAATATTATAACAATCTGTTTTCTTTCATTGAACTCAACGCCTTCCTCTTCGGCCTTTGACTTTTCAAGCAGATTCAAACGCCTTATTTCATCAGCTTTCTTAAGTACATCACGGAACATCTCCATCGTAAAGGTCCACTGCCCCTTGGCTTCAACTTGAGATACAAAACTCTTAATAACATTCAAATCGCTCTCATTTTTAACCTTAATGGTTGGGTAAACCCGGGGTTCAGTGTCAAATGTTATAAAAGTGAAAGTATCACCGGTAGACACGGTATCAATAAAACGAGCTGTCCGCTCCTTAACTTGCGGGAAGATATCTCTAGCACCTTTGGCCTTTCCAATCATCGAAAGAGAAGTATCAAGAACCAGGATAATATCCTGATTTGCGCGTAACTCTTTCTGTGGCTCGACATCATCGGAAGAACACGATAAAAACAGAACCGGGAGTATTAAAAAAGATAAAAATAAAGATAAAACTTTGACTTTCATACCATGCCTCAACATATAATTAAAGATAAACTTCAAACACAAAAAAACTGCTATTACAATTGCATAACACCTTATTGACCTTGCAAAGAACACAGAAACAATATAATAAGGGAACTTCGAAAAATTACCATTTCTGGAACGGCTATGGCATATAAATCCCGTATATAAAGGAATTTTTCGCAAGTTCCTTGTTAAATAATTAATTATTATTGATTACCATAACTTATAATCAGAGCTAACTAATACACTTCGACAAAATTCAACATTAACTCTAAATAATAAACGCGAACATAGATATGTCAATAACTATTTAAACCCTCAACATAAAGCGCTGTCTCATAAGATAAAAAAATTCCAAACTGATCATTATGCGACATATTATCGAATAATTGCTAAAATAGAAATCAGCAAAAGCCGGCACGGTCGGAATTTTTAAGAAACTCTTTAATATTAAAATTCATCGTACACTTTTGGATTGCGAATATAATTACGCAAATCGAAATCCTGACTGGTCGCAAGGGACAAATACTCATTCATGATTATGTAGAACCACATAAGGCTGTCCTCCTTTGTATCAAGCGCTATGTAGTTTCCTTTTTTACTCCAGTCCTTTATCACAATACCTTTACCAAGAACAATCATGAGATCCATTTCGAAACGGGGATCAACGCTATTTTCGTGATATATTTCCTTAACCGCTTTCTTCAGTTCATCCATCTGATATGTAGAGTCAAAGGCAATAACAAATGAAGCGTGAAAAGGCGGCTCGTTCTTTTTTTCGTACTGCCCTACTTTTTTGCAATTAGCGACATTAATTAATGTTTCAACTAACTGTTTTCTGTTAACTTTTTGACAAATGCTATACGAGCCACGAACAAGTTCAACAGGCATTTCTTCAGAAAAAATAAGCTCCATACCTTTAAAGCGTTTCTCAGAAACTATAAAATCGGCCGTATCTACAGATATACCTGTAGAATCACATATCTTGCTACGTGTTATGATGTTACCCTCGGGCAGCATTCCGTTAACCGCTTTGATGAGATCCTCGTAATCTCCACCACCCTTGGTGGTTTTTACAAGACTCTTCTCTGTACTTTTTTTTACTGCTGTTTTAGAAGACTTAGCGGTCTTCTTTACACTTTTCTTATCACCTGTTTGGTATATTTTTATTAAATGCTTTTCAAGTCGGGCAAAATAGGGCTGAAACATGGCAACTCCGTTTAGTTTTGAAGGTTTATCCAGCAAATATTACATTACCGGTACATTTTTCGGGATCACTGATCCCTTTATGTTACTATCGGTATAAAAAAGGCATTAATAAATCAATTATTTTTCTTGAAAGAAGAGCTTTATAAAAGTCTTATGATCTCAAGGTTGCATCAGGAAAATAATCCGCTCGGACGGATTATAGATGCGCCTGTTTTTACTTCGTATATAATAAACCAGGATAAGAAAATGCCAAACTTTTTTAAACAGACAAAAGATATAAGCGTAGGAATAATAGGCGGTACCGGTGGTATGGGCAAACTTTTTGCCAATTTTTTTGAACGCAACGGGATTAGATGTGAAGCCGCTTCAAGATCAACCAGCCTTGGAATTGAAGAGTGCGCCTCAAGAAACGATATTGTCATTATTACTGTGCCGATAGCTTCGACACTGGAAACGATAAAAAAAGTAGCCCCCTTGGTAAAAGAGGATGGTCTACTTATGGATCTTACCTCTCTAAAGAAAAGAGAGGTAAAATGCATGCTCGATAATTCAAAATGTGAGGTTATCGGCTGCCATCCAGTTTTCGGACCTTCTGTTTCAAGTTTTGAAAAACAGGTTATCGTATTAACACCTTCTCGCGGTGATAAGTGGCTAACTTTGCTAAAATATCTTTTTGACAAAGAAAATGCCGTTGTCAAGATATCAACACCAGAAGAGCACGACAGAATAATGTCGGTTGTTCAGGGGCTTATGCATTTTACCTCAATTACATTGATAAAAACACTAATGAAAACTGAAATGCCATCTGAAATTTTTAACGAATACTCCTCTCCCGTTTACCGTATTCGTAATGATTTTGCCAGTCGAATACTTAATCAAAATCCTGAACTTTATGCTGATATTGAACTTTTTAACCCTGAAACGGTTCCGATTTTAAAAAAATATATTCAGTCATGCCGTGAGCTTATGGAGGTAGTAGAAAATAATGATCGGGCTGGCTTTATAAATGAGTTTAATACCGCATCAGGTTATATTGGCGACTACAAAGATACCGCAGAAAAGAAGACCAATCAGATAATCGATTTTGTTGCTTCGTTAAAAGGTTAATTTATGATCAAGATATACACCGATGGTTCATTTATTAATGGAAAATGCGGTTTTGGAGCTGTTATCTCGGATAACGGCACGATTATGGAAGAAATTTCCGGTGCTGTTACAGACCCTCAAAGTCTACGCCATCGCCAGGTAGCAGGTGAAGTTGAAGCCGTTTTGCAAGCACTCAAATGGTGTTCGAATAATGGCGTAAATGAGTGTGAAATCTATTTTGATTATCAGGGTGTTCAAAGTTGGGCAACCGGAGAGTGGAAGCGCAAAACCGCGCTGACTCAAACCTATCACGACCTGCTTGTTAAGTCAGAGATAAAAATCAAATGGGTAAAGGTAAAAGCCCACTCAGGTGATCCAATGAATGATGAGGCAGACCGGCTTGCAAAAGCAGGATGCGGATTAGCAAATAACGAAGTTTTGGCAAAAAAAGATCCAGTAGAAATCAGCACTAATGTTTTACTTGACCAGGCCGGAAAAACAGGCATCAATTTTGCCGAATTCCTTAATAGCGAAGATATTGATGCCTATTATTCAGGCACATATAATGGTATGTATTCAAGAGTCGAAATCGGATCAGGGAAAGATCGGCTAGGCATTGTAGACATATACAACACAAAGAAAAAAAGTCTTAAACCTGACTTTCGGGGCTTCAAAAACGATCTTGATAAAAAAATCATCAACGATCTCTGGGATAGATTCTTGAAGGCTTCTCTTAGCTGAATATTTTTCAATATTGTATAGATATACTGTCTCTGATAAGAATATTTTACCATTTTTTTTACACAAACAGGGCGCTATCACCAGTTATTTTGTTTTATTAAATACAATTTAAATCTTCTATTTCACGTTCAGGTTTTCAGATGAAAAAAATTATCGAATACTTCATCGCTAATCCTCTTATTGTAAACGTAATAACGATATTTGTACTGCTGTCAGGTTTTACGATGTATCAGGCTATTCAGAAAGAAGGTTATCCTCCTGTAGAAGAGCCGGGATGCTCAATCAGCGCGGTATACCCGGGAGCATCACCTTCTGATGTCGAACTGAATGTTGCAATGAAAATTGAAGAAAAAATTGAAAACATTTCCGGAATAAAAAGCTATACCTCAACGTCTTACGAAAATTATTGCCAATTAACTGTGTTTTTTGAAAATGATGAAGACTATGCCGAAATACGCGATAATATAAGACGTGAAATAGATACCATTACAGACTTCCCTGAAGAGATGACCGATGCTCCAAAGATACATGAGTGGGGCTCCAAATATATGGACCTTATGCAAATTGGTATCTATTCAAAAGAGGCTGATTACTCTGAATTGAAAAAGAGATATGAGGATTTAAAAGAAAGGATTGAAGAGTTACCCCATATTTCTGAAGTTGAGGCCTGGGGTGACAGAGATCGTGAAATTCATATTAAAGCAGATCTTGATAAACTAAATAATCTGTATATAACCTTTAATTCTATAACCGAAGCAATTCGAACAAACAATATTCAGATATCTGCCGGGTCAGTTAAAGAAACTGATTCGGAAAAAAGTTTAATTACTCTCTCGCAATTTGAAAAACCATATGACATTAATGATGTTATTCTTCGTAGTAATTTAGAAGGAGACATGATTAAACTTTCAGATGTTGCTAAAGTTGAGGATACATTTGCTGATATAGACTCTGTTATACGTTTTAATGGGCATAATGGATTTGCGATGGCAATTTACAAAAAAGAAAAAGCTGACATAATTACCTCTGTTGAAGCAGTTCGAAAAGTCATCAATGATTATCGAAAAGAAATTGGAACCGAACGGGTTGGAATAACTGTACTTCTGGACAATTCCGAACAGACAAAGTCACGTTTAAGCATAGTAAAAAATAATGCTCTTGGTGGATTATTGCTTGTAGCTCTTATGCTCTTTCTTTTTCTGAATTTCAAAAACGCATTGTGGACAGTACTGGGAATTCCTTTTTCCATATGTTTTGGAATGATCTTTTTAAAGGCAAGTGGTACTACGGTCAACTCGGTTTCTTTACTTGCTATGATCATCGTTCTCGGAATGATTGTAGATGACGCAATAGTTATTTCGGAAAATATTCACAGACATAGAATACTTAACGGGACAGGAGCCGACAGTACTGTTAAAGCTGTACTTGAAGTTGGATTTGCAGTTTTAACAACTATTCTAACAACCCTTGTAGCTTTTGTTCCTCTTTTTTTTATGGAAGGAGTTATAGGATCATACGTAAAAGAGGTCCCACTTGTAATCTCTCTTCTTCTTACAGGTTCGCTTCTTGAATCTCTTTTTATTCTTCCATCACATATCTCTCACCACCTCACCACTGTACAGCGTATACTTCTTGGTTGCACTATTGGTGCAGCAACAGGATATTTTGCATCACAACTAGCAGGACAATCGTTATTTATCGGATTTATTGCCTCAGTAGTCGGTATTGCACTATTTGGTACACTATTTGCTTTCTTTTACAAGGAACAGACCAGAATTGAAGAGCGGCATTATGTTATTGCTCTTAGGAATATTTACGGCCGATTTTTGACTCATGTTCTTCATTTCAGATATATTGCACTTCTAGGTCTCTTTGTTATTCTGTTTGCCGGTCTTTATCTTTTACAAAATATGAAATTCGAAATGTTTCCATCTGTCGAAGCAAACAGATTAACAATTAAGGGTGAGACAAAAGATAATCGTTCTGTCAGTTATACCTCTGAAAAATTATACGAAATAGAAAAGTTTATCGAAACAACCTATAATAAAAAAACAGTGTCGTCATATGTTTCCATAAACGGTACATCCAGCAATCCTGAGAAATTCACACTGATACTCTTTTTAACACCCGAAAGTGGAAGAGATGTAAAAACCAAATCAATTATAGAGACTTTACGCGATAAATTTGATAAGGACATATTCGAAAACATGAATTTTGGAACATCTGACGGGGGACCAGTAATTGGAAATAATGTTGAAATAGAAATCAGCGGTAATAACGACATTGACAGAAACAATATTGCTACAATGATTGAAGAAGACCTGAAAATGATGAATGGAACAAACGAGGTTTTCCGGAGTGACAGTAGTTCTAAAACTCAGGTGCAGATAAAGCCCCGATATGAAGAGATGGCACGGCTTGGAATAAGCCCAGTTAAGCTGGCTACAATAATCCGTGTTGCCTTTGAAGGCCACATAGTAACATATCTGAAATCTCCAGAGGGGGATATACCATATCGACTGGTTCTTGATGATAATTACCGCAACAGAGTATCGACCCTTGACAAACTGATGGTTCAGGCCAGCACTCGTAACTTGTACAATATATCATCAATGATTACAGTTGATGAGAAAGAAGCAGTAACTCAAATTAAAAGATATAATGGCAAACGAACAGCGACCATCTGGGCCGAATTTGATACACAAAAGATTACTGCTAACGAAATTTACACTTTGCTTTCTGAAAAATACAAGGATATCCCAAAGAAATACCATGGCATAAGAATCAACCTGGGAGGCGCAGCTGAATTAAGCAACGAAGCTCTAAGCTCGCTTAAGAGCACAATGATTGTAGCAGTAACAGCGATTTTTGTTCTTCTTGTATTTCTTTTCCGTTCTTTATCGCAACCGTTTATTGTAATTGTTGCTATTCCGTTTGGAATGCTTGGTGTTATTTTCGCGTTTAATATACACGGAATGCCCATGTCTTTCATGGGTTTAATGGGAGCGATAGGTCTATCCGGAGTTGTTGTAAATGATTCACTTATTATGGTTGATTACATTAATCAGTTAAAAAAAAGTAATGACAAAAAGTCCCTTAAAGAAATTGTTATTTGCGGATCGACAACCAGACTTAGACCAATAATTTTAACAACTGCAACAACTTTTGCAGGACTATTGCCTACAGCCTATGGTATAGGAGGTAAAGATCAATTTATTTTACCAACTGCCATATCTCTATCCTGGGGGTTGTTTTTTTCAACGATTCTTGTTCTTATACTTTTACCATGTTTTTATCTTATTGAGCAAGATATTTCAAAATGGACTAAAAGAGCAATAGCTATTATCATGCAATAATTCTGTAAACATTATCAGAGGTCATAATCTGAGACCAGCGATTTTATTGGCTTTCTGTGATACTTTTTCTCGCAGGCTCAAAAAAGTAAATTAATAAAGTTTGCAATATATTTGTCCATATAAATTAAACACATTAACGGAGACAGGCATGAAGATAGAATGCACAGAAAAAGAGTACGAAATTTTAGCACAACTTGTTTACCTGGGAGAATATATGATTAACGGTATATTGATGCCGGAGGATTGGGACAAGGATATAACCAAAGTCAAAAATGATATATTGTCTCTTGCAAAAGACCACGATTTCATTCAAAATGTTACTAAAGATAAAGACGATAGTTATAATCTGACGGCAGATTATGAGTCTGAAATAATGGATTATGTTTCGGATTATGATGATGAATGTTTCTGGCAGGAATTACCTATCAGACTGGCACAGCGAGATCTTGTTGCCGAATTTGGAGAAAGTCAGCTTGAGAAGATGTCACCTAATGAGATTCATGACCGGGAAACCCTGCTTCTTACAAAGTACCAGGAAGAATTGGAAGAAAACGGAATAATGAATATCGGGATTATTGCAAAATAATATTCAGCCGCCTATGGCGGCTGATAAACAAAGTATTGCTTATCGAAATTTCATAGAAAGGTCAAAAGCCTTAACGGAATGGGTCAGTGCCCCAATTGATATATAGTCAACATCAAGATCTTTCAGTTGCGTAATTTTTTCAGCGCTCATATTTCCGCTTATTTCGACTTCAGCTTTTTTCATGATGATTTTTATAGCTTCTTGCATCATTTCGCGATTCATGTTATCAAGCATTATTATGTCGGCACCACTTTGTACCGCTTCCCTCACCTCGTCTAGAGTAGTTGTTTCGACCTCAATCTTATAAAAGCTATTCCAGCGTTTTCGCACAAGAGCAACAGCTTCTGTTATTGACCCGGCAGATTTGATATGGTTATCCTTGATCATTACCATATCAAACAGTCCCATTCTATGATTAGTACCCCCACCCGTTTTTACAGAATACTTGTCAAGCAAACGAAAACCGGGAAGAGTCTTGCGAGTGTCAAGTATCTTGACACTGCTTTCTTCAAGTTGAGATACTACCCTATTTGTTTCAGTGGCAATTCCACACATTCTCTGCATAAAATTTAAAACAATTCTTTCACCGGAAAGTAGTTGTATAGTCGGACCATCAAACTCCATAACAACATCCCCTTTCTTTATCTGACTCCCATCTTCAAAAAAAGTTCGACAGTTTATTGATTTGTCCAGATAGCCATAAACATAACCGGGAATAAATCCTCCGCAAAATATTCCGTCATCTTTAGATACTATATAAGCCTCAGATATCTCATCCTGTTTAAATACAGCAGTGCCTGTAACATCGCCTGTTCGAATATCCTCATCAATCGCGAGTTTAATTAAAGTCTCGATATCACTAATTGCAAAATCACCCATTTTATTCTCCAATTCAGTAAAGAGTGCACTAATTGCCTGTAAAACTGAACTATTTATACAGTCTGATAAATTCTTTCAGATACTCTTCCGCTATTTGTCTGTTTTTTATAATGATAACATTTTCATCATTGCGTTTGGCAGCATTTTTTGAAAAGTTATACGAGCCAGTAATAACCGTTTCGCCATCAATAATTATTACCTTGTGGTGCATAACTGCCGGATTAGAATCCTTTATAACACGTATGCCGGCTAAATGCAATTTTGAATACTCTGAATACTTGCTTCCTGTGCCTCTTTTTTCAAAAATACCGGAAACTTTTATCCCTTTTTTGTGCACAGCGACAAGAGCGTCACCAATGGCTTCGCTTGTAAACGAAAAAGCCATAAAAACCACTGATTTTTTTGCTTTAAGTATGCGTTTCAATAATATACGCTCAATATCGTTATCCGGAGAGAAATAACAGTTTACATCAGTATCCCCTATTTTCACATAATATCGATTTTCAGGAAGTTTAAAAAATTCCTGTTCTTTGCGGTTTTGATAAACTCCGTATTCATACATTTCTCTGAATTCATAACTATATATTTTAGCAAGATCGCTGGATTTAATAAATATGGAGTTATTATTATTTTTAGAAAAACCATTATTTGTGACATTTAACGATCCTGTCCAGACATAGGTCGAATCAATAATCATAAACTTGTTATGCATAAAAGAACTTCTTCCATCGGACTCGACAGATACACCATTTGCTTTGAGATGATCTATTGTTTTAGAAGACGTCTGCCCGTCATCAGTCACAATTCGAACCCTGACTCCTTTGGCAGCTTGACCAATAAATGCCTCTATTACATCGGGCGAATCTATCTTAAAAAAAGCGGCATCTATATTCCGCTTTGAACTATTGATTATTTTGCAAAAATATTCTACGACTGAGCGCTCATTTTCACTATTTCCCGGGGTCGTGAATATTACAGAGTACCAGCGACTTTCAGAGTAGCTGTTAAAAGTTATGAAAAGTAAAAGAAAAGCAAATATACCCTTAAATCTAAACACCAGCAAGTGCCTCCTTTTTCTCATAAAGCATATTCTGGATATCGACCATATCAAGATTACTTTCATCATCGGTCATTGAAGAAACTTTTGCCAACAGTGTTAGAAAAGAGTTTAACGTAGTGCTATCTGTTATCTCATCAATTAATTCAGAACAATTCTCCTTATCATGAATCAGCAGAAATTGATAGAAGTTCATCTCCTTTCGAAGCTGAAGCATCTTTTCCATGTTTTTTTCCGGTGATGGAAAAGAACTGTTATTAATTTGTATTGTCATATATGCGATCATGTACGAAATCTGTTCTTCATCCAGATCAAAATCGAGAAGAAGCTGCCTTACTCCTGATAAATTGAAATTTTGGATATGTATTATGGATAAGAAGACCGGGTTTCCAGACATCATATTAAGATTTACACTATGGTAATCTTCATCAACATTTTCATAATTTTCTCTTGATACAAGATCAGCCCTTTCGATATCGATCCTTATAAAATTACCCTGCGCGTAACGATCATAAAGTACTGCTTGATCGGTTTCATCTATATTCTCTTCTATTATTACATAATCCGGTTTATTTCCTGATTCAATATATCTTATAAATTCCAGTGGCTTCTCAATTTTTATTACCTTGACCGGGATCATGTCTGACTGCTCGTTAGTAGGCAAAAGATGATAATGAAGATCTTTGTTGTTTTTTACATAATAAGGGATAAGTATCTTCCCTCGGGAAACTTTTAAGAGATTATACTCACCTACAATGCGGCGTTTAAGAATAAAACCTGAACCATAAAAAACGATATGAGGAATCTTATGTATGCTCTCTATCTGTTCGGAATCGGCGTATACGGTACTTCCAAGTCTGTCAAAAACCAGAAAATTCATTTTCAACTTGTTTATCTTCAAAATGTACCCTTTTGGGGTTTTTTCTTCCATTATATTCACAAATCGGTCTCCAAAACCACATTATCTGGCATTCATTTCACAAGAAAAATCACTTTTTTTGATATTCCTTTATTAGAACCAGCTGTTAAATAGTTGTTGTCACTCTAAGGTCTAAATAAAACATTTGACAATTGTTTTTTTTATCATAATTAGACATTGGATGTTTATTAGCCTGCAACCCGTTTATGACCAGCAGCCATAAAACGCCCGACTATATATCAATATCAGGAGTATCCTAATGCCTATTAATATTGCCCACAGATCAGTCTATCCGGCGGCTCTTTTATCTGTATCTTCCGAAAGTGCTCCCAATTGCGCTACAAACCTGGTTTCAGAAAGCGGAGTCTGGAAACCTCGAAAAGGTAACAGCTCTTTCGATTTTGTGATACTTGATTTTTCATGCGAGGTTAATGCAAATTTTATCGAAATATCGGCTCAAGAGAATTTTCCCCAAAATTTTCGCATCGAAATAAGTTCTGATAATGATGCCTGGCAAATTTTACAAACGGAAAACGGATTTATTCTTAACGATGAAAACTATACCTTGCATTTTCCTCTAAAGACTTTTAGATATATCAAGCTTTTTATTCATTATAACGACTCGGCAGGAGAAGTTCCTGTTATCAAAAATATAACAGCCGGGATTAGTGGTATCACAACAGTCGAAGTAAATGATACTTATCAAAAAGAAAACTCGCTGGCCAATCTTTTTGATGGATCAGATAGCCCATTCAGTGCAAGTTGCACCAAACCTGAACGACTTGAGATGGTAGTTGACCTTAATACAGTTTCTCCGGTTACCGCAATAGGTCTTAAACCCTCTGCCGACCTGGCAACTTGCCCAAGCCAGCTTATTGTAGAGGTAAGCGCTGATAAAAGAATTTGGAGTGCTGTTATTGATCAGCGCCATTTTTTTCCGGACAGTGATAAACTCTTTTTATGGAATTTTAATTCGATACCTGCCAGATACCTGCGTTTCGAGATATCACCTGTCGAACTTAAAAAAGGTAATTTTTTCATCTCTATTCATGATATAGAGATACATGCTCTGCCCGAAGGGCTTAATCACTCACATACATTCAGCGAGGGTCCATCGTACGCCTCTGTTTTTCAGCCCGGCCTTGTTCGTTTTGCCAAGGACGGAGAGGATAGCCGTGATGCTGCAATTCGAGCCAGTGACCGCCGTCTGCGCGATGCAACAACCTTCTTCAAAGGGATAGTCCAGTTCGCAGAAGACGGGCAAGCAACTCCAAATACAGCCATACTGGCATCAGATTCACGACTAAAACCTGCTACGGAGCTTTCAGCAGGCATTGTTCAATTGGCATATGATTATGAGATAAAACCCGGAACAGTAGTACAGGCATCAGATCCTCGTCTTAAAGATGCGAGTGAAAAAAGCTCTGGCATTGTAAAACTTTGTCCCGATGGAGCATACTCTGAGCTTGGAGTGGTTCGTGGTAACGACTCTCGCCTTAAAAATGCTACTGAATCAGCTTTTGGTATTGTCAGGCTTGCCAAAAACGGAGAATCCGAAGGCAGCTCTGTTGTTCAGGCTAATGACAGCCGTTTGCGTGACGCATCTGAGATTTCAAAGGGTATCGTTGCATTTTCTGCTGACGGCGAAGAAGCTGAAGGGAAAGCTGTACAAGCAAATGATCGACGCCTTAAAAATGCTACGACAAAATCAAAAGGAATTGTTGAACTGGCCGAAGACGGAGAAGACTCTCCATTAACCGCTGTTCAAGGTAATGATAAACGTTTAAAGAATGCTTCAACTGAAAGCCGTGGAATCGTGGAACTGGCTGAAAACAACGAAATAAAGGCTGGAGCTGTCGTACAATCAAACGATGATCGCTTACGTGATGCCTCAACAAGTTACAAAGGTATAGTCCGGCTTGCAGAAGACGGCGAAGAATCACCCCTTGCAGCCGTTCAAGGAAATGACAAGCGGCTCAAAAGCGCAACTACCGTCGCGGAAGGCATTGTAGAACTCGCGGAAGATGGAGAAGTTGCTGAGTCAAAAGTTGTACAGAGCAACGACAAAAGATTACGTAACGCTACAACGACATATAAGGGCATTGTTGAAATGGCCGAGGATGGCGAAATTGCAGCCGAGAGAGTTGTACAGAGTGATGATCGCCGGTTAAAAGACGCAACTACTAAAACAACAGGTATAGTTCAATTTTCAGAAAACGGCGAATCATCTCCACTAAAAGCTGTACAAAGCAATGATGACCGCTTACGAAAATCGTCAGAAGATTATCCGGGAATTGTGCAACTTGCAAAAAACGGCGAAAACTCACCCTTTAAATGTGTTCAATCAAACGACCACCGTCTAAGAGACGGTTCGGAAGAACAAAAAGGTATTGTCCAGTTTGCTCACAACGGTGAGATATCGCCCTTGAAAGCTGTTCAGAGTGACGATCAGAGAATACAACCCGCCGGAACAGTAACCGCAGGCATAGTAAGGCTTGCCAAAGACGGAGAATCAACAGAAGGTGCTGTTGTGCAATCAAATGATTCCCGACTTCATGACGGCAGCGAAGATGAGAAAGGTATCGTACGCTTCGCGAAGCATGGCGAATCACGTGCCCAATTTGCGGTTCAAAGTTCTGACCCTAGATTAAGCGATGCTCGTGAACCCCTTAATCATGAACATAACTATGCGCAAAAGAATCACAACTATAACGAACATAGCGGTACTCTCTCAATTTCAGGAGAAAAGGCAGAAGTGTTCGGAGGCTTAACCCCGCCATCTGACAATTCAGTGATAATTTACGGAAAAAACGCCTCTTCGGAAGCAGGAGCCATAGGCGTATCCGGAGTGGCTCTACCTTCTAAAAGTAAAAAAAATGAATTTTCAGGTTACGGCGTTGTGGGACATTCTGATTTTGTAGGCATTAGAGGCCAAGCTACCGGACATGAAAAAAACCCTCGTGGAGCAGGCGTTCTTGGAATATCAAGAAACGCACCGGGAGGAGTCTTTATTAGCGAACACGACTATTCTCTTCTTGTAGACGGATACGCATCCATTGATGATATTGATCCATCTCTTAAAATGGTTGGAAACGGCAAAGCCCTTCAGGTTAAAGGAGAATCCCATTTCCATGGTGTAATTCATATTGACAATGACAAAGATAACGATGCCACAACAAATATTGTAGAGATGTTTGAACTTGAAAACGATGATTTTATCTCGCATGGAGATGTTGTAATAGCTTCAGAAAAGGGGGCAAGCCTTTTAAAGCGCACACATAAGGCTTATGATCGCACAGTTATCGGAATAATTGCCGGGAAACCCGCACTCTCTATAAACAACTCTGGTAAAGAGACAAAACTTTACCCAATCGCTCTTGCCGGCAAAGTTATGTGCAAGGTTGATGCGAGGACACAGCCCATTGCACCGGGTGATCTTTTAGTTACATCTGACACACCCGGATGCGCAATGAAAGGAACAATCGATTCTTTCGAGAAAGTTGGTTCGGTTATAGGTAAAGCGCTGGACAGCTTGGAAAGCGGTACTGGTGTAATAGCAGTATTTCTTACTCATCAATAATACTGAATAACCACCGCCCTGAAAATTATAGGGCGGTTAATACTTTATTTATGGTTTTATTCTATTAAGAGTGTCAATTTCTTTACGGTTAAATATTTTATAATTATAATCTTTAAGTTTTTTTGAAACTTCCTTGCTGACATAGACAATCTTTCGACAATAAGGTTTTTTTTCGTAAGCGTCAATCCATGCAGAAATCTGTGTTGTTTCCAGATCCCATATTATCACTCCACTATTGCGCACTATCGACTCAGCAGTAGGCTCCCCATATTTTTCGATTAATTTCTTTTTAACATCTTCCATCGCCAAATAGGGAAAAGAAGTTATGCCATATAAATACTGAGCTTCTCCTGTTTTTTCGTCATCGGTCGCACCTTCCGCGGTAGCACCGGCTGGTTCCGGTTCCGGTTCCACTTCTTCTTCGGGATCCATACCAAGCATTTCGGGATCTTCATAAAAAAATCCATAAGTGTAAGTTATTTCACCGTCTTTGGTGATTATATAATGATCTTTGCGGTAAAACTGAAGCTTACCTCGCGCAACCTCCCGAACTTCATCGAAACTGCTTCCCCAACGTGCTCCACCGGGTTCAGCAGCAACTACTGTTGCCTTATCCGGTTCTTCTTCAGACTGACCTAAAAGAATGCCGGTAATAGTTAAGACAACCGTCAAAATAATGATTTTTTTCATAACTTCCCCCGTAAAAAAACACTGTCTTTTCTCAATATCGGTCTATTTGGAAATTTTTAAAGTATATTAAGTTACCTGTGAATAAAATATTACTGGTGGTAACTTCTATTAATAAAATGTAAGATGTAATCAGTCCAACACTTCTTTGATTTGTAATGTTGTGTTGGACAATTAAACAAGAGAACTTTCACAGAATTGATTGTATATACCTAAATATCGCTAAAGAGCAAAAAGTTTTAACTGCCCGGAAAGTTACATTTTTACAGGTTCCATGAAAGATTGAAAAGATATTGACATTCTTAAGTCGTATACCTACAATCAGGTGAAAATTTGTCCGTTATTTCCTGTGCAAACATCTTCCGGACATAAAATTACTATTTGCGGAGCATTTCTAATGAAAGCTGTACTGCAAGAGATTCTCGCAGCCGAAAAAGAAGCAGAAAAAATTGTTCGTGATGCCCGCGATAAAGCCTCCAGAATGATCAGGGAAACTGATGCCGATATAAACGAAGAAAAAATCAAACTCAAAGATAATATTCGCAAATCATTGCAAAAAAGAATCATTGCAACAGCAGAAAATGTATATCAGGAAAATGAAAGCAAAAGAATTGGTAACCTTGAATTACCTAATAACAGCTATGAACTCGCAATTAATGAAATATCGGCCATAATTTGCAACACCAGCGTAAAGGAAGAATAATATTATGGGTGGCTTATCAGATTATGCCTACATAAACTCACGGATACATGCCCTGATGGCAAAACTCCTCGCACCCGATTTTTTTGAAAAACTTCTTAAATCTGCTTCACTCGAAGAAGCTCTCTATATGTTTCAATCGACTGATTTTAATTTTATTACAAAGACTTACTCCCGCACCGGAGATTTGAAAACAGTTGAAAAAGAACTTGTCACTTTTTTATATCAGGATATTATTAAACTTCAAAACCATTCACCAGCAGTACTTATTCCACTTGTTAAAGCGCTTTCCGAGCGCAGCCGTTACAGCGCCTTCAAAACAGCTCTTAGGCTCTGGTTTGATCAATCATTTCGCAAAAGGTCAATCAGCGACTATACCGAGTATATTCCTCGGGATATCCCTTTAGAAGGTGTTTCTTATGACAGTATAATAAACGCATCAAACACCGAGTCCCTTACCGAACATCTCAGAACAACCCCATACGCTTGTGTCATTCAGGAACTGGAAAAAATTAGCGAAAGTGGCAATCTGCTTCGCTGCGAAATTATTCTTGAAAACAGCTATTACAAATATCTTTATAACACAGTAATAAACTACTCTCTTTCCACCTGTTCAGCACTTGTTGCTAAAATTCATTTTTACAACAACTTTGCAAACATGCAACACTCATCTGCTTGCTTATGTGATTGTCTGAATCTTTTTCACAGCGACAAGAATACCGACCTTAAACTTCTACTTGAACAGGATATCGATATGATTAATCTAGGGCGGCTTGTTCGTTTATCAAATATTGTCAGCCCGGAATCACAGAACATTCTTTATATTCCTGGAGGCAACCGAATCATAGAGTCAGACTTTATTAATGATAATAGACCATCCACAGCAGAAATTTTAAAACGTTTTTCGCTTTCATCTATGACTGACAAATCAACCAAATTGGAACAGCACGAACTGCATTCATATATAAGACAAAGCATACAGGAAAGAACAGTAAACCTTTATACAAGAGTAAAAACCAGATCATTATTTGACGAGTCCTTAGCATTTGTGTATATACGCCTTCGAGAAAATGAGATCTCCAGGATTATTTCCACTTTGAATACTCTACACTATACTGCTGATATTCACGGAGGCAACTGATGATCTTTCCACAATCAATGATCAGATTAAACGCAATAATTTTACGTAGAGATACCGATTCCGTTACTAAAGCACTTTTAAATGAAGGTATTATTGATTTTACCGATATACATGATAAAACACTCTCATTTTCCAATCAGCTCTCGCCGTTTGACAAAGATACAGCTGAAACAGATATCATTGAAATACGCTCCAGAATAGAACAATTATTGTCACAAGTAAATATTCCTCTTCCTGACACCTCGGATCTTAATGCCGAAAAGCTGGTTCCGGTTGATCCCAAAGAAGTTACCGATCGCCTTGATGAACTGAATCTTCAAATTCGGCAAATTCGCGACAAGCAGAAGGATATTCAACAGAGCATCAATAGAAAAACGGAGATAATGAGACAAACCGATCTTTTTGGTTCCATCGAAGCGTCACCTCCTCCTGAGTCTTCAGTCAGAGTTGCAACCGGTCTGATACGTAAATCCAGGAAGGAAGGATTAACGCAGGCTCTATCGTTATATCCTGCTGTTATTCACTTTTCCCAATCAACTCAAGATGAAGTATCAGCAATAATCATATATATGTCCAGAGACGAAGAACGAATCGGCACAGCACTTGACAGGTATCAGTGGCAAAGTGTTGAATTTCCACCTGAATTAACTGGAAAGAAAGAAGAGATTCTTAATAAACTCGCCTCTTCAATCGAAGAACTTAACCGAGAGCAAACCGGATTTGAAAAGGAGGCAGAAGATATAATCAGAAAATTCGCTCCGATACTTACTGAATCCTGGAGAAATCTGACAATAACCGCTCAATGTATAAAAATTCAAAACAGCTTTGGTAAAACATCAGACACAGTAATTTTTTCCGGCTGGCTACCTTGCCATTTGAAAAATGCAGCCGAAAAGATCATTAAGAAGATTACGAATGGAAAGTATTACATACAATGGGTCAAACCCGAAGAGGATCCTCTACTCAACAGCTCGATTGTTCCTGTTAAACTTAATCATGGTACTTTTCTTAAACCGTTTCAATGGGTGGTCGAAAACTATTCGATGCCGCAATATGGAAGCATTGATCCAACTGTGATTGTT
Source organism: Spirochaetota bacterium (assembly GCA_016934935.1). Classification (GTDB taxonomy): domain Bacteria; phylum Spirochaetota; class UBA4802; order UBA4802; family JAFGJZ01; genus JAFGRW01. The sequence goes on along the minus strand of JAFGRW010000054.1, from coordinate 78,495 downwards.
GCATTCTCTTTTTTAACCATGTTTGGATTGATGTTCGGTGACGCCGGTCACGGCTTGGTTCTTGCTCTTTGCGGAGCAATTACCGCTCTTATAAAACGGAAAAAACGCGGTACAGCTTATGAACTTGCAAGACTGATTATGTACTGCGGTATGGCTTCAGTTGCAGCAGGAATTCTATTTGGGTCATATTTTGGGCTTGGGCTTTTTAAACCACTATGGTTTGACTATCATGGAATTGTACTGGGGCATAAGGGAACTGGTCTAATAAGCGATATTTACGATATACTTGGTATAACAATAAAATTTGGTGTCACGATTATCGGTTGCGGACTTCTTTTAAACATGATAAACTGTATACGTTCAAAACGATACTTTTCTTTTCTCTTTGATAAAGGCGGTATTTTAGGCAGCTGGTTCTATGCTGGAGGCGTATACACCGCTTTTTTCTTTGTAAATAGTAATTACAAGAGTTTTCCGCCAGACAAAGAATTATATATTTTAACGGGTCTGCCATGTATACTTTTTGCAATAAAAGCTCCGACAGAATTTTTTATAAAATGTAAAACTCCGTTTAAAATCGGTATAATCACAGATTGGCTTATGGACTGGATTGTCGAACTGCTGGAGCTTTTTTCAGGATATCTTTCCAATACCCTCTCTTTTTTACGAATTGCTGGTCTTGGAATTGCTCATGTAAGTTTAATGAACGCTTTCTTTCAAATTGCGGCTTCATCTGATTCAGCGATTGTGTCACTCATCGTGATTATTATAGGAAATATACTGGTAATTGCCCTTGAAGGGCTATCAGCCGGTATACAGTCACTGCGCTTAAATTATTACGAGTTTTTCTCAAAATATTTTCGCGGTTCGGGCAGGGTTTACGAGCCCATTTCACTTCGTCAGAAATAAATAGGAGGCAATGGGAACTTCTAAAATTACCATTTTTAGAATGTAACAGCTATTAAGTGTTATTTTGGTTATTGGAGGTTACCTAATTGTTTTAAGCTTATTGATAATACAGGAAGGTAAAAATGAACTCAACTCAAAAAGTCTTTAGAAAAAGAATAGCTCTTAGTCTTCTCATTACTCTATTTACAATGATAATAGCGCTATTAATTCTTGTTTCTCCGGCAATGGCCGCGGAAGAAGCCGAATCCCTAAGCTCTATTGCAAATGAGCATCAAGCAGAAGTAGTAAAATGGGAAGTAATTGCAGCAGCAATTGCTTTCGGTCTTGGCGCTATAGGTGCCGGTATGGCTATCTCACGTGTAGGCTCGGCAGCGATGGGTGCTATGAGCGAGAAACCTGAAGTCGGAAGTCAAGCTCTAATATTTGTGGCAATGGCTGAAGGAATTGCTGTTTTTGGTTTTATCGCAGCGTTGATGATTCTGGGTAAATTTTGAAATATTTCATTATCGGTGACGAAGACACTGTTCTCGGATTCGGCATGGTGGGTGTTCACGGACGTGCAGCCACAAATGAACAGGAGGCCCAAGCGGCTTTTGAAGAAGCATTGTCCTTATCCGAAACAGCGATCATAATTATTACAGAACAGGCGTCCGCCTTAATCAGCGGACTGGTTAATAGTTACACATTTTCCCACGATTTTCCACTAATAGTTGAAATTCCAGGCATGGACGGTCGTGATCTGAACAAACCCCGATTACGGGAAATGGTAAATGAAGCTATAGGTATCAATTTGTAGGTGAATATGGAACAGAAGGGTCAACAGGCGGTAATAAGCGGTATATTTGAAGAAGCTCAAAAAAAAGCTGATGAAATAGTCAGAACCGCGAATGTTCAAATTGATGAACACCAAAAAAGCTGGTCAATACAAAAAGAGAACATTCTTCGTGATGCCGAAGTAGAGGCAACCCGAAGAGAAAATGAAAAACGGAATTCTATAATTTCTCAAATAGCTGTAGAAAAAAAACGCAAAGCCCTTCGCGAACGTGAAGCGCTTATCAATAAACTCATTTCTGACACCCGAGCACATATGGCAAGTAAGATAGATAAACCTGAATACAGGCATATCCTGTTAAACTGGATTATTGAGGCTGCCATTGGCTTGAATCTTTCTCGTGCTATCATTAGAACATCTGCCGCCGAAAAAAAAATTATTAATAGGGACTTCCTGGATTTAGTAAATAAACGGGTTTCTGAAATCAGAGGCAATGAAACAGTTATTAAATTGGATGAATCTGATCACCTGAGTTGTCAGGGTGTAGTACTAAACGCCGAAGATGGATCTGTAGCGTTTAGTAATACTGTTAACGACAGAATCATTCGAAATCAGTCAGATATACGACAGGCGATTAACAAAATTATTGATAGTTCTGATAACTGACAAAAAATTGTGATGCATTATTGTTGCGATAAGGCATCTTGCAAGACGAGGTTCAAATGGAAGAGAGAAGCATCGGACTGGTAAAACGGGTTAACGGCCCGGTTATTGAAGCCGATGGAATAACCGACGGCATGATGATGGAACTTGTACGTGTTTCTGAAGCAAGATTAATCGGAGAGATTATTAAGCTATCCGGTAACAATGCCATTATTCAAGTATATGAGGATACAACAGGCGTTGCACCGGGCGATATTATTTACGGTTCAGGACTGCCGCTTTCTGTTGAGCTAGGCCCCGGTCTTATAGGGACAATATATGATGGAATACAGCGCCCACTGGAAAAACTGGCTGAAATATCAGGTTCACATATTAAAAGAGGTATTCAGTCGCCATCAATAGATCGTGAAAAACTCTGGAATTATACTCCGGCAATAAATGACGGTGATTTCATATCTCCCGGGACAGTACTCGGAACAGTACAGGAAAGCGACCGTATACTACATAAAATACTCTGTCCACCAGATCTGTCTGGTACAGTTAACTCTGTGCTTAATCCCGGAAGCTATACTGTTGATACGGTTATTGCAAAAATTAATGATGGTTCAACGGTTAAAGACCTCACCATGATTCATCGCTGGCCGATTAGAAAACCACGGCCTGTGGCAAGCCGCATTCCTTTACGCATTCCCCTTATTACAGGGCAGAGAGTTATTGACACACTATTTCCTCTTGCAAAAGGCGGTACAGTTGCAATTCCAGGTGGGTTCGGAACAGGAAAAACCATGACTCAGCACGCTATTGCCAAATGGTGTGACGCAGACATAATAGTCTATATTGGTTGTGGCGAACGCGGCAATGAGATGACCGATGTACTTAACGAGTTTCCTAAACTTGTTGATCCTCGTACAGGAAGCAGTTTAATGGAACGAACTTTACTGATCGCCAACACGTCCAACATGCCTGTATCGGCACGAGAAGCAAGTATCTATACCGGGGTAACACTTGCGGAATACTATCGCGACCAGGGATACCATGTAGCAGTAATGGCCGATTCTACTTCACGTTGGGCAGAAGCCCTCAGAGAACTTTCAGGTCGTATGGAAGAGATGCCGGCCGAAGAGGGTTTCCCTGCGTATTTACCTACCAGAATAGCAGAATTCTATGAACGTGCCGGTTTTATGAAAACCCTTAATGAAGAAGAGGGCTCAGTAACTCTTATCGGAGCAGTTTCTCCTCCTGGAGGCGATTTCTCGGAACCCGTAACTCAGCACACAAAAAGATTTGTCCGTTGCTTCTGGGGACTGGATAGACATCTGGCAAACGCTCGCCACTACCCAGCCATATCCTGGTTGGAAAGCTACTCCGAATATCTTGACGAAGTCTCGCCCTGGTGGGCAGAAAGAGCCGGTGACAACTGGTTTCGTAACCGTTCACGCATCATGGAGCTTTTACAACGTGAAATAAAATTACAGCAGGTAGTTAAACTTGTTGGTCCTGACGCATTACCCGACAGCCAGAGATTTGTGATAGAAATATGCACACTTTTTAAAAACGCATTTCTGCAACAGAGCGCTTTTGATAAAAACGACTGCTATTCGACTGTCGAAAAACAATTACGTATGATGGATATAATCCTCAAATATGCCGAGCTTGGTGAAAACTCCATTCGCAAGGGAACAACTTTAGTTAATCTAAGACGTATAAAAGTGCTTCAAGATATTGTAAAAATGAAATTAACTGTTCCTAACGACGATCTTTCACTTCTTGACCGTATTGAAGCACGTCTTGAAAGATCTATAGAAAAACTGTAGGTAAAAAATGATAAAAACAGATAAACTGGATAAAATTCATAAAGATCTTCTTAAAGGACGTGAATATATCGGTGTTCATCAGATTGATGGCCCGATTATAATTATTCGCAATACACATCAAGTCGGTTACCGCGAACTGGTCGAGTGTATTGATCAAAATAGACAGGTTAGATTAGGAATGGTACTGGATACATCAAAAACTGCTGTTGCCGTCCAGGTTTTTGAGGGCACCAGCGGCCTAACCTTACCCGGCACAAGGATGCGTTTTAAGGGTGAACCTCTAATGATTCCTGTTGACGTATCAATGCTTGGACGCGTCTTTAATGGGCTGGGGAATCCCATTGACGGTGGTCCTCCGCCCATATCTGCAATTGAGAAAGATGTAAATGGGCTGCCCGTTAATCCCACAGCTCGCGAATATCCGCGTGATTTTATTCAGACCGGAATTTCTGTTATTGATGCAATGAATACCCTGATACGTGGACAAAAGCTTCCAATATTTTCAGGTAACGGACTTCCGCATAATCAGCTTGCGGCACAGATTGCCCGTCAGGCAACTCTACGAGGTGAAAAAACCGATTTTGCGGTTGTGTTCGCCGCACTGGGAATCAAACATGATATAGCACGTTATTTTATCGACTCTTTTGAGTCTTCAGGAGTACTGGATAAAGTCGCTCTCTTTCTGTCTTTGGCCGACGATCCATCCATCGAGCGGATTATCACTCCCCGTACGGCTCTAACACTTGCAGAACATCTCGCTTACGACTGCGGCAAACATGTACTGGTAATAATGACCGATATGTCAAACTATTGTGAATCGTTAAGAGAGATTTCGACAATAAGAGGCGAAATACCTTCCAGAAAAGGATATCCAGGCTATCTCTATTCTGATCTTGCAGAACTCTATGAGAGATCGGGCATGATAAAAGGGTGTTCCGGTTCAATAACTCAACTTCCAATACTTACTATGCCGAATGATGATATCTCTCACCCTATACCTGACCTAACTGGTTATATAACAGAGGGTCAGATTGTTTTTGACAGGGACATGAATAGCCGTGGTATTTACCCTCCAGTCGCTGGATTACCCTCCCTTTCGAGACTTATGAAAGACGGTATCGGTGAAGATATGACAAGAATCGATCACCCTCATCTGGCAAGCCAACTTTTTGCGTCTTACAGTTATGTAAAGGATGTACGTAATTTAGCATCGGTAATTGGTGATGAAGAGCTAACAGCTTTAGACAAACAATATATGGAATTCGGTGATGAATTTGAGCGGCGCTTTGTAAACCAGCGCAATGATGAGAATCGCGACATCGAAGAGAGTCTCGATATAGCATGGCAATGTTTAAGTATTCTTCCTCCGGAAGAACTTACACGCATAACTGAAGATGAACTGGATGAACACTATGGCAGATAATCGCCCAGCTCCCACACGAACAAATCTGATTCGGCTCAAACAGCAACTTGAATTTGCTTCGCAGGGATACGAGCTTCTGGATCAAAAACGAAATATACTTATTATGGAACTTCTTAACTTAATAGATCTTGCTGTTGATTTTGAAGAAAAATCAGATTTTACACTTCAACAAGCTCACAAATCACTACGACTTGCTGTTATCGAAAACGGCAAACTAAAAGCCGCTGCCCTGTCCTCTGCAATTAATATTGAATCATCAATTACACTGACTTCCAGGCGTATTATGGGAGTATCGCTTCCGGTTGTACGGACAACTTTTAAAGAGCATGGCCCCTACTACGCTCCTGAGGGTACAAGTTCATGGATTGATAACGCAATTAATGACTTTAAGCAGATATTGAGCATAATGGGTGAACTGGCGGAACTTAAAATATCCATTATGAGGCTGGCTCGTGAAGTGCGTAAAACCATACGCAAGGTAAATGCTTTAGAAAAAATTGCCATACCAGATCTGACCCAGTCCATCAGATACATACAAAACAGACTTGAAGAAGACGAGAGAGATCGTTATATTCTAATGAAAAGAGTTAAAGCCCGTTTAAGTAACAAATAATGAATGGAGATAAATATGGATAATCCTGTAGAGAGGGTTCTCGTTTACCTGGACGGTTCTATCGAGTCGGTCACCGCGGCACGATATGCCATCTGTTTATGCAGAAAATTGAACGCAAAACTATACGGCACATTTATCATTAATACCCATGCTCTTAATGACCTCGTTAAAAGCCGTATTTTTATTGAATCTGAACAAATTGAATACAAAAACGATCTTGAAGCTGATGCAGATAAATATTTAAGAAACTTTGAAACTGAAGCTGTTTCAAAGGGTCTGGCTCCCGAATGCATAAAGGAGAGCGGATTGGTCAATGTGAAAATTAAAGAACTTGTCAGATCATACGAAATTGATCTATTTGTAATTGGTGAACTATCCAGGATTAGAAGTCGTAGAGATGAATTTCACAATGAAAGTGAGCGAGCCATGCGAAGTGTGCCCTGTTCAGTTTTAATTGTAAAAGATGAAGATCGAGTCGATGATATCTATGAGAATCTCAACTAAGGGGTAACGAACATGACATTATTGGAAATGATAAACGAAGATGTAATAAAAGTACCACTTGAAAGTAACACGAAACATGATGTCTTCCGGGAACTGATAGAAATACTTCACAAGGCCGGCAAGGTAAAGAACACAGAATCGGTATTTGATGCTGTAATCAACCGCGATAATCAGATGAGCACTGCACTCGAAAACGGCATTGCTTTGCCTCATGCGAAAACAGAAGAGGTTAATCAACTGGTACTGGCAATTGGAGTTTCACCAAAAGGAATAGACTGTGATTCACATGATGGCAACTTATCTCATCTTTTCTTTCTACTGTTGGCTCCACCTGATCAATCGGGTCCTCATATTGAAGCACTATCGGAGATATCCCGCGCAACTAAAAGCAATGCCTTTCGACGGGTGCTTTTGTCAGCTCAAAACGCGGCCGAAATTGTAGAATTTTTCTGTGAAGATTGATACTATTTTTTATTTTTAGTCCAGTTTATTGAATCCGCCCTTTTTTTAAGCAGCCGGTGTATAAAGAAGTTTAGAGCTGGAGTGGATTCAATTATTCTGTTTATCTCGTTTTTCGGTATTTCCAACACAATACTTTCTTCAAGTGAAGTAACGGTGGCTGTACGCATTAATTCCGAAATACTTCCAAATTCTCCAAATATATCTCCCTTCTTTAAAACATTTATTTTTTCACCATCAATTTCTACAGAAAAAAGCCCTTTAACAACAATGTAAAAACTTGTAGAATTATCCCCCTCTCGAATAATTACAAATCCGGGTTCAATTTTTCTTCTTACCGAAGCTCTTGAAATCTCTTCGTTTAATGAATCAGAAAAATCACTAAATGGCAAAAAGGTATCCAGCTCACTACGCTGAATCCACATATTTTTTGTAGATTCTACTAGATTATTTTCTTCCAGAAAATGATAAAACAGCTTTTCATCAAATTGGCATAGTATTACAGGAGTTTCGGCCACAACCGACGCTGTTCGATGATCATTATTTTTAATAATTGCCATTTCACCTATAAAGTCACCGACCTCTTTTAACGCAATTTCTTTTAAAATTTCACCATCGTGCTGTTTAACGCGACATCTACCTGATAGAATAATATAGATTGCCCCCCGACGTTCCTCCCCCTGCTTAAGTATGATGTCATCAATATTATAACCAATAAATCGCACATCATTCATAATCGCAGTTATCCAGTTATATGATATATTAGGAAACGCCTGTTGAATCAGCTGGATAGTCTGCACTGTAAAAGCATGATACATATGCTGGTTACTTTCAATCAGGTTATAACGCTTTCCAACCTGCGCTAAAGAAAAAGTTGCGTCAAATTTTGCCGGGAGCTTTTCAAGATGCATAAAAACAACAGAATCAGACTTTGAATTAAGTGAATCCACCGGATCACCATGCAACAGCCCCATTCCGCCATCAGGAAAAAGTATATCGAATCTGCGTGAATAGACTCTCTCTAAATACTGATATTTTTTTTCTGACACAATACCTTCATCAACCATTTGAGCAATATTTTCCAGAGACTTGTTATCCCCTACGAAACAAAGTCTTTTAATAATTTCACGATCTTTCATTTTAAATGTAGCACCAATTGTTGGTATTGAATGAACAGTATAGTGCGGAATAATGGACATACCATAAAAGTCATTTTCTTTATATGGCTCTAACTCGACAAAATCAAAAAATGAATCAAAGTATTCCGGATTTCCATTGGTCTGAAGAGCCAGTTTACGCAAAGCCATCCAGTAAATCTCTTTTGTTCCAAGAAATTTGACACGATCATTCATCTCTAAAAGCGGATACATATTGCAATGGTCATCATGGATATGAGACAAAAAAAGCGCACCTACCTGTTGTTTCGAAATACCGCGGGCATTCAACGAGTGATCAAGATAAGGAACACAGTCTATAAGCATAAATTCCGAATTATAGTTTAAAAGAAGAGCTGAACAGGGTTGACGGGGAGTAAAACCAGATCCCCCTCCCAGGATATCTACTCCAAACTTAAAAGGAACATTGGGCGTATAGTTGGTTCTTAAAGTATATGGCGGCCTCTGTGGTTCATAAAAATTTATATCAATTTCGATCCCATTGATCGAATACACATTGTCATTTTCATGTTTGATGGTGATATCTTCAATCTGGATGGTTCCATTATCATCAAAAACATATGTATCAACAAAATCTTTTATCGCACACTCTTCACCGTCTTCATTTTTCAATGAAAGATACCTGGCCTCTTTGTACAGTTGGTTATAGAAGCGATTAGAACCTATTTCTCTATAATTATCCAAACTCGGTCCCATAAGCGTCAATTTAAGAAGTTCTATATTATTTGAAACGCTTTCAAGATCCCCAATAATACCCAGTTTTTTCTTAAAGCAGTTTTGAAGTTCAAAAACAAAATAGTAAAGAGGAAATTCAGTACTGTTTTGCACAACTCCGTATTTATATATTGTATCAGGAATAACGATATAATCGGGAAAGGAAATATCGAGCACCTGTAGTGTTTTAATAATCTCAGGGGGACATCCGAACATTATCGATATTCGGCCATTATCCGCTATTTTTACTCCTGGTAATACATCTATACATTTCATATTTTGATCCCGCTAATCTTTTTCACAAATTATATATTATCACATTTGATAATCAAGAGTTTTTTATACAAATATTAACTTGTATTGTTCAAGATTGTCACCAATAAACCCAGCCGGATTGTTTAAAACTCATAAAATTATAATAAATCAGGATTTATTTGTTGTTTTATTACCTTCACTTATCTATTATAGAAAACGTATATTGTAAATCATATCAATCAATGATCACTATTTATATATACAAATAGAGATCATTGATTTTATATCCCGGTTTACACAGAATCGTAATATAAATATAGTTTTTTTTCAACTTATCAAAAAAGGTCAGATATCTAAATTTACTATGAAAACAGATAAGACATTTAACAAACTCGTATCCCAATCACTTGCTGAATCAATTGATCAAAGATCCATGATTCATCTTGCCAGAGAAATTATTCCCGACTATAACATTCAAGCGTACTCAAACCTTCCTGCCAGTCTTGATATTCCAAGGCTTGATATTGCCAGACAGATAGTTGATGATATGAGTCGCTTTAATCTGCTTATTCCCTTTATAAATGTCTTTTTTTCAATTCAGTCAAAAGGATACAAAGGGCGTAAATACAAGATTTCTAAACTACGCAATATCGTTGTAACTCTTTTTGATATGGGGTTTAGCATCGATCCGGTTACAGGGCAAGTTTATGAAGATCCTCAATACAGAATAAGTAAAAACTGGGGCGTGCTGCAACAGGGAGTTGATTATACATTCACTTTTGTATGGTACGATATAGTTCAGTCAACAATCCATCTTAAAAAGAACTCACATAGAGATGTATTATCTTTTTATCAAAAGTATCACAATCTGGTGAGATCGGCAACAGAATCGCGAAACGGAAGAATATGGCATATTGAGGGAGACGGAGTTCTAACAGCTTTTCACTTTGGAGATCACTCTTCGAAAGCTCTTTACAGCAGCATTGAAGTTTTGCATTCTCTTTTCTCTTACAATACTTTTGAGAACATACTTGATAATCCGGTTCAAATTCGAGTCGGTCTTAATACAGGTGTAACAGAATATATTGATAATCATGATATGCTTAAAACGAAAGATCCTGTTATGGATACTATAAAGTTGGAAAATATTTCTCCACCTAATTCAGCTGTTGCAACAAATACTGTAATGACATCAATCGAAGGAGTTCTTGCTTCTGCCTTTATTCCATATGATTCAAAAAAATCCGGCTCATATTTTATTTATCGCTTACAGTGGGAAAATTCATGAATATATATGTTTTCACAAACAGCAAAAAAATTGGCTCCCTGTTTGATTCTCTTTTAAAAGACTATGAATTATTCATTTATAAAAGGGATATGTTTAATACATCAATAGACTCTATAAACCCGGGAGACCTGGTTTATTATGATATACAAGGTCTGGAAGCAGATCAATTATATTTAAGTATATCTGATTTTGTAGATAAAGCTGCGATTAATTTTGGAATTATCGATCCCAAATCCGAAATCGCTTCCATATCAGATCTTTTTTTTGCTGGATTCTGTGACTATATCTCAAAGAAAGAAATTGCGTATCCAATTACTCCAGGCAGAATAAAAAAAATTCGCAGTTATAAAAATTTTAGTTTGCCCGATAAAGTAATTATGAACAACTCCTTACGTATGAACATTAAAAAAGCGGATAAGGGATGGAATTCAATTCAGGAAGGCAAAGAATACTCTTTTTACATTTTGTATTTTCGGCTGGAAGAGGTAACTCAACTACAAAATCACTTTGGCTACAAATTTACTGAATCAATAATTAATACTGTACGTGATTATTTAAAATCTTATTTTGGCGCACTTGATGGAAAATTATGGATAACCGATGATAATAAAGTACTTTTTCTATTTCCCTATAAAGACAATAACCATAATATATTCATGGGAATTTTTAATTTTCTTCTGAACAAAATTTTATTTTCTGGAGAAACTTTAAAGTCTCCCGTTATTGTAAACCCTACTATAATACTTCATCTGGGAAACGTTACTTATTTAAACGAAGATATGGCAGGAAAATCTGTTTCAAATTCTTTAAATCTCATTTTTCACGCGGCCAATTCTTACGTTACTCCTGGAAATTTCTATTTATCAGATACAGTCTTCGGTTGCATACCCCCGACAATTGCCTTTTTTTTCAGGCGTGCTCCTTCATTCGAAGGTCACGACTTTATGATTATGAAAAATCAGATCATTAATTCTCAGGAATGATACTTCTGTTTATACTCTGTTCCTTTGATTCACGAAGCATTTTTTCAATTTTTGAAAATAGCTCCGTGTGTGTTCTTCCATTTTGCGGATATAAAGCAAATCCAAAATGTGAAACAAGTGAAATACCTTCAGCAATGGTGCTAAATTTCAACGATGTAATTTTATCAACTATTCGCTTCATTTTTTCAGAAATATTTTTTTCATTAATTTTAGTCATAATAAGCATCAGTGTCCCGCTGTCAAAACGGCAAATATAATCTGTTTTTCGAATGGTATCAGCAATAACATTTGATATCTCTACCATTACTCTGTCACCGGCACTTTGGCCGTAATGGTTATCAATACTGTTGAAATTGTCCATCTCAACAGCAACAAGGGCGAATCCGCACTTCTCTCTTTCCGATCTTGAAATTTCCTTAGCTATTCCATCATATAAAAATTTTCTGTTATAAAGGCCTGTCAAAGGATCTTTAAAAGCCTGCTCGCCCAATTTCAGCTGTAGTTGTTCTATTTGAAATAACCTGTCCTTTAACAGATTATTACCTATCTTAAGTTGTTTTTCAACTTTTTTTTGATGAGTAATATTATATAGCATAACAATCTTTCCAGAAAGATTGTTATTATGAAAAATTTCATCAATACTCATTTCGTAATACTCTGGAGCATCTGAACGTATCATTATTTCATTTTCGTAAAAGCTGTTTTGCATACATATATCACGGATCATAGCATACCTTTCAGGCAAATCTGATATATTATAACCAATGCATAAATTTGCATCATCAAGTTGTCTATTAACATTATCGTTATATTCGACTACCCGATTTTGATTATCAAGAATCAATATTCCTGCTTTTATTTTCGAGAAAACAAAATTATGCGCTAACGGAAGTAACTCAGCAAAACAATTTTTGTTAAACATGATTAATATAAATGCGGAACTCAAAATAAAAGCTACGGGCGTAAAATCATAATCTGATAAAACATTTATCCTCACAATGTATGCAAAATTAGACAGCAGTATAATCAGGCAAATAGCGATAAGAACAAATAATTCTTTCATATTATTTTGGCTTGATTTAAATAATGAATAGCAAATAGTTAAAACACATGCAGCGATCAAAAACCATAAGTAAGCAACCATTAGCCAGAACAAAGGCCCAAACTGATAAGAAAGATCTCCTTTATGCCAGACAAAATCTGTGACAAATAAATTATGATATCTGTTTGTTAAAAGAGCAATTATTTCAATCGATGGGATTACAAAAACATATTTTCTAATTTTTTTTTTAATGTAATTTATTGTATTACAGTAATCTGCAATAAAGAGAAAAAGCATAACCGGATTGAAGATAAAACCCAGAAAAGAAAAACTAGACCAGAATATCGCACCTGATTCCACGGATACAGATTTTTCAAGAACTGCTCCGATTGTCCATATTATATTGCCAATAATCAGACCTGTCTGGTATTTTGAACTCACCTGCCATCGAAGATGCCCGGCGACTACATGAAGAACCAGCAAGATAGTTAGAGTAATAAGAAGAATTTGTATATAATGTATCGAAATCATTATTCTATTGATAGCCATATACTCAGGATTGTCAACAAAATCTGTTAACTGAATCCATTTATTGACTACAATTGAGAGATCAATCTTGACAAAATCAGACTACAGAATATTTCTGTAAAACAGATAAATTAAATAGATCATTCAGGTTTTAAATTATTAAATGAAGATTCACATAAACTCTCTAGGCTGTAGGCTAAATCAGTCAGAAATACAGTCTATAATTTCTGTTTTAAAACAGAACGGCCATCTGTTAACAAATAGTAATAGAGCGGATGTTTTTATAATCAACAGCTGCGTAGTTACACACGCTAGTGAGCGAAAAACACGCACACTAATACATCACGCCCAGAGAAATGCCGGCCCTAACGGTCATGTCATTGTTACTGGATGCTTTGTTGAATCTTTTTCTATCAAAGATAATATAATTTTTTTATCTAATGATTATAAATACCTAATACCTGATTTAATTGATAATAGTTTTATACTTCCCGAAGATACTTTCAAAAATTCCCGGTTTTCTTTCAGTCCAGCCATTGATTCGACACGTACAAGAATCAATCTTAAAATTCAAGATGGCTGCAACAATTATTGCAGCTATTGCATAATCCCCTACGTTAGGGGTAACCCAATTAGTCGAGATATTGATTCCATTCTTAATGAATTCAAACTTTTACGCGATGAAGGTTATCATGAATTTCTCTTAACTGGTGTTATGATTAGTAATTACAATTACAATGGCAATAATCTTACTGATCTTTTAACAAAACTGCTTAATGCAACTGGTAATTTCAGAATACACCTGTCTTCTCTATCACCTCAAACCATTGATCAAAATTTTATAGATCTTCTTTTTGATAATAAAATTGTCAAACATCTACATCTTTCCCTTCAAAGCGGTTGCGATACCATACTTAAATCCATGAATCGCAAATATACAACTGAGCAATATCTTGATATTCTGCAAAAAATTCGTTCTGTCGATAAATTGTTCAACTTTACTACAGATTTAATTACAGGTTTTCCCGGTGAAACAGATAGCTGTTTTCAACAAACTTTAATTTTTCTGGAACAAGCCAAATTTTCACATATACATACTTTTCGTTACTCTAAAAGACAAGGCACTGCCGCAGCATCGTTTCAAAATCAGGTTCAAGAATCTGTAAAAAAAGAGAGAAGCGGTATCGTTATGAATATTTCTGATAGACACAACAGAGACTATCTTGAACTATTTGATAAGCATAAAACTACTGTTCTAACCGAGAAAAGCCGAAACGGATTAACCAGAGGTTATAATGAGTATTATGTTCCAGTTCATCTCCACCAAGAGTTTCCTCAAAACACTTTTATAGATATAATCTGTGATTACAATAGAGACCGCAATACACTCTATGGATCAAGTTATAAATGAGAAACCTTTTATTAATGACTATTGGCACTCTCGCTGTTTTACTGGGATTATTAGGTATTATCCTGCCCGGTTTACCTACTACCCCATTTTTACTTCTGTCTTCCTTCTGTTTTCTTAAAAGCTCCCCCAAGCTTTATAATAAGCTGCATACAAATCGAATTACAGCTCCCTATATCAAACCGTTTACGACCTACAAAGCAATATCGCTAAAAGGAAAGTTTTTATCTGTGATCTCTATGTGGACAGTTATGTTTTTTTCCTGTTTCTTTTTTATTGACAATAACTATATCAAATTCATTATTATTATATGTGGCATTGCAGTTGCCATTTATATTTTAAAATATCCGACTCTTACAAAAGAAATAATTGAAAAGCATAAGAATCAAACATATAAATTATAAAGGAGAAGCAGTATGAAAGTAACAGCAATATCCGCAAGTCCCAGGAAAGACCAGATGACCCATTCTGTGCTAAAAAAAATTCTTAACAAAGTTCAATTGTTAAATTCAGAAGTAACTACAGAATTGATTACCCTTGCGCAGAAAAAAATATCGCCATGTAACGCCTGTGGCTATTGCAATTCTAACTATTCATGCAATATTGATGATGACATGTCACTTCTGATTGAATCTTTGAAAAATGAGATACCGGATGTGATTATTTTCGGAACTCCTGTTTATATGGGATCAATGACAGCTCAAGCAAAAGCGTTTCTGGACAGAACTGTTGTTTTTAGACGAAATAATTTTGCTTTGAAAAACATAATTGGATGCGCTGTTGCAGTAGGCGGTAGCCGGAATGGAGGTCAAGAGATAACTATCCAGTCGGTTCATGCAGCTATGCTTATTCATGGTATGATTGTAATTGGCGACAGTTCACCAACCGCTCATTTCGGAGGAACAGGTTGGGCAAAAGTTTCTGGTGGTTATCAAAACGATGCCGAAGCTAATGCAACATACGATTCACTTGCGGAGCGTATCACAGAAACATTAAACTTGATTAAAGCAACCTCTGATAATTGAATTTTTAACAAGGAACTAACGGAAATATTTTGGAATAGGCACTTATACAATATCAATTCCCAGGACATTGTAATTTTCTAAGTTCCAATAGCGAAAACCAATATCTAATTATTTTCAGGATGTATTATGTCAAAAAAAATTTTTATCATTTCTATTTTATCCATCCTCTTTTGCTGTACTAAAATTGAAGATAACAATCAATTAACTATTTATACCTATGATAGTTTTTCATGGATACAAAAGAGCCTTGTTCCATATTTCGAAAAAAGTCATAACTGTAAAATAAAACTAGTTCTTTTTGATTCTACGTCAGGAATATTAACACGTCTTAAATTAGAAAAAGATAATCCCCAAGCCGATATCGCAATAGGTATAACTCCTACTATGCTTGCACAATCAAAAAAAGATAATCTTTTTGATAAATATAAAAGCCCAAAGCTTGAAAATATTAAGGATATTTCACTTATTTTTGATAAAGATTATTTTACTACTCCATATGATTATGGTGCACTTGCCGTTTTATACAATACTGACAAGATAAAAAAAGTACCGGCAAATTTTAGTGATTTATTCAATCATAAAAAATCTTTATTGATTCAAGACCCAAGAACATCTTCAACTGGTACTGATTTTTTACTATGGACTATTGCTCTTCATGGAAATAACTGGAAAAATTTTTGGTCAAGTTTTAAAGGTTCAGTTCTGACGTCATCAACCGGCTGGTCAGAGTCATTTGCCAAATTCGAATCAGGAGAGGCTCCCATGATGATAAGTTACGCCACTGATAACGCCTATTCAATACATAATTATGGATCATCCGCATATAACCTCGTGATTCCGGGGGGCAAGGCCTTTTTACAAATTGAAGGGGCCTCAATAGTTAAGGGTTCATCACAAACATTATTAGCCGGAAAATTTATAGATTTTATGCTTTCGGATATGTTTCAAAAAGAAATCCCCTTAAATCAGTGGATGTTCCCCGTAACCAATACAGAACTTCCTGAAGTTTTCTCCCATGCTCTGCATCCTGAACAAACCGTCTCTATCCCTTTAACAGAAATCGAGGATAATCTTGATCAATGGCTTATAGATTGGGAAAAGATTATGGTCGCAGATTGAAATTACTTAAAAAAAATATACCGGTTTTAATTCTATTAATACCGGTATTTATATTGTTCTATCCGTTATTTTTTCGATTTTTTTCATTTGATTCATTCAAGGCGGTTTTAACTTATCGAACTCTTAATATTTTATATTATACTTTTATACAAGCTCTAATCTCGGCTATATTTTCTCTTCTAATATCAATATGTCCTGTTATATATTTGTACAATAAAAAATCTACAGTATCCACATTAATTGAATCTACATTTTTCATTCCTTTTTTTTTCCCAGTAATTTCAACTGTTACGGTTTTTTCATTTATAACAAAATATTTACCCATAAATTTACAATATTCGTTGTTTACAGTAATAATTGCTCACGTTTTTTATAATTCTCCGATCTATGTAATGTATTTATCTCAAGCTGTAAAAAAAATACCCATCAGTCGCTTTGAAAGCGCATCACTTGAAACGACATCTAATCTTAAACTACTTTTTCATATTGTTATTCCTTCAATTTCCGGAGCGCTATCAAGATCTTTCTTCCTGGTTTTTTTATTCTGTTTCACAAGTTTCGGTGTACTCATTTCACTAGGCAATATAAGACTTTCAAATTTTGAAATTGCAATTTATCAATCCATAAACACAAATCTGAATATTTCCCAAGGATTATCGTTTGCAATCATTCAGTTTGTAATTCTTCTGGCTATAAACTTTATAATATTAAGAAGTAAATCTGAAAATCTTGAACAACAGAGTATAAAAAAAAAGAACAAATATCAATATTCGATTATCGGTTCTGCTCTTTTTATCATACTTGAATTCTCTATTGTATTTTTTTCTGTTACCAACTCTTTTTTTTACTCAATAACAAGAAAAGCAAACTATTTCGCGAAACTTTTCTCAACAGAATTCAATGCTGTTTTCCCCGTAATTATTGCTTTAAGAAATACATTTTTAACAGCAATTGTTACATCAATAATTGTTACAATTACAACCTATATTATTATAAAAAACGGCTCAGGAATTTACAATATCATTATTAATTCTTTTTTGTGCATATCGTCATCAATAATTTCACTTTCTATATTAGCTTTCCATATATACTATTCTGTACCTGCATTTTTTATTCTTATAATTGGCTATACAGTATTAGCAATACCTTTATCCTACAGTTTTATGTACAGTCATATCAAGGGAATCAGCAAAAAAATACTTGAAGCAGCTTCAGTAGATGGCGCCGGTTTCTTATGCTCATTTAAAAATATTGAGTTACCTCTTCTCTTCCCGGTTCTTCTTAGAAATTTTATTCAGATTTTCGCATTAATTTTTGGAGAATTCACAATTAGCTATATTTTCCAAAGCGGGGCAAATTTTCCACTTATTTCAACCGTTCATTACAGCATAACGTCACGCCGATATCCCGGCGAGAGTTATGCCTTGAACACCATTTGCGTAATTTTAATTCTATTTTTATTTGCATTAAGTATAAAATTATCAAATAAAGCCGAAAAGCCCAGCCTGTAATAATTTATTACAGGCTGGGCTTTTCGGCTTTATCAATTAATTGGTTTAATTTTAAATTTGATTCAAAAATTTATAACAGACTCAATTAAAATAATATCGATTAGTTACATCAATCATTTATTTTATAATTGAATCTACTGATGCCTTAATTTCATCAAGTGGAAGATCGGCTTTTATTTTGTGATAGTTAGATCCCCCATTATAATAATCGATTAAAGGCTGTGTTTTTTCATAATAAGTTTTTAATCTGTATGTTATCGCCTCTTCAGTTTCATCGCTTCTCTGTATAAGTTCAGATCCACATTTATCACAAATGCCTTCTTTTGCAGGTGGCTGATATAAAACATTATAGATAGCCTGACAATTCGTATTTGAGCACGTTCTTCTACTGGTTAACCTTTTAATTAATAAATCATCGTCTGCTTCCAATTCCAGTATTGCATCAATTACTAAATTATTCCGGCCAACCATATCAGAAAAACCTTCAGCCTGTGCTATGGTGCGGGGAAAACCATCCATGATGAAGCCACGTTTACAGTCACTCTCTTTTATCCTGTTTTCAATAATGCCAAGAATGACTTCATCAGGAACAAGATCGCCTGAATCCATAAATGATTTTGCCTTAATGCCTAGTTCAGTCTGATTCTTTACTTCATTTCGAAGTATATCTCCTGTCGAAATTTGAACCATGGAATACTTATCTACCAGATGTTTGGAAATTGTTCCTTTACCCGCACCTGGCGCGCCTAGAAGTATAACATTCATAAAACCTCCAATTATTATAGCCCTTATAGTAATAGAATGAAATGTAGTAGAGCCAAATTAATCATCATATTCAAATCTTATTGTTTGCTTTTCAGCATATATCTGCAACGCTAAATCGATAAGATAATCTAGAAGTTGGCTATACGCAACACCATCATAATCCCATAATTTTGGATACATACTAACAGAAGTAAAACCCGGTAATGTATTTACTTCATTTAAATAAAATTTGTCAGTTTGCTTATCAATAAAAAAGTCAATTCGACACATGCCTTTGAGACATAAAAGTTGATAAGCTTCCAACGCGCATTGACGCATATTATCACTGTATTCGGATTCCAGGTCAGCTGGAATATTAAGCATTGCTCCATTCTTGTCAACATACTTAGCTTCATAAGAATAATATTCATGGTTCGGAACAATTTCACCAGCAACCGAACACCGTGGATCGTCATTACCAAGAACCGCAAATTCAATCTCTCGACAATCTATGGCTTTTTCAATAAGTACTTTGGTATCAAATTCAAAAGCTTTAAGTACTTTTTCTGACAGTTCAACACTATTTTTTACTTTATATATTCCAACAGAAGATCCTGCGTTAGCAGGCTTTACAAAACAGGGGAATCCAAAGCTCATTTTTATCTTCTGAGTTGTAAACTCAGAAGTTTTATCCCAGGAAGACTTATGTACTGTGAACCAGGGAACAACCGGTATACCGGCATGATCGAGAAGCCTCTTTGCAACATCTTTATCCATTCCAATGGCCGATCCAATTACATTTGCACCTACATAAGGCACACCTGCACTTTCGAGTATACCCTGAAATTTACCGTCTTCACAATATGTTCCATGAATAACAGGAAAAATCATATCTACAGAAATATTTTTACCCGATTCTTTTTCAAAGAAATTCAACCTTCCATTATCTGGATAAACATTAAAAAACCAGTTACCAGTTTTCTTAATATTTAATACAGAGCCAAATACGTCATCACTTGTAACCACCGGTGAATCATCGGGATACCATTTCCCATCATGATCAATTCCAATAGCCACAGCTTGATATTTCGAAGCATCCAGATTTTGCAATACTGATGCCGCACTGCATCTAGACACATCATGTTCTCCGGAACGACCACCAAAAACGATACCCACACGTAACATAATTAACACCACTTATCTATAGAAATAATTTCATGTTAGATCAATTAAATAACTAAAATTACAACTGAAGATTATATTCATTATCAACTTGATCCATATCAAAATTGACAATCTTTTCCCCAGAAAACCCCTCAACCACACCAGCATTTGAATTAGGCGTGTTTGTTGAATAATAAAATTTATATTCTCTGCCAGCTTGTACATTCTCTAAAACAAAAGTTCCATCTTCACACCAGGTTGCCAAAGGTGGTATTGCAGTAGTTCCTGAATAATTCTTAATGTCATCATCTTTCAAAATAGCAACTACATAGCGTTCTGCCGGGGCCGTTCCTTTGATAGTAAAGGTTTTATCCGGCTCATAGATATAAACCCCACCTTGCATATTTCCACCAATAAAAAAGTCACCCTCTTTCACATTGACGAAAGAATCAGCAATTGAGTAATAACCATAATAATATTCTTCATCAGAATCAGCATATTCATAATATTTGACATTATTTTTAAAATTCACTCTGATTTCGATAACTGTTTTTGTCCCAACCTTGTAACGAAATGGAAGCGGTAACTCAATAACAAATGGGTAAACTATATTTTCAGCATCATCTTCTTCTTCATCATAATCACTTTGAATATATTTTAACCTGTGGATGGTATCATATCCGGGTATTTTATCATTGGCAAATTTCTCTTCAGTTTCTCCGATATATTCCCATGAATCATCATAGTACAAAGAATTATTATATATCAATTTTCTGAAAAAAACTTTAACCTTTTTATAATTTACATCTGGAAACAGATCACTTGTAGGTACCGTAACACCCTTTCCGGAAAAAAGTTCATGAGAATCGTTCATCTCAGCATTTCTAAAAAAACGTTTTATTGAGAATCGATCATTATTGACTCGGACTTCCGCAACATCAATAAGAACCTTATCCGGTAACGCTTTCGGGGTCGAATGGGTTGCAGAATCATCAACCAATGCAGAAACGGCCGGCTCTGCACCTCCCCACCAATTTCGAGGATTATTTGACGAATATGTTGCTTTAAAAACAATTATAATATCCGATTTATCAAGATTTGAAAAAATCGGATCTCCATCACAAGACAAACAAAATATAAACAACAACAGAATTACTTTTCTCATTTTTTACTCTCTAAATAACTCATAATTAAAATACAAATGCCATATAATCATTTTATTAAAATTATATTGCTGCATTTTCCATAGAGTACTGTACTTCAGATGTTCATCGCATTTAAGCGAGAAAAATTTACATTATTATTACTTAAACTATCTTATTCTTTAAAACATTCTAATTATTCGAAGTGCTCTATAAATTAAAAAACAGGGATAGCCCAACGTTAAAAAAATGCCCGTTAAGATCAGAACCTTCTAAATGTTTTTCATAAAGCATCAAATAATCTGTACGCATACCGACATTAATCCATCGTCCAAGAGGAAATGATACCTCAAAACCGCCTACAAAAGTCAAATCCCACTGTGATACCATATCTGGCTCAAACCAAATTCTGGTAGCACCGCCCCCACCTTTTACTACAAAATTAATTGGAGTGTTAAAAGGCAGTCGATATTGAAGTGTACTATAGATTGGAACCATTTTGATGGAAGTTAGTGATGCCGATAAATGATGCTGATAAGACAAATCCAGGCCGATTTTTACCGGATTATAAAAGGTCGATACTTTTGCATATGCACCGCCGGCAAGAGCACTGTCAACCTCTTCAGACACTTCAAAAAGTGGTGCTGCCGGGCCAAACCAGAGACCAACCTGAGGTCTATTAAAATAATCTCCTCTAATCCGTTGCGCAAACAGATCTTGAGCAGTTAAAATCAGTAATATTATTATTGCTATTCGTTTCATTAATTACACTCTCTTGACACTTAGTTTACTAACAAATATTATTCAACCATTTTATTATGTATGGGAAACATGCACATTTATCAAAAAACCGATGGATAACTATCCAATGAAGGATTATAAACTGTTTTAACAAGATATAAACCAGATGCTGGAGCAGTCGGCCCAGCAGCCTTTCTATCCTTAGCATCAAGGATATCAATTATCTTTGATGGTTTTATTGAATTTTTGTTAAAATAATCTATCGTACCTACAATAATCCGAATCATGTTATGAAGAAAAGATTTACCCTTGATGTTTAAGTGAATTAAATCATCATGCTTTGTTACAGTAATTTCACTTATTGTTCGCACTGTCGGTTTGTCCGCAGATAAAGTTTTACAAAAGCTTTTAAAATCATGTTCCCCAATTAGATTATGACAAATTTCCCTGATAAAATCCAGTTCACAGGATTGAGGCATCCACATAGCACGATTACACATAAAAGGAGATGGTACAGGATTATTGTATATTTTGTAAAGATATTCCCTTGAAAAAGCATGGAATCGAGAATGAAAATCTCCAGATACCAAATAAGCATTCTTAACAGAAATAGCTCTGCTTGTGATTCCATTTAACGCAGTAAGAATTCTTCTTAAACTAAATTCTGAGAGATCGTCATAATGAACGACTTGTCCTAATGCATGTACGCCAGTATCAGTTCTTCCAGAAGAACTGATACGAATTTCATAACCATACAAAATTTTCAGCGCTCTTTCAAGTTCACCCTGAACCGATGAAGAATTTTGCTGATACTGCATTCCACAGAATTTTGAACCATCATATTCAATTAATAAAGCTATTCGCCGGATATTTCTTTCTGATCTCTTTCCTGATACCATTTTTCCAACATTTCATTCATTTTGTCATAAAGATCACGTGTCATATCCAGAATAAGGCTCGGCTTATTCTTTGAAGATTTTCCCATACCAAAGATTCTTGATAAGTAACGCTTCGTATGCTCAAAATTTTCAATTCGTTTAATTAAATCCGGGTTTTTTGAACCGATCTTTACAGTTAACATGGCATACATATAAAGCATCCCATCATAACCCCAGTTTTTATCGGTATCTGGTCCCAAATGAGGCATTGCAGATGCAGGCTCCTTGCCGTTTTGAGCGAACTCTAATGCCCTATCATAAAACTTATACGCTTTTCCATAAAAAAATACTGAAATTTTCTTATAATTCCGATCCGGATATTTTAACGCAAGATCACCAAAAAGCCATGCCGCACGAATAGAACAAACAGCGCTTTTAAACGTAGGGGCGCAATTTTTATTTCGTAAGCCATAAACATCAACTGCCAAAAGATAAGATGCAGCACCCAGTTCAAGATTTCGGTCAGCTTCAAAACTTATTGATCCAAAAAACTTTTTAATAGTATTTACTCTAGACTGAGCACTATTCCTTATTCGAGTTATTTCATCCGGATCAAGTTTTTCAAAATCTCTTTGAAAAGCTGTATATAAGCATCTTGGGCATACATTTAGAACATACGCCATAGGATATATTATTCCATATTTAGCATTTTTTTCATATTTTCGTCTTAATTCATCAGTGAGGTTTCCAGCTATTAAACGTCCACCGCCAGACAAAAGGTCTTCACGAAAAAATTCATTTTTGCAAATGGGACACTTCAAGCTGTTTTTTTGACGGAATGAAATTCGTTTAGTTTTTTCCATAAAACCTCTCTGCGCATTTCATTTTTTAACTTATAATTATTAATTCAAGCAATTTTTATTTTGAATAAATAAAGTCTTTTTGAATTATTTGCTGATCAATGACAATTGCAACAAAATATGTTCATAATCAAAATCAACACGAATATTTCAACCCTTTTCATCATAATTATACTGTTGATTATTTACTTAATTATTGAAATATTTAGGTCGATAATAGTATAACAGTTATTTTTATTGAAATATTTTCACATGATGCTTTTTATGAAATCTATATAATCCTGGGTATGTACTATGAGATTTAAAAAAATTATATTATTGATAACATTAATAATTCCTCATTCAATTTATCCTGTATCCAACGCTGTTATTTCTAATCAGGAATACAGAAAATCTCTCGAAATATTACGGGAATTAAACATAATAATTTCAAATTTTGGAACAGACACTGAAAAAGAAAATTTGAAAAAAATAAGAGACAATTTTCAAATTGCCGCTCAAAGACATTACGGAAGGCATTTTATAAATATTAGCTCCCTGACCTATAAAAAGGAGAAATCATCCGAGAAAGAGACCTCCATTGATCTTTTTTATGATCTAAAACTCCAACTAATTGATCTTTATAGTGAACTATCTCAGTTCTATATTTTCCGAACCCAAGAAATACTCGATAGTATAGCAAAAGAAACAGTAGATATAATTGTCGAATATGGAAGAGGTGGGGGAAGATCGAAATACTTTTTTTCACGTCCTATTGACCCGTTAAAAGACAACAAGCCATATGACGCAGATAAATTTCACTACTTTAGAATCCGTGCCACAATCGAAGAATATCTGGATAGTGGGTACAGAAACCTTGAAGATGCGCAGAGGGTTTTTGACGATGTAGACTATATTTATATAATGAGTAAGGACAAAAAAACAAACAAAGAGCTCTCTTTTATATTGCAGAAACACAGAGATGCCATAAAACTAGCCCGACAAGGAAAAGAATGCGGCATAGCAATATATCAGACTCTTTATACGCATAAAATGTCCGAAATTCTTTATAAATATGACGTTTCTTCTCATAAGGTAACTCAGTTTCCGATTTATGATGATAGAATACCTGAACCATATAAAGTTGATGCTACAGATAATCGCAAACTGCTTTTCAGTGTTGAAAAGCAGCGAATAGGAAATTATGATGAATTGAATCCGAAATCAGCAGAATTAACAAACCCCAACAATCAAAAACGCCCTGATACACCGGACAGGAAAGATACAGAAGAAAAAGAGGAAGCGACAACAACAGAATGATAATAGAAAAGCTCCTTAAAAAGGAGCTTTTCTATTATCATTAAATTTTTTTGTTTTCTAATTTTTTTCTTCTGCTTTTACATCAACCAACTCAATTATTGCTTTTTCAGCAGCGTCACCAGCTCTTTTCTTACCTAAAAGATATATACGAGTATAACCACCATTTCTATCTTTAACACGCTTTGCTATATCATCAAATAATTTTGCGACAGCATCACGATCTTTAATGGTTTTCATTACTTCTCGTTTATTGTGTAAAGCAGAAGCATCCGTTGCAGTAAGATTCTTTTTGGCTCTTGTAATTATCTTTTCAGAAAAAGACTGTAATATCTTAGCTTTTTGCTTCGTTGTTACAATCCTTTCATTTTGAATAAGTGACGTAATCATATTAGATATCATCGCCTTTCGGTGCGCTGATGTTCTTCCTAATTGCTTAACATTATTTATTTTTCTCATCTAAAATCTCCCCGTCAGTCTTTAAGGCCCAGGTTTAAATTTTTCTCTTCAAGTTTTACCTTGATCTCTTCAAAAACCTGATCACTTATATGCTTAGATTTATAAAGTTCATCCTCAGTTTTACGAACCAACTGTTCCAAACTGGAAATTTCAAGACTTCTAAGTGTATTGTATGTACGAACCGAAAACTCCATTTCATCTATAGATTTAGACAAAAGAGCCTTCATTTTTTCAAGATTTTCATCTACTACTTCAACTTCGTCATCAAGCTCTTCTTCAAAATTAATGAAAATCGTCATATGATCCTTGATTATTTTAGCAGCCTGAGCTAAAGCATCATCGGGTCTTATGGAGCCATCTGTCCATATTTCCAGTTCTAACTTATCATAGTCAGTTCTTTGACCTACACGAGTATCGGTAACAGTTGAATTTACTTTTAAAACAGGTGAGAAAATTGCATCAACAGGTATTACACCGATAACATCAACATTGTCCATCTCGGCAGGGACATATCCGCGTCCCTTTTCAATTTGAACTTCGATGTCTATTTTTGCATTTTTCTCAAGAGACGCTATATGCAACTCAGGATTCATAATCTCAATATCCGAATCAACTGCAAAATCTTCTCCGGTTAATTCCCCGGCACCCTCTTTAACAATATGGAGCACTTTTCTGATATCATCATGATATTTGAAACGTAACTTTTTAAGGTTAAGAATAATTCGGGTAACATCCTCATACACGCCTTCAATAGTCGAAAATTCATGGCTAATGCCATCAATTTTAACAGCCGTTATTGCCGCACCCTCTATCGAAGACAAAAGAACACGGCGCAGAGAATTACCAACTGTTATGCCATATCCTTTTTCAAAAGGTTCCGCTGTAAACTTTCCATAGTTTTTTTCAAGCTCACTATGTTCGAAAGATATTTTAGTCGGCCTTTTAAAACCCTTTAACAAATTTTTAGGAGCCATTAATAAACCTCCGGGACAATGGCAATTGTATTTTTACTTAGAATAAAGCTCGACTACCAACTGCTCATTGAAGCTCATCTGAATATCTTCACGTTTTGGTAGACGGGTTACACTGCCTTTTTTGTTATCATAATCAACTTCAAGCCACTCCGGCTTGGAACTGATAGCTTTAGAAAGTTTTATTGCTTCTGATACAGAAACATTGTCAGCAAACTTTTCTTCAAGACTGATAACAGCTCCTTCCTTTACCCTGAAAGAGGCTATATCAACACGAGTACCATTAACCATAATGTGACCGTGCTGTATTAGTTGACGAGCCATACTTCTTGAAGAAGCAAGTCCCATACGGTAAACTACATTATCAAGACGGCGTTCAAGCAGTGAAAGCATATTCTCACCAGTTACGCCTTTCATACGATTAGCTTCCTGGAAAACAAGTCTAAACTGTTTTTCAAGAACACCATAAGTTTTACGAATCTTCTGCTTCTCGCGAAGCTGAACGCCATATTCAGAAAGCTTGGTTCTTCTCTTTTTTTGCGGTCCTGGAGGATACTTCTTCTTTCTTAACGCACACTTTTCGGTAAGGCATCTTTGACCTTTCAATAAAAGAGGCATCCCCTCTCTTCTGCATATTTTACAGGATGGTCCTGTGTATTTAGCCATAATTAGTACTCCGTATTATACTCTTCGTTTTTTCCGTGGTCTGCAACCATTATGCGGAACAGGTGTTTTATCAATAATTTTAGTTATATCTAATCCAGTCTGAGCTAAAGATCTGATTGCAGACTCACGTCCAATACCAGGCCCTTTAACATATACATCAATTGTTTTCATGCCAGCTACATCTATTGCTTTCTGAGCTGCATTTTTTGCTGCCATCTGTGCCGCATATGGAGTAGATTTTCTTGAACCTTTAAAGCCTTCACCACCGGAAGAAGCCCAAGAAATGATATTACCTGTCATATCTGTAATGGATATAATTGTATTATTATATGTTGCCTTAATATAACAACGGCCAATAGGCACATTCTTTTTATCCCTTTTTTTTCCTTTCTGTTTCACAGAAGATCTCCTTATTTCTTAAATGAACCTTTTCGGTTATTCTTACGAGTTTTAGCGTTATTTTTAGTATTCTGTCCTCTTACAGGAAGACCTCTACGATGACGAAGACCTCGATAACAGCCAATATCCATCAATCGCTTTATATTGATAGCTATTTCGGAGCGAAGTTCACCTTCGACCTTTTTGGTTTCATTTATCGTCTGACGAAGTGAGTTCACCTCATCATCGGTTAAATCTTTTGCGCGGGTATTGGGATTAATACCAGTTTTAGATAAAATAAGCTTGGAAGTTGTTAATCCAATACCGAAAATATATGTTAACGCAATTTCAATACGCTTATTATTCGGTAAATCAACTCCGGAAATACGTGCCATATCTATTCACCAATCCTTATTTTTTAACAGTTCTAACTTTTTGTCTTTGTTTGTGACGCGGATTTTTACAAATAACACGGATAACACCATGACGTTTGATTACCTGACAATCACTACATATTTTCTTTACAGAAACCCGAACTTTCATCTTTTCTGCCTCATCTATTTTGATCTATATGTGATTCTTCCACGAGTTAAATCATAAGGAGACAATTCCACAGTAACCTTGTCTCCCGGAAGAATACGAATATAATGCATTCTCATTTTACCTGATATATGAGCAAGTACAATATGCTCATTTTCAAGTTTAACGCGAAACATCGCGTTAGGTAGTGTCTCAACTACTACACCTTCAATTTCTATTGGTTCTTCTTTAGCCATTTATAAACCCTTCTTAATTAAAATTAGCTCCCCGTGTAAGTATCCTGGCCTTTCCATCAATTACTGCAACTGTATGTTCGAAATGCGCTGAAAAAGACCCATCAGCGGTTACAACAGTCCAGTTATCATCCAAAACATCAACATCGGAGGTACCGGTATTAATCATGGGTTCAATAGCAAAAACCATTCCCTCTGTTACCCTGGGTCCACGTCCAGCCTTGCCATAATTAGGAATAGAAGGTTCCTCGTGAAGATTTAAACCAATACCATGTCCACTGAATTCACGGACAGGCTTAAAACCGAACTTAGATACATATTTTTCAACGCTGTTGGATATATCTGAAATTCTGTTACCGACTACCGCTGAAGAAATCCCCTTATACAACGAATCACGGGTAACTTCTAAAAGCTTTTCGACTTTAGGATCAACTTTTCCAACAGCTATAGTTCTAGCGGAATCTCCAAAATAATTATCCGCAATAACCCCAAAGTCCATCCCAACAATATCACCATTTTTGAGAACACAATCTTTTCGAGGTATTCCATGTATAACTTCATCGTTTACAGAAGTACATACAGTTGCCGGAAATCCCCCATAGCCCAAAAAAGCCGATTTAACTTTATGAGCCTTGATATATTTTCGTGCATATTGATCAATTTCAAACGTAGAGATACCTTCTACAATTTTGGACTCTAATTCGTCAAGAATATTTGCAGTAATAAGACAAGCATTCTCGATTTTTTTTATCTGCTCTTTTTTATAGATATAAATACTCACAAATTTTCAACCAGCAACTATCTTCTTCCTCTCATTCGTCCTTTCTTGAAAAACCCGTCATAATGACGCATCTTTAGTTGAGACTCAACCTGCTTTAGAGTATCAAGAGCAACACCAACAATAATCATTAGCGAAGTTCCGCCAAACATATATGCCATAGATGGCGAAATCTCACTTGGAAACAATCTTATCAATAAATCAGGTGTAATTGCAATCAATGCCAAAAAGAATGCCCCAGTAAGAGTAACACGATTAAGAACCCGACTTAAATATTCAGCAGTAGCAGAACCCGGTCTAATTCCAGGAATAAACCCCTGATTTCGTTTCAGATTCTTAGCAACATCTTCAGTATTAAATGCAATTGCCGCATAAAAAAACGAGAAGAAAATTATTAAAACGGTATATATAATCAAATAAGGTATTTGCCCAGGTGAAAGATATATCTGAATTTTATCAAGAATAGGATTGCTCTCTTTAAATACAGGTAAACTTGTTAAAACCTGTGGAAACTGCATGATTGCAACACCAAATATTATAGGCATAACATTACCAGCATTAACAGGAATAGGCAAAGTCTGAGAAGTAACACGCCCTCCCATTTGACGTTTACCAAATTGAAGAGGAATATTTCGACGTCCCAAAGTTAAAAGAATAGCGCCTGCTACAATAGCAAGGAAGATTACGAGAAGCATTATGAAAACAATCGGCTCAGATCTGCTGATTATTCTACGAGCAGTATCTACAATAGCCGATGGAAACCTTACAATTATACCCGCAAATATTAGTAACGATATTCCATTACCAACACCGTATTCAGTAATTAGTTCTCCAAGCCACATTAAAATCATTGTACCAGTAGTAATCGTCAAAGCTGTTAACAGATAAAAAGCAATATCAGATTCCATTTCTACGATTTTACCAAATCCTGGAACAAGCTGAGCCTTAAGAAATATAGATATACTGCTTGATTGAACGAAACATAGTACAAGAGTAAGATATTTTGTCCATTTCTGAATTTTCTTTCTGCCCTCTGGTCCCTCTTTCACGATTTTTTCAATTGAAGGAACAATAACCTGTAAAAGTTGAAAAACAATCGAAGCTGTAATATAAGGCATAATACCCAATGCAAAAACAGTGAAACGGGTTAACGCTCCACCGGAAAAAAGATCAAAAAACTTCAATAACCCACCCGCACCACTCTGTGATGCGCTTTCAAAAAAAGCTGCCAGAGCTTCAATATTTACACCAGGGATAGGTATATGAGCACCAATTCTAAATATTAATAAAATGAAAAGAGTAAAAAGAACCTTTTTTCGGATATCAGCAACCTTAAAGATATTTACAAGTACATTTGACATGGAGTTTCCCTTATCTTACCGAGATCTTTCCGCCGGCTTTTTCAATTTTTTCCTTTGCAGTAGCAGAAAACGCATCTGCTGTTATATTAAGTGATTTTTTTATTTCACCCTTTGCAAGAACCTTTACGAGACCGGATTTATCACGGATAAGCCCTTTTGCCTCAAGAACCTCAGGTGTAATTTCAGTTTCTGTCAAATTTTCAAGCTTGGAAATATTAACAAGCTGGTAATTTGTAGCAAAATTACTATTATTAAAACCACGCTTAGGGATTCGGCGCATCAAAGGAAGCTGTCCACCCTCAAACCAGGCACGATGAGTAGCACCGGAACGGCACATTTGACCATTCATACCACGACTTGAAGTTTTACCACAACCACTGGACATTCCGCGTCCAACTCTTTTTCTGCTTTTAACTGAAGCAGGTTTTTTAATGCTATATGATTCCATTATGATCACTCACCTACATTTATTCTGCTGATATTTCTACCAAGTGCTTAACTTTATCAATCATACCGCGTATTACAGGATTATCTTCATGTACACGTTCGGCGTTAATTTTTCTTAATCCTAGAGCACGTAAAGTTTTACGCTGCATTGGTTTACGACCAATACCACTCTTTACCTGTTTAATTTTAACTTTTGCCATTACTTATACCTATGCTTCCCAGAGTTTATTAAGTGGAATTTCACGCATATCAGCAACTTCTTTAAGACTTCTTAATTTCAGAAGACCATTGAGTGTTGCCTTAACAATATTAATTGGATTACGTGATCCATTAGATTTAGCCAATATATCAGAAACACCGGCCTTTTCCAAAACAGCACGAACACTACCCCCGGCAATAATACCTGTACCTGGAGTTGCGGGTTTTAAAATAACCCTTGCTGATTTATACTCTCCAATAACCTGATGAGGTATTGTTGAATTACGAAGATTTATTTTAAAAACTTCTTTTTTTCCTGCATCAACACTTTTTCGAATAGCATCCGGAACCTCGTTTGCCTTACCAAATCCAACACCTACATGGCCATTTCCATCACCAACAACAGCAAGTGCACTAAAAGAAAAACGTCGTCCACCTTTAACTACTTTGGCAACGCGATTTATTAATACAATCTTTTCTTCAAGCTCAATACCGGATCCGTTAACTCTTCTCTTTTTAGCCATATTCTTATTCATCATAGTCACCCTTATAGTTCAATTCCATTCTCGCGCACTGAATCAGCAAAAGCTTTGATCTTGCCATGATAAAGATAGCCGTTTCTATCAAAGAAAAGACGGGTTATTCCTTTCTCTTTTGCTTGATCTGCCACCATTTTGCCTAAAATCTTTGCATTATCTTTATTACAAAGGCCCTTTTTGCCGGAAAATTCTTTAGAAAGTGTAGAAACACCAACAAGTGTAACCTTCTCACTGTCATCAATTATCTGTGCATACATCGACTTATTCGAACGGTATATACATAGGCGTTTGCGAGTAAGATCTTCAGTTTTAATTTTATTTTTTACACGAAGACGTCTTTTAATATAACGACGCTCTTTTGCACTGACATTCTTCATATTTTACTTACCTGCCTTACCAGCTTTTCTTCTGATTATTTCTGTACTGTACTTGATACCCTTGCCCTTATATGGCTCTGGAGCGCGAAGCTCTCTGATATTTGCAGCAACCTGACCAACCTGCTGTTTATTAAAGCCGGAAACAGTAAGATGAGTCTGATCAACAACCTCTATCTTGATTCCAGCTGGTGCTTTAAATATAACAGGATGTGAAAATCCAAGATTTAACTGGATATCATTTCCTTGTTGCTGAACACGGTATCCAACACCATTTATCTCTAATTTTTTTTCAAATCCGGTAGAAACTCCGATGAAAATATTTGAAATAAGCGACCTGAAAAGACCGTATTTTGCATTCAAATCTTTATCATCTTGACGGTCAGATGCCTTAGTTATGCATAGCGCACCATCTTCTTCTTTGAAAACTAAACCATCGCAGAACTCACAACAATCTTCACCGCGTGGTCCTTTAACAGTAATTTTATTACCGGATATTTCATACGTAACCTTTTCAGGTATACTAATCGGTTTTTTTCCTATACGTGACATATTTCTACACTCAAACTATAAATTTTATGCTATTTCACACAGTAACTCGCCACCAATATTCTGAACTTTGGCAGACTTATTTGTAATAACACCTTTAGACGTAGATAAGATCCAAATACCAACATTATTAAGAACCGGCTTTAAATCTTCAGTTTTTATATAAACACGTCTTCCAGGTGAACTTTTTCTTTTTAAATGCTGTATTACAGATTCACCGCTGTCTGTATATTTAAGTTGTATTGAAATTGTATTCTGAACTGAATCTTCAATTATTTTATAATTTCGTATAAATCCCTCATCTTTCAGAATCCTTGCAATAGATTCTTTCATATTGGAATGAGGCACAACTACCTTGCTTTTATTTGCCATTACAGCGTTTCGAATACGTGTAAGCATATCAGCTATTGGATCTGAAATTGAACTCATATTACTCCTCTTATCTTACCAGGATGATTTCGTAACACCCGGAATTTTTCCTTCTGCAGCATATTTTCTAAAACAGACACGACACATATCAAAACGTCGAAGAAAACCGCGAGGTCTTCCGCAAACCGCACATCTGTTATGATTTCTCACTTTGAATTTAGCACCTCGAAGATGCTTTGCTATCATACTCTCTTTAGCCATCAGTCAACCCCTACTCCCAAAACGGCATGCCAAAACCATCAAGCAATGCCTTAGCTTCTTCTTTAGATTTTCCAGTAGTAACAACTGTTATATTAATACCATATATATATTCCGCTTTATCAAAATCGATCTCGGGAAAAATAATCTGTTCTTTAACAGAAAAATTATAGTTACCAAAATTATCAAACGACTTTGGAGAAATACCTTTAAAGTCACGAACACGAGGAAGAGAGAAATTTATCAATCGATCCAAAAACTCGTACATGGTATCACCACGCAAAGTGACTTTGCAACCTACATCATAGCCATCTCGTATTTTGAAGTTTGCAATCGACTTTTTTGCGACAGTTTTAACGGGCTTTTGTCCAGTTATCGCGGCCAACTCATCCATAGTCGAAGCAAGTCGTTTTGAATTTGCATGGGCATCACCCATACCAATATTAAGTACAACTTTTTCGATTTTTGGAATTTCCATCGAAGATTTATACTTAAAAGTATCCATAAGCTGCTTTTTTACATCTTTTTTATAAAGATCAAATAATCTTGCTGACATTTCAATTACCCTTTAGTCCAATCTTTTTCCGCATTTTCGGCAAATACGGTATTTATTATCGCCAGAAATCTCTTTACCAACACGGACGCCTTTTTTGCATTTCTCGCAAAAAAACATTACTTTTGAGAGTTTCATAGGAAATTCCATATCAAGTATCCCGCCCTGACCGTTAGGTGACTGAGCTTTTTTGATATGTTTTTTCTTTTTATTAACGCCTTCGACAAGAACTCGATTTTTCTCATTATCAACAAAAAGAACTTTTCCTCTTTTACCCTTATCTGAACCAGAAATAACAACAACCTGGTCTTCTTTTTTTATTTTAGTCTTAAACATATTATTAATCCTCTTAAAGTACTTCTGGTGCCAAAGAAACTATTTTCATAAAATTCTTCTCGCGTAATTCCCTTGCGACCGGTCCAAAGATACGTGTGCCGCGAGGTTCATTTTTGGCATCAATTATCGCGACAGCATTATCATCAAAACGGATATAAGAACCATCAGGTCGACGCACAGGTTTGGTAGTACGAACAATAACTGCTTTTAAAACAGATTTGGTATGTACTTTTTTACCAGTACTGTCTTTTAAACCATAAGACGGGTGAGAGTCTTTTACTGCAACAACAATAATATCACCAACCGTTGCGTATCTACGATTAGTACCACCAAGTACTTTGATACACTGTACTTTTTTTACACCGCTGTTATCAGCAACATTCAGGTATGTCTGCATCTGTATCATGATAAATCCCTACTTAACTTTTTCGATTATTTCAACAAGAGTAAAACGTTTATCCTTGGATAGCGGTCTTGTCTCTTCGATACGAACTGTGTCACCAATTGATAAAGTATTATCTTCATCGTGACATTTGATCTTCTTACTCTGTTTAACATATTTCTTATAAAGAGGATGCATTGTCATCTTCTCGGTAAGAACAACAGCTGTTTTATCCATTTTATTACTGGTGACTTTACCCACCATCTGTCTTCGTGGCTTTTTGTTTTCCATCAAAAATTACCTGCTCTATTACTTTTTACGTTTTCCAAGATCATACTCTTTTTTAAGAGTGAGTATTCGCGCAATCTTTTTTTTCTCTTCACGAATCAACTTGGTATTATCCATGTTACCAGTCACAACTTTAAAGCGGGCTTCCTGAATCTTAGACTTTGACTCATTAAGCGCCTTTATTAGCTCATCACTGGTTAATTCTTCAAGGTGTCCTTTCATATTAAAAACCTATCAATCTTCAAGTGTTATAACTTTTGTTTTAATTGGCAGTTTAGAAGCTGCGGCTTTCAAAGCAGCTATACCAATCTCATTGTTTACACCGGCAAGTTCGAAAAGAATTCGACCTGGTAAAACATGAGCTTCAAAACCTTCCGGATTTCCTTTACCTTTTCCCTGTCGAGTTTCAGCAGGTTTCTTTGTAAAAGGTTGATCAGGAAAAACCCTAATCCATAACTTTCCACCACGCTTTACCTTACGTGTAATAGAAATACGAGCAGCCTCAATCTGACGACTGTTAAGTTTTCCACGCTCCAAAGCCTTAATGGCTATCTCACCAAAAGAAATTGAAGAACCTCGTTGAGCGGATCCCTTTAGGCGACCGCGATGTATCTTTCTATGCTTAACTTTTTTAGGCATTAACATTATTTATAACCCTAACCATTACTTTGTCTTGCGTTTTACTGCGTATTTATCTTCCTGATTTTGCTCGGCATCATTTTTTGAAAGAATGTCTCCGTTATAAATCCAGACTTTAACTCCAATTAAACCGAAAGTTGTCAAAGCTTCTGCAAAACCGTAGTCAATATCGGCTCTAAGCGTATGAAGAGGAATTCGACCTTCCTTGTACGATTCACTTCTGGCCATTTCGGCTCCGTTTAATCGTCCAGAAACCATAACCTTTATTCCCTTGCAACCGGAACGTGTGGCAGCAGTTATTGCCTGTTTAACTGCTCTTCTATAAGGAAAACGTCCTTCAAGCTGTTGTGCAATTTGTTGAGCAACTATTTGAGAATTACGTTCAACTTTTTTTACTTCAACAATATAAACATAGACTTTTTTTGACGCAAGCTTCTGAATATTTGCCTGAATAACCTCGTGAAAAGCACCTTTTTTTCCGATAAGAATTCCCGGACGTGCAGCGTGGATATGAATATTTACCTTATCGGCGAGTCTTTCAATAATAACCTTCGCTATACCGGCATTCTTATGTTCTTTTTTAATAAAAGATTCAATCTTTAGATCTTCATGAAGATTTTTCCGGTACTGTTTTTTTTCATCAAACCAGATACCGCTCCATGTTTTTACTATTCCGACCCTGAGTCCAATTGGATTTACTTTTTGTCCCATGAAATATTCCTTTATTCGTCTGATAATACTACAGTAACATGACTGGTTTTCTTTCGTATTCTTGATGCACGGCCACGGGCACGCGGTCTAAACCGCTTTAATCTTACACCTTCATCAATCGTGATCTTCTTAACGAAAAGATCTGCTTCCTGAAGATCAGGATCAATATTCTTTGCGTTTGCTCCGGCTGATTTAAGTGTTTTAAGAATGATCGCAGCAGAACTGTTAGGCATATATGATAACATATCCACAGCGACCGGAAAAGACATACCCCTAACGTTATCGGCTACTAATCTTGCCTTCATAGGAGACATGCGCACCGTTTTTGCTATTGCTTTTGTTTCCATCTTCTATAATCCCAATCTATCTTTTTTTAGCAACTTTATCATTTTTACTTGAATGGCCACGGTAGTTTCTCGTTGGAGAGAATTCTCCCAGTTTGTGACCAACCATATTCTCTGTAACATATACCGGGATGAAACTCTTCCCATTGTGAACCATTAAAGTATGACCGATCATTTCAGGAAAAATTGTTGAACGTCTCGACCAGGTCTTAATAGTTTTTTTAGCCCCAGAAGAATTCATCTCTTCAATTTTCTTATAGAGCTTTATGTCAATAAATGGTCCTTTTTTTACCGATCTAGCCATATTTACTTCCTTCTATTGATAATCATATTATCACTGTATTTATTTTTCTTTCGAGTTTTGTAACCTTTAGCAGGCACACCTGTAGGAGAAACAGGGTGTCTCTTTCCAGCACTCTTACCTTCACCACCACCAAGAGGGTGATCGACAGGGTTCATTGCGCAACCACGAACTTTTGGTCTTTTATTCATCCAACGTGAACGGCCGGCTTTACCTATAGTAACATTCATATGATCCTTGTTGCCTATTTCACCGATAGTAGCCATACACTCTTTAAGTACTCGCCTCATTTCGCCTGAAGGAAGCTTAACCATACAATACTTTCCCTCGCGACCAGTAATCTGTGCAGCACCACCAGCAGAACGCGCCAGCTGTCCACCCTTACCAAGACTAAGCTCAACATTGCAGATACTGGTACCAACTGGAATGTTTTTTAGAGGCATAGCATTTCCAACTCTTACTTCAACCTTTTCACCTGAGACAATTTCATCACCGACAGAAAGATTATTTGGAGCAACTATATATCTTCTCTCTCCATCCTTGTAAAGGATAAGAGCTATATTGGCAGAACGATTTGGATCATACTCGATTGTTTCTACTTTACCAGGAACATCAATTTTGTTTCTTTTAAAATCTATAACCCGGTACTTACGCTTATGCCCGCCACCTTTTCTACGAACAGAAATCTTATTCCCTGCACCACGTCCAGCTTTCTGAGATTTACCTTTGGTTAAACCCTTAAATGGGTTATCTACTGTAATATCTGCATAATCAAGAGTAGTCTTATATCTCTGAATCGGAGTAATTGGTCTGTAATTTTTAATTCCCATTGCTATACCCTAATGACTGATTATTTTTCATACAAATCAATTTTATCTCCCTGTTTAAGCGTAACTACAGCACGCTTCCAAGAGGGTTTAAAACCGATTGTAAACTTATTTCTCTTTTTTTTACCGCGAACGATAGATATGTTAACCTTTTCAGCATCAACATTATACAGACTTTTTACCGCCTGTTTAACCAAAACTTTGTTTGCTCGACGATCTACTTTAAAAACATACTTTCCATCTTCCTGTTGAACAGTTGTCTTTTCGGTAATCACCGGACGTATTAGAACATCATTCAAATTCATCATCATACCCTATGCGAAATTCTGATTTATAGCATTTACAGCGCTTTCTGTCAATAACACCTTTTTAGAATAAAAAACGTCACGACCAGAAAGTCTGGAAGCATTGTTATATTTAACATCAGCAATATTTTTTATGGATCTTTTTATCATAGTATCATCGCCAGACGAGACAAAAATACCTCTTTCGACATTAAGCTTCTTTAAGACAGAATTCATCTCTTTGGTTTTACCCGAATCCACATTAAAATCTTCAACAACAACAATATCCCCTTGTTGAGCTTTAATGGACAATATTGAACGGAAAGCCTTTTTCTTTACCTTTTTTGGAAGCTCGATGCGGTACGAACGCACTCTTGGTCCAAAAACGGTACCACCACCAACCCAAATTGGAGATCGGTTTGATCCTGAACGCGCACGTCCAGTACCTTTTTGACGCCAAGGCTTAACTCCACCACCGCTAACTTCAGCTCTTTCTTTAGTCTTATGAGTTCCCTGCCGAAGATTCGCATTAGCAGCCTTTATATACTCATAGACAACAACATCATTAATCTTATCCGAAAAAACCTTGTCAGACAATTCCACCTGACCAATTTTTTCACCTTTTACAGAATATTTATCTACAATCATCTCAGTACTCCACCTTGTCAGCTTTCACAAACAAGAACAATTGAATCTTTGCGACCGGGAACGGCACCGGATACAAGAACAAGATTCTTATCCTTGATAACTTTTACAACTTTAAGATTTTTAACAGTAACGCGATCAGAGCCTTTTCTTCCAGGCATACGCTGACCTTTCCAGACTTCACCCGGATAGGCACAAGCTCCAATTGAGCCGGGAGCACGGTGAAAATGCGAACCATGTGTCGCACGACCACCACCAAAACCATGCCTCTTAATACTTCCAGCAAACCCCTTGCCCTTGGATGTTGAAACAATATTCACTTTTTCAATACCATCCAGAACACTGCAATCAATTACTGAACCGACATCAAGAGATTCATCAAAAGCATCTATTTCGCGAAGAACGCGCTTAGGCTCGACACTCTTCTTTTTGAAGTCTTTTAATAAAGGAGCAGGACAGTTCTTTTCTTTGATAGACCCAAAACCAACCTTTAACGCCGAATATCCGTCTTTTTCTACAGTCTTCTTTTGTAACACGACATTGGGACCGAGCTCTATAACAGTCACCGGCACAACTACGCCATTTTCATCGTAGACTTGAGTCATGCTAATTTTTTTCCCAACTAACGCCTTTTTCATCACATTTTTCCCATATATAATTGATTATACACCGGCCATGGTCAACAAGAACCGGGTAACGATATCAACACAATTCTCAAAACTATTTTAGAGATACTACGGCAATTCTTACGACTTAATATCTACAGAAACACCAGCAGGAAGTTCAAGCTTCATCAACGCTTCAACCGTATCAGAGTTTGGATTAACGATATCAACCAAACGCTTGTGAGTTCTAACCTCAAACTGCTCACGAGAAGTCTTATTAACATGCGGCGACCGCAATACACAAAACTTTTCAATTTTAGTAGGCAGCGGAATAGGACCTGCGACCTTCGCTCCACTTCTATTTGTTGTTGCAACAATCTTTGCTGCCGATTTATCAAGTAACTTTACATCAAAAGACTTTAGTTTTACCCTGATTCTCTGTTCCGCTAACTTAGCCACGTTTTTCCTCAAATTGTAAAATTATTATTAGTTGTCAGACCTTATCTGTTCAGCCTGACAACTATTATTATACGGCATTTATTCGTCAAATAAATTTTAAATTATTTTGTTATTTTTGATACAACACCTGCACCAACAGTTCTTCCACCTTCGCGAATCGCAAAACGAAGAGTCTCGTCCATTGCTACCGGAGTAATAAGTTGAACACCCATCTTTTTAACATGGTCACCAGGCATAACCATTTCTACTCCCTCAGGAAGTACGATTACACCAGTTACATCTGTTGTTCTAAAGTAAAACTGTGGTCGATAATTTCCGAAGAAAGGAGTATGTCGGCCACCCTCATCTTTTGAAAGGATGAAAACATCACATTCAAAATCTGTATGCGGAGTAATAGAACCCGGCTTGGCAAGAACCTGACCTCGTTCGATATCATCCTTTGCAGTTCCGCGCAAAAGACAACCAACGTTATCACCCGCTCTACCCTCATCAAGAAGCTTTCTGAACATCTCTACCCCTGTAACAACAGTAGAAGCAGTCTCTTTGAAACCAACGATCTCAACGTTATCACCTGTGTGCACTATTCCACGCTCAATACGTCCTGTAGCAACAGTACCACGCCCTGTAATCGAGAAAACATCCTCTACAGGCATAAGGAAATCCTTATCAGTTGCACGCTCTGGTTCCGGCACATACTCATCAATGGTTTTAATAAGTTTAACAACACCCTGAACCCACTCTGAATCTTTGTTTCCTGCAGCTGAATCTTCAAGAGCTTTAAGAGCAGAACCAGGAATAATCGGAGTATCATCTCCTGGAAATTCGTAAGTACTTAACAACTCACGTATCTCCATCTCGACAAGCTCTACCAGTTCGTCACGCTCATCAGCATCAAGCATATCAACCTTATTAAGAAATACAACAATATAAGGTACGTTTACCTGACGAGCAAGAAGAACGTGCTCTTTTGTTTGCGGCATTGGGCCATCAGTAGCAGCAACTACAAGAATTGCGGCATCCATCTGAGCGGCACCTGTTATCATGTTTTTTACATAGTCGGCGTGTCCAGGACAGTCAACGTGTGCGTAGTGACGAACATCTGTCTCGTATTCCTGGTGAGAAGTGGCGATAGTAATACCACGCTCTCTCTCTTCTGGAGCATTATCAATATTTTCAAATGCAACAGCTTTGTTTTTTCCGCCGAATTGAAGAGCCATACAGTTTGTGATTGCCGAAGTAAGAGTAGTCTTGCCGTGGTCAATATGGCCAATCGTTCCAATGTTTAAGTGTGGCTTGGATCTGTCAAATTTTTCCTTTGCCATGTGAATTCACCTCTTTTATTACTTGAATACAAATCTATTATTAATTTATTTAATAGCAATAGTGACCTGAAAGTAACAAAATTAAAAATTATATGCCTTTTGTGTCAACAAAATTAATCCATTAATCTTAATTAATCGAAATATTAGAAAAAAAAGATCAAAATGTCACAGGATTATCACATCCGCCCCATAATCTTGTTTATTATAGTTTGCGCTTTCTGTTTGCCAACTGCTTCATAGCGACTAAACTGCATTGTGTAGTTGGCTCTACCCTGACTCATGGATCTTAACGCTGTAGCATATCCAAACATTTCAGACATTGGTGCATAAGCATGCAATACTTTTATGCTTTTTTCCATATCCATGCTCTCGATTCGTCCAGAACGCATATTAATATCACTTATTATGTCTCCAGTATAGTCTTCAGGCGACATAATCTCAACCCGCATAATAGGTTCGAGCAGAACCGGCTCAGCTTTTGCAAGAGATTCTCTAACAGCCATGCCGGCCGCAGCCCTGCATGCAAACACTGCACCCTCGGTATCATCATATACACATGAGTTTATCTTTATTTTTATATCATCCACCTTGAACATTGCCAAGGTGCCAGCCTGCGTTCCATCTATCACTCCGGATTCAACAGCATCTCTGATTTCGGAAGCTATACTGTCTTTATTTAAGGATGATTCAACAACAATGCCCGAGCCTGATTGCAACGGAGAAATGGAGACCGAAACCGCAGCCTTAATTGTTTTACCGCCGATTACATTTTCATATTTCTTCTCGACAGAGGCCTCGACAGTAATTGTCTCTTTATACGATACCTGCGGTTGGCCAACGTTGGCATTTACATTAAATTCACGCATTAAACGATCTACAATTATATCCAGGTGCAGCTCACCCATACCTGATATTAGATTTTGACCTGTATCTTCATCTTTGACAACACGAAAGGTCGGATCTTCATCTTCAAGTCGAACAAGTGCCTGCTCAATTTTTTCTTTATCAACTTTTGTTTTTGGTTCAATTACAATTGATATAACAGGCTCCGCAAAATCCATTTTTTCAAGAATAACCGGATTTGACGCATCACATACGGTATCACCGGTTTTTGCGAATTTCAGACCTACAATCGCAACAATATCACCGGCAAAAGCCTCCTGCATCTCTTCCCTGTTATTGGCATGCATTCTCAATATTTTGCCAATTCTCTCTTTTTTATTCTGTGTAATATTAAAAAGTTGATCACCGACCTTAATAGTTCCTGAATAAATTCTCATGTATGTTAATCGGCCAAC
Organism: Spirochaetota bacterium; assembly: GCA_016934935.1. GTDB lineage: Bacteria > Spirochaetota > UBA4802 > UBA4802 > JAFGJZ01 > JAFGRW01. The sequence continues at coordinate 36,351 of JAFGRW010000054.1, read as the reverse complement.
ATATGTATCTGATCGAACCTTAAATATCAAAGCAGCAAACTTTTCTTTATCTGAAGATTCGCGATATACTTTTTCTTCAGAATCGGGAAGATGCCCATGCATTGGCGGTACATCCTTCGGAGAAGGAAGATAGTATGTTATGGCATCAAGAACCGGCTGAACACCCTTATCCTTTAGCGCTGAACCGCAAAATACGGGAAAATATTTTCTTTCAGCCACAGATTTTTTTATTGAAGAACGTATCTCATCAACTGTGATTTCTGATCCTTCCAGATATTTTTCCATAAGCTCATCATCGTTTTCAGCAACAATTTCAAGCATCATATCACGCATTGAGCCTGCCTCAGCAGCAAATTCTTCAGGTATATCAGATAAAATCAACTTTTCGCCATGATCACCTTCATTATATATTGCTTTCATGGTTATCAAATCTATAGAGCCCTTAAACTTGTCTTCGGCTCCCATTGGTATCTGAAGCGGTAAAGGTAACGCGTGCAATTTTTTTTCTATCATATCGCAGCAATATGCAAAATCAGCACCGATTCGATCCATCTTGTTTACAAAACATATTCTCGGAATGTGGTATCTGTCTGCCTGCCGCCAAACTGTTTCTGATTGAGGCTCTACGCCAGCAACACCGTCAAAAACTGCAATGGCCGAATCAAGAACACGCAAAGACCTTTCAACCTCTACGGTAAAATCGACATGTCCGGGTGTATCTATTATATTAATCCGCGTGTTGTTCCACATGCAGCTCGTTGCAGCAGCCGTGATTGTAATACCTCGCTCTTTCTCCTGATCCATCCAGTCCATTTCGGCTGCACCCTCATGAACTTCGCCAATCTTATGGGTTTTTCCAGTAAAAAACAAGATTCTTTCTGTTAACGTGGTTTTCCCGGCATCAATATGCGCCATTATACCTATGTTTCTTGTCCGGTGAAGTGGTAGATCTCGTCCCATAAATCCTCTTAAATCACAATACTAATAATAAAAACACCTGTCTCTGCAGTAGCTGAAACAGGTGTGTCCATATAATACATAAAGGTTATACCGGTAAAACAAAGAAGCTATAAAACCCAGATTAACCAAATACTTAAAGCTGATATTATTACCATTTATAATGAGCAAAGGCTTTATTTGCCTCAGCCATTTTATGTGTATCCTCTTTTTTCTTGATCGAAGCACCTGTATTATTAAAAGCTCCTATCAACTCGGCAGCAAGACGTTGAGACATTGTTTTCTCAGCTCGTGCTCTGGAAGCAGTAATCAGCCATCTCATTCCAAGCGCCTGTCTTCTTTCTGGACGAATTTCAACCGGAACCTGATAAGTTGCACCGCCAACTCGACGGGATTTTACTTCAAGAAGCGGCTTAACATTATCAAGAGCTTTCTCAAAAACCTCAACAGGATTCTGATCGACTTTTGATTTGATTATATCCATTGCATCATAAAATATACTTTCTGATACACCTTTTTTACCATCATACATCATAACATTTATGAATTTGGTAACTAGCTGAGAACTAAATTTCGGATCAGGCAGAACCTCTCTGCGTACCGGTCTTCTTCTTCGCGACATAATATTCCTCTTTAACAGACAGCATCAATAGAACAAATAAATTGAAAATCTTGTTAAATTTCCGCTGTAAAAGTTATAATATTTTCTAATTATAAATAAAGACAAAGCAAACCCGGATGCAAAGCCATCCTGATTCTACATAAACAATAAAAGATAACCGAAACCCGCTCCCGGAAGATGCAACTCTTTCCCTGGATTACTCAGCATGTACGTGTCTCAGCTATACAATTACAGCTTAAGCCTTTGGTCTTTTTGTACCATATTTAGAACGACCACGTTTACGATCATTAACACCAAGCGTATCAAGAGCGCCACGAACAATGTGATAACGCACACCTGGAATATCCTTTACCCTTCCACCACGAACTAGAACTGCGGAGTGTTCCTGAAGATTATGACCAATTCCAGGAATATACGCTGTAACCTCTATTCCGTTTGTTAAACGGACACGGGCAACTTTTCTTAACGCAGAGTTAGGTTTTTTTGGTGTTACAGTCATAACACGCGTACAAACTCCACGTTTTTGCGGACATGATTTTAATGCAGGCGACTTGTAGCGTTTACCCTTACTTTCTCGCCCATTTTTTATTAGCTGATTGATTGTTGGCATTTTATATCCTCATAAAAATTATATATCAATTAGTGAAAACCTGACATCTTAGATAGATAATTAAAAAATCATTTAGTTAATATCGGTCAGGTTATGACTATATCTTCGTAGAGCTGTTAATTGTCAAGAAAATTAATGCAAAAGCTCTTCGTCAGCAGTCTCATCATGACAGATGTGAACCGGAAACAACTTTAGACCGAAACATCATTTTGATATTTCGGTCTATTGTATTAATCTATATCTTCGTCGTCAGATTCATCTGGTTCTGAAAGATCATCTTCTATATCTGAATCGGCGACTACAGCTTTGAAAAGATTCTTAACAGCAGTCTCCTCATCTGTCTGTTCTTTACCTATTGTAGCTTCAGTTTCAACCGCAGCTAAAACTGCTGCTTTTTCGGCCTCTTCCTGTTCCAGGCTTTCTTCCTCAGAAATATCAAGATCACCCGGTTCATTCTGATAAACAGAGATATTGTTATAATCAGGCATACCTGTACCTGCCGGTATAAGATGACCGATAATTACATTTTCTTTTAAACCTCGGAGATTATCAACCTTTGCCTTGATAGCGGCATCAGTTAATACTCTAGTTGTCTCCTGGAACGAAGCTGCAGAAATAAAGGACTCGGTGTTAAGCGATGCTTTTGTTATACCCATTAAAACAGGTTCTGCCGAAGCAGGGCTTCCACCTTCCGCTACAACTTTGTCATTCTCAAATTTAAAATCAAACTTATCAACTATCTGTTCGATTACAAAATTTGTATCACCAGGATCAGAGATTTTAACCTTACGGAGCATCTGGCGAACGATAACCTCTATATGCTTATCGTTAATGCCAACACCCTGCAAACGATATACCTCCTGAACTTCATTTACAAGAAACTTTTGCAGTTCCGGACGACCTTTGATTCTTAAAATGTCATGAGGGTCAATAGCTCCATCGTCAAGTTTTTCCCCTTTTCGGATAAAATCTTTATCCTGTACCCGGAGAAATTTGGATGATGGTATAGAATACTCACGGCTCTCATCCTCATTTTCAATTTTAATTTTTCGCTTGTTCTTAACGGTATCTCCGATAATAACTGTTCCGTCAATTTCGGCAAGAGTAGCCTTATCTTTTGGAACGCGAGCTTCGAACAATTCGGCAACACGCGGAAGACCACCTGTAATGTCTTTTGTTCTTTCAGCCTCTTTTGGTATCTTTGCGAGAACAGCACCTGCTTTAACAGAAGCACCATGCTCAGTCTCAATATAAGCCCCTTTCGGTAACAGATAAGTTGTTGGCTCACCGGATTTACCAAATACATCTATACGCGGTTGCAATTTTTCGGTCTTAAACTCAACAATAATCCGCTTTTTAGATCCACTGACAGGGTCTGTCTCTTCAACCATACTCTTATTTTTTTCAATGTCATAGAACTCTATGGTACCATCAATTTCGGTTATAATAGGTTCCATCATTGGGTCAACCGTAGCCAAAACTTCATTACGGTCATAGAATTCTCCGACATGAGAATATATCACCGCACCTACGTTAACTGGTACAGAATGGACATCGCCAAGAATAGTAACCTTGGTTGAGTGCAGTTTGATAATACCTGAAAAACGCGAAATCTCTTCGGTTTTGTCGGCATGTCTTGCAATAATAGTTCCCGGGTATACCTTTTCACCTTCTGCAACAAGTATATCATCACCCTTGGCAATTTCGTACTCAAAAACATTACGCTGAATTTCCATGTAACCACGACGAACGGAAACGATCTTGTTATCATCTGTTTCGATTGTGCGGAATGTAATATTTTTAAGATATAACGGATATGGGAATCGTATATCGGTTTCGTTAACAGAACCTGTAGCGATACCTCCAATGTGAAATGTTCTCATTGTAAGCTGAGTTCCAGGCTGCCCTATAGATTGTGCCGCGATAATTCCTACCGCTTCCCCTATTTCCACACCCCTTGTCGAAGCAAGGTTTCTTCCGTAACACTTGGCGCATACACCATGACGTGACTCACAAGTTAAAACAGAACGTATTTCAATTGTATCAATTTTTAACTCGTCAATCTTTCTGGCAGTTTCTTCATTTATAATTTGATCAGCTTTGGCGATAATCTCGTTTGTAACAGGATGATAAAGATCATAAAGAAGATTTCTTCCAACAACCCGACTGCCAAGAGATTCGATTATTTCATCACCCTCTTTGATAGCCGATACATCGATGCCTATAGTTGTTCCACAATCAATCTCGTTAATAACAACATCCTGTGATATATCTACAAGTCGTCTTGTAAGGTATCCGGCATCCGCAGTTTTCAGGGCTGTATCAGCAAGTCCCTTACGGGCACCGTTTGTCGAGATAAAATATTCAAGAACATTCAATCCTTCTTTAAAGTTAGATCGAATAGGTACATCAATAATTTCGCCACTCGGTTTCGCCATAAGTCCGCGTAATCCCGCCAACTGCTTAATCTGTTGACGACTACCACGAGCACCCGACTTGGCCATTACGTAAACGTTGTTAAAACCACCTTCGGCTTTTTCAAAGTTTTTCATCATAACATTGGTTACATCATCAATAACACCAGTCCATTTGTTTACAACCAGGTTAAAACGTTCACCATTGGTACGCATACCCATTCTATAATTGTTTTCTATGTCTTCTATCTCTTTGTTTGCAGCTGTAATCATCGCCTTTTTTTCATCTGGAACGATAATATCCGATATTGCTATTGTCGGCGCAAAATGCGTTCCATATTTATAACCAAGAGCTTTAATTACATCCAGAAGCTTAACAGTCTCTGTTGCACCGTAAATACGTACTACATCAGCGATTATCTCGGCTATTTCACTTTTTCCGACAGTATGATTTATGTATTTATAACCTTCAGGAAGCGACTTGTTAAAAAGAAGTCGTCCTGCCGTTGTCTCAACTATTTCATCATCGAAATAGAAGCCGATCCTGGAACGTAGTTTTAAAACACGACGGTCAACAGCCATCATAACTTCATCGTAGTTATCATAAACCTTTAGTTTCTCATTGTCATCTTCAAATATTGCTGTAAGATAATACAAACCAAGAACTATATCCTGTGAAGGTGTAACAATAGGTTCACCGTTTGCAGGCGATAGAAGGTTGTTTGTAGAGAGCATAAGAGTCCAGCACTCAAGTTGGGCGCGCGGAGATAAAGGCAGGTGAACTGCCATCTGATCGCCATCGAAGTCAGCATTATAAGCAAGACAAACCAGAGGATGCAAACGTATTGCTTTTCCTTCTACGATTACCGGCTCAAACGCCTGAATACCCAGACGGTGCAATGTCGGAGCTCTATTAAGCAATACGGGATGTTCAGAAACAACCTCTTCCAGAACTTCCCATACTTCAGGTTTCTCGTTTTCGACCATACGTTTAGCCGATTTTATATTGGGCACAAACCCCTTATCAACAAGACGGCGCATAATGAAAGGCTTAAAAAGTTCGATTGCCATCCGCTTAGGAAGTCCACACTGATGTAGTTTCAAATCGGGACCGATAACAATAACCGAACGGCCGGAATAATCGACACGTTTACCCAGAAGGTTTTGCCTAAAACGCCCCTGCTTACCTTTAAGCATATCTGAAAGTGATTTAAGAGGCCGGTTTCCCTTTCCTTTTACAACTCTCTTGCGCCGGCTGTTATCAAATAAGGCGTCTACAGCCTCTTGAAGCATACGTTTCTCATTTTTTACAATGATATCCGGAGCACGTAGAGCCAGTAATCGCTTTAAACGGTTATTACGGTTAATTACTCGACGATAAAGGTCATTAAGATCCGAAGTTGCAAAACGTCCTCCGTCAAGCTGTACCATCGGACGAAGCTCGGGTGGAATTACAGGTACAACATCTAGTATCATCCACTCAGGTTTGTTTTCAGAATCTCTGAAAGCCTCGATAACCTCAACCCGCTTAACAAGTTTTTTATCGATAGCTTTGCCATTCGCCTGTAAATCCAGTATCAGTGCCCGCAGATTACGAGATTCGGCATCAAGATCTATATCAAGAAGCAGCTCCTTTATTGCTGCTGCTCCCATGTCGGCGATCATCGTATCACCATATTTTTCGTAGAGCTCGTAATATTCATCTTCTTCGAGCAACGATCCCCGGCTTATGTTTTCAGCCTCGGCCTCACCTGGATCTGTTACTACATATTTTTCATAATACAGCACTTTTTTAAGGTCACTAACCGCCATATTAAGCAGCAGTCCCAGTCTTGAAGGTACAGAACGGTAATACCATATATGAGCTACCGGTGTTGCAAGTTCGATATGACCACTTCTTTCACGACGAACCTTGTAGTGCGTTACTTCAACACCACAACGGTCACAAATTACACCCGCGTAACGGATCGATTTAAACTTACCACAGTAACACTCCCACTCCTTTGTGGTACCGAATATTTTTTCACAAAATAGACCGTCCCTTTCAGGCTTAAGTGTTCTGTAGTTAATAGTTTCCGGCTTTTTAACTTCACCATATGACCATTCCCTGATGATTTCCGGTGAAGCAAGCTGTATCTTAATTGAATCAAAGTTATTAAAATCTTTCATCTTCTATCCTTGATCTTTTTATAGGATAATACTGATTACTGCTATTATTTCACTGCCATTCATAAAAAAGCAATGGCAGATCAATTCTTAATCATTCTTGATAGTATCAAGTTTAATTTTTTTACGATTTTTACCGAACATATCACCCCATTCGGTAATTACTGCCTCTTTGCCGTGGATATCATAAATACGCACATCCAACGCAAGACCGCGAAGCTCCTGAACAAGTACATTAAAAGATTCGGGAACTCCCGGAGAAGTAGTATGGTGCCCTTTAACAATTGCCTCGTACATCTTGGCGCGACCAAGCATATCATCGGATTTAACAGTTAAAAGCTCCTGTAGTGTATACGCAGCGCCGTAAGCTTCAAGAGCCCAAACTTCCATCTCTCCCAAACGCTGACCACCGAACTGGGCTTTACCGCCAAGAGGCTGCTGTGTTACAAGAGAGTATGGCCCTGTTGATCGCGCGTGAATTTTATCATCAACCATATGAGCCAGTTTAAGAATATAAACATACCCCGTCATTACACGGTTTTCGAAAGGAATTCCAGTACGGCCATCATAAAGTACAGCTTTTGAATCTTCAGGAAGACCTGCTTTTTTAAGATATTCCTTTATTTCATACGGTTTAGCACCATCAAAAATAGGAGTTTCCATATAGAGATCAAGTTCATGAGCTGCCCAACCAAGCTCGGTCTCGAGCAACTGTCCCAGATTCATACGAGACGGTACACCAAGAGGATTAAGCACGATGTCAATTGGTGTTCCATCCTCCAGGTAAGGCATCTCATATTCAGACATAATGCGGGAAATAACACCCTTGTTTCCATGACGACCCGCCATCTTGTCCCCAACGGATATTTTTCGTTTTTTCGCGATAAAGACTTTAACAAGCTCTTCTACGCCAGCTGAAAGCTCATCACCGTTTTCCCGTGAAAAGCGTTTTATATCAATAACTACACCTTCCATTCCATTTGGAACACGCAAAGAAGTATCTCGTACCTCTCGCGCCTTTTCTCCGAATATGGAATGAAGAAGTTTGTACTCGGGAGTAATATCCTGTTCACCTTTAGGAGTAACTTTTCCAACCAGAATATCATTAGGTTTAACATATGCACCTGGACGTACAACTCCATCAGCATCAAGGTCTTTAAAGGCCTTTTCGCTAAGATTAGGTATGTCCCGCGTAATGGTTTCAGGCCCCAATTTTGTTTCTCGAGCTTCAACTTCGAATTGTTCAATATGTAACGATGTGTATACATCATCTTTTACTAAACGTTCAGATAGCAGAATCGCATCTTCAAAGTTATATCCCATCCAGGGCATAAACGCCACAAGAATATTCTTACCCAAAGCCAGGCGTCCATTGTCAGTTGAAGGTCCATCTGCGATAATTCCACCCTTTTTAACCTTATCACCAACTCTTACAGCAGGCTTTTGATTAAAACAGGTGCCCTGATTTGTTCTCTTGAATTTTACAAGTGGGTAAATATCAAGCTCGCCATTATCCTTTCTGCGCACTTTAACGATGTTCGCATCAGCATACTCAACATCACCGGCATTTTTGGCACGAATCATTACCCCTGAGTCCATTGCCGCATAGGTCTCTATACCGGTACCCACCAAAGGTGCCTCTTCTACCATTAGCGGAACTGCTTGACGCTGCATGTTTGAACCCATAAGCGCGCGATTGGCATCATCATGCTCAAGAAAAGGAATAAGACATGTTGAAACCGAAAAGATCTGCTGGGGAGACACGTCCATATACTGAATCTCTTCAGGTTTTCGATAAGGGAAATCGCCTCTGTAACGACAAGGTATAAGATTTTCAGTAAAAATTCCATTGTCATCTATTGAAGCGTTAGCCTGTGCTACATTGTATCTGTCCTCTTCTGTTGCAGTCAGATACTTAACAGATGAAGTGACAGTGCCGTCCTTAACTATCTTGTAAGGAGTCTCCAGAAAACCGTAATCATTTATCCTTGAGTATGTACTCATTGACAGTATCAGTCCAATATTTGGACCCTCGGGAGTTTCAATAGGACACATCCGGCCATAATGAGTATGGTGAACATCGCGAACCTCGAAACCGGCACGATCTCTTGACAAACCTCCAGGGCCAAGCGCATTAAGTCTACGTTTATGAGTCAGTTCAGACAATGGATTTGTCTGATCCATAAATTGCGAAAGCTGACTGGAACCAAAAAACTCATTTATTACTGCACTTATAGGTTTAATACTTATAAGAGCCTGTGGCGTAACAAGATCAAGATCCTGTATCGTCATCCTTTCCTTGATAACACGCTCCATTCTCTGAAAACCAACTTTAATCTGGTTTGTTAAAAGCTCACCTACAGATCTGACGCGACGGTTTCCAAGGTGGTCAATATCATCCACTATAAAACCATCCGCCTCAGCAATAAGATAAAAAACATATTTAACTGTTTCCAGTATATCACGCTTGGTAAGAGTTGATGAGGGATCATCATCCTCATACCCAAACTTTTTATTAATTTTGTAACGACCCACATTCCCAAGAGTATAAGTCTTAGGGTTAAAGAACAGCCTTTGGAATTCGTTTTCGGCATTTTCAAGTGTAGAAGGCTCACCGGGTCGCATAAGCTCATGTATTGTGAGTAGAGCAAGCTGACTTTGAGAGAGCTCTTCAGCATCGACAACATTCTGTTTTGCAAGAAGATCCGCATCTTTTTGCAGAGTTGTAACAAGATACATGTCATCTTTGTTGTTTGGAAAACTTATCAACTCTACACTTTTTATCTTTTCTTCTTTAAAAATATCAACGGTATCGATATTTATTCTGTTACCAGCTTCAATGATAACCTCACCAGTCTCGCCGCTAACTACATCAGACGCTACACGACGACCAAGCGCAGCTTCATAAGAATCTTCATCTTTTAGCTTGATCTCTTCAACAGGATAGAATAATTTTATAATATCCTCATTGGTTTCGTAACCCAGAGCCTTAACAAGTATTGTAACAGGAAACTTCTTTTTACGGTCGATACGGGCAATAATAAACCCTTTTGAATCCATCTCTATTTCAAGCCAGGAACCTTTATCAGGTATAACACGCGAGCTATAAACACGGTTCGCATCATCGAAAGCAAAAAATATACCCGGAGAACGGTGAAGTTGATTTACGACTACCCTCTCCGCACCGTTTATTATAAAAGTTCCGCGTTCAGTCATAAGCGGTATATCGCCCATATAAACAGACTGTTCGCGAACCTCCATACTGTCTTTTTTTATTAATCTTATTGTAGATTTAAGAGGAGAGGCAAAAGTAACATCACGTTCTTTACACTCAGCCTCCGAATATTTCGGATCACCGACTTCATAATCAATAAATTCCAGTACAAGATCTTCATGCGGGCTTTCAATCGGAAAAATATCGGCAAATACTGAATTAAGTCCTTGATAATGTCGTTTTTTTTGAGGCAGTCCGGCCTGTAAAAACCATTCAAATGAATTCAGCTGGACTTCAACAAGGTTTGGCAGTTCAACATTTGGATTTATCTTACCAAAATTGACAACCTTTTTGGTTTTTTGCATTTTTGACCTCAAGAGATTTTAGTATTGAAAGAGCAAAATAGGTCGGATTGATACAATCAACCCAACCTATTTTTAGGAGTACAAAATTCCGCTTTTATTACAATCACAATACAGCAATTGAATAAATTATCCGGATTTTATAAACCCCATTTTGCGAACACTGTCAGCAAAATGGAACTATTTTACTTCTACAGCCGCACCCGCAGCTTCAAGTTTTGACTTAATGTCAGCAGCTTCATCTTTAGAAACGCCTTCTTTAACAGCTCCGCCCTCTTCTACAAGAGCTTTCGCCTCTTTAAGTCCAAGACCGGTAATAGCACGAACTTCCTTGATAACACCGATTTTGTTTGAACCAAAGTTAGTAAGTACGACATCAAACGCGGATTTCTCTTCCGCAGCATCAGCACCGCCGCCTGCAGCAGGAGCAGCAGCAACCGCAACTGGAGCAGCAGCAGAAATACCAAATTTTTCTTCCATAGCAGAAACAAGTTCAGATGCCTCTAGAAGTGTAAGACCGCCAATTGCTTCAAGCAATTCTTCTGTTGTAAGTTTAGCCATTGTAAACTCCTTATACTTAGTGAATTTCTTCAAGTTAACACACTTACTGTGTGAAACCTATAAGGGGCTGAAAATCAGCTTAATTAAAAACCAACCTTTTCGACCCTATATTATGTAATAAACATAATTACGCGTTATTTTTCTCGGCTACCGCATTTATTGCGCGAGCCAGAGAATTCATAATCTCTTTAGAACCAACCGCGATACCTGTAGCTGGACCGTTTATAAGAGACATGATTTGAGAAAGCAGAACCTCTTTTGAAGGAAGATCAGCTATTTTTGCCAGCGCTGCACTGTCATATACAGTGCCCTCAATTACTCCCAGGAAATATTCGAAAAGCTTCTGTTCTTTTTTAAAAGCCTTAAGAACCTGCGCAACATCACCTATCTGGTCACCGGCAAAAGCAACACCGATAGGCCCTTTCAGATGTTCTTCGATTGAGGAGTAGCCTTTATCATCAAGAGCACGTTTAAAAAGATTGTTTTTGACAACTTTATATGTGGCGCCCTTTTCCCGGATTTGTGAGCGAAGAGCAGTAAGCTCTGAAACTTTGATACCGGAGTATTTTGTAAGGATAAAGTTTCTATTCTCTTCCAGAGCATCCTTTATCTCGTTAACGAAATCTACTTTATATTGTTTTACCATTACTTATCGATCCCCTTATGATTGATTTTGATACCAGGACCCATGGTTGAAGAGATACACAAAGATCGGACATAAGTTCCTTTGGCATCTGATGGTTTATCTCTCATAATCTGCTGATAAACAGCCACAATATTTGATGCGATTTTTGAATCTTCAAAAGAGCATTTTCCTATGCCAAGATGAATAACGCCCGTTTTATCAGCACGATATTCCAACTTACCGCTTTTAAGCTCTCCGATTATCCCCTTTACATCAGTTGTAACTGTACCCGCCTTAGGTTTTGGCATCAATCCCTTTCTACCAAGAACTGGTCCAAGCTTTCCAACTTTAGGCATCAGATCAGGAGTAGCAACTACCGCATCAAAATCTGTCCAACCGCCCTGAATTTTTTCGATCAGATCATCGGCTCCGACAAAGTCTGCTCCGGCCGCTTTTGCCTCGTCCTGCTTATCGCCTGTACAAAGAACAAGTACACGAACATCTTTACCGTTACCCGCAGGAAGTGTAACAAATCCTCGAATATTCTGATAACTTTTGTGTACAACCTTGACAGCAATCTCTACAGACTCATCAAAATTAGCGAACTTGAGTTCCTTCATCAGTGCTATCGCGTCTTCAGGAGTAAGAAGAGCGGTTTTGTCGACTTTCTGTCTCGCACTGCTGATTTTTTTTCCTCGCTTCATTGTATCCTCATTGCTTGTATTTTTAGGATATTCGCAATCATTTTAAAATGACTACAAAATCCATTATCAACCAAAACTTTTAAATCAGTTTGAAATATCAACACCCATAGATCGGGCTGTACCCGCAATAATACTACATGCGGCATCAATATCATTTGAATTTAAATCCGGTTTTTTCATTTCTGCAATCTCTTCAAGCTGAGCCCGGGTAATAGTTGCAACCTTGGTCTTGTTCGGCTCGGCAGAACCTTTCTGAAGCTTCAGAACCTTTTTTATAAGAACCGCGGCAGGCGGAGTCTTTATAATGAAATCATAACTTCTGTCTTCATAAACACTTATTACAACTGGAAGTATAGTTCCCATCTGATCCTTACTTCGATCATTAAAAGCCTTACAGAAATCCATAATATTAAGACCATGCTGACCAAGAGCCGGTCCAACCGGAGGAGCCGGATTAGCCTGACCTCCAGGAATTTGAAGTTTTATCTGAGTTGCCAGTTTCTTTTTTTTCGGTGCCATTTTATATTCCTTTCTATGCGAATGTAATTCATCAAATTAATGATTATATTTTATTTACCTGAATAAAATCAAGTTCCACAGGAGTTCCACGTCCAAATATTTCAACTTTGATACGCAACCTGCCTTTTTCCGGAAAAATCTCCTCAATAACGCCTGTGAAAGTATTAAACGGACCTTCGATTACTTTCACATGTTCCCCAACTGAAAAATCAATACCTACAGTCGCGCGCTCCTTAGTTGCTTTCGAAGTACTTCCCTCGAAGAGAAGAGCGCCAACTTCGTCCTCACGAAGCGGCTTGGGTTTGCCATCGCCAAAACCACCTACAAAATTTGTTACACCCGGAGTACTCTTAACTATCCCCCAGGTCTCATTATCCAGATCCATATTGATCAGAATATAACCCGGAAGAGTCTTTTTGGAACGAGTACGCTTTTTACCCTTCTTGTCAAGATAGGGATCGTCATACGTTGGTATCCTTATCTCACCGATCCTCTCTTCGAGACCCAGATTACGAATCTTGTTTTCGACAGCAATCTTTACCTTGTTCTCGTGACCGGAGTATGTATGTATTACATACCACTTCATTTCCATTATTTCATCACCAGACTTATTAGCTGCATCAGAACCGTATCCATAACCCAAAGAATCATGGCTACTATAAAAACCGTAACGATAGTAACAAAGGTAAATCGGGAAACCTCTTCCCGGTTCGGCCATGAGATTTTCTTCATCTCTTCACGCGAACCCTTTAGATATTCAATAAACTGTTTCACGATATCTCCCTACGCTTTGGTCTCTTTATGCTCTGTATGACGACGATCAAACTTGCAATATTTTTTCAGCTGCAACTTGCCCTGAGTGTTACGCTTGTTTTTCATTGTAGCGTAATTTTTACGCTTACATTCTGAACACTGGAGTAAAACAATCTGTCTCATAATACGCCTTCCGTATGTTAGTATTTAAGACAACCCCAAAACAAATCAACCGAACAGAAAAAGGGGAAAACAACTGCATACCCGTAAAACCAAGAGAAAGCACACAGAAACCTTTATAGTTTAATGATGTTTTTGGAAGCGCCTTTATCATTTTTCGCAGGATAACCAGCAAACTACCGAGCCCACGACCAGATTCGAACTGGTGACCCCATCCTTACCATGGATGTGCTCTACCTACTGAGCTACGCGGGCATAGTCTGTCCGATATAGCCAATAGTGCCATTTTCTGTCAATATTTTTTTAATTAATGCGGAATATCAAGACTTTTTTTTAAAAATGGTGTTTTCGGTATGATTTTGGAGAATTTGAAGAACGAAGGAAGCCTGTAAGAGGAACAGACTTCCTGATTTTAATGAAAATTTTGAATCATATAAATTGTGATTATGTAAACTGAATTTTAGTTCTTAATCAGGTAACCCGGGATTTTCTCCCCGGAAAGAATACTCTTGAACCTATTAGCCTCTTCTTTAGAAGGAATATCAAGTATCCGTACTTTATAAAGATCATCTTCATGTATAACCTCAATACGGTTTTCAAACATTCCGGAAAGTTTATCTCTCAAATTATCGGCATTTTTTTTCGAATAAAAGGCACCACACTGTAAAGAATACGCACCTGTTGAAACCGGCGCTCCTGCATCAGGTGAGCCATATCCATAAGAATCATCGATGGGCACACCGCCCGATACCGGTGCAGCGCCGGGTGACGATACAACCTTAAGCCCCACTCTGGCAGTTCCAGTTGTAAGCATACCCAGATCTCGTCCAGCTGCGTATGAGACATCGATTATTCTGCCATCAACATATGGTCCGCGGTCATTGACTCGAACCTGAACACTTTTACCGTTATCAAGGTTTTTAACCTCAAGCACAGTACCAAAAGGATAGCTTTTGTGAGCGGCAGACATTTCATACATGTCAAAAGATTCACCTGAAGCCGTCTTGCGGCCATGAAAAGCCCGGCCATACCACGAAGCATTACCAGTCTGATCGAAATCGGCTCCACCGCCACCAGCTCCAGCAGCTGTTATATACCCGTCGTCCAGACCACCATCACCCGAACCAATATCATCCAAGCCGTCACCCGAGAATGAAACATCTTCACTATCACTATCATAAGGCATATCCTCTACAACAGTGTCATTCCGTGTCATATTCTTGCTCTGCGCACAACCTGCTGAAAAAACAAGCATGATTATCACTAAAAAAACTTTGCTTAAGACTCCATATACTCTCATGCGAACCTCCCGTAAATCAATAGCGGCATCAGGCCGCGGTTAATAACAAACAAAAGTCAGCCACTAATAATTAACCGTTTTACAAGAAAATCACCCTTGCTGGTTATTCTTAGCGGAACAATAAGCTTATAGCCAAAAATAAAAACTTTACCGGTAACACGAAAACTATCTTTAAAACAGACGCTTAAAAAATGAAGCCGCTGAAACATAGTGATTTTCAAAGTTACCAAAATAAAACAACACACTCCATAATAATCGGACGTTTTGCAAAATAGCTTTAATACACATAATCCAATAAAGAGACCAATCACATAAAAAACATCAAGCTGAAACAATTATTGTTTTCTTTTATACAAATACCCGTTTCATGCTCGCATCAGAGATCAGGAAAAACGTTCTTGACCACAGGATAACTGCCGTTCATTTGTATCTAACCGAGAGAAATTTCGATACACTTATTTTCTAATTATCAGCCAAACTGCCTTCTTTACCAAAGGAGAACTATATGAGTATTGTATCAAACAAGCCAACAATTACACGCAAGGAGCTGGAGGGAGTACTAGATTGTCTTATAAACGATGAGCTTACCTCGGGAGAAGCTGTCAAAATTTTCGAGAAAGCTCTTTGTGAATTAACCGGATACAAGAATAGTGTCGCAATTAACTCGGCCACGTCGGCCTACCACCTGGCTTTTACTGCTTTGGGCATAGAAGAGGGTGACGAAATAATACTACCTTCATACTTTTCATCACACGCCCTAAACGCCATTAAGATATGCCGAGCCATACCGGTTCTTATTGATATTGATGATAACTCCCTGTCGGCCTCCCCCGATAAATATGCTGCAAAGATTAACGATAAGACAAAAGCGATCATCATGGGGCACACCGGAGGAATATATATAGATTCGTCTTCCTTTAAAGAGCTTACAGTGCCTGTAATTGAAGACATTTCACACTGTATAGGTATTGAATCAAAAGAGGGAAACGATGGATACTTCGGTTCAATTGCTGTTTGTTCATTTTCTCCAAATGATATGATAACTACAGGTAACGGTGCTGCCGTTTTTACCAATAACACACGTTTTTACTCAACTATACGAGAAAAGAGATATAATGAAGAAACTACTCATTTTGACTATTCAATGACCGATTTCCAGGCAGCGATGGGCATATCACAAATTAGTCGTATTCAGGACTTTATAAGAAGAAGAATCGAAATAGCAAAAATTTATTACGACAGGGTTCGGTTGACTCAACATTCAGTTCTGTTACCCTTCAGTAATGACTATATTTATCAATCGTTTCCGGTTATTTTTGATGCTACTTATGACAAAATAGTGAAATTTTTCAAGAAAAACGGCATTGAACTCTATTCACCAGTGCCGAAACCTCTTCACAGCTATTTAAACCTTAAAGGAATGGATTATCCAAACTCGGACAGAATGTGCAAGAAGATGTTTTCGTTACCGATTTACCCAACCCTTACAAAAAATGAAATTGAAAAAATAGGCCGCACTGTAGCTAAATTCATATAGAAAAAGGATCAGAGAAACCATGTTTTTTTTAACAGTTGAGGATCACTTCTCGTCAGCACACCAACTTAGAGGCTATAAAGGCAAATGTGAAAACCTGCACGGCCACAACTGGAAAGTTTTGCTAACCGTTAAGGGGGAAATTCTTAACGAGATAGGTCTTCTTATAGATTTTCATGATCTGCGCAAAATGCTGAAAGAAACACTATCCCTTATCGACCACTGCAACATAAACGAAACAGTGCACTTTAAAAGCACAAACCCCAGCTCGGAAGAGTTGGCAAAATTCATATATCTGCAGATAGAATCTCTGCTTGAAAAAGAAAAAACTGTATCAGTAAAAACTGTTACAGTTTTTGAATCGGAAAAATGCAGCTGCAGCTATGAAAAATAATCAGCCTAAGCCTGACCTCTTGCCGCAAGAATCTCCGCAATCTTAGTTTTTAACTCATCAAGATTTGAAGATTTTGTAACATAGGCATCCGCCGTCCATGTCATAAAATTGCTTTTATAGTTCGAATAAGCCGTATGTATTACAATAGGAATTTTTTTATCACGCGACAGTATCTTTCCAAGAGCCTCGATTCCGTCCATCTCCGGCATACGGATATCAAGCACTACAAGATCATACTTGTTCGATTTAACCTTTTCAACTGCCATTTTACCATCAGAAGCCTCTTCTACTTCGTAACCATCATCACGTAATTCGGCAGCATATAACTCTCTCTGATTTTTTTCATCTTCTACCAACAATATTCTGCTCATGACTCCTCCGTCATCTCTTTGTTATAAGTATTACTATATTATGAAGGGCGTAATAATTCAACTGAAAATTGGCAACCGCCTTCAGGATTATTGCTTATTACTATTTCACCGTTATGATCATTAACTATTTTCTTAACCACAGCAAGTCCAAGACCTACGCCTGTTATTTTAGAAGTAAAAAAAGGATCAAATATTTTATCCATAGCCTCGGGACTGATTCCAGTACCGCTATCCTTGATTCGTATATAGATATGTGTTTCCGTAAGTCCTGTTTTAAGTATAACGGACCCTCCGGCAGGTGTTGCATCCATAGCATTTTGTAACAAATTAAGCACGACCTGTTTTAACTGATTAAAATCTGACTTTACTAAAGGAAGTTTCTGTTCCAAATCAAGCGTAGCCGTTATTTTTCGTTCTTGTAACACATTTTTTAACAGATAATAGGTATCCTTTACAACGTCGTTAAGATTATTATATTCACGAATCAGAGGTGACGGCCGGGAAAAGTCCATAACATTGGACAATATTTTCTCTAAGCGTTCTGACTCATGCAGGATTATTGAAGCGGCCTTTTCTATATCCTCTACTGTTTTTTGCGGTTTTTTTACGGACTGCAATATACGTCTCGCATAGCCGCCAACAGTCACAAGAGGGTTTCTTATTTCGTGGGCAATATGCGCGGCTATTCGCCCAACAGCTGCCATCTTTTCGCTCTCTACAATAGCCTCCTGCTTGGCCTGAATATGCTCCATTCTCTCTTTAACAGAAGAGAGAGAATTATAACTGTCTATCGATAAAGAGGCCTGAACAGCAAAAATAGAGAGAAGCTCGACATGGTCCTCATATATTGGTGCACCATTAAACTTGTTATCCGCTACAACTACTCCAAGAGCTTTATTGGCCGAGCACAAAGGCACTACAACAAACTCAGAAACATCCATAAACTTACGTGTTTCGGGATCCACACGGGGATCACTTGCCGCATCGTATATATGAACCGGAGCACGCTTGTTAAAAACATCGGCAAAAAGTGTATTTCCATTAATTGCAAAATTACTTGTTACAACCTGCTTGTAAAAGGCTCCATTTGTTTGGAGAACAGGTGGAGCATCAGGCCCACCGCCAAGAAGATTCAGCTCTTCGTTTTGAACAGAACCCCATATTTGTACGGCTTCTTCCATTGAGTCTGGACCAACAGCCATTTTGCCAGTTAGAATTTTTTTCTGTTCATTATATAAGAATAACATTGCCCGGTTAAAACCAAGTCCGGAACCGGAAGTAACGGCGGTCAATATAGCATAAAGGATTCGCTCTACCTCTTCATCACGTTGAAGTGATTCAGATATCTGGCTGATAAGCGAGATTTGATAATCTTTGCGCCATTGGGAAGTAATATCATCCATAACTATAATATACTGCTTCTCTCCCTGAACAGTAACCCGCGATATTTTTATATCAGCTATGAGTGATATCTTTCGTCGTGAAATCAGCTTGATCTTTCGCAAAACCGCGGACTGACCTCTTTTTTTAACATTATCTATCGCATCAGAGAATCGTCCGGGTATAATGTAAAATATATCTTCAAGTCTGAGCCCCAATATTTCATCATCTGTATATCGAAAATTCGCCGAAAAGCTTTTGTTAGCAAAAATCACTTCATCACGAGCGTTAAGCACTACAAAATAACTGTTTGCTGATAATATCACATTATTATACAATTCTCTGAACTTTTCGATCTCATCATTTTGAGAACCGACCAGATTATCCAGGTACCTTCCTGTAGAACGGAGCAGTTCGAACAGATCTCCGAAGCAGGCAGAAGGTTTTAAAACATGCGCGCTGTCCGCCATGCTGTAACGCCCTCGTTGGAATTGAAGCAGTATATCTTTTACAGCAGAATAAGGTTTGATAAAACAAAAAAAAGCGACAATATTATGCAGGCTGATTTTTATCAGAAAATAGACGAGAACCACAACAAAATGGCTTCGCTCTTCGGGCACAAATACACCCTCCTCTGTCAAAAACAGAATAAGGGCGACATCAGGAATATATAATGATAGATTAAGAAGAATCTTTTTAATTAACATAGCTAGAATGTAACTGATTGCCTTTTTTTTTCAACTTATTTTCAAAGAGTATTTTGTAAAACTACCATTTATCGAAAATAAATTCGTTTAGAAGAGTTTTAAAGCACATAACTAGAATTGTATTTATATTATAAGTGAACTTCGAAAAATTACCTTTTTTGGATCGGCTATGCCGTCAAAAGCCCATAATTAAAGGATTTTTCGCAAGTTCCTATGCTGGTCACCCAGCACCACTTTGAAAAACAAAGTGGTGCTGGGCTGCTCGCATATGCGGCCTGGTTGAAAAGTTTACTAATAGAGGTTGCCATATATAAGTGCACTATTTAGAAAAAGTAATTTTAAAAATTGACATGAAATTTACTGAATGGGAAAAAAGCGGGGTATCAAGATGCACCAGGAAATACTATTTAAGGCAAATAAAATGATAGAAATAATCACCGCCAGCACTAACTCACACAAGATAAATGAGATGAATAATATTGCCGGATCATCCGCAATTTGCAAATTTACCGCCATGTCCCGTTTGGATAATTATCCGGAAAATATAATTGAAGACGGAAATACCTTTAAAGAAAACGCACTGATTAAGGCAAAGGCTCTAACAGAATATACAGATAAACCGATAATTGCTGACGATTCCGGTCTTGTTATAGATGCATTAAACGGAGAGCCCGGAATTTTTTCAGCGAGATACCACGGGCTTGAATCTGATAATGAGAAAAACAGACTTATACTTGAATTATTGAAAGACGTAGCAGACAAGGAGAGAACAGCCAGATTTGTTTGTTTATTGGCTTTTATTGACAGCAAACGCAACACCCATTTTTTTGAAGGCGCATGTGAAGGCATGATCAGCAAAAAAATAATCGGCGGAAATGGTTTTGGATATGATCCCATTTTTTATGTTTCTGAATACAAGACTACAATGGCCAATGTTGCACCGGAAACAAAAAACCGAATTAGCCACAGAGCTCTTGCATTACAAAATTTCTTAGAATTTATGAAAAATATGGTTCAAATGTAATGGAATCAAAAGCTGATATGCTGTACAAACTGCTGAAAAAAAAGTATGGGAAAACGAATCCCGAGCTTACTTATAACAACCTTTATGAATTAACCATTGCGGTAGTCTTATCGGCCCAGACAACAGACAAACAGGTTAACAAGGTAACTCCCGGGCTTTTTTTAAAATACCCCGATTTTAAATCTTTAAGCAATGCTTCACTGGACGAAATAGAAAAAATTGTACGTAGTACTGGTTTTTACCACAGCAAGGCGAAAAACATACTTGGTCTTGCAAAGGCTTTAAGTGAAAAAAGCTTTATTTTACCGGATTCCATAGAAGAACTCATAAAACTACCGGGAATAGGAAGAAAAACCGCAAATGTTGTAATTTCACAAGGATTTGGGAAACCCGGCCTTGCTGTTGACACACATGTGGGTCGAATAGCAAGAAGAATCGGTCTTACTGAATCCAAAAATCCTGATATAATAGAGAAAGAGCTGAAGTCGATGCTTGCCCCGGAAAAATGGCTGGAGTTTCACCTGTTACTTATCAATCATGGTCGCAAAACATGCTTTGCTCGAAAACCCGACTGTTCAATTTGCGTGGCATATTCTATTTGCAACTTTTATGCAAGTAATTATTAAAGAGCTTTAGACTTCTGACTGAATTATAGGGAATCTGACTCTGAGCATAGGGATCTATTCCTGTTAGAAGTTTTAACGCATTATACGCGGCATCAGAAATATCTGAATCAATATGATTAAGATAAACCACAATCTCTGAAATAAGATGACAATCGCCAGTTTCACCCATCACCTTTATTGCCCATATCAGGAATACATCATCGGACATATGCATAGCTTCAACAAGCTCCTTATTAGAGCCATACTCGTTTAAGCAAACAGCCGTTAACCGTATTAAAAACTCGGAATTACGAATACTGTCAGGGTCTTGTTTAATATTTTTTTTAACAAAATCAATTATTTCTGCAGGATGAGCGGAAACGCCCTCTTTAAGCATATATGAGGCCACTCGGTTGGCAAAAGATACATCACCGTGAAACAGAAACTCTCTCCACTGTATTTCACTTATATCAAAATTTTTTCCATAATACTTAACATACGGATATATTTGATCCAGAAGAGTAATATCTTTCTTATCAAGCACATCTTTCATAAGAGGAGAAAGAGCCGATGGGCGACCAAACTTTGTCAGTTTCAAGGCAATACTGTTTTTTAGTACTCTGTTCGAAACATTATTATAGCTAAGCTTATATATACCAATAATCAATGCGTTCAAAGCAATAGCCAAAAGCAGAGAAAAACAAAGGTTGAGAAAAAAACGTGATGCCTTGAGCTTTGTACTCCAGGTCATCAAGAAGAAGAGCAAAGCAGCCTTAAGTATTTTAAAAGCTACCATTGCGTTACCGGCATAAAAGTTCTGATAAAATCGCTGGTTAATCATATAATAAAGATATATAAGAAAAAGATATACCGGAACGGTCACGTATGGCCGTTTTTTAATTTTTAGCACATACATCAATACAACCGAATAGATCACCAGGTTTGATATCGCATCATCGAAGATTCCGGCAAATGAGTCATAAGGCCAGTATTGGCTGCTCATGTTCTCGACAACAGAATAGATGGCTGTAACAATATAAATAAGCGCGAAAGGAAAAATACGGCTTTCAAGCACATAGATGAACTTTGTAAGCAGACCATAGCGACTATAGGCGGAACGCAGTTCAGGTGGCAACGATATTGAAATGGTATAAACAAGAAAAAATGCAAATGTATATATATATAGTTTTACAACCAGGTTTACTCCGCCCCAGGAAGAGTAAATATTGAAACCGAAATTAATTGCAATAAGGAAAAACAGAAGAAATATATAGGGAGCCATCACCCTCAATATGTACTTTATGACAAGAAAACGCGGCCTGGTTCCGTCAGATAATGAGTATTCCATAAAAATAACTGTTCCTGTTAGTAATCTGTCTGAATCATATCCTTATTACTGCAATTCTATCATAACCCGCAAGATCCGGCATTAACTCACAACCCATATTCTTTTCATTTGCTGCCAGGATAATTTTTTCTCCTGACCGGCTGTCTATCTCCATTACCAGAAAGCCATTGCTGGAAAGATAATCTCCGGCCTGATTAATGATCTTTGTTGGCAAATCCATGCCATCTTCACCCGAAAAAAGGGCAATCTGCGGCTCGTATCCCAATTCCGGTTCGAGCGACTCTTTGCACGATAACGGAATATAAGGCGGATTTGAAACAATTACATCATATTTACCGGTTATACCTTCAAAAAGATCAGACTCTATAAAGTTGATTTTGTCAACAGAATTGAATTTGCAGTTTTTCCTGGCTACCTCGAGTGCTGAAACTGAGATATCGGAACCCGTAACCGTCAGATCAGGACGCTCATACTTTAATGTCACAGCAATTGCTCCGCTTCCCGTACAAAGGTCAAGAACGGCACCATTCTTTGGACAGTTATCAATCAGATATTCCACTAGAAGTTCAGTTTCAGGCCTTGGAACAAGCACATCCGGTGTTACCATAAATTTTAAAGAATAAAACTCTTTTATTCCGGTAATATAAGCAAGCGGTTCTCTTCTTTGACGACGATCGCATAAACCGCATATCCGAGCAATATGATCTTCAGCAACCGGGGAATTTCCCTCCGCAAGCAGCTTCTCGGAAGTTATATTCAGCACATATGCTATTATTATCCGCGCGTCAAGTTGATAACTTGCAATACCTGCGCCTCTTAAACGATTGGCGCATTGCGAAATCATAGAATTAATTGTCATACAGTATCATTACTTTTTAAAAGCTGTTCAATTTCATATTCTTTTAAAGGAACAATAACCGGTTCAAGTTCTCCTTCCAATACTGATTCCAGCGAATAGAGAGTTAATCCTATACGGTGATCCGTAAGACGTGACTGCGGAAAATTATATGTACGTATTCGCTCGCTCCGGTCGCCCGAACCGACTTGCGACTTACGCATTTGCGATTGTTCGCTTTGACGTCGCTGCTCTTCAAGCTCAAAGAGTCGCGCCCGCAAAACCTTCATGGCTTTTTGTTTGTTCTTTAACTGTGATTTTTCATCCTGGCATGTCACTATAAGGCCAGTGGGAACATGGGTTATCCGTACCGCGGAATCGGTCGTATTTACCGACTGACCACCATGTCCGGAAGCGCGGTAAACATCCACTCTAAGGTCTTCCTGACGTATTTCGACATCTGTGTCTTCGGCTTCCGGCATAACAGCTACGGTTACAGCAGAAGTGTGTATTCGTCCACCGGATTCTGTTTCAGGAACCCGCTGCACTCTGTGAGCTCCAGACTCATATTTCAATTCATCGTATACATCTGCGCCAGACACAAGAAAAGTCACTTCTTTTAAACCGCCGATTTCTGTCTGATTTTGATCCATGATTTCGATCTTCCATTTTTTCAGATCGGCATAACGAGTGTACATTCTGTAAAGATCAGAGACAAATAGAGCAGCCTCTTCACCTCCGGTACCTGCCCGGATTTCAATTATTACGTTTTTACCGGAATGCGGGTCCTTAGGCAGAAGCATGATGGTGAGATTCTGTTCCATTCGCGGAATTTTTTCTTCAAGATCACGCTTTTCTGCAGCAAGCATTTCTCGCATATCACTATCCCGCTCATCTTCTAGCATTTTTTTAGTGTCGGCTAGTTCAGATACAGCTTTTTTATATTCAGCAAACGATTCAATTACCGGTGATAATCTGGAATGTTCCCGGTTTAAATCCCTGAAGCGGGTCTGATCCTTTATTATATCAGGATCACTCATCTCCTGTTCAATTTTTTTAAAACGGCTCTCAAGAGCCTTTAACTTTTCAAGCATACAAATAGCACTCCCTGATGGTAACCTCTAAAATTAACTTTTCAACTAGGCTGCATATGCGAGCAGCCCAGCACCATTTAAAAAAAATGGTGCTGGACGACCAGCAAAGGAACTTGAGAAAAATTCCTTTAGAATAGGCACTTAAACCATGTTGCTCTCTGGAACATGGTAATTTTTCGAAGTTCCCTGATGTTTATCTAAAATATAGATTTGGTAATTTATCATTAATCAACTCTATTTCGGCCAATTTTGACTGTCAAGTCACAGAAATATGACTAAAATAATTAACTATTAATAGTAGTTAGCTTTAACACCCTGCGGAAGAACAGGCAAACCTTTTTTATAAAGATGCGACGTATCACCCACGTTTAGCGCCCTGGGTACCGCGATACCCTCGAGACGCTCCTCGAACAGTATGGTTGTTACAGATGTTGTAGGCAACCAGAAACTGCTCCAAACGAGCTGATAAGGAATCGATAAAAGATAAGATAAATAGGCCAGACCGAAACCGTTATGACAAAAAAGAAAAATTTTTCTTTCTGACCTTTCTCTGATACGGTAAATTGAATTCGCATCTTTTTCATAACCCAGTGCAGCAAGGAATCCATCAGAACACTCGGCCAATGAATCAAAAGCATCACTGATTTTTGACTCATCCGGGGTTAACCCGGAATATAAAGAGCTGTCATAATTACCGTCAATAATTTTATGGTATATTTCGCCAGGGATATCCCAGGCAGCTACCCGGCCTATAAAGCTTTCGGGAATCGTCAAAAAATTCCACTCCCGGGCCCAATCCAGCACTTCGGCTTTAAGACCAGTCTTTTTTTCCGAATGCCAAGCTGTTCTTTTAGCACGGCCAAGAGGAGAAGTATAAAGAAGGTCCGGTTTTTCGTCAGCAACACGCTCGGCAAGAGCCTGTGCCTCAAGCTCACCTTGCGAAGTTAATGTATCATTCTGATAGTCGGGATCCCCATGACGGACAATATAAAGACGCATCGACACCTCTCGATATTCTAATATTTATCGGACAGTTCGTTTTTTATTGAAAAGACGATTTCTATACTTAACCCGCCTTCATTTCGAACCGAAAGAGTACCGTTAAGCTGTGACACAACAATACTTCTTGCAGTTAGAAGACCAACAGAACCTATTTGAGTCAAATCAATTTCTTCAGAAAGCCCACGTCCATTATCGGAGATATTGAGCACTACAACATTATTTTCAGTTTTTTTCAATGAGATTACAATCGAACCGTCTTCACCCAAACCAAACGCATGCTTATAGGAATTAATAACCAGTTCGTTTACAACTAAACCTAATGCAAGCGCGGTATCCATGTTTATATTGAAACTTTGACAACTTACATCGGTTGTAATTTTCGAGGTTTCACCCGAATAAAACCCCTGAATTAACTTAATCAGTTCGTTTAAATATTCACTGATGTTTATTAAAACCAGACTGCTTGATTGACATAGTTTTTGATGAACGAGTGCCATGGACTGTATATACGAAACAGTTTTTTTAACTAACCCGTGGACAACTGGCTCATTGATCTTGTCAGACTGCAATAGAAGATATGCAATTATTACCTGCATATTGTTTTTCGTTCGATGATACAGTTCTCGTAAAAGAATCTCCTTCTCTTTTAAAGACTGGCTGATGCGGTTACGCCCCGCCACATCATCCGTTATATCACGACATAAAGAAATTATCGATACTGTGTCACCGTTTGAATCAATAATGGGTGTGTTTATCCAATCACATACTATTATATCTCCGTTTTTTTTAATGTTTTCATTAAGATTATATATAGAATCGCGACTTCGTGATAACTTATTCCAAATTGAAGCCAGCTTTTCCCGATCTGCAGGCTGAACCATAAAATCGCCGTTTTTACCCAAAACTTCGTCCTTACTGTATCCAAAGATTCTTTCGCAAGCAGGGTTCCATTCAATTATTGAAAAATTCATATCCCACTCGATTATTCCCAGTGGTGTTTCAAGCAGATGAATTCTTAATCGTTGCTCCATACTGACAAGACTGTTTTCAGCCATTATACGCTGTTTTATTTCCCGCCTGAGTCTTTTTATCCAAAAAAGCATGAGTAAAATAAGAACAGCCATTCCCAGAGCCGCTATTATCAGATTTACATAATTAAAGCTGTATTCGTAACGTACAGCGACCCATCTGTTGTAAATTTTCTTACGTTCTTCAGGTGAAATTGAATCAAGAGCCTTCTGAATTATGGAAAGCAACTGAGGCCAATCTTTGCGAACCGCCATGGACATTGAATACTTATAGGGTGTTTCGCCGGCTATTTTGAGCTTGTACATATTATTTGTGGCAATATAGTAACCAACAACAAGCATATTATCAATTAATGCAAATACCTGGTTGGCATCCAGAAGATTCAAGCCCTCCTCGACACTGTTAACGTAAACCAGGTTAATATCCGGAAAATCCTGTTTCAAAAGTTCTGCAGGAGCATAGTTTCTTACCACAGCTATTTTTTTACCGTTTAGTTCCCCGAGGTGTGAAACATAGGCTACACTGAAATGTGTTACTATAACCGTCGGTATCTCAATATAGGGCTCTGTGAAAATCAGGAAACTCTCTCTCAAAGGAGTAGGTCTTACACAAGTAGTCATATCAACAGCATGGCTCTGAAGTTTTTTATAAGCATTCTGCCAACTGATTCCCTTAATCCTTTTGAATTTAACACCTGTCCGCTCTTCAACAAGCCTAAGATAATCGGCCGAAATGCCTATGTTATCTCCAAAATCATCTGCGTACTCGACTGGTGGCCAGTTAGCATCCTGAACTACAGTTATTATTGGATGTTCTTTTATAAACAGCTTCTCTTCTTCTGTCAAATCGAGCTTATTTGCAAAAGCTTGATAATTTGAAAAAAACAGGATCCAGAGTAGTAAAAGATAAAGATATCGCATTATTAAACCCGAAAATCATATTTATTAAGAAATTTTCCCAAGTTCTCTTGCTGCTCGTCCAGCACCACTGTGAAAACGCAAAGAGGTGCCAGGCTGATCGCAGATGTAAAACAGTATCAACTTAACCAAGTTGCCGGCATTAATCAACTGCACATCCTGATATGCCAAAAGTTTTTTATTTGACTATTAGCCATTATCTGCTTAATATTTTAATTCAGGTTAATTTAGGGTTATCATGTAACCGTTAATCAGCATAGAGACCGCTTTTTTGCAGAAAACAAGGAGTTACTTTTATGGAAGAAAAAAGGAATTATGAACGTGTAGGGAAAAAACTTCGTGCGGAGGTTCATGTTGATGATGGTATGACTTTCAGCGCCTCGGTGGATATAAGCATGGGAGGAGTCTTTATATCAACCCCTGAGCCTCTTCAAGAGGGACAACATGTAGATCTTGCCATTTACGCATCAAGCGACGATCCTGTAAATGTGAGTGGCAATATCAAATGGACCAGAGATGAAACCGATGATAACGTGGCTGGCATGGGTATTCAGTTTACAGATATGACAGAAGGCGATAAAACAAAAATCAAGGAAATAATAGCACACTATAACTAAGTCAGACTGTCCGGCATCGCAAATCTTTACGGTGCCGGACAAACAATAGGTGTAAAATTCCCCGTCATCCGGGATTACCGGTGCTCTTGTCCGTACCTACAAGAATCATCGCTCCGATGATTGAAATTGTGTAACTTACACCGGAATAGCGTTTGTAACGGGCTAAAAGATGCCTCTTCTCTCTTTCAGCCTGTTCAATTTTATTGCGAGTACGGGTTATGGCGCCTTTCATTCCGCCAGATGTCTTTTCCGCAAGCTGCTGCCGGTCAAGAATTTCACGAAGCTCATTAATCTGTTTATTATATGATTCATTCACCTTTTCAATTTCCGGATCAATCTGAAGATCAAGGTTTTCTTTGATGTCAAAAACCTTATCGGCGATCTTGTGTTTTAAACAATCGACGGCCATTGAAAAAAGCTCCTCACTGAAAGGTCTTAAACGATTGACACTCTCTTCAAGCTTGTCTTCCGGAATATCAGCTGCAATATCCGGCCTTAGAAGAAACTGATCCTCTGTCTCTTCAATGTCAAAAGAGTCAAGCCTGTTGTTAAAAGAAACAAAAACTGGAACATATTCTGACATAGCTGAAACCGATTTAAAACGCACTTCGAAAGTAAACATCATGCCTTCGAAATTTTTATCAGCAGATATCACCTTAAGTGATGTAAAGCCTCCAAAATCTGAAGAAAGAGCGCAATCTATTGCCGAATCAACAACAGAATGCCCGAATGCCAGAAATTCGGAGCCGGAATTGCTCAAAGCCAGATCGGAATCGAACGTACCACGCATAACAGAAAATCCGGCCTCATCTGATACCCGTATATTGTAAAAATTATCCTGCTTTAACGGATTGAAAGGACAATCTGGAAATTCCGAAGCGTATCGAACCATAAAATGTTCAAGTTGCTCGTTGGAGAAACGTCTTTCGGTCTGCGTTATCCTATAATATTCATCATAGTTAAAATCCATTCTTCGCGTAAGAGTCAAGGAAGATAGTTTTTCAAAACTTTTCTTTGCCCTTAAGACCGAAGAGTCCAGCATTTCCATTGACTCTTTTTTACTGGTCAGACCGCTTCTTATTTTCATAAACAAAGATCCGAGATTAAGCTCATCTTCGATCTGACCAAGCATGATATCGGGTGGCCCTATTGATTCCTCAAAAAGATGAAGTTTGTGTTCAAGGACATCCAGGACTCTTTCTGCAACTGTATCTTTTGTAGCAAAATTGTAGATAAACACATCATCCTTTTGGCCAAAACGATGCAAACGGCCGATACGCTGTTCAATCTTGAGGGGTGACCAGGGTAAATCATAATTAAACAGCACATTGCAAAACTGCATATTTCGCCCTTCACCGCCAGCTTCGGTGCAAATCAGAACTTCTACATCTTTTTTGAAATTGTCAATGGCTCGCTCTTTCGCGTCTTTATCCATTGATCCGTTAAAAACTTCCACATTTAAACCAGTTAAGATTTTTTTTAGATAATCCTGAGTGGTTTTAAACTGCGTAAATATCAGAAATTTTTTACGTCCCTCTTTTTTAAGGCCGCTGATCATTTTTTTAAGCCGATCACCTTTTTTGTTTCTTGTAATCGCTCCTGAAAGTTCTATAAGCCTCTCAAGAATTTGTATTTCTATACGAATTTCTTCGGCTGTCTTTTGAACCGTTGCGTCACATAGACTGCCTGCATCTTCAAGATCATCGCAAAGATCGTCAAATTCTATCGAATCATATTCGGCACAAGCTTGCAGATAACGATCGGCACGGTCCAGCTTTGTCTCTAGCGAACGTTTACGATTGCATAAAGCGCAATGAAGTGCATGTGAAGATGAATCAAGTAGTTTCTGAAACACAGTCATTATAAACCCGACAGCCCTGTTTTGAGTCTGCATTGCCCGGTTAAACTCCTCAGCTACATAACGGCTTGTCTCATCGTAAAGTTCACGCTCTTCTGGATAAAGGTCAAACCTGATGGTTCGGGCATGGCGCTTTGTAAAACCGCCAATCTCGTTTTTTGTGCGCCGTAAAAGCACTGTTGAAAGCTTTTCCTTAAGAGTTGAGAGGTCGGCATCCGCAGAACAGTATTCATTATAGAAACTCTGATACGGGCCAAGCAGATTTTTATCAACGAGTTTTACTATATAAAAGAGCTCTTCCAACTTGCCACGGAAGGGTGTCGCGGTCAAAAGAAGCAACGCCTTTGTTCGTTCGGAGAGCATCTCGGCAGCTGTATATATGATCGTACTGCTATTCGCATCACGACGCAACCTGTGAGCCTCATCAAATATTATCGCGTCCCAACTGGTGGCAGCCAATTCATCCCGAAACGCGGGATTTTTAATAAAATCAAGAGAACAAATAATCTTCTCAAAACTGTTCCAGGGATTTTCACCGGGACCTAATTCACGCCTTCGCTTTTCCAGCACCTTTCGATCAAGAACCTCGAAACTCTCTCCGAATTTCTCTTCCATTTCAAGCTGCCACTGGACAAGTAAAGATGCGGGTGCCGCGACCATTATACGCCTATAGTTATAACGATAGACAAATTCCTTAATGATTAAGCCTGCTTCTACTGTTTTGCCCAGACCGACTTCGTCGGCAAGAATATAACGCTGATTAAGTGTATTTACCACAATGTAAGTAGACTCGACCTGATGAGCCAAAATCTTGGTACGGGAGTTAGAAAGTGAAAGCAATTTATTGTTGGCATAGGCCAATTTAAGAAGAAAAGCCTCATTTTTCAGCTGGAATCTGGGATCAGGTCGCAACTGCCCATACTTCAGAAGACCTAAAACTCTATCCACACCCTCTATACTGGCATACGGATCATGTTTATCGACTGTTTTTACATTTTCGGAATATACTTCAAAGAGATCAGCAGCCTGATCTTCAATTATTCTGTTGTCCACTCGTAACCATAACTCCGGGATATTTGTATATTACTCTTAATTGTTCTATTTGAATTGAAAGAAGACAGCTATTATCAGAAAACTCTGGATTAATGGCTATACATGCCGGTCTTATGTCAAATAGTGCAGTTATTGCCCTGATGCAACTGTTTTTCCTGTAATTGTTGTCAAAGAGAGTTAAATTGGATAACTTGGTTAAAGACCGAATAAAGTGGCTTTCCAGTAGAACTAAAAAAATACGCAAAACAGGGATAAAAAAATGTTAATAAAAAGTGTCATAACGATACTATTTTTTTTACAGATAACACTGTTCGCGGAATCCGCAACCTATCTTTTTTTGCCAAATAGTTCCAACTTCAGTATTGCCATAAGCAATAACGGCTACCAGATCATTGGCAACGCGTCATCGGCGGAAAGAAGCTTTAATAATGCGATCAAGCAGGCTGCTACTGGTGAAAGAATATCTATAATAGGCCTTGATCCTGCCGGTAAAGCTGTAGCTGAAAAGATAGATACCCTTATACAGGAGGTCTCTCAAAGGTCTGTAAATGCCGGGGATTGGAATTCTTATCTTCGCTATTTAGATGGAATAGTTTCACAAATCTCCGAAACAGTAAGAAGGATACACCTGCTTGGTGTAAAAGCCTCTAATGGAATAATGGGAGAACTGGAAAGAGAAATAATTCAATCAGAAATCGATATATTGATCTCTTCTATAAAATAGCACAACCAATTACGCGACATTTAACAAAAAAAAGATAGAACTGCCCGTTAATCCGGAAGCTCTGGGACTCACTGGTATTGATGTTGTTAACAATCCGGCAGCAACCGTCGGCATTGCCGATCAAGCGCTTGCAAAGTTAAATATAATTCGATCGCGTAAAGGAACACAATCACGTATGCTCGAGATGCGTATTAAAGGGAATAGCCTTAGATTTATCCACATGACATCGTCCTATTCCGTTATCAGTGATACAGATATGGCCGAAGTTTCGACAAGGCTAAATCTAAGCAAGGTAAGATTACAAAACGCGCACGGTGTACTTTACAGAATTACCAGACCATAAATTAATTTTTTTAAGATATATAACTTTTTTTTGAAAAATTGGAAAATTATCAATTAATCAGGATTATTCTGTTAGATTTTTTTTATCAGATATTTAGTATAAATATCGTTTGATAGTATGTTATTTCGAAATAAACCCTCATGGGCATCGTTACCGATGCCCTTTTTTTTATAAATCATTTCAGAAACAAAAGCCCGCCCATGCTTATTAAAAACCTTTCTGAAAAAATATTTGCCGTAAACAATATTACATTTTGGCTTTTGTTGCTTTCAAACACAATCTCGCTTTACTACACAATAATTTAATTGACGTAAACTTCAAAAATAAATCAAATCGGCAGAAGGATTATTCAACAACGTTTCTATATAACCAAACAGGAGCTTTCGGATGCCGGAAACACAAAAAAGAATATCCGTTATACGCAGATACAGATTACTACTGCTTATAGCTCCTGTCGCCATTATTCATGTTATTTTGGGCCAGCACTTCCTAAATTACAGAAAACCCTTCCACCTGTTTCCTTCCGCAAACAGATCAGTAATATCAACAACTCAAAACACAGAGGCGGGAATGGCTTCAATACTCTGGTTTCAAAATAACTCATACAAGGCTGAGATAAGCTATGTGCTCAGTAAAGACCCACTCCATAATCAGGATGGGACAAGACCCCGAGCCGGTCTTATTTTCAGTAACCCTGACTGTTCGTTCATTGACCTGTCAAATTATGAAAAGATTAATCTTGATCTTTTTACCAAAGAATCGAAATCTGTAGAAATTGTTTTGCGGATATTTTTACCTAACTTTACAACTCTTGGAAACGAAATGACTTATCTTCATCTCAAGTATTATCTGCCTGTTACAACGAATTTGACCCGTTTTTCAATACCTTTAAGTAGATTTGATATCCCGGAATGGTGGCTAACTATCAATAAACTATCCAGATATGACTCTGTAATTAATGTTGATCTTTCCAAAGTCCAGGATATTGTCCTTACAAACGATGAAAAGCATCCATTTGATATTAATTCAAAAATCTCTGTAACGTCTATCTGGTTTTCACCAAAAAACTTGGATTATAATAAACTTTTGTTTTTATTATTACCGATTTATCTTATTATCACCGTTTTCTTTATCGCAAAATACAAGCGAGTACTATCAAAGCCCGGACTGAACAATATATTTTTCAAGAAAATTCAAGTTCAAAGCCGAAATCAACCGGATCCTGATTTTTTGACAGATTATATTAAAAATAATTTTTCAGAACCCAATCTCTCACTTGGAACCATCAGTAGTGCAACTCTTTTCCCGGAGAAGAAGATATCTGCTATAGTCAAAGAAAAAACCGGTATGAATTTTTCAGACTATTTGAAATACTTACGTATTGAAAAAGCTAAAGAGCTTTTGTTAAATTCTGACGATAAGATTATAGATATAGCTTTTAACTCTGGATACAACACAATAAATAATTTTAATTTTTATTTCAAAGAAGCGACCGGAATAACTCCAAAACAGTTCAGAAAGGTATACAAAAACAAAAAATGGCAATAAAATATATTAAAATTTTTTTAATTCCTATAGTTATCACAACTACGGCCATAATAGCCGTGATAAGTCAAAAAAACCTACAGGTTTTCCCAGCTGTAAATACAGTGATCTCTTTTTATTGCGACCAGTTAAATAACGGTAATACCGAAATACATTATGCTGAAAGTAACGATAAACACGCCTTGATAACATATACGACCAGAGAAGGCTTTATTACACCCTACGCGGGTATTGGTTTTACCACCAGGCATAGAAACGCCCTTTGGGATGCTAGTAAGTATGATTATATAAATATCCAGGTAGAGACCACCAGGTCAAGAGCCCTGCGCCTGTTTATTTACACTCATATAGCTGGAATCTCAAAAAAGGCGAATGTACACTCGTATCTATTCAATTTACAAGAAATTCCCGTTTGGAAACAGGAAAAAAACTACCAGATAAAACTTACCGAATTTAACGTACCTGAATGGTGGTACAACATGAACAATATTGTACCAAACGACGAGAAAGTTTACAGAGACTATTCAAAAACCAGAAGCATAGAGATTCAAAACGGCACAATTGCCCAACTTGACTCCAAAGATACAATAGTAGTAAAAAGAATTTTTTTCTCTAGATCCAAAAAAAACATACTGATATACTGGTTTGCAGCCAATTTTATGTATCTGATTATTTTTTTATCGACACAACATTTTAGAAAAAAAATGGATAGTCCTGTGGCAGCCAAACGCCACGGTTCGGAAAAAGAGAGAGAAGAGCTGAATAAAATAACAGACTATATCGGAAACCACTATATGGATAACTCTCTTACCGTAAACATGGTATCACAAGCCACAGAAGTATCCGCTTATAAAGTATCTATTCTGTTGAAAGAGGAGTTTTCACTATCCTTTTCGCAATATTTGAATACAATAAGACTTAGTGAATCCAAAAGACTGTTAAAGACAACAGAATTAAAAATCTCGGAAATTGCGTCAATGACCGGATTTGGCTCTATAAACCACTTTAACAGAATTTTTAAGCTTACTGAGAACAGAACACCGGCAGAATACAGACAATTTAATTCTTAATCATGTAACTAATGAATAACTAATTCAGTTTATGTATTCAAGAACCGTTTTTCTGGGATAAAACCCCATTTTTTTGTAAAACCCAAACACCGACTCATGCCCTTCTGCAACTGTAACCTGATAACTGTTACAACCTGCTGACCGGAACCAGGCGAGAGCGTTGTTAACAAGTTTTTCACCAAATCCATGTGATCGATACTCTGAATCAACAAACAACGACTGGATATCACCTGTCTCTTTGGTTATTGTGGATATACAATAACCAATGATTTCGTCTTTAATTTGCACAATTTCAATACGGATATTTTTGTCTTCAATGGATTCAAAGGCCTTTATACGCTGATCAAAAGTGAACGATTCGAAATAGTTTTTGAAATTTACTGAATCATTGTAGTGGATTTTGTTCAGTTCTTCCCAAAGTTCACGTATTAAAGAAAATTGCTGTTTATCTATTAAGCGAAATATGGTTTCCACATAATACTCCCATTATTATATTAATTGATAAAGGATATAAACTCTTCGAATAGAACTCTTACCCAAGTATCAGTATTAACAAAATCTATAATATTGACCTTAAATAAGCTGCAGCACATTTTAATGGAACATCAAAAGACTTGTCTCCATTAATAACCAGATGGGAATCCCTCCGTAATGGATAAATGTCTGATTTGAAAAATGGTTCCGCCTGATTGTAAAACTTGTGATCAATAAAGGAATCATCGTGTTTCATAATCTGTGAATATATTTTATAACGTCTCTTATATCTTGTTTGTAAATCCGTATCAATATAAATATTTAATACGCTACTGTTTACAAGCTTCTTATCAATAAATGAGAAAATGCCTTCGACTATAAGAACACTACAGCTTTTAATACTCATGATCTTTGAACGGCTATGTGTTTTAAAATCGAAACATTTAAGTTGAAAAGCCTTTCCACGCTGTATGAGGTTTACAGTCTCAAAAAGCAACTCTTTATCGAACGAGGCTGTGGTGTCAAAATTATAGTCGTATAGATTGCATTTTTGAAGAATTTCTTTATAAAAAAGATCTGTTGACAAGCACTCACAACTAACACCACTTTCGACAAGCATCTGTTTTAACCGTTCAGAAAATGTACTCTTCCCCGAACAGCTTCCACCATTAACAAGTACAAGCATTTACAACCGTCCAATATTACATTGAATTTATTATCATTCAGATATTTAATTTGACATTATCAAGAAACCATTGCAAATTTTGAAAGAATATTATCACGAATCTATAATCGTAATAAAAGACTCATTACAATCTTGACACAAGGAGTTAAAAATGTCAACATCTGAAAACACTCTCAGCCTCTCTTCTGTGCCCAATATTTTAACAGAAACCGCCCTAATCGCGATAGCAATAGCGCTTCCAGTTGTGATGCACCTTATTCCCGGTATAAACGTATTCGCGACACTTCCCATGCACTGGACAATTTTTATTGCAGGACTACTTTACGGCTGGAAAGGCGGATTGATCGCAGGAGTATCAGTACCGACTTTAAGTTTTGCGTTAACCGGAATGCCCGTTCCCTTTGTGCTTCCATTAATGACAGTCGAGCTGTCTCTTTACGGTTCTGTAACAGGCATCTTGAGTGAAAAGACCATGCTTAACCGGCACCTGATAGTTCTGATTTCAAGTATAGCTGGTCGTGCCGGATTTATTATACTGGCACTGCTTTTAAGCCGAACAGATTCGGCCGCACAATTTGCGATAAACTCTTTTGCTCCCGGAATAATAGCTGCTTTCATAATCATTGCTTGCACCCCTGTTATCTCAAAAATTGCAGCCAAGAATTTAAGAATCGAGTAGGAGGTAGGTAATTATTTTACCTACCGTCCTCTCACACCACCGTGCGTACCGTTCGGTACACGGCGGTTCTTTAGTT
>JAFGRW010000053.1 GCA_016934935.1 Spirochaetota bacterium | reverse complement strand
TCATAAAAATATTAAGTAGATGCGATTCAACTGTTCTTTTTGATATTTTCAATATTGTTGAAATATCCTGATTCGAATACCCCTGTATTGTCAGAATAATGATATCTATTTGGCGAGTACTGATTTTTTTTCTTTCCAGCATGGAGGTCAAACCAAAATTTATTTTAGATATTATCATAATTCCTATAAAATCTCCATATTTATCCTTAATTCTAATATACCGACTCTTCGTAATAAACTTTTTGTCATCAGGAACATGCAAGATAGCCTGATAAGAAAAATTCTGCAATTTTCCGGTAAGAAGCTTACTATATTTATCATTAAACCTATCAGTTGGTATAATAAAATCAACATAACGACTGTTAGTCAAAGCATTGTCAAACCTATTAAAATCCAGTCTGACGTTAATATTCGATTTTACTATATATCCTTCACGATCGACAATAAATACTATATCATGAATTTTTTCGAGTATTTCATCAAAGTTATTATCCAGATTATAATTCATAAAATTGTATCGATATAAGACATATGCGGTTGAGACTACATACAAAAGAATAAAAAAAGGGGTTGCTGGAGGCAATTTTACATCACCAATACAAACGAGAATTACATCAAGAAGAACAATAAAAAGATACATTGTGATAATTGAAACAATGTTTACTGCTAAAATTACTTTTTCTTTATGCGAATGTGTTCTTCGGTATGTTTCAAAACATATTGATATGGTTGCAATCATATAAACAAGAGAAAAAACTTCAATTGCATAAGTATATAGTCTACGTGATTTTTCAGTATAATACCAAAATATATTATTAAAATAAAAAATGGTAGATAAGGGATTACTTTCACGGTAGTATATCGGAATTATCATAAGTGGAGGGATATAAATTAGCATATAGTAAAGAATATTAATTGTTTTCCTGGATAAAGCCAAATACAGGTGCAAAATCAAAGCGAAACAAACAATACTTGCAGACATCATTATTTTGTACCATAAAAGCTGATGATGAAATTGTATCATTGTTCCCGAAAACGAGATTATCCCCATACACAAACTTAGTGTACAGAATATTGGTAAAGTTCCTGTAAATGTCTCTCTAGAAAATATAATTAGAGTGAAACCCACTATACTCGTAAACGATATTACCAAAATTAACATATACACAAACAAAACAATCGTCATGTTTTTACCATTAATATTGACATTGGTTAACCAACTTTCAAGTACAGAAAAACGAATTTTTTATATTATGATAACTTTATCATGATAACTATCAAGTATATTCATATATAATCTTCGATTTCATATCCTTGTATATAACGTTTATATTTGTCATGTTTTTTTTATAATAACTTTATATTTTATGTGTGAATATGGAATAACACTTACCAGTTCGCTGAGGAGATAAAAAGCAATGAATATCGTTTTAGATGATAATATAAAACGATATTTCATACTAAACAGAAAGATCTATCAGCAGAACATACCAGAAACGAAAATTATGGTATGTTCTGTGATTAGAAGGTTTTATTGTACATTGTGGACATTATGATACTTTTTCGCTATGGTTTATCCAATATTCTTTAGTTAATACTTAAACTTTCCAAATGGGTCAGTTACACCGATTTTATTGCTGAGTTGTTTTCAATGTTTCAGGGATTGAATCTTTTACAAACCTATATCAACTTTCACCTGACAATCTGATCACATATTTGCCCCTTGATGATGCGGTTAAAACAATTGACAGAACAGGTTTCTTAACCATAGGCATCTGGTAAAAATTTCAACACCAATACCAATCAGGCTCGTTTCCTTCAAGTTCAAGAAGTGATCCATCCAACATACAAAACATATCAATTTCATTTGCAACATCCCAGCCGCCTATAGATCCATTAAAGCTTGATGCGCCAGAAGACATATAAGACATATCAGTTACACTCGACACATCCCAGCTGTCTAAAGGTCTATCAAAGCTTGATGCGAACCCAAAAGCATGGTCCATTATGGTTATATTGCTGACATCCCAATCATTTAGCGGCTGATCAAAACTGCTTGCACACCAAAACATATCACCAATGGAATAAATCTTAGGAAAAGACCATTTGTCAAGTGGCTGGTTGTAAGATTTCGCAAAGCGAAAAAGGCTGTACATATGCTCAATATTACTAACATCCCAATTATTAATATTTCCGTTGAATTTATCACATTCAAAAAACATTCTATGAATATCAGTTATGGTTTCAAGACATGGCGTATCGGTCGCGACAAAAGTTTCAAGATTATCGCATTGCTGAAACTGTCCGCCTTTATTGTGCAACACAACAGTTCCCCAATTCTTAACAGTTATAAACTTGTCGTTATCTGTTCCTGTATCTTTAAAGCCAAATCCTTCACACAGTCCAGTGATAGTCACATCATATTCGCCCATCACAGCATAGGTATGTGTTACAGAAGCATCATTATACGATGCAATATGATCGCTCGTGCCGTCACCCCAATCAACTGTAAAATCATATTCACCATCCAGGTCAAGAGGCAGTTTTATCTGGTCTATGCCGCTTACAATTTTGCCAGTTGCATTTGTCCTCCAGCGGGTCACAAAATCCGGATTTGGCTCTGTCACGGGATCCGGAGTTGGCTCTGTCACGGGATTGTTAATCATTTTAGAACTTTCTTGCGGTTTCAGATTACCCGGAAGGTTATCGCAAGACATATTTACCAATGTCATTGCAAGAATAAAACATACAGTTAAATATTTCATTTAATTACTCCTCTAAGAAAAATTCCTAATTACATTTTATTGTGAAAATGTTTTTTTAAAAGATTAACATATTCAGTGTGCAGCTCCACGCATAAATCTTTCTTTCTTAAAGAGCGTGCTTTGACATGCTCATAATTGTTTATTTTCTTTAGACCATCTGTTACCAGCTGAACCGGACCGGCAATTCTATGCGAAATAGAGAAAAGATTAATTATAAGCACCACAAGGCTAATGACTGCCGCGCATGTAAATATAATAAAACCTAATATATTACGCCAAATCAATTCTTCAAGATATACAACAAGATCAGACAGCGACTTTATTGATTTGTCATGTTCCCCCCTGATCTTATCCGAATGCAGCGTTAGTTCGGATCCTTTTACTGATTCTCCATATATTAAAAAAGCATTTACAATATCTTTCTCTGAGTCTATCGCTTGTTTGATTTCGGTTATTTTCTTTGAAATCTCTTTATTACCAATATACACATTTACACCATATCCAGCGGTTATTAGAATAATAAACAGAATTATTACCAAGGGAGCTTTGAACATTATTGCAGATTGAAGATTTTTGTTTATTATTTTCAGTTTTCTTTTATAGTTCATTTTTTACCTTTTTAAAATTTATATTCCAGACATAATGAAGGCTCAATATAATATAATACTGAATCTTCAGTTAAATACGAATATGCACCTGAAGAGAATACTACAGCAAAATTCCTGTTAATTATAAATCCATTATCAATTTTGCATAAAAAATGCGGCTGTTTGTATACACCTTCTCCAACATGAAAATGATACCCGCCCCCTGCTCCCACAGACAAATTGTATTTTGGATTGCGATACAAAGATTGTGATATATATACAGAGTTCCGTAATAATGTTAAATCTTCTGATGCAAGTTTCTGTTCGGACAAATAAACACCGGAAACTTCAATGTTAAATCTAAGATCAAAAACGTGCCTGTTAAAAACGGAAATAAGAAGGGTTGTTCCAATACCATACTCAATTGTCTCGCTATAATCCATAAATGGGTGTAAATACAGTAATCCCGCAGAGATCGAGGGCGAATAAAACCCATGATCAAAAAAAGAAGGCTTACGGGTAACAACTGTAACATCTTTAGATTCGCCCGGCATTTCCGTTTTGGGGACGGGAAAATGCTTCCCGACTCCTAAAGGTTTAACCGCTATGATTTCCAGAGCCAATTGCCGCAAGGCCGATTCTTTGGAATTATTTCCAAATGTCTTTTCAATTGTTGATACATAGGCGTTATCACTGCCGTTTCTGACAACTGTTGTTATTGTTATTTTGTAAACATTCTCCTGTTTTGATAAAAACTGGTTGCCCTCATCTTTTCCAAGCAACCGGTCTACCTTGTTCTTTCGTATGTTTATTGATCCACCAACAACCAGATGCGCGTCTGGACGTTTAGCGGTCAGTTTTATTAATTGCTTCATTTCTTTATGTAATGCTGAATCAATTTCAGCAGATAATTCAGGATAATTTATATCCGCAACAAGACCTTTATAGTAGTAAATATATTCCGAAGCAAATACAGTTTTGATACACAACAAATAGAAGACAACAAAGATAAAAGATAAGTACTTTTTCAAAAAATCACCTCAATGACTAAATAGTTTTCAAAGTATTTAACCATAAACCGTGGAAAACGTCATCCGTACAATTACGTGTCTTAGCAATTTTTTTTATAAAATAAGTTTATTAACAAAAAAAACGATTCTTATCATAGAAAGCCTTTATCGCGTCATTTTTTGAAGGAGGAAAAGGCGATATCATACAAAATCATGACTATATTTTTTGAATTATAGATTTAAATCGATATTTTCTTTACAAAACCATGTCCCGGCCTATACTAATCAAATATTGCAGGAAATCCCGGATTTGCGGATAAATTAAAAAATTTATGTCCTATGTACTTCATGCCTATTTCTAGAAAAAAAACTTGAATCAGGTAATTATACGGATGACTTTTTTCTGCTAGCAAGGTAAAACATATAGTAAATAAAATTTCCATAAAAGTTATTTATAGCCAGACCGCTTATTTTATCATAAAAACAAATAAATTATACGTCTAAGGCATGACCGGATAATGAAAATGTTCAGTAGTTTTACTAAATTTTTAATTAAACCAAAAATCAAAAGCGGCGTCCTTATTGCCGTTATAGGATCATTTATACCTTTTTTTCTTTTATGTTTAATATTTGTTTACAACCTCAAACCTTTTGATCGATCTGAAACAACAGTCGATATTTCAAAAAAATGGCGTTTGCAAACCGGAATAGACTCTGAGTGGAGAAAAATTAACTATTCAGATGCGAACTGGTACACAATTGATTTCCCGGTGAGTTTTTCTAAAAAAAACATATATTCGAAATATATTACGATTAGAAAGTCTTTTTCTGCTGAAACCATGAAGAATGAGAACCTTGTTTTGTTTTTTGGGACCACACGTGATTCAGTAATCAGAGTTTTTCTGAATGAAACCGAAGTTTTCAGCTTTATAAATATTCCGTACACCAGTAATCCAGGAAGATACAGCAAATCCTACGCATTTGATCTAAAACAAACCCTATTAAGAAGCAATACTAACCAACTTACAATCGAATTCACAAATTTGCTGCCGTGCAACAGCGTAATTTGTTCCTCCGGATTTTACATTGGCAGCAGGTCAGATTCCCTTGAGAATTATCTAAGAAACCATGAATTTAATACATTTTTTCAATATGGAATAATTTTTACCGGCTTAAGCATGTTGGGGATACTATTTCTATTACTAACACTGGAATTCCATTCAGAAAAGAAAAAAATATACTGCGCAACCATATTTTTTGTACTATCAATCATTATTTATATCATGTTCTTTTCAGGTTTACTTGTAGGTCGGTTTCTGGACCCTATTGCATTAAAAAAAGGATTATACTTATCCATTGTTTTTTTATGTATTAGCAGTTTTGATTTTACTACATACTATTATGAAACAAAGCTAACACTGTTATCAAAAATTAACAGAATTTTCTGTTTTATCACAGCATCGATGTTTGTTCTTGTCAGCAACCCTATCCATTTATTAAACATATACAGGATTTTTGCAGCGTATTTTTTAATGGCTATTCTTTATCTTTGCATATATTCAATAAGAAAAACCATTTCTTCACATTTCAAAGCTGAAAATGTTATCATGATGACTTGCGTCTTATCAGCCGGAGCCTCCGGCCTTTTTGATCTTCTTGTTGACTTAGGTTTTATTGACACACCATACATATTTAATCTTTCTATCTCGATTTTTCTTGTTATGAGTGTTTCAGCTATACTGTTAGATTACATAAAAATAACTATACGTAGCAAAAATCAGAATTTTCAACTTGAAGAGAAGGTAAAGCTCCGAACCAGTAAATTATTCGATACCAATAAAAAACTCGTGGACTTGTTACATATGAAAAACAATTTCATGGCAAATATTACAGACGAATTCCGTTCTCCTCTTGCAGTTATATTAAACCTGACCGATATCAATCTCAATTTCAGAAAGGAAACCTTTATTCTCAAGAACGATTTGGAACTGATATTGTCATCAGCATATCGATTAAAAAATTTTATAGATCAACTTGTAGATCTTTCCAGATTGGAATGGAATGGCATATCAATACAATATGACAGCAACAACGTATCGGATTTTCTTGAGCATCATGTAAATTTTTACAAAGAGATTTTTTCAAATACCGGAATAAAGATATCCCTGAAAACTCCAGAAAAAGCAATTATGGACTTTTCTTTTGATCAAAAAAGATTAGGCGAAATAATAGCCGGTATATTAGTACACTCAATAAAATCTATAGACATTGATAATGGCCAAATTACCGTAGATCTTACTGATGAAGAACTTAATATCTGTATTTCTATCAAAAGCAACGAATCCTGTGTTAATCCAAATATTGTCAATTCCATATTCCACCCTTTAGAGGAACTGACTAAAGGTCATAAAGATAATGTTGGGATGATTTTCGCCAAACAACTTGTTGAATATATGAATGGCACTTTTTCAGTATATTCTGAAACTGATAATAGCGGAATTACATATAAAATTCGCTTACCTAAAATAAGTCAGCTAAATGAATTAAAAAGCAACTTTAACTTTGACAAAATATACCTTGAACAAAAAAGACAAATATTAAATTACGAGCTTCAATCAAAAAGGTTAAAAAATTCTGTTTTAGTAGACATAAAAGAGAGAAACGCTGACAATGAATATTCAATTGCCAAGTCTTTGATCCTTATTATTGACGACGATATTGACTTTCTTTCAATACTAAAGACTTATCTCAACTCTTCCGGTTTTAACAACATTATCACCTGCAGCGACGCTGTGATTGGCCTGGATGCGATATACATTTACAGACCGGATCTCATCCTTTGTGATTATAACATGCCCGATCTTTTAGGCAGCGATATTCATAATGAGATTATTTCGAATCCTGATTTCAAAAAAACACCTTTCATTTTTCTTTCCGCAGTAATGGACACAGCTATTATTAATGAACGAAAAGAAAAAGGGGCTAACGCCTATCTGCTTAAACCTATCGATGATAAAGAGATGATAAACACCGTTAACTATCATCTATCAGAATATTTTGCATACCTGAAAGAAAAAAATCTTACAACAGTTGACGAATTGACTTATGTTGCAAACAAGAAAAGCATTATTGACAAACTGTACAAACTGGTTGCCAGCAACGATTTTGATAACTTATCCATAATTCGTTTTGGTGTCGACAACTTAAAAAATGTAAATACACGCTTTGGCCATCAAAAAGGGGACTGGCTGTTAAAAGAGTTAGGTTTGATATTAATGAATAATCTTCGCGTGCACGACACAGCAGGGCGCATCAGCGGCAGCGAATTTCTGGTTCTTCTCCCAGATACAAATATGGAATTCGCGATGCGAATCGCAAACCATCTTAATCTGCTTATAAGCGAAATAATAATCTCAAATGACTGTTATGCCAGTTCAAGTTTTGGTTTGGTTTCAATGCTTGACAGTAAGGATTATATTGAAAAATCACTGAATATCAATAGCCTAAAAAAAATATTCAAACCAGCTCCAAAACAGGCGAACCGGGACTACCTGGATATAACCAAACAACTGGTAGCAGATCTACTTCTGCAAATGGCCGGAAAAGCCCTGTTTTCAGCAAAAAATCCGTTTTGTAACGTTTGCAGATCAAAAATAGATAAAGAGACTCAAGCGGGCACGCCTGCGGAACTTTGCCCTGAATGCGGCAGTTCTGATATCACCAAAGGAGGAAACAGGGTTGTTTGCTTTAACAATTCGATATAAAGTAAACCGAATAATCAATCACCTGCCTCTTTTACTGATATAAGATATATGACACATTCGAGGAAGCTGGTAAAAACTCAAAAGGCTACCCGTTTTTTGAGATACGGAAACCTATGATACTCTCACAATCGTCCGGGGGACTGATACGAGCACTCCAAAGACCGATTAGTACGTATCCAGCAGGATTAAACCAGCTACCCCTTCGTCTTACGCGATTGGAATTAGAAGCATCATAACTAGCTGTTGCACCACTTACAGAATCGCCCTTTGTCCAATTTATATCCATAATACTAAAATCTATACTATCGATTATAGCACCTACGTTATTACCAGTATCAGACCCCCT
Organism: Spirochaetota bacterium; assembly: GCA_016934935.1. Classification (GTDB taxonomy): domain Bacteria; phylum Spirochaetota; class UBA4802; order UBA4802; family JAFGJZ01; genus JAFGRW01. Next base: position 10,383 of record JAFGRW010000053.1, on the reverse strand, counting down.
GTAACGGGCAGCATACTCCCACTCATAACTCGAAGGCAGCCGATAACCATTTTTGGTTTCATCTTCAACTGTTTCAGCATGATCCCAATCCGAATCCATATCAGTGTACACCAAATTAGTCGTATTACTATCACGCATTTCGGTTAATCAGTTGCAAAACATTACCACTCCATACCAGCTCACATATACTACTGGATGATTTTCAAAACCACATATAACGGCAAAAAACTCCTGTGGAAACATAAAATTCTATTTTTTCGGAGTGGAAAACACCTTGAGGATACTCAAAATTACCGTTCAAATCTATTAAAGTCTGCCCTCTATACTTGACACTTAATTCTGTCACTTCGTTATGAACACTCGAATCAGTAACAAATTTGCCATTATCATAGGCCCACTGCAAAACCTATTTGAATAGAGTATTTGTCACCTCCGTTTCACTAATAAAAACTTTTTATTAATATTTACGGTTGAACTATCAGTTGAACCTACTGGAAAGGTTATAGTCACATCCCCTGGTGCAGGCCTTGGCTCAGATGCCATTTCTGATTCTAATTCCGGATCAGATACCGGTTCTGTTTCAGGATCGGACGCTGGTTTATTTCGCCCATCATAATATTTATTTTCAGAAATAGAGTCAACAAATATCGGTATTGTTGCTCTTTCTCTTTATTTCCAAGATTTATTCCCATTGCCCTCAAAGCATATTCTCCCTGTACACCGTCCTTTCCTATGGCATTGTATCCAGATCTTCAGCAATTATTCTTAAATTCCAGTATCATATTATACCAAAGTACTCGAAGCTGTATTGGATGAATTCACATTTTATCAAATAGGCACCATACAGGCAAGCTCTGCTGATGGCAACTCCAGAAGAGACAGAAACACGGAAGAAAATGATTATTTTACAACAACAGCCCTAAATTGTTCTGCCCAACAGCCAAGAATGAACTGGATATAACGACGCTAGCCGTAAAGACTGTCAGCAGTCCTGGAAACCCAAAAATACGATATTGACTTTTTATGATTAAAGATTTCTGGTCTAAAACATCTAATCCGCTGGCTTTTGCATCATTTTTCAATTTTTAGTGGCTAAGAAGCCATCAAAATTGAACTTTTTAAAAAAATTTTCACAAAATCCGTTTTTCTCCAGTTATATATTTTATAATAACATGGAGGAGCAAAAATGAACCAGGAAGAAATACGAACATCAGTAGATGTGGAATTGAAAAGTCTGGAAATAATTACCAGCTATGCTGAAGAGAACAACATGACAATTTCCGAAGTAATGAATATTGTTCTGGATGCTTATGTCAAAAAAATTGCCAACAAGCCTCAAAGATTCAACCGGCCATTAAAGTACCAGGAAAAAGGAACAAAGTATAAATCAGTACATATTAGACTTTCTTTTATTACTTACAGCAAATTACGGGACGTTATGATGCTTTTTCGCTACAGTTTATCCTATATGTTATCATTAGCAATGGAATTCTTCAAAAAAGCCATGGAAAAATCCCAGAATCAATTCAATCGTCCATCTTTTCATTGTCTGATTGTCTCTGATATGCCCGGCCCTAAATATTTTCTAAACTACTGGCAATTTCCCCCGCTGGAACTAATCACCGACTTCGCACCTGATGATGCTGGCCAAGAAGCCAGGGACTCGTAAAAAAAAATCCAATTTTTCCTTGATAACACTCGTATTAACTGCTAAAATACTTAGCAGTTAACAGGTTTGTAAAAATTTTCAAATCCCCGTTGTAAATTTTAATGTCGCATAATCTACACAAACCTTAAATCAACAATATCAGGAGAATTACTATGAAAAAGATAGCTCTCATTTTATTTATCTCTTCGTTATACTTTATTATATCCTGCGGTTCTGACAGTTCAGGTGATGATTCAACAGGCGTAGATGATACCAACGTTCGACTGCAAGAACTACCAGATGTCGATTTTAGCGAAAAGGATTTGTCGTTACAAAATAAGAAAAGATTTATGGATGGATCGATTGGTGCAATGTCTCCAGGCGCCTGCTCGGCAAAAACTTTACGGAACAAGGCATTGTACTACGCACGAAAAGTTCAATATGTTGCCGATCTTATCGCTGCATTAGAAAAAGGCAGCGATAAATTTCGCATCGAAGATGGAGAAACAGCTTATTTTGAAATTCCAACTTTTAACGCTGGACCTTTCGGAACAATTTCACGAATGAAAGTTCGTTTCCAGGAAAAAGACGGAAAACTATATGTAGACGCGATTTCCGGTCTGTCAGGCCAACAAGAGACAAGGGATATACAATTACAAATGCCCGATGGTGAAAACTCCGGATTACTCACTCTAATCGTAAGTTTCGCCGACCCCGACAACACGAATAACTATGAAAAAATTCGAGCAGATGTTGATACAACTATTGAAAACCATTACAATGTACAACTGCAAATAAAAGGTCATGGGGAAGTCGCGGAAGGCGAATATAACAAATATGTTTATATTTTCAGTTTTACCTCAGACGAAAGAGAAGAATCCGCACCGTTCAATATTAGCAGTGGCAAATTCGGTGAAGATTTTACGAATACCAGCGAAAACTTCTGGTACACAATGGCCGAATGGAACAAGTTTAATTCTGAAAAGGGAACAACCGTTGCAGCCCATGGAAAACCGGCTGATACAGCGAATCCACAGATACAATCCTGGAAAGCAACAGATAATACAATAATTGACAGCTCTGATTCTCCTTATTATACCGAGGCACAAGAGGTGGAGTTGGAAGAGTTTACATTCGAACAAATGGAAAACATGCAGGTTAACTTTACTGATGAAGGTTCAGGGTGGGATGGAAGCACAGAAGGCAACGATTATGTTTCAATAACATCCCCAATTGATATGCCCGAATACGAAGAATGGCCAGGTTATGACGATGTTACAACCTGTACCGAAGGTTCTGCTGCCCTTGAAGCCCAAAAAGACGAGATTGACCTTATGTAATATCCAATTTCAGGCCGGAGATATCCGGCCTGCTGGCTTCTTAGCCAGGTAGTAGTTTTTGTTTTCACTTTTTTTCGATTTTCTACGATCCAAAAGTTGTTTTTTCTCTGCATTTCCCAATCCGGGTGGCTAAGAAGCCAGCAAAAAAGTGTTAGTCATCATTAATAACAATACAATTACGCCCATCATGTTTTCCATGATAAAGACGATGGTCAGCTTTGTTAATCAGATCTTCAAAAGGCATGCTAGTATGGTCAATTTCCATAAAATCGGCAATACCTGCTGTAAAACTGAAGCTTACCGGAGTATCTTCCCAAATATAGCTTCCTGATAAAACCTTATCCTGTATACGTTCTAAAACAGAAACCGCGTTTATTTTTGACTCTCCGGGAAAAACAACCAGAAACTCTTCACCACCATACCGTATGGCGACATCATATTCACGAAGTTCACCCGCAATTATTCGCGCAAACTCTCTCAAGATATGATCTCCGCAAGGATGTCCCAGATTATCATTAATAGATTTAAAGTGATCAATATCAAGCATCGCAACCGCAAAATTTTCTTTTGACCTTAACGCCCGTGATGATTCACTTCTGATATAATCGGTTAAATATCGACGATTATACAGTTCTGTCAGCGGATCAATAAAAACTTCACTCTCCAGTTTTTCCCTTTCAAAAGCTCTTTTCATAGCGGCTTCAACTCGCGCTAACAACTCGATCTCATCAAAAGGTTTTTTTATATAATCATAACCGCCGTGCTTAAATCCGGAAACTACATCAGTTGATTCGGTTTTGGCCGTCAAAAATATTATATGTATCGAGCTGTATCGCTTATCAGAGGAGAGCTTCTTGGCAATATCGAATCCGTTTTGATCAGGAAGCATAACATCAAGAATAATGACCTTTGGCGCGGCTGCATCAATATTTTCAAACATCTCTTTCGCGCTGAAAGCACATGTTACGGTATAGTCTGTCAGTATATTCTTAAGAAGAAAAACATTAGAAGCTTCATCATCAACAACCATAACAGACGGTTTTTCTTGATAATCCATAATACTCTCCATAATTGCTCAGTTTACTTGTTTTTTTTGTGTCTGGCCAAAGCCATCTCAATACGAGCTGATAAAATAGAATCATCTGCAGGTTTTAAGATATAATCATGGCCGCCTGCCTTTGCAGCTTCTATAATTTCACGTTTGTCAGAGTGAGAAGTTAAAAATATCACAGGTATATCACCAAATTCCGGATTTCGAGCCAACTGTTTTGTAAGATCCAATCCATTTTCTCCAGGTAGTCCAATATCCATAAGTATAAGGTCGGGCTTACCCTTTTCAAGTTCAACATACATTTCATCACCATTACCAACTGAAACACAGTCGTAATCGGTTAAAAAAGATTCCAACAAAAACCGGTTGGTCATAACATCTTCCACTAATAAAATCTTTTTTTTTGCAGTTTCACTCATATCCCAACTCCTTCCCTAACATCTTTTTAAGCAGCATCCACTCTTCGATTATCTGATTAATGCTGTAATCACCATTCGGATCTTCTCTTGCAGCAGCTTCAAACTGCTTAACAAATTCGGCAAGGTTGACAAAACCCATGTTTAACGAAGCTCCTTTTAATCGATGAATTTTTTTCAAAAGATTATCAAAATCACCTGAATCAAAAACCTGTTCCAGCTCGACCATATCCTGTTCAAATTGTTTATAAGCAATTTCGAGTATTTTATTATAGTTATCCATGTTACCATGAAGCCGATCAAGAAGATTTTTTTTATCAAAACTTCCAGTGTGCAAAAACACTTTATCATCATGCCCACTTACCAGAATAGCTCGTAAAATTTCTTTTAGTTGTGTTGAATTCACCGGTTTACCAAGAAAATAATTCATACCCGATTCAAGACATTTATCGCGATCTGTTTTTGTAGCACCTGCTGTTAACGCTACAATCGGAACTTTTTTATTATCTACATTTTGTCTAATCTGTTTTGTTGCCTCTACTCCATCAAGATGCGGCATCTGAACATCCATAAATACCAGATCAAATAATTTGTTTTTTACAGACATAACCGCTTCGTGACCATCTAACGCTACTTCTATATTTGCGTTAGGAACATACTCCAGAAGCATAGCTTTCATAAGTTCAACATTCATAATTACATCTTCAGCTACAAGAATGTCAATCTTATCCTTACTAACAGGTTCTTCCACATCAACAAAACTGTTGTTCGATTTTTCTTCTGTGACAGAATCTGCTTGCCCTATCCCCTGTAAAATTTTTATAAGATCATCGGCTTTAACAGGCTTAACCAGTGAATAATCCACTCCCTTATTTTTTAGATCCGCACTGTTTTTAAGTTCATCCGCCGAACTGTAAAGTATTACAACTGTCTTTTTTAACGTATCTGTTTCCTTTCCAAGCCGTATGATGGTATCCAGACCGTTCATTCCGGGCATAAGATAATCCACTATATATAGATCAAACGAACGCCCGCCTCTTACCATCTCAATTGCACTCTTACCGTCCCAGGCCTCTTCACAATTTATACCCAAGTATTCAAGATTATGCCTCAGTATCATTCTGTTACGGCCATTATCATCAACGATAAGAACATTTTTTACATCTATCTTTTTAAGATTCATTTTTTCATTCGCGGCCTTGTTTAAGGAATAATCGGTAGAAATCTCAAAATAAAAAGTACTTCCTTCCTCCTCTTTGCTTTCTACCTTCAATTGACCACCCATCTTCTCGACAAGAAGGCTTGATATGACAAGTCCCAGACCTGTTCCGCCATATTTACGGGTTGTGGTACTATCGGCCTGTGTGAAAGCCTTAAATAATATTTTTTGCTGTTCCCGGCTTATACCAATACCGGTATCACGTACAGCAAAACCATAAGTTCCCCGGTTATCGTCAATACGCTTAAATTTAACTTTTAACTCGACTTCACCGTTGTCAGTAAATTTTACAGCATTTCCAAGCAGATTAATCAGAATCTGTTTCAAACGAACAGCATCAAACATCGCGTAGCGTGGTATTCCAGGCTCGATATCAAGCAGCAGCTCAAGACCTTTCTGTGAAGCATGATATTTTATTATATCTGCGCATTCATCCAGTAACAATAATATATCTGACTCGACTAAATCAATGTCAAGTCGACCGGCCTCAATTTTCGAAAAATCCAGAATATCATTAATTATTGCCAAAAGAGTCTGCCCGGCCGTATTGGCATTGTAAGCATACTGCTGTTGTACATCATTAAGCGGAGTTTTTAACAAAAGCTCAGTAAAACCGATTACTCCGTTTAATGGGGTTCTTATTTCATGGCTCATATTCGCCAAAAACCGGGATTTAGCCTTTGTGGCTTCTTCCGCTTTTTCACGAAGGATATCTGACTGCTGCAAAGCAATAACAAGATTCTCCTCAGCAATTTTTCTTTCAGTAATATCTTCCGCGCTGCATACTACATATTCAACGGTCTTATCTTCTCTAAGCCTCGGAATTTTAGCTATTGAAAGCAATCGATCCTCTCCGCTGTGATGAGGCATCCACTCTTCAGTAAAAACAGCGTGTCCTTTACTAAATACTTCATCGTTTGACAGGCGGCAAATATTCGCATTTTTTTTCGGGAAAAGGTCATATAAGTTTTTAAATGCAAGATCCTCTTTGCTTTTCCCGCTAAAATCGGCATGAGCCCTGTTTACAGCACCATATGTAACAGGATCAGTCAAATACCATACCTGAGTTTGAATATTATCCAGCAATATGCTCTGATTTTCTTCTGATTTTCGTAAGGCCTCAATTGCTTCCCGACGCGCGGTTATATCAATTAAAACTGTTAAATAGTATTGTTGTCCTTGTGTCTCTATGAGCTCGCCCGAAAACAATCCATCCAGCATTTCTCCATTCTTTTTACAGACTCTAACCTCTAAATTTTTAACCGAACCTTTTTCTTTAAACTGTCTGCTTATCTTATCAAGAATATCATTATTACCAAAAATATTAATGTCCCGTGACATTATCCCAACCACTTCATTTTTGCTATACCCTAAAACCTTTACAAATGATTCATTTACATCCACAAATCTTCCGTCGGGCACAGAGGTCAAAGCCATAAGAGCCGGATTATTGTTAAAAAGTTTATTAAACTTCTGTAAGGCGGCCTGTTCTGCGGAGATATCTTTTGAAATACCAAAGATACAATCTTTACCATCCCATTGACCGAACCAGATTCTCGTTTCAACAGGTATGGCTACCCCATCTTTTTTTTGCAGTGGAAGGGGACAAACAGTCAAGGAACCGGCAAACATTCGTTCAAAAATATCTTCTGCTTCTTTTCGTTTTTCATCTGGATGAATATCAAGTATATGCATACTTGCCAGTTCCTTACGACTATATCCAAGTTTATTTTCGACAACTTTGTTCGTATAAAAGATATTACCTTCTTTATCACCTATAAAGATCATATCATCCATGGTCTCAAAGAAAGTTCTAAAATTCTGTTCACTTGTTTTTAGCTTTTCCTCAATATTTTTTCGATCAGTAATATTCTCCATAAGCGTATATACTATTGAAGCATGACCTTTATTATCAACAAGAGGAATCAAATATGAGGAGTAAAAGTTATCAACTCCCCATTTTGATTTATAATCAAGTTCCAGTCTGACCATACTTTTGGTTTTAATACATTTTTTAAAACTATCAGCATATCCGTTCTTTACAAGAGGTTCAAATTCCAGCACATTTATACTTTTTGTCGCCTCTACCGATGGAGACCCGAGAAGCTCCAGAAGCTTTCTGTTGGCATCAAGTATGGTTCCATCCTCCCGGGCAATATATATTCCGAGTGGTGAATGTTCAAAAAGCAGACGAAACTGCTCTTCACTTTTCCGTATTCGTTCTTCACTCCTCTTTCTTTCATCAATATCAATATGAACTCCGATTGCCCTGACTACCTTACCGGTCTTTTCATCAACATACCCCTTACCTTTTGCCGAAACCCACTTATAGTTACCCGACTTGCATAGCAGTCTGAATTCAACATCATACGTTTCACCCTTTTTAATGCTTTCATCGATAAGTTTTAATATTTGCAATCTCTCATCAGGATGAATAAGTTTTTTGAACATATCATGACTCATCGATAACTCGTTATTATCATAGCCAAGCATTGTAAAATATGCAGGGCTGAAAAAGAAATTACCGGCATCAAGATTCCAATCCCAAAACCCGTGTTCACCGGCATCCATTACCAGTTCAAGACGGTAACGGCTCTCTTCCAGTTCTCGTTGAGCATTCTTTTGTTCAGTAATATCACTATGCGAGCCTGCCATTCTGCAGGGTATACCATTTTCATCTCTGACAACTTCTCCTCTTGCTAATATCCACCTGACAGAACCATCCTTATGCTGCATCCGGAATTCTATAGAATACTTTTCTATTTCACCTTCAAGATAGCGTGAAAGGTAGTCCTCTACACGGCTTTTGTCTTCATTATATACGAGTGAAAAAAAGGTCTCAGCATTGTGTTCAAGTTCATCTTCGCTGTATCCTAGAATCTCTTTCCATCTTCTGGACAAAAAGAGGTAACCACTTTTAATATCCCAATCATATATTCCATCATTTGTTCCACTTATTACAAGTTCATACTGCTTCTTAGTTTGAATCAACACTTCTTCGGCTTTTTTTTGTTCGGTCACATCCTCATAAATTGATACAATTTCATTTTCCGATAAGCGGGTAACGAAATTTTCCCGCCATCCCTCTACCCTTCCATCATTATACAGAGATACTGGATGATTTTCGGCCGCACCTGTCACCCATACTCTTTTAAATACATCGAGAAGCCCAAAATCTTTTATTGCAGGAAAAACATCGCAAACTCTTTTACCTATTACTTCCGCTTTATGTACTCCTTCAATAGTCTCCGCAGCCTTATTAAATTCCCTGAATACAAAATCATTACCGTTATCAACAACTTCATATATGGCTACACCGCTGCTCATATTGTTAAACAATTGACGAAACCGGTTCTCACTAACGATCATCTTTTCTTCAAATATCTTTTGATCTGTAATATCCAGCATAAACCCGTCAAGATATTCAATAATGCCACCCGCATCGTAAACAGCCCTGCCTCTCTCCTGTATCCAGCTTACTGTTCCGTCATTTCTATTTACTCGATACTCAATATTCCAAAACTTTTTCAGTTGTATTGCCTTATCAATTTCATTTCTGACCATATAACGATCTTCTTCATGAATAATACTTTCGAAAGTTTTTTTGCTGTTATTAATAAAGTCAATTGAGGAGTACCCGCTAATGCTGTCAAAATCACGTCCTATATAAATCATTGTCCGGTTTTCGTCATAAAGGCAGCGATAAACATTGCCCGGTATGTTTTGAACAAGTGACTGAAATCTGTCACGACTCTTCCTGAGATCAATCTCAGTCTCTTTCTGTTTTGTTATATCCCTTGCCGCGGCATAGATCAGATTTCCATGAGGATGAGAGCGCCATTCAATATAATGGTAGTTACCGTTTATATCTTTATAGCGATTTGTGAAGTTTAATACTTTTTCATCAGCCAGCAGCATACTTATTGCCGACTCTGTTTTATCAATATCATCCGGATGCACAAAATCGATAAACCTTGCACCCTCAAGACTATCAAGCGAATAGCCTAACACTTTTTCCCACTCACGATTCAGTTTTATAAATTTACCATCGGTATTGGCAATACATAACAGATCAAGATTAACCGAAAAAAAGTTTTCCATCTCGTTTAACTGGATCTTCTCTTTTGTAATATCTGTAAACATTATCAATAAAACGTCATCATCAAGAATACAGCTTTGAGTCTTGTACCAGCGATCTAAAAGATATAAAGTCTGCTCATTTATCTCACTTTTGCCATGATCTATAATGTTATGATATAGTTTTTCCCATGCAATTGACTGCTCACCTGTTTCAGAAAATAGAGCAGAAGCTCTTCTGTTAATTATGTTTTTTGATTTAAAACCGGACATGGTTTCAAAAGCGCTGTTTACTTCAACAAATTCGTAATCAACGGCTTTGCCTTTTTTATCACGTAAAATCCTATGACAGACATACGGGAATGGAGCATTTGTTTTTAATGCTTCACTTAATGATAAACAGCTATCTGCGGATTTTTCACCCCTGGGCATCAACTTCCTCCAGAAAAATACATTAAACTCGAAGTACCAACATTAAAAGTATGAATTTATCTGAACAAAATCAAATTAATCATTTAAGGACTTTTTTAAACTTTTGAATCGGAAAATCGAGTAGGAGGTAGGTAATTATTTTACCTACCGTCCTCTCACACCACCGTGCGTACCGTTCGGTACACGGCGGTTCTTTAGTT
>JAFGRW010000052.1 GCA_016934935.1 Spirochaetota bacterium | reverse complement strand
TCTTGTCGGCGAAGATAAAATAGATGACGCCGTTTTGCGTATTGTCAGAACGCTTTTGGCGTTTGATGCCGATAAGCCGGTCAAAGGAGACACTGCTGCTCTTGCTTGCAGAGATCATGTGGCGCTTGCGCTGCAGAGTGCCCGTGAAGGTATAACACTGATAAAGAATAGTAACAGTAATTTGCCATTAGAACGCGAAAAGGTTAATAGAATTCTTGTCACAGGTAAACTTGCAATGCTTGAACCTATTGGCGATCACGGTTCCAGTTGGGTGAGGCCACCTTATGTGGTTTCGCCTTATCAGGGACTGGTTTCAAAAGCACCGGATTGTGAATTTATTTATGATGATGGAAGTGATCTGAACAAGACCAGGGAGTTGGCTGCTGCTGTTGATGCCGTGATTTTTTGCGTTGGATACGACCATAACGATGAAGGAGAATTTGTATCGGCCGAGGAGGCCGAGGGTTATACCGGATCCATGGGGGGCGACCGAAGGTTTTCGCTTGGTCTTCATAAAGAAGAGATTGCGCTTATCAAAGAAGTGGGACCTGTTAATGAGAATTCTACTGTTGTTATGTACGGCGGAAATATGATAATGATTTCCGAGTGGATGGATAGAGTCAGTTCGATCATCATGGCTTATTACCCGGGTATGGAGGGCGGTAGGGCTCTTGCCGAAATACTATTTGGTGATACTGCACCTTCGGGCAAACTGCCGTTTGTGTTGCCGTATAGAGAGAGTGATCTTCCCCATGTCGATTGGGACACAACGAGTCAGTTTTATGACTACTATCATGGTTACGCCCGGCTTGAAAAAAAAGGAATTGAACCGCTTTTCCCTTATGGATTCGGATTAACCTACACTGATTTTAATTTCAATGATGCCAGCTTTGATAAAAAAGCAGATAAAGTAACAGCTGTTTGTACGGTGTCTAATAACGGCAGCTGTGAGGGAACCGAGATTGTTCAAATGTATGTCGGATTCAAAAAATCTGCAGTTGACAGGCCGGTACGTCTGCTAAGGGCATTTGAACGTGTCTCTCTTCAGCCGGGTGAATCCAAAGAGGTAAAACTTGGCTGTGATCTGAGTAAGCTATGTTACTATGACGAGAAAAGCTCACAAATGATTTTTGAAAAAATGGAATATGAAGTATACATCGGTAATTGCTGTAGTGATAAACATCTGCTGGCGGGGACTGTGGATCTTTCTTAAATGAGATCGTTTTAACTTAAAAATTGTTAACCGGTCAATACGGCCGGTTTTTTTGCGAATGGATAGTAAAGAGTACTATCTTGTCGACGGTAATATTTTAATGGTTTTGTTGTGGACACATTCCCGTTTGTGGATACTATAAAGAATAATTTATAAAGATGGTATTTTTATGGCGCGATCCAAAGGCATCAATATACCTTTACGCAGTGCGTTTTATCTTGTTGTGACTCATTTTGCCGGTTTAATAAAAGATCAGGTGAAATCTGTCGCGTTTATTATTTTGTATCTTGTACTTTTTCAGATTATTGTGCTCGATTCGCCGTTACAAGACGCGGCTGGAGTTGCGACGGGTGTTGCCCTTGTTATTGCCGGACTTGCATTTTTTCTTGAAGGTATAATGCTTGGGCTTATGCCTCTTGGAGAAAGAGTCGGCGTAAAGATTACCGGTCGTGGAGGTATTGCTTCTGCACTTGTTTTCGCGTTGTTAATCGGCCTGGGCTCTACATTTGCCGAGCCGGCCATAGCTGCTTTGCGTACCGCGGGATCAGCTGTTACTCCCTGGGATGCCCCCCTTCTGTTTGTGCTCCTGGGGCGTCATGCTGATGCTCTTTTTACAGCAATAGGTATTGGGGTTGGTGCTGCAGTAGTTCTGGGAATGCTGCGGCTCTATTACGGGTTATCCCTGAAACCTTTTCTGTTTGTTTCGGTCAGTGCTGCCCTGGCTATATCTCTTGCAATGCTTTATGACCCTAATCTTAAAAGTGTGGTTGGGCTTGCCTGGGATACGGGTGCTGTAACTACCGGAGCCGTGACTGTACCTATTGTGTTGGCTCTTGGTATTGGTGTTTCCCGCTCATCAGGAAACACAGAAAAGGCTGGAGCCGGTTTTGGAACTGTAGCTCTTGCATCAGTTCTTCCGGTTGTAACTGTCCTGTTGCTTGCTGTTATTTTAAACAGTAAGGTTCCCTCGCCTACAAGTGAAGCCGGGTTTTATTCCGCTGAAAATAGGGAAACCGCCATGATGCTTTTTATCAATAGTGAGGAGTTTTACAAACATGGCCTTGATTCTTCAGATTTGGAGATTCGCAAACAGCTTAGAGCTGAGTTTGAAGATTTGTATAATATTAAAAACCTGGAAAATAATATAAGGGGTTCTGAATTTTCAGGTGAGACTATGAGAGATATATTTAAGGTTGAAGCTTTCCTGTCTGTGAGAGCAATTCTGCCATTAACAATGCTTCTCGCGATTGCTCTTGTATTCGTAAGAGCCCGTCCGGAAAATACGGATGAGGTAATTCTGGGAGTCGTTCTTGCGGTTGTGGGGATGGCGATTTTGTCGGCTGGTATTCGTCTTGGGCTTGCGCCTTTGGGTGACGAGACAGGTGGCCAGTTGCCGAGAACCTTTAGAACAGAGCCTGAAGATATTGGGCGGGTTGTGTTCGAAAATTTTGATGACAAACTGCTTTTTGAGAGCATAGATGTTACGGGTGAGCGTAAACAGTTTTTCTATTCGCATTACGATTCTGAACCACGAGCTATCGAATTTAATCCTAAACAGTATAATTCTAAAAATAAACGTTATGTGCATATAGTCAGCCGTCCGCCGCTATTTGGTCCAGATCTGACATTGCTTGGAATATTTCTGGTTTTTGCTTTTGCTTTCGGTATGGGGTGGGGGTCCACACTTGCTGAACCATCACTTAACGCTCTTGGAAAAACTGTAGAGAACATAACTGTCGGTACTGTTAAACAGAAAGGGGTTGTGTACGCGGTTTCGCTTGGGGTGGGGCTTGGCCTTGTTGTGGGTGTTGCCAGAATTATGTACGATGTTTCAATCCTCTGGCTTATTGTTCCGCCGTATCTGCTTCTTCTTGTATTAACATTTTTCAGTGATGAAGATTTTACCGGTATTGCCTGGGACTGTGGCGGTGTAACAACCGGGACAGTAACGGTTCCTCTTGTCCTGGCGATGGGGCTGGGTATCGGCAACGAGCTTGATGTTATTGATGGTTTCGGTATACTTTCCATGGCTTCTGTTTATCCGATTCTTTCGGTGATGATATACGGACTAGTTCTAAAGTCGCGTCAACAGCGAACACTGATCGCAAAGCCCGGAGAAGAAAATAATGGATGAGATATATTCTATACGAGAAGTCAGTCGTATTACCTGTGTTGTGCACCAGCGTTTAAGCGCCAGACTTGCCGATTTTTTACGCACGGCCGGGGTGAACACCGTTTTTGCCAGAAACGGCAGAAGTGTCCGTCATTTTGTAAAAAAGCGCCCTCTGTTTATACCAGGTTCATCGGTGAGCCTTCAGGACTCATCATCTGATATTTTCCAGTTTACCTTGCCGCGAAGGTTTTGTGAAAACATGATGTCAGGAGTGGTAGAAGAGTGTGGTCTGGAAGAGGGGGGGCGCGGAACGATTTATTCTCAGGATATGGTTATGTATGGTGGTTATGAACCTAACATACCGGATATAAAAGAGTACACGGAGCCTCATTTTCATGATGATCTTGCATGCATTACCGCAATTTTATCCATGCGTGGCAGCGCGGACGTCTGTGCACGGCTTGCCCTGGAGCTTGGAACCTGTGTGCCGGTAATAACTCACGGTCATGGAACAGGTATGCGAGATAAACTGGGGCTATTACGTATTACAATTCCTCCGGAAAAAGAGTTGATTACTCTTCTGGCTCCACAGCATGACGCGGATGGAATAATTCGTATGCTGGTAGAAGGTGCAAAACTTGATAAACCCGGACGGGGTATTATTTATAGAACTACTGTCGCCTCGGGACTTACCGATACAAGAATACACATAGGGCATCAAAAATATGCAGCTAGCATGGAGCAGATTATTGCTGCTCTTGACAAGCTGCATTTTGGTACCTCCTGGCGACATCGATTCGCGGATAATGAAAACCTGAGATGGTCGCATCAATTGGTTTCTGGTAATAAAGAGGTCAATGTTGTTTGCCCGGAAGGAGTGGTGAAAAATCTTACTGGAATTGCAATGGAAAATGGAGCCGGAGGGGCGACAACCTCAACTTTACGCCGGACTGCCATATCTGATAACGTACCAGGCGCTGCTGCATATGAACAGAGCACTCTGATAATTGATTCTCAAAAGGCCGACTACGTAATAAAAGCTCTTCTTGCTTCAAAAGAGTTCAAGAAAGCTGCCGGGTCGTTTATCACCGTTACTGATGCACCGGCGGCATTCACTTACAGATGATTGTCTGAAAATTTCCTGAAAATGCGGGATTCAGAAATATCCGATTTTATAAGGATTACAACAAAAAGCCTTTTGATGAAGGTGTCCCCTTCTATATTGTAATAGCATCTTGATGTGCATGCGGGGGGATTTACCTGTTTAGTCTCATTTTTGTGGATTGTTAGCCAGCTAAAATAATAAAAAAGTATAAAGAGACATAATATCGTATTGTACCGGGAAAATAGTGGGGACGGTGTTCGCCGGGGAATTGGATAATCAGTGACATCGATTGAATAATGGGCAAAAAACCAGTTTTTTTTTGTGATCGCATAAAAACCAGATAAAATATTGACCCTTCCGGATTTGCTGATACATTATTAATATAACTTTCAACTTTCTTTATTATGATTTTTAGCCAACTAAAAGCTCCTTTTCTTCGGCTCTTCCTCCCCCGGAAGAGCATTTTTTATTAAGGGAACTTCGAAAAATTACCTTTTTAGAACGGCTGAGCCGTCAAAAACCCATATTGTATAGAGGAATTTTTCGTATTACCCGTGGGGCTTTTATCATGTGCTAAAAGCATATTGTTCTGATAAGAACAATCTACAAGTGCAAGTTCCTTGTTAAAAAGTTAACAAATAGGGATTGCCATAATTTCAATATCTTGCACAAAGCCGGATCTGAATACGCGGAAGGATATGGATAATTAAAAAAAAAACGGGAAATTCAATATGATGTTCAAAACAAAATGAGCTTATTAAAGTGAAGAAGAATGGTTAACTTCACATAAGATTGTAAAAATACTAATAGAGCTTCTTGCACTGTCAGTTTTGAGATATAATCAATTTATGTCTTGATGTTTTTTTACAAACCACGGAATAAATGAACTGGTTCTTTTAACGTATTCCTTGTATTCAGTATTATTTCCGAAAATTTTATCTTCCATAAGGGTAATGCCCGTTATGCGCAACAGAGTGTAGGTTATAACTACAGGGCTTATAATCGTAATGAAACCATAGGGTACAGATAATGAAATTACAAATATTCCCCACCACATTGCAGATTCTCCAAAATAATTGGGATGACGGCTGTATTTCCAGAGTTTCTGATTCATAACATGACCTCTATTTCCGGGATCTTTAAGAAAAGAAGCCAGCTGAAAATCCGCAAAGGACTCTATAAGAAATCCGCCTGTCCATATAGTTAAACCCGCGATATCAAACACTGTAATATAACCTGTAGTGCTTGATAATGCTGAAACCTGTAGAGAAAGTGATATAATCCATAGAAACAGCGCCTGAACCAGAAACACTTTAAAAAGACTGACAATTACAAAACTTCTGCCGTATTCCTTTCTCCATTCCGTGTATCTTGGATCTTCACCTTTGCCTCTGTTTCTTTTAGAGATATGCAAAAAAAGGCGTAATCCCCATAGGGTTACAATAGTTACGATCAGAACTTTTCTGAAAAGAAAGCCTTCGCTTCTGAAAAAGGTTAACCATGCTATAAGAACAAACCCCAAGCCCCAAAGGCTGTCTGCGATTGTTACATTTTTTTTAATCAGACTGTGTATCCATCCGCAAAACATCATTATAACTACTGCTGCAAAATTAACTAGTATAATTTCAATTGTTTTGTCCATTATGTACCGCCTTGCTGTTCTTTGTAATATTACTTCTGATCTCTTTAAATGTATTTTCGTTAATAGGGTAAAGCAGCGCGATAAAAAATCCCAGAGCATTGCACAGGCATGGGACAAGCGCATATAGAACCCGCAAAGTAAATATGACGTTACTGTTTTGTGCAGCGTTTGGCTCATATCCCGACATTCCCAGTATAGTTAAACCGATTCCGACTCCGAACGCAGCCGCCAGTTTTTTTGAAAAAGACCATATTCCTACATACTGTCCTTCGCGCCGTTCTCCTGTCATAAGCTCGTCATAGTCGATAACATCTGCCTGCATTGACGAGGGTATTGCAAGAGTAGCACCGAAACCTATGCCGGATAAAAAAACCAGAATACCATATACAAAGGTGTCACCCGCACCCAGGAAAAATACACCTACAAATGCCCCGGTGTTTATTGCCATGGCGGATAACCACGCCATCTTTTTGCCAACTTTGGCAGAAACAATTATCCAAAGAGGCAAAAACATAATTCCTGTAACAAAATAGAGAAGAAGAAACATATCTGCAAACGATGAGTGAAGAACATATTGAACATAAAACAGTATTAGAGTCGCGGGCAGATTGTTTCCTATGGCGCTTATTGTGTAAGCGGCAAGCAGTATTAGAAATGGCCTGTTTTTGAAAGTGTATTTGAAACCTTCAAAAATCGGGATCTGCTTTTTTTTGGCACGGGTTGTATTCTCTTTTAAGAATTGTACGCACCAGATACAGGAAAAAATGATAAGAGGCGCATAAATTGCAGAAAGAATATATAATACTGTTCTTTCGCCGGCAGGTGAAGATCCGATATCTAAAGCCTGTTTGATTAGTGCGGGTGATGCTGCAGCGGCAAGAGTTCCTGCAATCAGGAACCCGTCTCTAAAACTGAAAAGTGAGGTTCTGTCCTTGTAGTCAAACGTAAGCTCCGGACCAAATGATTCATAAGGTACAACTACAGTCGTCCAAAACAGAAACAGAAGAAATATGCTTATCGTAAACCATATATATGGATTTATTGTCTCTGTGCGGGGAGGATTAAAAAGAAAGGCAATGGCAACTGCGGTGAATACAGCTCCGGATATGATCCATGGTCTGCGTCGTCCAAATCTTGTTACAGTTCGGTCGGACAAAAGACCGATAGCAGGATCAGTTACAGCGTCAAATAGTCTTGCTGAAAGCAGAATTCCACCGATAATTGAAACATTAAGGCCGATAACGTCTGTGTAAAATTTGGGTATGTATACATAAACTGGAATTCCAATTACTGCCAGTGAAAATGCGGGTAACGCATAGGAAAATTTCTTGAAAATAGTTAATTTTTGATACATTAAGTTCTCCCAAGAAGTATATCTCTGAATTTTTTATCTATGGGGTTTGAACCGATCCATATTGAAAAAAAAGCCTTTGCAAACTCGCTGTTATTGATCGTGCCCAAAGGTTTACTGTTAAGGTATAGCGTTATGCCTGATCCGGGATAATATTCCGCCCTGTATCGATCCCCTGGACTTACATTTTTGTAAAAGCTGTTGAATTTTTCCAGATCTGCTGATATCCGAATGTATTCATCCGGTTTAGTGTTTTTTTTGATCATTGCAATTGTAGATTTTTTAAAATCATCGGCGCTTATTTTATGAAAATAGTATAACTCCAGGATCTTGGGAGTTTCGGATAGAGCCATATCGGCCGGTATTCCGGATCCGATATAGAAGGCTCCCGCGTATGCCTTGATTACCAGCATGTAGTTGAGTACGGCATAACCTCTTAATGGTAGAATATATGACGAAACAGGAAGTTTGTCTTTAAAAACAACACCGTCAATCTCTGCGGATCCAAGAGTGGTAGTTAATGATATCAGAGATAAGGTTAATATTAAATTAGAAACACGATCTCTTAATTTCATGTATTTTCCTCTGTAAAGATATTTTCTTCGTCAAAAATACCCATAGAATAAATAATTACCAAATTAAAATTTAATTATGTGAATAGTTTTTTTGTTGAAAGCGATAAATTTGTGTTTCATATTATTTGTAACAGGAGGCTCGCTATGAACTATTTTGTTTCCTTCACATTTATTAAAATAGCTGTTATTTCAGCTCTGATATTTGTTATTCTGGATCTTCTTTGGCTGGCCGGTATAGCGAATAATCTTTACTTTAAACATCTTGGGTATCTGGCAGATATCAGA
>JAFGRW010000051.1 GCA_016934935.1 Spirochaetota bacterium | reverse complement strand
GGGACCGGCAGGAACATGCCGGGTACTCTATATAATACACTCAATTACGCGACATCGTGTCGCGGATAACGATTGCGATAAGGAGTTTGCGGGTTAATGGTGCTAATGACCGATTAAGTATTAAAACCATTGAAACTGCTGAATTTCAATCGGCAAGAAAGACCAGCAAATCACCTTGATTGCAGGGTTATAGTTTTTTTCGTAACCATCTCCGGTAACTCAAAATCAGGCGACTCGGTTTTGTTCATTTCGATTTGCGATATGCCGGCAAACACCGCATTGATGGTCTTTCCATCATAAGAAACTGTGCCTTCGATTCCAGCTATCATAGTAGAACGTGGTGAACTAAACTTCACGGTCAAGTCATCGTTATTGGTTTCCAGTCGCGCGGTTCTCCGCTCATATCCACCCTGAAGAATACCGGCCTTATGACTCACTCCCCATCCGTAAACCATTTCCGCGCTGTCCTGTGTAACTTTTTCAAAGATGAAATATGCATTTAACCTACCTTCATCTCCCCAGTCTCCTTCCCATTTTCCCAATAAATTCTGGATTTTCGAAGGGACATTACCGGTTGGTTTTTTATAAGTTATTTTTTCAGGCAATGGCGCGTTTCTTATATCTTCACCTGTAAGTAAGTAGCAAATGTCGTATTTGATAGGACTCAATTTGTCTAATTTTAATTGTTGATTAATTACAAGAGAGAAGGCTATTTTATGTTTCGGATCATAGCACATCTGGATGCCAGATGCACCATTATGGCCTAAATAACCCCCGGGAAATTTAAAAATACCGTATCCGTAGTCAAATCGATTTTGAGTAATGCGATCCGAATCGGAGATCATCGTTTGCAGAGTATTCTTCTTTTGAAATAAACTGCCGGAAAAAAGCTTTTCAATAAATACCGACAAATCCGCAACTGTTGAATACATACCACCGGCTGCCCAAAAATAGTTAAGATTATCTCCCCCTTTCGGCGCGCTGCCTTGAACGCCGAGAAAGATGAAGGCATACGATGGCAGTAATTTTCTTGTACCATCTGCCAAAAACGTATTTTCTAGATTCAAAGGTTTGCATATCCTTTTCTCAATCAAATCACCCAATGACTCCCCGGTTATTTTTTCAATAATCATCCCTAACAGTATATAGTTCGTATTGCTGTACTCAAACTTGGTGCCGGGGATGAAACTGGCTTTGGTATTCAACTTATAATGAAACATCGAATCTATTATATCCTTTGACGTCCAGCGGTCACGGTAATTTTGAGGAACAACAAGCAGGTAATCGGCCAAACCGCTTGCATGGTTCAGAAGGTGCCATACTTTAATCTTTTTTCCGTATGGTTTTCCGTCAAATATATGCAATTGATCGAGATTTAAACTGCTATCGGTTAAATAATCGATCATTCTTTTATCAAGATCCAGCAGTCCCTCTTCCATTAATTGCATGGCAATTGTTGCTGTAAAAGTCTTGGTTAAACTGGCAATGAAGACCTTGTGATCCGGAGTCATTGTTTCCGTTTTACCGTCAGCCAATCCCGCTGCGCCTATAAATTCATAACCTAATTTTTCGCTTCTGACAGCTAATGCGATATTATGGATCGGCGCTTCACCATCGTGATTTATACTGTTATTCAATAATTTTAATATGCTTTGGTTTAATTCTTCTCTTTTTTTATCAGATAACTGATTTTTCAGTATTTTCCCCTCTGGTGCGACGGGGCTGCTTGTGTCTGTCTCGTTTGGGTTCTGCCCACAGCCTACTGAGGCTATGAGAAAAAAAATGAATAAACTTGTATAAAATTTACGGTTCATATTCCCCTTATCATTCCCTTTTTTAATCCGGATTGTATGCCCTTTCTTTTTGAAACGAAAATAGGTGACTGTCTCACATTCCTTACGCCGTACTATCAACTTAAAATTTTCCCTCTCTTTTCAATAGCTTCTTTTAGCGCACTTACATCTATAACGCAAAAATCAGCCGCCGAAGGTCGGCTGCATTTTATGGTTAACATTTAAGAACATTATTACGCAATTTATTATCAATAATACTTTTTGCTGATTGGGATATTGTAAAAAAGTCTGAATCTTTTAATTCAAAATGGCATTTTTCATTTTCAGTTCCAGGACAATATTTTGAACCATGTTTGTAAATGAATTTTAAATCATGCTTAATACAATATGGATATTCATCTAGTTCAAAGAAGTTATTTTTATAAATTTCGGTTCTCCATTTGTAATTACCAATTATAAAATAACGAATTTGTGGATATTTAGATGATGATTTGTATGAATAAACAAGGAGAAATATAATAAAAATACATGTTAATGTTATCAAAAACACAATTACTAACCATAATGGTATTTGCTTTTGTAGCACATTTAATATTTTGTCTTTTATCCATAAAATACCAGTCATTGATAAGATATAAAGAGCAATCGTTCCAATTATCGCTGCTCGGATGTCTGCGAATACAGTCTGTAACCATTTGGATGTTTGCTTTAATTAATTTTTTATATTTATCATTTTTTTGTTAACGGTAAAGTTAAGGAGCCCGGCGGTTTTATGGCAACTAGCCTCGTGCTCCCAAGGCTGTTGATAATATTGACTCTGATTGCTCGGCATTATAGTAGCCGGGTCACCTTGAACTTAGGGTTAGGAGACTCGTTGTAGAAAAAGAGTGTCTTCATTTGGATTTTCG
>JAFGRW010000050.1 GCA_016934935.1 Spirochaetota bacterium | reverse complement strand
TTTTCAAGGAACTTGCGAAAAATTCCTTTAAAATAGGCACTAAAACAGTGTAACCTTCTGAAATATTGTAATTTTTCGAAGTTCCCTATTGATATTATTAAGACTTGTCCCATATCTTGTAACAAAGCTTGAATTACAGAGCCACCAAAGAACTCTCTTTGAGAATTTTATAAAAAAATATGTGACAAATACGCAAACTGCATGCTTTTTGACGAACTGCTTATCTATGGAGACTCTTTTAAACTTAATCTTTCAAGAACAGCATACCTTCAAAAGCAGGGATTCAAGAAAGGTGGCGTAACAGGTATTTGCGCCGGGACTTCAGGAGAATGGTGTATTACCAATATGGCAATCACAGCAAAATGACAGCCGGTCTTCTGACAACTGATGTTAAATAATTCCTTTTATTTATCAAAGAACTTTGACTTTCAAATGGAGCATAAATGAATGAACAACAACTAAAAAGAGCATTAAAGCGCCATATTGTTGCGGAAAAACATAAAATTTATGTTCAATGTGCCCCCGGATTTGAAGAAGAGATGTCAGAAGAGATAGCGGAGATAATTGATGATTGCAAAACAAAAATAACCGAGGGGGGTATAGAACTCAAAGCCGGTCTTGATGATATTTACAAACTGAATCTTATGAGCCAATGTGCCTCAAGAGTTCTTCTGCGAATTACACGTTTTTATGCTAACACCTTCCCCATGCTGTTTGAGAACTGTCTAAAAACAAGATGGGAGCTCTATCTTAAAAAGAAGACTGACCTGATCTTTTCCATAACCGTAAAAAAGTCAAAACTGTATCATACAGCAAGAATTGAAGAAGAGATGCGAAAGGCAATATCCACTCATTTTGACAATAACGGTTCCTGTGACCAATCAATAGATCGTCACAAAAAACAGATGATACATGTTCGCGTAATCAAGGATATTTTTTATATCAGCCTGGATTCAACTGGAGAACCTCTTTACAAACGAGGTTACAAAGAACATATAAATAACGCACCCCTTAGAGAAAACATTGCAGCCTCCATATTAAGAAGAGCCAATCTGAAAAATCATGATCTACTGATAGACCCCATGTGCGGTTCCGGAACATTTTCTCTCGAAGCAATGCACATGAGTTCTGATGTTCCCCCCGGGATAAAACGATCTTTTACCTTTGAAATATGGCCTGCTTTCAAGACTAATCACTATGATTACCTTAAGAAAAACTTAAAAAAAAACGGATTCAATCTTGCTGTAATGGCATCAGATATTGATCCACGCTCCGGAAAAATTTTATTTCACAATACAAAAAATGCGTTTTGCGATGAGTTCAGCTACAGGACCGAAGATTTTTTTAATCTGCACCAGAGTGATTTCGGTAATTCTCGTGGTATACTGGTTTTAAATCCTCCATTTGGTAAAAGATTCAGCCTAAACAACCAAACATCATTTTATAACAGAATTATACAACATATTCAGAAAGCCTTTTCTAACCATGATTGTGCCCTGATTATTCCAGCAAACTGTATCTCCAAAATAAAACTTCCCGATTGTGAAAAAAGCAGGCTTAAACTGGGCGGATACGAAACTTTTCTGATAATAATAAAAAGGGAAAATCAAAACTGATCATTATTGTTGACAACAATAATCAGGATTTTTATATTTATCACTGTTATACAATTCAAACAGGTTCAAAATTTGAAACATAATAATTCCATTATATCATCAACCATCAGGCAATACTCTTTTATGGCTGGTTTGCTAATTTCTGCTTCTGTAGCGATTTTTGCGGCCCTGCTCTTTTTCACATATGGGAAGATAGAAACTGCCGCTTCTTTAGCTGCCTTTGATAACGGCTGCCGTTTTACTGAATTATTGCGTCAATCAGGCTCATTAAACGAAT
The DNA here is from genome assembly GCA_016934935.1 of Spirochaetota bacterium. Taxonomy (GTDB): domain Bacteria; phylum Spirochaetota; class UBA4802; order UBA4802; family JAFGJZ01; genus JAFGRW01. Next base: position 73,040 of record JAFGRW010000050.1, on the reverse strand, counting down.
TGAAACAAAAAGCTTCCTCTTCAGATAGCATATACGGATTTACACTTTTTAAACGCTCCAGAGACGACCGTTTTGGTTTACCTGTGTTTTCAACAGAAAAAAATTTAACCAAACTTGACAGCCAAAATATCATAAGTGACTCTGATCCTTCAATTTTCGAAAAGGCATTTGAAAAGACAGTGTCTGATAAAAAGATATATTCAGATAAGGATAAGCATTATACAATTATCTACTTTCCTTTTGACACCGGCAAAGAGAGATATATAGCCAGAGTTCTTGTAGCTGTAGATAATATAGCTATGATCAAGATAAACTCTTCCCGCCATTTTATCAGGGCAATTAAGTCACTCCTTACAATATCGGTCATGGCTTTTGCTGTATTCTTTTTTCTTTCTATTTTGTTTGGAATCAAAATTCGTAATAAATTCTTAATAATAAATAAAAATGTATCGGAGGCCATTGCAAACAGGGAAAAGATCTCAGGCACTAACGTGGAAATGGTGCCTCTTGCAAACAGCATCAACTCTCTGATAGATGACCTGCTTAACCAGAAAAAGACTATTGACAAGTTAAAGCTTCTAAATGATTTTGATGAGATTTTCAAGAAAGGAGTCGAATTTCTGAAAATTAAACAATATGAAGCAGCCAAACACATCTTTCACACACTAATTCTGGTTAAACCGGATAGTTTTGGTTCAGTTTTCAATTTAGGTGTCATATATGCCAAACAGAAAGATTATCCCCAATCACTTTCGATGTTTCAATCCGCATTATCCATAAATCCAGATGACAAACTGTCACTTCAATACTGTGAAAAAATCAGCAAACTTGCTGGCGCTCCGTTAACCAATGAAAAATGTTCATAACCTGATAAACGACAAGCTAAAACAACTTACCACCGAACCCGGCGTTTACTTAATGAAAAATGCCGATAACGAAATCATATATGTTGGCAAAGCCCGATCACTTAAAAACAGAGTCAGCTCTTATTTTCATGATTCGGTAGATGACATAAAAACTCGCACTCTTGTTAAGCAGATTAGCGATTTCGAAATAATTGTCACAGGAACAGAAATTGAGGCTCTTCTGCTCGAAGACACATTAATTAAAAAACACCGTCCCCGTTTTAATATAAGACTAAAAGACGATAAACGCTATCCATATATCGCTATTACCTATAGTGAAGATTATCCACGTCTTATTTTTACACGCAGCCTGACAAACAAAAAAAACCGTTATTACGGACCCTACACCGACGCACAAGCAGCCAGAAACGTAGTGAAAGCCGCTAACCGTATTTTCCGTCTAAAAACTTGTTCTCGCAAACTTCCACTAGGACCAAATGAACGCCCATGTTTAAACTACCAGATACGTCAATGCAGTGGAATTTGTCGCAACAAAATAAGCAGGGATGAATATCTTGATCTTGTAAAAAACGCAGAACTTTTTTTAAAAGGAAGAATTGATCCTGTAATCAATAAACTGAATGAAACCATGAACAGCTATTCGGCTCAAACCCGTTTCGAAAAAGCTGCCGAAATTCGTGATATCATCTTCGATATACAAAAAATCTCTGAACGCCAGAACATCATGGTACCGCAAAACCACGATGCTGACTATATAGCTATGGATATCTTTCAAGAGGAGGCAATTATTCTCTTCTTTGAATTTCGTAAAGGAATTTTAACGGGTCGAAAAATCCGCCTTTATGAAAATTCATCGTTTTCAACTAATGCCTCTATTTTAAGAACTTTTATACTGGATCATTATAATAACAATGATATACCCCATTTTATTATTACTCAGGAAAGAATTGAAGATAGCAAAATATTAAGTGATTATTTTTCAAATAAAACCGGCAAGAAAACAGAATTAACGATTCCAAAATCTCAACATGACAAAGGCGCATTTTTAATGATGCGTAAAAACATTGACATAATAATTGCAGAAAAAATGGCTCAGGACCACTACTCCGATAAAAACAGGTATCTTATCAATTTAAAAAATATCCTATCTCTCCCCGAAATTCCTGTTCATATGGTCTGTTTTGATATATCCAATTTACAGGGTACCAATGCAGTTGCATCAATGGCCAGTTTTAAAAATGGTGACCCTGACAAAGCGGGATATCGTCATTTTACCATAAGAGGATACGAACAAGCAAACGATCCCGGAATGATTCACGAAGCAGTTGCACGCTTTATACAGAATATTATTAATAATGACTGGGAAGAACCTGATCTTATTGTAATTGATGGTGGACCAACGCAGCTCACACGTGCAATAGAAGCCAGAGACGCTCTTGGTCTCGAAACCCCTATTATCTCTATCGCTAAAAGGTATGAAGAACTATTTACGGCTCCGGATCTACCGTCAATAAGACTCTCGCATGACTCCCCCGAACTTAAAATAATTCAAAGGCTCCGTGACGCGACACACGACTTTGGAGTGTCACATCATAGAAAACTTAGATCAAAATCAGCCGTAGCGTCCGAACTGGACAATATCACTGGAATTGGTCCAAAAAAGAGAAACGCTCTTTTAAAACATTTCAAGTCGGTTGATGCAATCCGGAAAACCGGAGATAAGCAGCTAATGGATGTGAAAGAGATTACAGCAAAGGATGCGAAGGTAATAATGGAATATTTTTCAAAACTGAAATAGATTCTATATTTGTACTCACAATTATTGATACTATTCTATTAACCGGTTAGAAGCATTCAGTACCGGTTAATAGAAACCATTTTTTTAATCACAAAACTTTAACACACAACAAGCATACAACATCTATTCCGGTTTTATCTCATAAACCAGATCATCGAGGGCAAAATATGCGGGAGTATTCATGCCATAATCACCGGTATCGGTTGAAACAAGCTCAAATGCAAGCTCCTTAACAGGCTCTGTGAAAGCTGAAAGATCGACCCATGTCCAGTCACGAATTATATAATCCTTGCTATTGTCGTCGAAACGATAATCGGCGAGGAAAAACTCAACCTGACCAATCTCTACACCTTCGTCATCAAATCCAATAATAACAAGTTTCAAATAATCTTTGTCATTCCCATCGTTTCCACCGAATTTTTTTACCAGACCGTATCCGTCTTCACCGCTTTTCAAAGCATGATAAACATAGGTGGTATTGTTTACGTAAAACCCTTTTATGTACGATCCATCCTCAAAAGAGACTAATGGTTCTTCACCAAAAAGATATAAAACTGCAAATACACTTGATCCGTTGTTACCGCTATCTGAATAAACACTATACTGATTCGCGTAGCCAACAGTTACCATGTCTGTACAGTTAGAATAAACCACACCGGTCCATGAGCTGTAATCTTCTGTATAATCATTATAAAACTCAACATCTTTTGAAACAAATGATCCACTTAAGTCAGATCCGTTCCAGTATCCCTCATCAGGTACGGTTAATTCTTCAAAATCAACCGTAACCTTTACATTTTCTGTTTTTGAAGATGTATCTTTTTTATCCTCGGAATCATCTTCACACCCACACAAAAACAGAACCAGCACAATAAAAGCAACGAGCTGCAGCTTTTTAATACCTTCAGATTTAAAAAACAGACACATACAATTCTCCTTTTTCTCCAGACACATAATATCTGGAATTTAATTTATAATAGTGTACTTAAAAAAAGAGAATCGGTTTACAGGGGAACTATCGACTAATACGATAGTGAGGGTTTTGTACAGTAGCAGTTATACCAAAAATTGACCTGGTTCTAAGCATGACAATTCATATCAGTAATTATTTATGCAATCTTCTAACAAGCGAATCTCAAATAATTGTCTGTTGAAATAATTGTAAAAAATCAATTTTTATAATATCTGTAGTTGATACAAAACGGATCCAGATCCCCGTGGATTCCGATTCAAGGAAGATCCGGCTTAGTCATCATAATTAGAAGACCATACGGTTGCGGGCCAGCGCAGGATTCACACCTGACTTCCTCCTATTAAATATGACAATAAACTGCTGGCGGCCATTGTGTCAAAGAAAAAACAGACGGAACAATAGCATGTACTGTTACGCATATCTGATATACAGTAACCTCTGGAACATTGTAATTTTACGAAGTTCACATATGGTAAAAATTATTTCCTCATCAAATGGTAGTTACAATATATATCCATACTCTATTCAAAACGAAGAGCATCAATTGGTTTAAGATTTGCCGCCTTTTTTGACGGGTAATAGCCAAAAAAGATTCCAACCGCTGCAGCAAAACAGACAGAAATAAAAATGGAAATAAACGAAAAGACAAAAGGCCACTGGGTAATTATTGTCATAACATAATACACAATTAGCCCAAGTAAAACACCCACTATCCCACCTAGAGAACTTAAAACAATTGATTCAAGAAGAAACTGAAGCATAATATCATGTTTTTTGGCACCGATGGCCATTCTGATTCCAATTTCTCTTGTGCGCTCGGTTACTGAAACAAGCATTATGTTCATAATACCAACACCTCCAACGAACAGAGATATCGACGCAATTCCAGCTAAAAGTAGAGAAAGCGCACTTGTTATATCGTCAGCCATCTGCATTTTATCCTGACTGCTGGTTATAACAAAATATGAATCTGGATCAGTAATAAGATTAAATTTATTTATGTAATACTGCTTTACTTGTTCGGCTACAAGAGCAAGATCTTCATCATGATAAGGAACAACAACTACATTTGATAAAGAATCAGTATTCCAGAAACGACGTAAGCCAGTCGTAAAGGGAACTAGGGTAAGCTCGTCAAAGTGATCACCTGAAAAAGATTCTCCCTTTTCTTCCAGTATACCTATCACCGTATATGTTGTTCCATTAATCCAAAGCTGTTTACCAATTGGGTCTTCAAGAACAAAAAGCTCATCCCGCACCCGGGTTCCAATTATAGCCACCTTGGAATACTGGTCTATCTCTTCTTTTGTAAAAGTTCTTCCAGCAATTATTGACCGCTTTTGAATTTCAAAATAATTAACACCAACAAATTCAATTCTGGGATTCATCTTTTTTTGTTTATAACGATGCAGCGATCTGGAATCCCGTGGATTGATATGTTCACTTGGAGAGACATATTTAATTTGAGGAATAAAACGCTTTATCCTTTCAAGATCAGATAACGCGACCTTCTTTCCCCTAAGCAACCTTATTTTAGCCGCATTTGCCCCATAACTGAAAACCATCTCTCTTACCGCTATCTGGGCGCTGCTTCCTATACCCATCATGGCAATTACTGAAGATATACCTATAATAATCCCTATACTTGTAAGCATTGAACGCATCTTATTTCTGCGTAAAGCACGAAGAGCTGTAATTATATTAATTCTTAAATTCATCGTTTAATATTTTTCTCCGTTTCTCATCTACAATTTCATCAAGTCTGTATATCGATACGTCAAATAGACCAAGTTGTATCACGGTTAACAGCCTTTCAGGTACAATATACTTTTTAAAATGATTTACAATTTTTCTATCAAACGGCGCATTCAAAGAGACTGTAAGGTAAACAGGTCGTGCACTATTTTGAGGAGAATTAAGCAGTGAATTACGATAAGGAACCAATCGATTAACCTTCCCGGTTGCAAGAGATTCCGTAAACTCGACATTATAACGCATATTTTCCTGAATTACAAGTGTTCTTAAAGTGGTCTCCTGGCCAAGTGCTGGCGCCCAACAGCCAGCCATTATGCTATCAGGCTCAAGAACCTTGCCCAGGACTCTTGAATACTCTACAACCTTGAATTCACCCTTCACATACCATTTACCATAATTAAACATCTGAATGGCTATCATCATTATAAAGAGTATTTTTTTAAGTTGCGTGAAGGTAACTGTTTTTCTGATATTCTTAACAACAAACCAAATACCAAACACTGAAAAAACAATAAATACCAAAACAAGACCAATAATCGGAAACAATCGATTCCAACTGCCTTCAATTATGTTATAATAAAAATAATTATATATAGCTTTTCTTGCTTTAAACGGTACAAAGGCAACCAAAATAAAAACAGTACAGTAAAAGTAAAAATAAAACTGGAATAAAAGTACTATCACACGTCTAAAAGAAAAAATCCCCGACACACCTTCAAGTAAATCATTAAAACTGAAATTTTCTTTACTTGTGAAAAACCGTGATGACAATATCACAAGAGGCATTGAAAGCAACATATAGTATCTTGCAGGATGATAGCGCATAATTGCCAAAAAAAGAAAACCGAATAAAAACCAGGTTGCAAATGCAGTATCAAGAATTCTTAAATCGTTTTTATATAAAAATCTATAATATGAATACAACGCATGATAGATACCTGTAAAGAAAATTACAGGTTGTATAAAAACAAACTCCAGAAAAAGGCTTTTAATAAACGAAAGATATATGGAATCAAAATTTGCAGAAGTTCTTTTAAGAGGTAAAAAATAACCAAGCGAAATATCAAAAACCTTGACACTTAGTATTTCTTTAAAAAAACGGTCAAAAAAGCCAAAATGTCCAAGAACCAAATAACCGGCAATAATTGCAAGAATCGTAACATAAAACTTGTAACGAATAAAGCTGTTAAGCTTCTGATGAGAATAAAAGAAATAGAGGGTTAAAAAAGGTATAATAGATATTATTACCAACGAAATTGATTGTTTGGTAAAGAGCCCGGCTACCGTGGCAAAACAACCGATAACAACAGCAATAAACATTCCCCCCATCTGTTTCACACTGTTCAGAGAGGGATCATTAACCGCCTGCTTCATCCTTCCCCTATACTCGTAAAGAGCGCAAAAGGCGTAAAACATGAGCAAAATAAAAAAATTAAGTAGATTTTCGTAAAATCCAAGCCTGTTAAACATAATGAGAAAAGAGCTGAACCCACCGATAGCAAGAGCGACAAAAGCCTGAAAGGTATCGTAATACCTTTTAATCAGAAAAAAAAGCAAAACCAAAGTTAATACCGAAAACATTACATTAAGTATTCTTATGGAACCATAAGATGGACCAAAAAGCTCAAACCACCAGGAATACAATTTATACGGAAGAACGGACTTCTTATGCCAACTCTGGTATCCATCACGTTTTGACCATTTGACCTTTCCAAAATAGTACTGATTTCTTGCTGAATAAGCCTTTAAAGCTTCATCTGTAAAGGGAGCAGCCGAAATGCTGATATCCGGGCTGGAATCTGCTGTTAAATTAGCCAGGCGCAAACCAGTAAACAGCATGATCATAAGGATAAAGAATGGAAACCAGCGAAATCTCATCCCATATGCAGCTTTTATGTTTTTAAGCTTTATCATATTATAAATCCATTCCCGATTATAAGCTGTGCTCGAGTAACAAAATATTAATTCTTTAACTCACGATTCACTAATGCTCTTATAAAAATAATCCTCTAAACGGATATCTTTACATTAACCTGAAGAATTTCAAAGGAATTACTCTTTGCCATTTTTTAACAAACAGCTATAGCCTTCAACCATTTTATCCCAAGAGAAATTCTGACAGGTATATTTTACGGCTTTATCTGTGAAATCAGTACGATTAAAGTCCGGAGACGAGATATATCTGATTTTTCCTATCCAGTCCGAAACGGATTCCGATTCTACATAGAAGCCGTTTTCTTCATCACGTATAGCTTCTGTAATACCTTCCAACTCCGATACAAGAGCAACAGTTCCATTAATAACAGCCTCCAGTGCCACAAGGCCGAACCCCTCTGCGTCCCCTTCTACATGCACATTTGGCATAACAAAAGCAGTTGAACACCTTAACAGCTGAACCATGTTATCAAAAGGTATTTTACCCACATAGGCTGCCCTGTTTTTAATATCGTCCCTCTTTAAAAGTGACATTACTTCAACCTGGTCAATGGCAATACCGCTTAATTCGATCAGCCGGGAAATTTTAGAAGGCAAGATAAAAAAGAGAAATCTGAATAATTTAAGCTTTTTTTGCGGGGGCCCCACAATAATATAAAAATAGTCATCACCCAGATTGGGAACAACAGATCGTAAAAACCAGGACACCCCTTTTCTTCTAACACTTCGTCCTATTGAAACAAGAATCTTTTTATCTTTAAGATCAGGTAGAAGCGGGCTGATCTGTTGAGGATTGAATTCAGCATTGGTTGAAATATCTTTTATGGTTAGGTCAACACCGTTAGGCACCACAACCACTTTTCCCTTTGCAATTCCTCTTTTTATACACTCATCAGCAGTAGCCCGGCTAACCGCAACTACTGTATCAATACTCCGATTAAGATTTCCTATAATTTTTTTTTGATAAATAACTGATGGATAAACCACATCCAGACCATGCACAGTGGCAAGCGTATGTATTTTATCAGATATTTTCTTGACTGCTGGTGCGGCAGTCGCGATCAGAGCATCATTAAAATAAACATGAGTTATATCGGGATCATTTTTCAGTATTTTTTTTATCCTGGATTTGAGGCTTAAAAGAAACCAGATATGTGACGCTTTTTGCGGCATGGAACATAAAACAACCTGATACTTTAACGACAAGCCCTTGTAAAGTTCATAACATTGGTTTTCCATTCCACCTACCGACGGCGGGAATCTGTGTGTTACCAGAAGTAATTTCAAAACTGCATCCTCCAGATCAGTAAATAATAATAAGAAATAACATCGTTCAGATCAGAAAATAAGACTAAAAAATCATTTTTGTCACTGCTTGTTTTCATAATTCGCCTTATCAGACGCTGGAACCATGCCAGACCTGGAAGCCACGGCATAGAAAATAAACCCGGTAATTATCCAAAAAAACTGACGCCCTCTTCTTATAATCGAAACAGTTTGCCATAAATAGTCATCGTTTAGATTCACCAGCGAGAACATGATTCTGTTTGTCAGCTCTTCAAACCCTAATTGTCCCGGAACAAGAAACCCCATGGATCTTACCGCAGTTGATGAAAGATCAAAGACGATACATGTAAAAAAACCCACATCAACATCAAGTGCCTTGAAAATAACATAGTACTCCGTTGCTCCAATAACCATGTGCATGATTGAAAGAAAAAAAGCTGAAAAAAACGCGCTTTTTCTTTTTTTGTAAAGAATGACCATATCACGATCAATCTCTTTGAACAGACTTACCGCCTTTGCCGCTATAGCCGTTTTGGAAGCCAAGGGAGCAAGAAGACCCGCAGCAAAGAAAAAAAGGCCATGGCCTTTACCCAATGTATAGAAAGAATAGGAATATAAGATAATCACCATGCCGAGAAAAACATAAGCATAAACACGAATACCAGCCAAATCAAACCGCATAAAAAGCATGGTACCGCCAATCACAGCAAGTAGAAACATCGATAAGACAAGCAATATACGTGAAGTCAATATAGACATGGCTCCCTTTGCAAGCCCAACTTTAAGCCAACGTTTTAACAATAACGCCTTGAAGGTCTCACCACCGATCAAGTTTAAAGGATTTATCTGAGCAAAACTTTCTCCAATAAGCCTTATCTTAAATAAACTGTAAAGGCTTTTGACTTTCATTTTTTCGGGAAAAGCAAGATACCAGGCGATAACAGCACAAAGCTGTGACACCGTGGTTATCGCGATGATAAGAACAAAGGTCAATCGCAAGCCGGATAATTTATCGGCAAGAAGCGAGAAATCGGTATTTCTAAATAATATATATATAAGCAAAGGGCCGGCAATCAAACCAAGATAAAAACCCAGACGCTTAAAATTCAGCTTTGCAAATAATCTCAAGAATTTCCCCATTTTCAAAAATAATAGTATGCTATTACATATTTCAGACATTGACGGACCTAAATAACCAATACACCAATTACTCTTCAGTCCCGTATGATAGCAAGCAGTTTATCACTACAACCATTTTTGAAAAGGGGGCAATTCCACTGTTATTAATCATATACGAAATGTAGCATTAATGATACATCGTAATTCAAAAATTACAGATCCAATCCAAACATAATCTTTACAAAAAAAATATAATCTTTTAACATGTTAAAATAGACATTATTTAAAATTATGCTACTTTATGTGACATTTGGACGCATTTTGTCACTTATTTTGACAGATTATTTCTGGTTTTTTCTCAATCTCCGCTTGTTTTATTAAATTCGCTCAAAGTATGGCATGCATATTGCTTCATAAGTACTGTATACTTTTGAACGGAGAGTCTTATGAATATATCTTTAATACAAATTGTTGTTTTGTTCTGGGCAGGACTCCTTTTATGGATAGTAGCCGAATATGTATTTTATCGTATTCAAAACAACGACTCAAAGAAAAGATCATCTGAAGCAAGATCCACCAGGAAAAAGCGTATACTCTGGTTTACCGATACCATAAATGATCTCAATGGAGTATCCATTACTCTACGTAATATAGGATGGCTGGCTCATAAGCGTGAAGATGATATAACAATTGTAGCATCTATGCTACCTGATGAAGATATAACAAATCTTCCTCCGAATGTTGTGAATCTTAAACCTGTTATTCACTTTAAACTTCCTTATTACCATACAATGACGGTTAAAATACCTAATCTTATATCATCATTAATCACAATTTACAACTACAGGCCTGACGAGATTTTTCTCTCTTCACCAAGTATAATCGGCACATACGGAATGATATTTGCGAAGCTGTTTCGCGTTAAAACAACTGCTATTTACCATACAGATTTCACAATGCTTGCATATAATGTAATAGGCAAGTGGAACTGGCTTGTGCGAATTGTTGAATTTTATACCCGTTTTTTTCACCTGATTGCAGACACCCTGCTTGTACCGACTAAAGAGTACATTGATATTTTACGCAAAAGGGGATTTGGAAACAAAAAGATGGGGATATTTTACCGAGGAATTGACACAAATATTTTTAGGCCCATAGATAACGCGAAATCGATAGCCGAAAGTGAATTCAGTATCCCCGAAGGCATTAACCTGATCTATTCCGGAAGAATATCTGAAGACAAAAACATTAATTTCATGTTAAAGTCGTTATTACCTCTTCTTGATGCAAATAATGATGTTAATCTGATTTTTGCGGGTGCAGGCCCAATGTACGAAGGCCTGAAAGAACAGTATAACACACATAAACATATTTTCTTTACCGGACGTATCGAAAATCGCAAACTTCCTGTTCTATATTCCGCTTCTGATCTTCTTGTTTTCCCAAGCGAGACGGACACTTTCGGAATGGCAGTTTTAGAATCACTTTCTTGTGGAACTCCAGCTATAGTGTCACATATTGGTGGTCCCAGAAATATAGTTCAGGATACAAAAAACGGTTTTGTGTTAAACTCACGTGACAGCAGTTTGTGGTTTAACGAAATATCAGACCTTGTAAGAAAAATACGCAATAATGACTCAGGTTATAAAACCATGCGTGATAACGCACGAAACCATGTTCTTAAAAATTATGATTTTTACAAGATACTGGATAATTATCTTGATGACTCATTCGCGGAAGAAACAGATTACGCTTTTGAAGCATCGAAAGCACGCATTTAGTTTTTTCATTACCATTAACAGAGTCCGTGTCGTTTTTTAAGAAAACCGGCACGGATATTTTTTTGTCAATTTTATAACACGATAGACATCTTGCACTTTAAATAATTAAGAAAAAAATCCTTTCATTTTTAAAACGCTTTTCTATATAGTGCCCTCGTGTTTGGAAGTTTAAATTTGATCAATATTATTTCGACTTTTCGTACTTTTAACCAATGCACTTCCATTTTTTTTTATTTTTCTTTTTTTACTGTTTACAAATATTTTTTTAATTATAGAGAACCTTTAATAATTAATATTTTAACTGGGAACTTGCGATAATTTTCAATAAACATGTAATTTAATGACGATTTCTCTCATTAATATGATAATTTTCGAAGTTCTCTATAAAGGTTAAATGTTTACGAATATGTTTTTTAAAGGCATAAAAACTAATAATTGAATAAAAATCAAATCAGGATTAATTATGGTACATCTATTACGCTCAATTTATTACGGTTTACGCAGTTCATTCAAATCAATAATTACCTCTTTTTTTTCAAGCTTCGGTATACTTTTTATTATTACATTTCTAATTATTTATCTCTCTTTTCGTACATCTATCAGTGATTTTATTGATGAAAATCTGCTAGGTTCACTTGAAATCGATGAGATAGAAATTCTTCCGATTAATGAAAAAGCTGATAATGTCTATGCAGCTTCATCACGACAGGGCGCGAAACTGACAATTGATCAAGTTAAGGCCGTTCGCGAAATGGACGATTTTTCAGAAGTTTTCACTTTAATTATGCTTGATTACCGGGTCAGGCTGCGTGGAGAGATGTTTGGCAACAGAAGCACAATGATTCTTCCCCTTTTCGCAATAGAACCAGAGTTTTTTAAAAACAAAATTCCCAAATGGGATCAGTTCTACTATAAGCCTGGCCGGCCTCTTAAACTGATAGCACCAAAATTTACATTGGTTATGCTTAATAACTACCTCTATTTCAATGGGCTTCCACAATTTAAAATTGAGGATCTGAAAGGCTTTCCCATGGAAATACAGATCGAAACTCTCAAATCTCCACGACCTTTCCCCGGAGCAAAAATAGAATTCAAAGAAGACAAGGGAAAAACACATACGGATCTGGATGTGTCAGTCTTCAGTTTCACCAATGTCACCGAACGTATTGGAGCCATTGTGCCTATGGATTTTATAACATATTTTTCCAAACGAGCCGAGGTCTCCTCCGGCAGATGGAAACGCGGCTACCATTATCTTCAATTTTATGCAAAGGTTAAGGATATTAAAAAATTACCCGAAACCGTTGATAAACTCGAAAAACTCGGTTTACAGGTTAAGTCTGATCGCGGAATCGCGGATAAAGCAAACCAGGTAATGAAAATTATCGATGCTTTTTCATTAACTATCGTAGGAATTCTTATTCTTTTAACGATTGTCTCTATCTTTAACGCCAATCTGAATGTCGTTTACCATATGAGTCATAAATTTTCATTAACTCGTATACTCGGAGTAACCAAAATACGGATAATTATCACTTTTATTGTAGAAGCAGCAATTGTCGGTGCGATATATGGAATCATTGGATACTACGCGGGCAATTACCTCTTCTCTTATGCAGCCGAATCAATATCTTCATTTTTACCGGATATAGCAGGTATAGAATTTGTTGCTCAACGTAACAGGGAAGTATTTATGATAGCTATGGGATTATCTGCTCTTGTTTCCGCTTCTTCGGCGCTACTTCCAGCTATATTTGCATCTAACATAAATCTATTTAAAGCAGTGAGACGATAGGGTATTTTAATGAAAAAAAACAAACAGAACATATCACTACTTAAAGTCGAAAACATTAAACTGAAATTCGGTTCGAGAATGATTCTTAGCGATGTTAATTTTTCTGTGGAACCGGGAACTATTACAGTAATAACTGGAAAATCAGGATGCGGTAAAACAACCCTTCTTGGAATAATCTCAGGATTGCTAAAACCCAATGACGGCAAGGTTTACTTTAAAGGAAAAAACATTCTAAGGTGGGGCGATATACGCCGTTCGTTTTATAGAAGCAAAAACATTGGCTTTATATTTCAATTTTTTAACCTTCTTAACGATTACAGCGCTTTTGAAAACATTCTTCTGCCAACAATGTTTAACCCATTTGCAAGAAATGCCTCAAAAAAAGCAAAAGAACTAATTGAGTATCTTAACCTTAAAGCAATTTCTTCAAATCATCCAGAAACACTTTCCGGAGGAGAAAGACAGCGAATTGCTATCGCAAGGGCCGTTATAAATAATCCCGACATTATTCTTGCGGACGAACCTACCGGAAACCTTGATGACGAGTCAGCAGAAGATATAAACAACCTTTTTATAAAACTCGCCAAGGAGAATAACAAAGCCTTTGTAATTGTGACACACGACCATAGAATAGTCGAAAACTCAGATTTTCATTATCACCTTAGTGACACCGCCCTTGTTCTTCAGACTAAAACAAAAAACAGATCAAAAAAACCTGCTGCAAAGAAACCAAGCTCTATCGCCAAGATAAAACCAGCAGGCAAAACCAGTCAAAATAAATCTGATTCAACAAGCAGAAAGAACACCAAGAAAGCAGCAAAGAAAACCAGTGCAAAAAAGACAAAATAGAATGATAACAATTTAATACAAAATGCACCTATTCGGCCGGTAAACCAATACCGGCCACTATTTTGCCCGCATATTCCAAAATCTGATCTACAACCCGGTCCTGATTAACCTTCTTTATTATCTTTCCGCGCAAAAACAGTGCAAGCTGTCCGCGACCACAACCGGCAACTCCAATATCTGCCTCAGATGCTTCGCCCGGACCGTTTACTTCACACCCCATTACCGCAATATTAATTATCTTTTTTTGATCCCGTATTACTTTCAAGTACCTGGCATTCACTGCTTTGTCAATATCTCGGGCTAATGCCTCCAAATCAATAAGCCTGTCGGTTCGTCCACATGTTGGACACGATATAATATTAATTCCATAATCAAGCCGGTTTACAGCCTTGAGTATCTCATATGCCGCGTCAATCTCTTGCAAAGGATCGCCAGTCATTGACACCCTGACTGTATCGCCAATTCCGTCAAGAAGCAATGCTCCTATTGTTACAGAGCTTTTTATCAGTGCGTTATTACCATAACCAGCTTCGGTGAGCCCAATATGAATCGGATAATCGCACTCCTTAGCAAGAAGCCTGTTTGCTTTTAAAGTTGATAGAACATCAGATGATTTTATTGATATAACAGTGTTATAGAAACTATTATTTTCAAGAATTCTAAGATGTTCAAAAGCATGATCAACCAGAATGCGTTCTTCCGATCCGCTGAACCCCGTTCGATTAACAGAACCACCATTTACACCGATACGTATCGCCGTCCCATTACTCTTAGCCGCTTCCACTACCCTGCGAACTCCATCTTCAGATTTAATATTTCCAGGATTAAGCCTTATCTTGGCGACTCCAGCCTCAATTGCCGCAATTGCTAATTTATAGTCAAAATGGATATCCGCGCATACCGGAATTTCTGAAGAATTAACAACTTTTCTTATATAGCCGGCTTCATTCATATTACGCACGGAAAACCTTACCAACCGCGCACCTCTATCATGCAACTGACCTATCTGATTTATGACACTGTCTGTTTCACTAAGAGGAATATTACACATAGACTGTACTAAAACTGGAAGTCCTCCTCCAATCTGTACTGAACCAATACTTGCCTTTTTTGTTCTCTCTTCCATTCTTAACCTCAAACACACCCAATATATTCCAGTAATATAATCTCGACTTATAATAAGTTCTGATGCTATATTTTTCGATAGTTATCACAAAACTAATGGCGACTCAGTAATTATCAAATTTGTAACCGCTTAACTTAAAGCAATAAAACCGCGATTTTAAGAACCATAAATAAAAAAGCTTTACTGATAAACATAAATTTTCACAATATCCTAAATTGTTAATCATCGAACTTGGTGTATATCTTTTCACCAGCAGCAATTTTAGCAAGATTAATAATCATTAACCGATTAAAGAAACCAATCTTACAAATAACATTAATCATCGATTTATACTTTATTGGACATCCTGATTGCAACTGTTGCAAAGACAAATTAAAAATAATGGAGCCTGAATGGGTAAACGAAGAAGAAAAAACAAGGAACTTATTCTTGATATAGCTGAAAAATACAGGGGTACCGGTGAAACGCTTTGCAGTCATTTTGGTGAATGCGGTGGATGCCTTTTTCAGGACATATCTTATGAGAACCAGTTAAAAATCAAAGCGCAATATTTGAATCAGGTCTGTGCAGATGTTTTGCCAAAAATAGAGAATATACATGCAACAGAACCCTTTGGTTACCGCAATCGAATGGACTATGTTGCTGCATTTGGCTGCCGTGGTTTTCGTAAACGCGGATCATTCAAACAGGTAGTCGATATCACCGAATGTCCACTTCTTCAAAATAACTCTGAAAAAGTATGGAAGAGAATACACAACTCAATCCATGAGATTGAAGACTACGATTATCTTTCTCACAACGGGTTTCTAAGGTACACAGTACTGAGACAAGGATTTTTTTCAGGAGAAACAATGCTTAATTTTGTTGTATCTGAAAAAAAAGATTTCGAGATATTTGAGAAAATTATAAACTCTGTTGATAGCCTGATTAAATCATCATCAATACTTCTTAATGATTCACTTACAGACCTCAGTTTCGGCCCGGAAATACACACAATAAAAGGTGGTTCTATTACGGAAAGCTTTGATCTGGAAAACAGCCCTCATAACAATAATAAATCGATAGAATTCACAATTCATCCAAATACTTTTTTCCAATCAAATTCAAAAGTTGCTGTTAACATGTACCGGAAAATCCGGGAGCTTGTTTCGGGTCGGGTTCTTGATCTATATTGCGGTGTCGGTTCAATCAGCCTGTTTTGCGCTGATAAATGCGAAAGTATAACAGGAGTTGATATTGTAGAAGATTCGATAAATTCGGCAAAGCGTAACATGCAGCTTAATAATATTGAAAATGCCTCTTTTGTATGTGCCGATGCGCGTCCATTTATTAAAGAGAATAGTAAATCTTTTGAAACATTAATACTTGATCCCCCCCGGGCAGGCATAAACCCGAGAATGTATAAATACCTGCATTCGCTTTCGCCTTCAAGAATAATATACATGTCGTGTAATCCAGCCACTTTTAAGTCGGACTATGAGAATCTCAAAGAACAATACAACCTCGAAAGTTTTGAGGTTTTTGATATGTTTCCACAAACGCCACACATGGAATCATTGGCACTATTAGTTAAAAGAGGTAATATATGAGTCGAATCAAAACAGCTCTTATCAGTCTTTCGGATAAAGACGGAATTGTACCTTTTGCAAGATTTTTATCGCAAAACAACGTACAAATCATTTCAACCGGAGGAACCGCAAAGCTTTTAAAAGAGAACGGTATTTCTGTTAAGGATATCTCAGATCATACCGGGTTTCCTGAAATAATGGATGGAAGAGTAAAGACTCTTCACCCAAAAGTTCATGGGGGACTTCTGGCAGTTCGCTCCAACATTGAGCATATGAAGACTCTGGAACAGCATGGTATCACTCCGATTGATATGATAATTGTAAATCTGTACCCTTTCGAAAAAACAGTGGCGAAATCCGGTGTTACACTTGAAGAAGCTATCGAAAATATTGATATCGGTGGTCCCAGCATGCTGCGTAGCGCTGCCAAGAATTTTGAATCGGTTACAGTGATAACAGATCCAGAAGACTATACCAGAATAGAAAGAGAGATGGAAGATAACGAAATGTCAGTATCTGTTGATACAAATCGCGAGCTTGCATGCAAAGTTTTCAAAAAGACGTCTTCGTATGACAAAGCTATTTTCGATTATATAAGTCGTTAAACCATTTTGTTTTAAGGGCTTACACCGGAGTGCCGTCCGCGCAAGCCCTTAAACAAATGGTACATGGAGTATGATAATCAATCCTTAATAATATCGGACAATTACTAAATCCCTTAAGTATAATTTAAAAATATGATTTTTTTTAACACTTCCCTCTTGACTCTTTTGTTGCTATATTTAACGGTGTGAATGAGAAAATACTGTTTGTGGAGAAGTCTAAAGAGTATAATTTTTTTATATTTATGCATAGCAGCCATTCTCCAAAGCGACAGTTAAAAACGGGTGAACACAATTAATGTCCGAATATAACTATAATGATATTTTTGATCTTTTTGAAGATTTGCTTCAAATAATCTCCGTAAAACATCCGGATATAGACGTTACCCTTATCAAAAAGGCTTTTACTGTTGCAGAAACTGCTCACCGTGATCAAAAACGACTTTCTGGTGAACCCTATATAATCCATCCCATAAACGTGGCAATAATATTAGCCAAACATTCTCTAGACTCATCATCCATTATAGCAGCACTTCTTCATGATGTTGTTGAGGACACCGTTACCGGTCTTGACTCTATAGCCGACACCTTTGGTTCTGAAATTGCCCTCCTGGTAGACGGAGTAACAAAGATTTCATCGCTTAAAAACCGTACAAAATCGCATGAACAGGCACAAACACTGCGCAAGATGCTGCTTGCAACAATAGATGATCCGCGGGTTATTATCATTAAGCTTGCAGACAAGACCCATAATATGCGTACTCTTGAGTTTCAACCGAAACCAAAACAGCTCAAGATTGCCCAGGAAGTAATGGACATATATGCACCTCTTGCCGGCCGCCTGGGTATGTCCAAAATAAGGTCCGAACTTGAAGATCTCGCTTTTTATATTCTACACCGTGATGAATTCCTGGATATAACTGCAAAACTGTCCAAGCAGGAAGAAGAACTTGATGAATATCTTAACGAGATACATTCCACCCTGCACTCAAATATAAGTAAAATGAATATCAAGGCTGATATTTCAGGACGCATAAAACATCTGTATTCTATATACAAAAAAATGGTAGATCAGCAAAAACCGTTTGAAGAGATATTTGACGTTAGAGCGATAAGAATAATTACAGAAGAGGTGAAAGATTGTTACGCTATTCTGGGTATAGTGCATACTATTTGGCCGCCTGTACCATCAAGATTTAAAGATTACATAGCTGTACCAAAATCGAACATGTATCAGTCACTTCATACAACTGTAACCGGCCCCGGCAAGCATTTTCTTGAGATACAGATTCGCACAAAAGAGATGGATATAACCGCTGAAATGGGTATTGCTGCTCACTGGATGTATAAAGAGAATGGGAAAAAAGAAAAATCCAAGATGTCTGACCTCTCACTATTGAAGAGCATTAATAAATGGCGTTCGGAACTAAACGATACCCGTGAATTTATGAAAGTTCTCAAAATGGATTTGTATAACGACGAAATATTCGTTTTTACACCTAAAGGCAAAATCATCAGGCTTGCAAAGGGTGCCACCCCCATTGACTTTGCCTATGCCATACACTCCGAAGTTGGCCATCACTGTTCCGGTGCAAAGATTAACCACAAGATAAAACCCCTCCGAACAAAATTATCCAACGGAGACATTGTTGAAATAACAACAAATCCGGCAAAACATCCGTCCGAAAACTGGCTGAAAATTGTAAGATCATCAAACGCAAGATATAAAATAAGAAGCTGGCTGAAAAAACAGCAGCCAACCGATTCTGACGAAGCATCAGCAAAATCCAGAAAAGATACAAAACCCGAGCCCGACAAAATCGCATCTTTTACTATTGATATGGCCGAAATGCCGAAAATATCGAAATCACCTGATAACCTGAAGTCAGGTATTCTGGTGGAAGATAACAACAATGTCCCTATACGACTCGCTCAATGCTGCCAACCGATACCAGGAGATCCAGTTATCGGATTCATCTCCAAGGATAAAAGAATTTCAGTACATAAAAAAGGCTGTCCGTCACTTAAACGGCTTAATATAGAACCGGAAAGATTTATCTCAATTGCCTGGTCTAATTCGCACCATGTTCATCCTGTTAAAATAGCAATCGAAGCCATCGACCGGCCTAATTTGCTTGCTGACATAACCACAGAAATAAGCCAAAGCCGAATTAACATAATGAAACTGGAAGCTCAGGAGTCAAAGGCGGGTTTTGCAGTCATCAGGCTGATTGTCGAAGTAAAAAGTGTGGATCATTTACATTTTGTTATAGATAGACTTAAAAGCGTAAAAGATGTAGTTGAAGTATATAAACTAAAAGAAAAAGTAATTAAACGAAAATGATTATAATTTTAGGTTCATCGTCACCTCGCCGCCACTATTTTTTTTCTCTTCTTTTTGACGAATTTCAGCAAATAACTCCAGAAATTGACGAAGCCCCCTTTCCTGATGAAACAGCTCTTGATTATGCTCTTAGAATCTCTTCTGAAAAAGCATCCTGGATTACTAAAGAAAGAGTAACTTCTGATAATTTCTTTGTTGTGACAGCCGATACAGTTGTAAGCCTGGATAACAAAATACTCGGTAAACCAAAAAATCGGGCAAAAGCGGAGAATATGCTTACAAGACTCAGCGGACAACGTCACGAGGTAATAACCTCTATTTCAATTGCCCGCCCTGCCCAGGGATCTTTGAAAATTGCATCCGATTATGATGTAACAGAGGTAATTTTTAAAAAACTTTCAAATTCAGTAATAAACAGATACCTGGACTCTATTGACTGGCACGATAAAGCGGGCTCATATGCAATTCAGGAACATCCCGAGTTGATAATTTCTTCAGTAAATGGTTCAATATCCAATGTGGTAGGGTTTCCTGTACGGGTTTTTTTGAAATATTGCGCATTAAAAACGCCTGAAATATTTAAATAAGACTATTTTTTTGTTTTGTTTATTTTATTATTATTGATAATGGATTGATATTTGAATATAATATTATTTAAGTGCGATATTTTTGAATCGGTATTTGATAAAATAATAAAGAAAATTCGAATTATTTATTTCTATTTACCGGTCAGTGCGGCTTATACGATTATTTTAAATGAATTTTCTCATGTTCACTGTTAATATATTTATTATTTAAGGTTCTTATAACTTTATATTCATATTCGCTAGAAATAAATCAGATTACAGTGTAATATTCTGATTTTTCATTATTAACATACTTGAAACTATAAAATAACATACCAAGAGGATTCTATGGCAAATATCATGATAGTTGATGACTCCAAATTTATGCGTTCAATAATAAAGGAGACTCTAATCGAGAATAACCATACGATAGTCGCAGAAACGGATAATGGAGTAGACGCCATTACTCTTTATAACGATTTACATCCTGATATTGTCACTATGGATATCACTATTCATGGGAAAGACGGTATACAGACAATTGAGGATATTAAGAAGGACAATCCAGATGCCAAAATAATTGTTGTATCGGCATTAAGTAAAAAAACACTTCAAAACAGCAGTCGTGACTTGTCCGTAACCACGTATGTCACAAAGCCCTTTAAAAAAGAAGACCTTCAAAATGCTGTTAACAGTCTTATATGAATTACAAACTATTATACGAAAAAGGACATGATCCTGATACTGTATATATTATGCAATCCGGAGAAGTAATTTTTTTTGCCACAAACGATGATCGTTACCGGATAACCGGGCAAAACCTGATTATAGGAACCAGCGAAATTATTCTATCGAATTTGCTGGGTATTCCTACCAAAAGGGTGGAAACAGCGGTAGTTCCTCAAAAAACCGATGTAAAATATGTAAAGATAGATACTTTTCTAGAGCAATTTAAGCATGAAGGATACTTGATAAACATCGCAAGAGTTACAGCACAAAAGCTGCGACTTACCAATTCCATTATCAAGAAAAACCAGGATATTCTTTTATCAGGAAAGAAAACACTTAAACAACTATTTACACAATATTATTCAATAGTATCAATACTGCGCGACGAATATAATAAAAGGAAATTACCCTGGTTAAAAGACACAATTAATAAATACACCTCTTCAATTCAGTTTTTAAAGGCAGAATCATATGCCAAAGCCGATATCCCAGTTAAAATTTATGAAACAGAGGCCTTGAGTGAGAAGACAATCGATCTTCCACCCGATCATATACTATGCAAAGAAGGGGATAACGATAATGAAATGTTCATTTTGCAGTCAGGAACTCTTGAGGTTACAGTAAACAGTAACCGTGTCGCCTTGATCAATGAAGTTGGTTCGACTATTGGTGAAATTTCACTTCTTTTGGGCGAAAAAAGAAGCGCAACAATAAAGACTTTAACTTCTGTTCGCGTTACGAAGTTAAATCTTAATGATCTTAAAACGATAGCCAAAACAGATATTGAAACTATTTTACAGATTGTATACTCGCTGACTAAGAAATTCTATAACAATATAAGCTTGATCCGTGATATCAATGCATCGGTGTTAAATAAAAAACTTGAAGAGGAGGAAGGGAAAATAAGTGAACGTAAAGAGATCAGCAGCATATCCCATGATCTTGAAAAACTGAAATTCCATGTAGATGAACTGTTGTACAGCCACAATGCCGACTATATTCGAGAAAAACTGGATCGGTTTTTAAAAATTTGATACCCAAAACATATTCATAATATTTAAGAAAATAAAAAAAAAGCTTTTCCCTGATAATCAAGGAAAAGCAATATATGAAAAAAATACCGATATTGAATAACTTAAAGGCTTTTTACCCAGTTGTTTTCAGCTTTCAAATGATTTTCAAGATAAGTATAAATATGCATATAATCTTTATCGCTACCGTCATCACCGTTTATGGCTTTTTTGATATCAGCAAGCCTCTCTTTTAAAAGCTCTTTTCTTTCCTCAATAAATGCTTCTTTTTGATCATCAGTAAGAGAATTTAGAAACATTAATGCAATATCAACATCAAAATGGATGAAATTTTCCGAGAAATACCTTCTTAAAAGAATCTTAAACTGTTTTCTTCCAGCCTGCTCAATTTTGAAAATATCTTTTGGAGGTGTCGGGGTATCTTTAATTGTCTCATATTTCTTTACATAACCCTTTTTAATGGCTTCTTTAATTGCATAATAGATAGAACCAAACTTAATATCAACGTACCCCTGAAATCTTTCTCTGATAATTTTATTTATCTCATAACCGTAAAGATTACGTTCCATTAACATTCCAAGAATAATCAATTTGATTGTATTTACACTCTCTTTTTTCTTTTTCTTTTGATCCATAATAATCTCCTTTTTAATAGTATGCTCTAAAAAAATTTCAAATCTGTTATAATAACTTTAACGAACCCTTAATTATTTCCTGTAAGTCTTCAGGATTTTTTGACCCAATACAATCCGCAACAGCAGTTCTTGATTTTCTCTCTTCAAAACCGAGGGCGACAAGAGCTTCAACGGCATCTTCCAAAAAAGGATTACCACCGCTTATCGTTTCACTACTTTGCAAATTAAGTTTTTTTGTCTTGCTTTGCAGATCAAGAAGTATCTTTTCAGCTTTTGTTTTACCAATACCCGGAATTTTGGTAAGCATTGCTACATCTCTATTTCGAATTACGTTTAGCAGTTCAGTAAAACTCATACCCGACAAGATAGCAAGAGCAAGCGATGGCCCAACACCTGTAACTGAAATAAGTACCTTGAATATATCTTTTTCTTCTTCAGTCAAAAAACCATAAAGGTCAAACTTGTCTTCTTTGATATAAGTATAAATATACAAAAAAACGGTTTGTTTGTCTGCCAGATTATAATACGTATTCAAAGATATACTCACAAAATATCCTACACCGGATACATCAATTATCAAAGAACTGGTTTTAAGTTTCTGTATACTGCCTTTTAGCGAACCTATCATAATTTATAACAATTAGAGAATTTTAATTTTATTTAGCAAGTTTTTTTTAAAGTTTAAGAATTTTTCGCAAACATTTTCAATGTTTTGCTTATGTTTTTTTTGATAATTTTAAAATAAAAATGAAATTTCTATAGTTAAATGGCAATTATCAAAATACCAAGAATGAACAGCCTTTTTCCTTAACATACTATGTATTTTGTTTACATTATTTATAGTATATTGTCAAGCCGATATTACTAATATATCACAAAAATAGTAGTTTTCAATATAAATTCCAGTAAATTGATATTTTTATTATATAACTTTACCTATCATAATAAGTGATATACAAAATGCCGCAAGTGACACATTTGGAATAGTTTAATTTAAAGTAATAAAAAATCATATTTTTTCTACTAAATATGATTTTTTTTTAACTAGATAACCGGAAAACGAAGTTTTTTTCATGTTTTTCTAAATTATGAAGTTTTTTATTGCATTTATACATTTCAAAACAGAAATGTTAATCATGGATTTTCAAAGTAAAACAAAAATAGCTCAGCTCCTTGAAGCTGAATATGTAAACAACAACACTCCTGAATTTATTGAATGTGACCCTATACAAATACCCCATAATTTCAAAAAACAGGAAGATATAGAAATTTCAGCTTTTCTGACTGCCCAGATAGCTTGGGGAAAAAGAAGCATGATTATCAGAAACGGATATAATCTGATGAACATTATGGATAACAGCCCTTATGATTTTGTATTAAACGCATCAAATAATGAATTAAAGAAAATAGATGGTTTTGTTCACCGTACATTTAACGCGGATGATTGCCGTACCGAAATTATGGCCTTGCGAAGATTTTATACAAAATATAACAATCTAGGAGCCTATTTCGAGTCTGTTTTTAATACTGAAGGTACAATTCGCAATACCTTAATCCGATTTAGAAATGATTTTCTTAACTCAAATCACCCTCCCCGTTTTACAAGGCATATTTCCGATGTTAAAAAGAAATCAGCCGCTAAAAGATTGAACCTTTTATTAATGTGGATGTGCCGTAATGATGGGCGCGGTGTTCATTTCGGATTATGGAATATTCCAACTTCGGCATTAATGATCCCGCTCGATGTACACTGCGGAAATGCAGCCAGAAGCATGGGGTTACTTAACCGCAAACAAAATGACTGGCTGGCTGTAGAAGAGCTGACTATAAAACTGCGGGAGTTTGACCCGCACGACCCGGTAAAATATGACTTTTCTCTCTTCGGGTTAAGTATTCAGGGAAAGCTAAAAACCTGCGATTAATATAAATTTGTAATCACTCTATTAAAAAATCCATATTTTTACGGCACACACTTCATCATATTTGACTTTACTGTTTATTTTCATATCTTTCAGTAGTCGACCCTTTTACCCTATTATGTCCATACTGCTCGACAACAAAATCTTTTCCGGGATTAAACGAATATGAATAGAATAGGCAAAAATATACTTCTTGTTGAAGACGAGCTGGTAACGGCTACTCTAGAGAAAAGTGAACTTGAAAAATATGGCTATTCTGTTATTCATGTAGCCGACGCGATTGAGGCCATTAAAACTGCCCTCGAAACTGACAAACATCTTGATCTGATTTTAATGGATATTGACTTAGGTTCCGGACTGGATGGAACCGAAGCAGCAGAAAAGATCGTCAAAGACAAGGAGATACCAATTGTATTTCTTTCCTCCCATACGGAACCATCAATTGTAGAAAAAACAGAAAAAATTACATCTTATGGCTATGTTGTTAAGAATTCCGGTATTGTGGTACTGGACGCATCAATCAAAATGGCGTTTAAATTGTTTGAAGCAAAATGCCGGCTTCAGGTGGAGATCGAAAACCACAAAAGAATCGAAAAAGAACTTCAGGAAAGTGAAGAACGCTTTAAAGCACTGCATAATGCCTCTTTTGGCGGCATAGTAATACATGACAAAGGAGTGATTATCGATTGTAATAACGGTTTATCTTTGATGACCGGATATACAGTTGATGAACTTATCGGAATGGATGGTCTTCTGCTTATTGCCGAAGAAGACCGTGATTATGTATTAAACAAAATAGTAACGGGATACGAACAAGCTTATGAAGCAAAGGGATGTCGAAAAGACGGTGAGATATTCCCGATGAGACTTGAAGCACGAAATGTTCCGTACAAGGGCAAGATGGTTCGAACTGTTGAGTTTCGTGATCTGACCGAGGTTAAAAACACCGAAGAAGCGCTAAAACTTAACGAGCTGAAATGGAAAAGCTATATAGAATACGCTCCATACGCAATCTTTGTTTCAGATAAAGATGGAAGGTATCTTGACGTTAATCCTATGGCTTCAAAAATAACGGGCTATAGCCGTGAAGAACTTCTTTCCATGACTATTCTTGATATCGTCCCCATAAACAGAAAAAAAGAAGGCTATGAACATTTCAAGAACGTTATAAAGAATGGTACTTATGAGAAAGAAGTATCATTTTTAGCAAAAAACGGTGAACATCGCTACTGGAATGTCGCCGCTCAAAAAATATCTGACAATATTTATCTTGCTTATTGCAATGATACGACCGAGAACCGGAAATCGCATAAACAGTTACAATTAAGTGAAGAGCGGTATCGCAACCTTTTCACAACTATGGCCCAGGGAGTTGTCTATCAGGATGTTAATGGAGCCATTATTTCTGCCAACCCGGCAGCTGAAGAGATACTTGGTATAACAATTGATCAAATGAAAGGTGTTACGTCTATTGACCCGCGCTGGCAAGCTGTTGATGAGAATATGAATAAACTGTCTGGCGAAGAGCACCCCTCTATGATCGCTTTAAAAACCGGAAAAGTTATAAAAAATTTTATTCAAGGAATTTACAATCCGAAACGCAACGACTATGTTTGGATTATCGTCAATTCTGTTCCACTTTTTAAAGAGGGAGAAGATAAACCCTATCAAGTATATTCACTTTTTCTTGATATTACTGAACGTAAGCATTATGAAGAGGCATTACGGCAAAGCGAAGCTTATATAAAAGCAATTATGGACAATTTGCCAATTGGTATTGCAATAAATACCGTTACACCAACTGTTAAATTTACATATATGAATGATAATTTTCCTGTATTTTATCATACAACACGTGAAAAACTTTTTGAAAACAACTCCTTTTGGGAAACTGTTTACAAAGACAAAAAATTTCGTGATAAGCTGCAAAAACAGGTAGAGATGGACTGTGCATCAGGGGATCCAACCCGTATGCAATGGGATGATATCCCCTTTATCAGCGACGGTAAGACCTATTACATCTGCGCGCGGAACATACCCCTGCCAAATTCAAGTGAAATGATATCTACAGTATGGGATGCAACAAACCGAAAAGAAACAGAACTTGAATTAACCCGACAACTTAATGAAAAAGAGATTATACTTAAAGAGGTGAACCATCGTATTAAAAATAACATACGCTCAATTGAAGCTGTTTTATCTTTGCAGATTGCCGAAATTAAAAACCCTGAATCAAAAGAGATTATTGCTGATGCTCTAAGACGAATTCAAAGTATGCGTATAATTTACGACAAACTATTGCTATCTCGTGACTATAAAAACACGTCGGTCAAAGCTTATCTTGAAGATCTATTATCTGCAATTACTCAAGTTTATTCCGACAGAAAAAATATAAAAATTATAACAGATATTTTCGATTTTAACATGAATGCAAAAATACTTTTCCCTTTAGGGTCTATCATTAATGAACTTGTTACTAATTCTATAAAGCATTCTTTTAAAACAAAAAATGACGGAACCATTCAGGTTATATTAATAAAAAAAGAAACGCTAATAGAACTCACAGTACTAAATAATGGAGACCGGCTTCCAAAAGATTTTGACCCGGAAAGAAACAGCGGATTTGGTTTGATGCTGGTAAAGATGCTATCACAACAACTGCAAGGATCTTTTACAATTGATAACAATGATAATGGTACTATCAGTATCGTCACTTTTCCATGTGAGTAATTATAAAAGAATTAACGTATTTGAGAATTATATCTTGACAATATTGATCTTTTCTCTATATTTATTCAACAATTAATTCATTACTGGAGGCTACTATGATCAATCAAAATAACAAAGGGCTTCCTGCAAGATAAGAAAATAAAGATTCTTGCTTTACCCTCTTTGGTTTCTTACCTCAGGCACTCCCCTTTCAATATTACAATCTAAATTTTAATCAAGTCTGTATTCGAACAGATCGTTTTAACTTGCGCCTTGTTGCACTAACAATGGTAAAATCGAGGTATGTTATAATCTTTTATATGTCATATTCTCTCAAACAATAGGAAATTAATAAATGAACAGTAAAATAAGTATCATTGCCTCTTCCACATCGTGGATAGAGTCAAGCGCTATAGACCAAATGGAAGCTCTGGCCCGGCTCAAAGGAGTAGAATATATGATCGGGTTACCCGATCTACACCCTGGGCGAGGTATTCCTGTAGGAGCAGTCTGTATTGCCAAAGATATTATCTATCCTCATATTATAGGAAATGATATTGGTTGTGGAATGTCACTTTTTAAAACAAACATAAGGTCTAGCAAATTTTCTACAAACAGGATTGCTGATAAACTCGAAAAGAATATTGGCAATGAAAATGCTGGATCCATCGGTGGAGGTAACCACTTTGCTGAATTTCTCATCGTGGAATCCATTGATGATCAAATGGTGAAAGATACTCTTATTGATACAAAGAGCATCTACCTGCTTGTGCACAGCGGTTCTCGTGGGTATGGCAATATGATTTACAATCACTATCTTCGCGAACATAATGCGCATCATGGTTTTGAAACAGGAAGCGAACTTTGCACCAATTATCTTAAAGATCATGATGATGCGTGCATAAAAGCTTCAGAGAACAGAGCAAATATTGCTTTAGATATCTGTCATAACTCTGGCATTAACCTGGAAGAAAAACCGGTTATAGAAAGCACTCACAACTACGTAGAAATGCTAACCATCGAGAATTGTGAATACATCATACACCGCAAGGGGGCATCATCGGCGCTTTGCAACTATTCAGTCATTCCAGGAAGCAGGGGAGATTTTAGCCATATTATAAAACCGGTAAATGCAGGTATAAAAAGCGGTTTTTCTCTTCCTCATGGAGCTGGTCGCAAATGGAACCGAAATCAGTGCAAAGACAGGTTACTTAACAAGTATACAAAAGAGTCTATCAAACGAACAAAATTAGGCAGTCGTGTAGTATCAGCCAACAGTGATATTCTTTTTGAAGAAGCACCGGAGGCTTACAAAAAGATAACTGAAGTTATCGGTGATATGGAAAAAGCCGAGCTGCTGCAGAAGTACGTTCTCAAAAACTGAATAAAGAGAAAGCGCTCAAACGTTTTCATAAAGCTTTTCAACAAAAAATTAAAAATATTGATAAGCAGGAAAAAAACCAGCAATGGTCATATCACAATTATTTAATAAGAGGCAACCCAACTCTTGTTTTTAAAGGTGAAAAGTTTGAGCTATTAAAGTAATAATTAATCTACCCATGAAGTGGTTTTAAAAGTCACTTCATGGTTTTTTCGACAAACTAATAACTCTTAGAATCTCATAAAATCCTTAGTTCTTCTCTATATATTTTTATATATATACAGTCTGAATTTTAAAAATATTAATCAAAATACTTTTCTAGCAGAACAGGCTTAAATCAGGATTAAACAACTTCCTCATTAGATTATTCACCGTCTGGACGGTTTGCACTTTTTTGTGATTTTATTCACAAAAAAGTGCAAATCTATTGACAACTTTTAGATAAATATATATCGATATATTTATAACGATATATATTTATCGATTAAAGGAGCAACAATGAAACCAGTACCATATCCGACAATACAACGATTTCCTTTGTATCTTGAAGTTATAAAGCAACTGCAATTAGCAGGTATTAAAACCATATCTGCGACAGATATTGCACAAAATCTTGGTTTTACAAATATTCAAGTGCGCAAAGATATAGGTTACACAGGAATCATCGGCAAACCTAAAATTGGATATAATATTAAAGAATTGGAAAAAGTCATAACCTCTTTTCTTGGATGGCAAAACACAAATGATGCCATTCTCGTCGGAGTTGGTGCTTTAGGATCTGCACTACTAGGATACAAGGGGTTTGAAGATTATGGTTTGAATATCATTTCAGGATTTGATGTTAATAAAAAAATAGTAGGGAAAAAAATCCACGGCAAAAAGATTCTGCACATAGATGATTTTGAATCACAGGTCAAACTACTGAAAGTGTCTATAGGGATTCTGACTGTAAACCAGAGTTCGGCGCAGCAGATAACAGATCTAATGGTAAAAGCCGGTATTAAAGGAATATGGAATTTCTCATCGGAAAATCTCAAGGTTCCCGATGATATAGTTGTTCAGCGGGAAAACCTGTCGGCCAGTCTTGCTTTACTCTCTGTAAAGCTTTCACATAAGTTCAAAACCAAACAGTAATGGAGGCACATATGAAAACATTAACCGAAAAAAAAATCATGACAGAAACAAACAGTGATACTGCATCAGTCAATAAAATCATTAAAACAGTAAAAACTGCTCAGCAGCAATACTCAGAATTTACACAACAACAGGTCGACCATATTTTTTACTCAGCAGCTATGGCAGCAAACGCAAAAAGACTGGAACTAGCCAAAATGGCTGTGGCTGAAACCGGAATGGGTATTGTAGAGGACAAGGTGATCAAAAATCATTTTGCTTCAGAATATATTTACAATAAATTTAAAAACTTAAAGACATGCGGAATTATTGAAGACGATCCGATACAAGGCATAACAAAAGTAGCTGAACCTTTAGGCCTGATTGCAGGAATTATTCCAACAACAAATCCGACATCAACTGCAATATACAAAGCTCTTATGGCTCTAAAAACACGTAACGGTATAATTTTTTCACCACACCCCAGGGCTAAAAGATGTACAATTGAAGCCGCAAAAATTGTACTTAATGCTGCAGTAAAAGCAGGTGCTCCTGATGGTATAATCGGCTGGATTGAAGATCCAACTGTCGAAATGTCAAACCAACTGATGACTGACTCTGAAATAAACACTATTCTTGCCACTGGCGGTCCAGGCATGGTTAAAGCGGCCTACTCATCTGGGAAACCCGCTATAGGAGTGGGCTCAGGAAACACTCCAGTAATTATTGACGAAACAGCTGATATACCAATGGCTGTCGCATCAATTCTTATCAGCAAAACATTTGATAATGGAGTAATATGTGCTTCCGAGCAGGCCATTGTTGTACATGAAACAATATACGATGATTTCAAGAAAGAGCTCACAAAACAAGGAGCCTGCATTTTAAACAAAAAAGAGCGAAATCTTGTCGCAAGTACAATAATTATTGATGGTCGTCTTAACGCAAAAATTGTCGGCCAGAGCGCATATACTATTGCAGAAATTGCCGGAATTCAAGTAGATAAAAAAACAAAAGTTCTTATCGGCGAAGCCGAGGCGATAGATCATAATGAGCCGTTTGCATACGAAAAGCTTTCACCGGTACTCGGGCTGTACAAGGCTTCCGACTTTAATGACGCCCTGAGCAAAGCCGACGCTCTTATTCACTTTGGCGGTCTTGGTCATACAAGCGTTCTGTATGTTGATACCAACGAAGCACAAAAAATTGAAGCTTTTGGACAGCGCATGAAAACGGGCAGAACTCTGATAAATATGCCGTCAAGCCAGGGCGCGATTGGAGATTTATACAATTTCGCTCTTGACCCTTCCCTGACGCTTGGCTGCGGAAGCTGGGGTGGCAACAGCATTAGCCAGAATGTTACACCGGAACATCTTATAAACATCAAATCAGTTGCACGCCGAAAAGAAAACATGCTCTGGTTCAGGCTGCCGGAAAAAATATATTTCAAGGCCGGCTCATTAAATTACGCACTGGACGATCTTGCCGGCAAAAAACGTGCTTTTATTGTTACAGATGATTTTCTGTATAAGAACGGCTACCTTAACGGTTTAACTGAAAAACTAAACACTATGGGAATAGCATACTCTGTTTTCTCTGATGTAAAACCCGATCCGACTGTCGAAACGGCCTTGGAAGGTGCAAAGAAGATGAGCATGTTCGACCCGGACGTAATTATTGCCATGGGAGGCGGCTCACCAATGGATGCAGCGAAAATAATGTGGCTTGTATATGAGCATCCAGAAACTGATTTTGAATCCATGTCAATGCGTTTTATGGATATTAGAAAAAGAGTTTTTACATTTCCGGAAATGGGACAAAAGGCTATCTTTGTCGCCATACCGACAACAAGCGGAACCGGTTCAGAGGTCACTCCTTTTGCCGTTATTACGGATGAGAAGAAAGGAGTTAAGTACCCGATAGCCGATTACGCCCTGACACCTAACATGGCTATTGTAGATGCCGACCTTGTAAGAGATATGCCCAAAGGCCTTACCGCTTTCTCCGGCATAGACGCGCTGACACATGCCCTTGAGGCAATAGTCAGTGTTCTGGCAACAGAATACACAACCCCAATGGCAATGGAAGCAGCTCGACTTATTTTTGAATATTTACCAAAAGCCTATGATAATGGAAACGACATGAAGGCTCGAGAAAAGGTTCACCATGCTGCCAATATGGCAGGTATGGCTTTCTCAAACGCGTTTCTTGGTGTTTGTCACTCCATGGCGCACAAATTGGGCTCTTTTCACAAGCTTCCTCATGGTTTAGCCAACGCGCTTTTGATAAACGAAGTAATTCGTTTTAACAGTGTTTCTGTACCGAATAAACAGGGAACCTTTCCGCAGTACGAGGTTCACGAAGCTGCCGAAAGATACGCAAGACTTTCAGATTATCTTGGACTTGGCGGAAACAGTGTTGAAAACAAGGTAAAAAAGCTGATAGACAAAATTGACGAGCTGAAGAAACAGATCAGAATTCCTGGTTGTATAAACGAAGCAGGTGTAGACGAAAGCGAATTTCTGAAGACCCTTGACGATATGGCCGAAAAAGCGTATGATGATCAGTGTACAGGCGCAAATCCGCGTTATCCGTTGATAGAAGAGATCAAGGATATGTACAAAACAGCTTTTTACGACAAATCACAAGTAAAATAGTCAACACAGAGAATTATAATTTCACATCAAAAAGGGCTCAGCGATATCGCAGAGCCCTTTTTTGTAATATTGTAATTTTTGGAGATGACGTGGATCGAACACGCGACCCCCACAATGCCATTGTGGTGCTCTCCCAGCTGAGCTACATCCCCATCAGTTAACAACTATAAAAACGGCATATTTTAGTCAAGCATATAGCTTTTAAATTCTAGCAGTATACTTAAAAAAATGTAAATTTAATTATGATAAACCAGACACGCAATGCCCGTACCTCTATTCCCGGTCAAGCCCTGCAATTATCTCCCTGATTTTTTTTGCAAGAACATCCGGTTTTACGGTCAACTGCTCCCCTGTTTTTCTGATTTTTATCTCCAGCTCACCATCCTGAAAATATGACTTTCCGCATGTTATCCTTACAGGCAAACCCAGAAGATCAGCATCAGCAAACTTAACTCCCGGACTTAATTTTCTGTCGTCATATAATACTTCAAGTCCGTCAGATAAAAGAGCAGTGTAAACTTCATCAATAGCAGCTTTCTCGCCTTCACTCTTCCCGATGCCCACCAGGTGAACATCAAAAGGAGCAACTGCTTTTGGCCATATTAATCCCTTCTCATCATGATGCTGTTCTATTACCGCAGCCAAAGTTCGAGTCACTCCGATTCCGTAACACCCCATCAAAGGTACAACAGCCTTACCGTTATTATCAAGAACGTTAACTTTCATTGATTCCGTATATTTTTTACCAAGTTTAAATATGTGCCCAACCTCGATACCTTTACGTGTAATCATGGGCTTACCACATTCAGGGCAAAGATCTCCATCGATAGCCTCAACAATATCTGCCTCTTCACTGATCACAAAGTCCCGCCCCGGGTGTACTCCCGCAAAATGATAATCTGTTTTATTCGCACCGGTAATCGCCCCTTGAACCTGAGCAACACCGTAATCAAACACAATACGTTTCGCATCGCAATTAACAGGCCCCGCAAAACCGACAGCGCTACCTGTTACAGACTCTACAGTTTTATCATCAGCCTGTTCAAGCTCGGCTGCACCTAAAAAGCTTTTTAACTTTGTTTCGTTAATGTCGCGATCTCCGGTTACAACCGCTACAACAGCTTCTCCATCAGCAACAAAAACTATGGTTTTCAAAAAAACTTTTTTTTCACATTTAAAAAAAGCAGCCAAATCATCTATTGTCTTAATATTCGGAGTGTGGACTTCCCTTAGCTCTGCAACTTCACCTGCAACATTATCTTCACGTTTAAAACCGGCCTTTTCCTGATTCGCACTATATCCACATTCTCGACATATCAATAGAGTCTCTTCGCCAACTTCTGAAGCGACCATGAACTCTTCCGAAGCCGAACCTCCCATGGTTCCGCTATCAGCCTGAACAGGAATTGTCTCAAGCCCGCAACGATCAAATATGGCTCTATAAGCCGATGCCATCTTATCATAAGACAGATCTAATCCATTTTGATCTACATCAAAAGAATAAGCATCTTTCATTATAAACTCTTTACTACGTATAACTCCGAAACGGGGACGTATCTCGTCACGAAACTTGGTATTTATCTGATAAACATTAACGGGCAGATCCTTATACGAAGAAACAACCGACCGTACCAGCGCCGTAAAAGCCTCCTCGTGTGTGGGTCCCAAAGCGTATTCCATTGAATTTCGATCTCTTATACGAAACATCTCAGGCCCCATGCTTTCCCAACGTCCAGACTCTTTCCATAAATCTGCACTTGTAAGCTCGGGCATTAAACACTCCATCGCTCCGGCCTTATCCATCTCTTCTTTGACAATTGCTGTAACTTTGCGCAATGCCCTTAACCCAGCAGGAAGATACGCGTACATACCTGCTGCCTCTTTGCGAATAAGCCCTGCTCGAATCATAAGTCTATGACTGGAAACCTGCGCGTCAGACGGATCCTCTTTTTGTGTAGGTAATATATACTGTGATAAACGCATTTCTAAATTCCTTATTTATAATTATAATATCTCTAAAAGCCAACGATGTTTATCCTCGACCTCACCTGTCTGTATCTTTGTCAAGGTTTCGTAAAGTTTTGTCAAAACAGGTCCGGCACTATCTTTTTCTCCAAAAGTTAAAATCTTATCTCCATACTTTATACTATGTACAGGAGTTATAACCGCTGCGGTCCCAACTGCACCTACTTCATCGAAACCTTCGACTTCACCGATCTCGACCTGTCGACTCTCGACGAGCATTCCCATATCTTGCGCAATTGTTGCAAGACTCTTGTTTGTAATGCTGGGTAAAATACTTGGTGATTTTGGAGTAATATAAGAAGAGTCTTTGATACCAATGAAATTAGATGTACTGAACTCGTCGATATATCTGTTATGTTGTGGATCAAGATAAAGCCCTACCGCACATCCCTGCTCCTTCACAAACTTGCTGCCGGGAAGTCCAGCCGCGTAATTTCCTCCGACTTTACAATCACCAACTCCATGCGGAGCAGCTCTGTCAAAACCTTCTACAATAACGGCATCTACAGGTTTAAAGCCTCCCTTGTAATAAGGACCTACCGGTGTGGCAAAAACCAGAAATATATATTCATCTGCCGGGCCAAGGCCTACTTTGGGTCCGACACCAATCATTAGCGGGCGCAAATAGAGACTGGCTCCTGTTCCATATGGTGGAACAAATCGTATATTTTCCCGTATTACGGTCTCTACAGCAGAAATAAATATCTCTTCCGGAATCTCCGGCATATTTATACGACTGTTTGTCCGGTTCATCCGTTTAGCGTTCTCATCCGGTCGAAAACAGACAACTCTGCCGTCTCTGGTTTCAAAAGCCTTGAGTCCCTCAAACCCCTGCTGCCCATAATGAAGCGCCGGCGCGGCAATATTAATAGACAACATGTCTTCTTCACATATTTCCGGAGCACCCCAGCTGCCGTCTTTATAGTGATATCTCACATTTTTATCGGTTTTTACATACGTAAAAGGCAAATTTGACCAGTCAAGGTCGGCTTTAACAACACTCATTGTTTTCTCCTGAATTCGTGATAAACATAAATAATATTACATCCCGCACACCTGTAACGCTTATCGATTAACGTCATAAAACGTCAAATGCACTAATTACACCTGATTTTGGGCAACTATGCCGATTAGACAGGACGATTATTAATCAGATAACTAATATTGTCAAACGCTTCAGGTGTTTCAAGCTCAAACAAAAGTCCATATAAATCATTTTTTTTCCATACTACACTGCTTTTTAACTCGATATCCCTGCCAAGGCAAACATGTAGAGTTATCTGATCATCATTTTTCAACGGAAATTCAGTTAAAATGCAGGCTCCAGTAACTGAAACATTCTTCAATAAGCAGCTATATTTTTGATTGCGACTATCCGGCGAGAAAAAATAGTCGCCGTTACAATCATGACGATCACCCGACCTTCGTTCTTTGTTTAACAATTAACTCTCCATTAATGTATAAAATATCAAGAATAAATATTCGCAAGACACTTTTTAAAAAAGATCAATCGGACCAACATCCGAACCTTCAATAAACTGTTTAGCGTAGGGATCTTTTTTTGAAAAAAAATCTTCTACTTCCAGCATACATGCTATCTTTCCTCCATAAAGCAATATCACGGTATCTGCGATTTTTCTGGCAAATTTCAGATCATGTGTTACTGTTACAGACGTAATCGCCGCGCTCTCCCGTATTGCCAAGATAAGGTCAGCAACTGAATCTGTCAACACGGGATCAAGACCCGCAGCCGGATCATCATAAAGCATAATTTTTGGTTCAAGACATAAACAGCGTGCCAAAGAAACCCTTTTTTGCATACCTCCGGACAACTCTGACGGATATTTCTCCCCTGATCCGGCAAGCCCGACACTTACCAGAACCTCTTCTATCTTTTTGTCTATAACACTTCTATCATATTTTTTCCGCAGCATTCCGAAGGCTATATTTTCGGCAACAGTCATTGAATCGAAAAGACCGCCCTTTTGAAAAACATAGCCAACAGTAGACCGCTCACTTGCACCGTTTTCATAAAGCTCCGGTCCGGCTTTAACATTATCTATTTCAATAAAACCTTCGCTTGTATTGATCAAACCGGCAATAGATTTTAATAGTACACTTTTGCCTGAACCATTTTTACCAAGAACTACCAGATTACCCTTTTCGGGCACCTCAAATGATATGTTATCCAAAACTTTTATTTCGTCAA
The DNA here is from genome assembly GCA_016934935.1 of Spirochaetota bacterium. GTDB lineage: Bacteria > Spirochaetota > UBA4802 > UBA4802 > JAFGJZ01 > JAFGRW01. The sequence continues at coordinate 36,268 of JAFGRW010000050.1, read as the reverse complement.
AAGAGACCGTGACATTTTTAACCTGTATCATCGGTATTTCTGCTCCCGATACTCCAAGAGCGATTCCAGCATATTGAGATAAGAGACATAACGCTCTCTACAAACAATACCCGACTCAACACGATCTTTAACACCGCATCCGGGTTCATGCTCATGTGTACAATTTGAAAAAGTACAATCCGACCTGTATTGTGTAAACTCGTAAAAAAAACTGCCTAGCTCTTCCGGCTCGATATCGACCAGACCAAACTCGCGTACGCCCGGTGAGTCAATAAGCTCTGTACCATCTTTCTGCTTATACATAATAACGTTCGTTGTAGTATGACGTCCCTTACCTGTCTTATCCGATATATCTGAAACAGCGAGGTTAAGATCACTGTATATCGAGTTTATCAACGAACTTTTGCCCACTCCGGAATATCCGGCCAGCAGAGTTCTTTTTCCGGTTAACATGTTTTTAAGACTATCGATTCCATTCATACTCAATGCGCTTGTAACGATAATTTTCAAACCGGAATTCCTGTAATATTCCATTATCGAATTGGTCATATCCTCAGTGGCCAGATCTTCTTTGTTCATGCACAGAACCGGTTCTATGTTTTCTTTAATTGCCCTTACGGCAAGCCGGTCAACAAAACGCGGATTAACAGGCGGATCAAGGAAAGACTGAATAACAAGAACCATATCAAGATTGGCCGCTATTACGTCTTCACGGGCATTTCGCCCCTTGTCCCGTCTTGAAAACAGATTACTACGCGGCAACAGGTCAATGATCGAACCGCTTCCATCATCATTATACTGAAATTTCACATTATCACCGACTGCAACCGGATTTGTGAATTTTTTGAACTCCTTATTTATACGGTTTTTCCCTTTTAAAAAACAGGCTATATCTTTTTGTCCGTCATTGACTGTATAGTATAACCCAAACACTTTGTTTATTATGCCGGTTCCAAGATTTTCCTGACCTGAATTACTCATATTATTTCCTTAATAAAAGAGAAAAGCCTCTAATCACTCATAATTAAAACTTTTTCCACGATAATCCCCAGGTTCATCACTTCAATAAGTTTTTATGCTATTTCTCTTCTCATCCAGTTTTATTCAAATAGTTTCCTGAAAATTATTGATAAGAATCTAATAATCACAGAATCTAACGAGCAGAATATTTTATAATTTTACAAAAAAATAAAAAAAAAGCTAAAGTATTGCCTATCTATACCGAACATAATTGAAGGGAACAGTCTGTAATATCCCTCCCGATAGACATTACTGTTCCCTGCACTGCGCGTCCAAACATGCAGAGAAGGCAGAATAGCCGCCCAGCTATTCTGCCCTCTCTCTTGTTACCCATTATTTGAAAAGTCGTGTAGATAATAATAACAGTCCGGCAAAACCGGACTGCTTTTTTATTAGAGGAACTTCTTAAACTGCAGTAATTATTAAATGTAACAGCAATACAGGCCTGCGATACAAATATAATCACATACTCAATTTTATGTCCAGTGAAGCATAAATAACTTTCTTCTATTCACAATGGTACCTAGTGGTCACATCCGTTAGCACCTGTTACAAGTGTTCCATCAAGATATGACTGCACAATTTTTTCCGGTGTTTCAGAAGGAGCACCCACCAAAACCTCTATCCCTTGTGAAACAAAAAGCTGCTGAGCCCTTTGTCCCATTCCTCCGCAAATTACCATATCGGCTTCTCGCTCTTTTACCCACTTCGGCAAAAGACCCGGTTCGTGTGGAGGAGCTTCCTCTCTTTTTTCGTCTCCTTTTTTATAATCCCTTATTTAAAAGAGTTATACTTCTTACTTGTATTCACAGTTAATTATTTATTAAATAATAATACAACAATAGCGATTGAACCTCGAACAGACTGTCTATTAACAGAACAGATACTATTTGCAAAGAAATATATTACCAAACACAAGTAATGTTTTTCGGAAATTCATAACTTTTCTAAAAAATCTCTGGCATTTTCAAGGTTATTGGAATTATCATCTTCAAAATATTAAAGATTATTTTACCATATAGTATAGTTTATCTACATTAAAACCAATTTAGAGGACAAGATGCTCTATTCAATAAAACAAAATATTCATCTTCTAACCACCTTTCAATCACTGCTGTTCATGATTTTTCTTTGTATGTTGCCTTTTAATAGAAACCGGTCAAATCGTTATCTTTTCTTCTTTTTCTTTTTTATAGTGTGTGGTGAGGTGGGTGGATTCTTAAATCACTCTGTTCCAACAGATCAATTTAAAGCTTATCACCCTGCTCCTCCCTTTTTCTTTTTTACAACACCTCTGAGCTTTCTCTCATTTCCTTTTTTATATTTTTATACAAAGTCTATTGCCAATAATAATTTTCGCCTCTCTTCCCGGCATTTAATTCATCTGTTACCTTTTGCAGTTGTGCTTCTGTATATTTTTGTTGAGTATATTTCTAAAGGACCGGCTAATACGATAATTATGAGCACCTACAATCATAGTCTTTTTTCTGTATTTGAATATCAAAACATACGTATACTTAGGGTTATCCAGATTTACGCCTATCTTATTTTTACTTCACACAGCCTTTATTGCCATAGAAAAAATATTATTGATATTTTCTCTTCAGTTTCCAGCATTAGTCTTAGATGGTTGCATTTCTTTCTGATTGCAATAGGTTTGTGGGGTGTTTTTGAAATAGTAGCTATCATTGTATACCGGGAATCTTTTAAAGGTTATTATCCATATGCCTATATACTTTCATCAGTCGTTCTTCTTATTATTCTGACAATACTTTTTTTGTGGGCGTTTTCACAACGCGAAATAATTCTACCTGCAAAACTAGAGCATGTTGGCAAATATAAAAAAAATCCTCTTAATGAAAAAGAGAGAAGTGCATATTTGAAAATACTAAACGAATACATGTTACATGAAAAACCTTTTCTTGTACCAGAGTTGACTGTACAAACATTGTCTGATATGACAAAAATCCCTTCTCACCGGATATCACAGGTGTTAAATAGCTTCCTAAAAATTAATTTTTATGATTATGTCAATAGTTACCGAATTGAAGAGAGTAAACGGTTACTCTCTTCCGATCCTGAAGAGAAAAAAAACATAATTGAGGTTGTGTACGAGTCCGGATTTAACAGCAAGTCAACATTTAACAGTGTTTTTAAAAAACATACAGGTATGACACCTTCCCAGTTTAAAAATAAAAAAAGAAAGTCATCCATAGCATCATGATTTGTATCAGGAAAACCTGATTAACTCGAGAATTATCAATACTTATATATTGTTTCATAGTGTTGGCCTGCAAACTCGTTATAATCTTCTACTGTGACATTATATTGGTGATCGGCCCACAATAAGCAATCAGAAGTAGTGGAGAAGCTTTTATGCATTAAGTCTTCTAACAGGCGGTGCGAACGGGATTGATTCCCCGCATATGAGATATGCAATCCAGCACCACTTTGCTTTTTGAAAGTGATGCTGGACGACCAGCTCTTGGCGATCGGACCTTTTCCCTCCTGATCAGGAGTGTGTCTTTTCTTTCAAGAGATCGGGTTTAACAGCTTCGCTAGACAAACTATAAACTTCGTGATACGAACATCAAATCGCTTTTACGCAAACAACTTCACCGGAATTAGATCGTAAATAAAGATGTCCTTTCCAGTACGAAGGCGCTACCCATGAATTAGCTCTACCATAAAGAGCGTTAAGCGAGGAGCTTACTTTGAATCCTTCTCGGGAAGGTTCAACAGTATAAAGCTGTCCATTTTCATTCAAATATATAATGGTATTATTAACCTTAATAAGTGAGCCATAAAGCGATGTGCGACTGCTCCAAACAACCTCTCCTGACAATGGATCAAGGCAGGTAAACTCACATCGACCCCGAGCATTTGTATCACCATGTATACCGTAAACGAGTTCATCGTGCTTAATCAGGCTGCTGAAGTGGGTGCTGATACCCGATCTCACCCATTTTTCCTCAAAGGAGCCTGATGAAAAATCATACATGCCGGAACCATCACTTCTGTATGAAGTAGAAACCAGCACATTTCCATCTTCAACAATAAGAGGATCCGCCGCGTTAATACCCTGTTCATTTATCCAGTCGCTACTTGCAATAATTTTTCCATCAGCAGCATTCAACAATCGAAGCATATTACCCGTAAAAAACATCACAGCCCGCGTTCCTTTATAATCCAGCAGCACAGGCGTCGCATAACCGGTTGGAGCAAATTTTCCTTTCCAGATTGTCTTACCGGTATCCGCATTAAGAGCAATTCCACCCCCGATATTAAGGTAAATAACACCTTTCTCGATAACCGGTGATCCTGTAATACCATAAATACTAATCGGAAGATTCTCTGAATAGGGAATATTTCTGTCCCATATTTTTTCTCCACTATGGACATCAAGAGCAGTCAAATCGCCATCAGCACTTAAGGTAAAAAGTCGATCACCATCTACAACCGGCATTGCACGAGGACCTGCGTACGGATATTCTCTCATCAATGTATACTCGTAAGTCCAGACAATTTTCCCATTTTTACTGTCGATACAATAGACTACATCGATAAATGCACCAGAATCATTTTTTTTACCCATGGTATAGACGCGATTATTGGATACACACAATCCAGAATATCCGGAACCGACCGTCGTCCGCCATTTGATATTGTCTTTGTTATTAATAAACGAAGGATTAAAAGCTTCATCACGTATGGTTCCATCGCCTGAAGGTCCTCGCCATTTGGTCCACCCCTCTTGCTGATCAATAGGTTTCGAACACGCACATAACAGTAGCAATGAAATTATCACAACTGCCTGTAAAAACATATTCTTACACCAATTAAATTTGTTCATCATTTACATCTCCTCTTTATATTAATTTTAATTATTATAAAACCACTACTATTACAGGAATAGTAAAATACTATACTTGTGGATATTATTTAATAATTCTAGCGAACACTTATTACATTTTTTCAAGCTTATCCAAATTTTCAGTGCAGCCATTATCCGCAGTTCGGATATAACGCCCCAGCGCCTCTGTTAGGAAAACATGAGGGTAAAGCTCCTCATCATACCAGAGTGAAGCGAAATAGAGACCAATTGGTGACGCGGTAATTCCATTAATTTTAATTGCGCTGAGAAGGTAATCAACACCACGCACCGCTCTGTCCCGGTTAAAAGATGTTAATGCCGATACAGATAATGCGCTCTCTTCCAAAGTCGACTTTATACCAGAGGCAGCACCCCAACCACCGTCCTCGTTCTGGCATGACTCAAGATAACGACAGGCTTTATCTGCAAGTTTATAAATCCGCCTATACTCTTGACTATCTTCACAAACAAACTGCAAAGAGTCCCGCAGATATACAGAGATCTTTGCGCTACCATAGACAGGATTTTTATGTTCGGGATGATCTTGATTTCCAAACCATAGAGGCAATAGCGCTCCAGTTGAAGACTGGTTTTTTTCAAGATAGCCAAGAGCGCGATTAATAAAACGGCCGTAACAACGCGCTGTATTATTGGTTATCACCCCATTAAGGTAATACCTGCTTCTAATAATTGCAGCACAGGCGTGAGCAGTAAGGTCGGCACAACTCTTGTCAAATGGAAGACGACCCCACCCCTTGCAGAATGTAGGTACACCACCGTCCCTGTTCTGAAGCGAGATTAACCAGTCACATCCGAGTTTAATAGAGCGCTTAACTTCTGCAGATCCGTCAGATAAAATAGCCAGTGCAAGTATTGCACCGGAGGTGTCATCGGCATCCGGAACAGCGCCGCTAAAGGTAGTCCATCCCCAGCCACCGGGCTTTGCTCCGTTAAACGGATGAACCTGTCGATACTGACTATTTAAAAGTATATTCCGAAGCCGCTCAATGGCCTCTTGACCGCAACTGGTATTCAGATTATCATTTAATGCTTTAATAGAAAGTGTTGTGACCCAGAGTGAAAGATCCGTGTCTATAGGAAATGATCCGTCACTCCGCTGTATTTTTTTTAAAAACGAAATTCCTCTTTCAACTGTTTGATTGCGAACACCTGCCGCAAGCAGACTGAGGGAGACAAAACCGGTTAACGGAACAGCCTCCAGAAAGCCTCCACTTTGCGGCATCAACGATTGCAGTCGACATAAAGCTTTTTTTACCAGCCTGTATCTTATAAAACGAAGAAATGGATTAGATTTTCTCTTCTTTTTTAGGCAAACAATTCCAACAGCTATCAATGCCGGTATCGCGTAACTAACCACTTGAAGATTGAAAAAACGGAATAGAGATCTTGGCAGAAGGGAAAACTCGAAGGGCAACTGAGGAATTTTTTCAAAATCATCAATCACACCACAGATCGCAAGCATAGTCAATATTGGAACCGAGAATGTTAGATCCCTGCCGTAATGGTCAAGAACCGAACGTTCTACAAAATCTCTCTTCATATCAATATCTTGTCTATACAGATATAAGCAGATCCGACCGCGTGCGACTCTTGACTCTTTCTGATCATCGCAGATTGTTAAGGCAGCGTAGCATAAAAGAGTTGTACTAATATTGCTGATGCTTTGTGGCGAGTCACCATAACCACCGTCCCCATTCTGTGTGGCAATAAGCCAGCGTACACCATCTTTAATCTGTTGTTTTAGCAAATTACTGTCATACATCGCGAAAGCCGTAATGGCAACGGATACGGCAAGTGCACTCGAAGAGAGACGCCCCTTCCAAAGATCACCCTCTCTCTTTTGCACCAAAGAGGAGGCACACTCTTTGTATATCTGTCTGACGTTATTCATATTCTGTATCCTGTTAATATAACAACTATGCTATTGTTAAAGTTATGCGTTTTTAAAGTTTTCTGTTGAAAATAATTTGCTTAACCAAGCACTATAATGAGCCGAGAGCAAGAAGACCATAAAAGAGATACTCAACATCTCCTGCCTCATATTCCGAAGGGGCAAAGCTACCGTCACAATATACAGAAGTAATAAAATCAAGCATTGATGGAGCAATGGCACGCAGATCATAATCATAACATTTTAGTGCATACAGTGAAACCGCAGTAGATAGAAGATCAGGCACGATAACTTTAGCAGATGCTTTAAAACCACCTACGTCGGACACCCGGTTAATCAATACATCCACACAGGATTCCGCATGACGCTTTAACTCCGTCACAGCACTTTCTTTTTTTTTAAACAGACCAGCCTTCTTTAAATATATACTAATCATTGTAACTCTTGCGGCAACAAGAGGTGTCATAGCGGCAGTTTCACAAAACATCTGTTCGGCTTGAGATTTAAGGATGTGAGCTGCTCGGAAGTATAAGCGGCATTGCAAACAGGCAAGAGTCATCATGATGTCAGCATAGACAGGCTCGACAATCTTTTTTTTGGTTGTTACAGTGTCAATTTTGCTGAGAATTGATAAAGCTCTTTTTTTATTGCCTGTATGTTTATATAAAAGAGCCGCGTAAGATATCATATCCGCAAGGGAAGTCTCTTGATCCACAGAGTAGTGACCTATATATTTAGCGACAGAGCTGTAATCATAGCGAATGGATAGAGAGTCCGCGATTATTGTTCCGAAAAAAGTATAGTATATATCTTCACGTCCATTACGATCTGTGAAGCCACCTGTTGAGCATTGAGACTGTTGCAAATAATCTCTGATCTTCTCTTGATCCTGCAATGAAATTTGCCGATAGCCTTTTTTTAGAACAGCTTTTATCGAGGGGACGCTCCACATGATCCTCAGAAAACGTGCATAATCACAGATACTCATTAAAATAACCGATAACAAGCTGACGAAGTGTAAGATGGATACTCTTATTTTGAATCGTACCTACGAGCGTTAGAGCCTTGTTTAACTCTTCTTTGAGCAGGGATTTGGCTTGTTCGACTACCATCCCCTGTCCGATAAACTTAATAATCTTATCGTAATCCTTTTCTATTAAGTATTCGCGAACGCTATCTTTTTCTTTTTCAGTAGCATCCTCAATCGCCAGCGCGAAAAGAAACGAAGAATCACTAACCAGGAAACCGGATTGCCCCACAGAGTAGTCATGCAGATCATCGTGAATCTGATATGCTATACCAAGCGAATCGGCAAACTGTTCGAGAATAGCAAACAGAGGCTTTGGAGCCCCAGCCGCAGCCGCCCCCATAAGAAGAGGAATACGAAACGCAGCGGAGGTCTTGTTCTTGAAACGGGTTATCAGATCCGCAAGCGGTACAATATCATCTGTTAATCGCGAAAAGAGTTCATGCCCCTGACCAATTGTCAGATCGACATGCCCACGCGATGCTATTTTAAGACAATCAGCTATTTTTTTTTCTGTTAGTCCACAGCCAGAGATCAGACTGTACCCTAATCCGATAAGGTAATCACCGATATTAATCGCGGCCGGTACTCCATATCGGCGATGCAGATTTTTTACTCCATAACGGGTATCGTCATCATCCTCAATATCATCATGGATCAGTGATGCTTTATGGAAAGATTCAATCGATAGAGCTAGCTTTTGCTGTGCCTTTTTATTATGCTCATCGCAAAGAGACTCATAAACAAGATTAAAAAGCATAGGCCGGATTCTTTTTCCATCGAGCAAAAGGTATTCGAGGGCAATATTAACAGTTTTATCTGAATTATATGAATTTTGAGCATGCATCCCAAGTACCGTTTTAGTAAACATCGCCTCAGTGCTTCTTTTAACATAAGCATAATGAAGAATGCTCTCAGCTTCAGTTTGTACCAGCAACTCCTCCTCAAGCCAGCCCATATCAACAGCAGTATCCATACAACCGTCACGAAGAAGAGGAATACCAATTGAGGGTATTAAACTGCCTTGCACATCTTCAAATATTCGGCTCAGCGAATCCAAACAGCCTACACCGATAATAGCATCCGCGCCTCCTTGTAAAACTATCTGCCGCGCAACTGTAGTCCCTTCAGAAACTATAACCTGATATCCGCAGCCCTCTGCCTTTTCATAGATCTCTCCGATCTGACATTTCATGCAACCCGCGCAAACAAGCCCCATTGAGTCACGCGCGGCTTGGCATGATGTTGAACTTTTAAGGCACTCAGGCAGTATCAGTATACGGCGCTCATAGGGAACAGAAGCAACGACAGGGCGCCATACTTCATTGGCCAGAGCAAGCATAGAGTATGCGCGATATGACTCATCAAACATATAGGCCCGCAAAAATGAATCCGCAAGAAGTGAAAGATGGACTGCCGGAAGAGGCGCGATAATTTTTTGTTCACGCGCAAAACTCGCGGCAGAATCACGTATGCTTTTTCTGTCATCTGCCAAAGATGGCACATGGAGCATGACATTTGTATCACAAAAGACAACCTGTTTATCCATAGGCCCCCATCCCGAAAAAAGCGTGACGCTTTGCAAAACGATAAAAGAAGCTCTTCTCTTTAATTGATGACGCAACCGAATGGCTGCAAAGCGTCGGAGCGTCACCAAGCATGTTTATATAATGTTTTCTGTTTGAGGTATTAATAGCTTCAGATTTAATAATATAGTCAGCAAGCCATTTTGGATCCTCCATAAGAATGCACCCGTCTGTTTTATCACAGAGCGCTCGCTTAAACGAAGGCAAAAAGGCACCCTGATTGTAAAACGCATTGATATCCGTATCCTTACCTATTTTGTCGTGTGAAAACTGAAGCACCGGACACGGCTCGACATATCCTGCCGGATTAATATGATGACTTAATCCCTCAGCTGCCGGACAAAATGGCGCGCCGTCAGCATTCCAGTACGAATCAACAATTATCAGCGGTTGAGATTTTCGCTCATCTATCATAAAGCGCCTTAATGACTCTATCTGATCTGATTCGAGTGCCAGCTCATAACAGGGGTTTTCTCCGACGGGACGATATATATAATACCAGAGATAGACAACCCCCATTTTCCAGAGCTCTTTTAAAAAGGATCTATCAAGAGCCATATCGTAATTTGATTTACAGACGCTCATTGCCACACCGGTTATAATACCGCGCGAGGTGCAGCGCTTAATCGCGTCAACTGTTTGACGATAGACATCACTGCCTCCGCGTCTGATATCAGCAGCGGTTTGATTACCCTCAAGACTGATCAGCGGGGTTACATTACCACATTCAAGAATACGATCTGCAACCGTATCATCAAGAAGCAGTCCGTTTGTAAAGAGCTGAAAATAACAGTCGGAATGGTTAGAGACTATATCAAAAAGCTGGGGGTACAAAAGAGGCTCTCCTCCAAGAAGTCCGTAAAAATAACTTTTATTTCTTTTGCCTTCGGCTATAATTGCGTCAATGCGATCAAGAGGCAAATCTGTACCCTCATCACTTCTGCTTACCCAGCATCCCTGACACGCCAGGTTACACCTGTTAGTAATCGATATAAAATGAAATGCCGGAAAGTGGCCTCCATTTTTCTTTCGACGACGGAAGGTTCTAAGGGTTCCAACACCTTTTATTACCAGATTACGGATAAATTTACGACGGCATCCGGCATTAATTTTAAATATAAATCGCAGAATTAATCTCATTTTTTATCCATTTTTATTTGTACTTTTTTTACCTTATCTTGGGCACTTTCCGCTAACGCCTCTTCTCTCTCCTTCTCTGCCCGTTTAACGACACCCTCTTTGAGAAGCGAGAGACGTTTTTCCTTTCTTTTTTGGAGTGTAGCGTAAATATCATTATCAGCAATTTCTTGAAGATCATCTTTTATTCTATGTTTCTCAGCCGCTTCATCAATAGTGTCACTTCCACCGATTGCGCCGCCCCCCTCGTACTTGGGAAAGACAATTGCGGCCTCCGGGCAGATTCGCGCGCAGGCAGGGCATAGATCCTTGCAACCAGCAGGATTAATAACGCGAACCTTTCCTTTTTTCTGTTCATACACACCGAAAAGGCAGAACTGCGCGCAGTTTCCACATGAGCTGCACCTGTCATAATCAATAATGGGATACCATGAATTCCAAATTTCTGATTCATCAGATTTAAGTGATTCAACAGATGTCAGTTCAGGCAGACTGCCGCTTCCACAAAACTCATCTATTTTAAGACGAAGTTCGCTGGCCTCTTCTTTAAAGCGGTCACAGACATAAAATTTATCTTGTTTAAGTAAAATACCCGCATAATCTGCGATAAGGCGAATTGAACGCTGAGTGCATGCCACAATCATTGTTTGGTCTGCCGCGTGCAAGATAGATGATAGAGTATCTTTATTACGAGCGGCCATACCGCAAAGGTCTGAGACTTGACGGCAGGAAATTTTTTTGTTATTTAAATATTCTGCTAAATCAGCATCCAGAATATCCCCGCCTCGTTTGCCTCGGCAATTGCATATTATAATCTGTTTTGTTTTCATAAATTCCTCAGTTCAAAAAATATTCAGAGCTAACTTATTTTTGTTTGATACAAATCACGAAGCCATAAATGGCTCTTTTTTTGCAGCCTTATACTCGGAGGGAGTCATACCCGTATGTTTTTTAAAAACGCTGTTAAATGTTGACTTGCTGTTAAAACCGGACTCATACACAACCTCAATAATATTTTTTTTATCTTCTGGATCAGAAGAAAGTAGTTGTTTACTCTCCTCTATCCGGTGACTATTAACATAATCATAAAAATTAATTTTAAGGGCGCTATTCAACACCTGTGAGATCCTATGCGGTGGGATCTCTGTCATGTCGGAAAGGTTTTTTACTGTCAGCTCCGGTTCAAGATAGGGCTTTTCTCGCAGCATATATTCGTTGAGCATTTTCAGATAAATGTTCTTTTCCTTTTCATCGAGAGGGTTTTTTTTATACTTACCAACACGCTCAAGTTTGACAGGTATAATTATCTCACGCTGAGATAATGCCTTCAAAAAGAGAGTTGTTAAGATTATTAAAAGGGCAACTGACGAAAGAATGTAGGCATAGGGGTAGTAGAACTTCAAGACTCCTCTGTAGACCAATATCGCCGCTATCTCGAACAATCCCCACAGGGCAATTGCAACCAAAAAAAACCGTAACCATCGCAGACTGATATTGGAAACAGAAGAAAATATATTTGTGATATTTTTTTTGTGCTGGTACAGGCTGTACCACGCAAGTAAGATATAGGAGTAGAACTGAATGACTCGGGCTATGCGGATATTCTGATACTCAAAAAACGCAAAAACAGTATGGTTATTAGAGCTGATCAGATAAGTTGTTACCGAGCCACTGACTATATACTCGAAGAAAACATATAAAAGAACAGCTGAAAATGGTATGAGATGGATCAAATGACGTAAGGAGAGACGGAAACTATTGTCAGTACTGGAAAGAACATATAAATGAAAAAAAGGAAAAGCAAGAAAACTCAAAGTAATCAGAATAAAGAAAATACGCGGAACTATTACAAATGCGGTACATAAATCAGACGGCATAAAACGATTAATAAGCCCGCCGACCTCTCCGCATAACATAAACAAAAAAAAGAAAAAAAGATAACGATTTGCCCTGTTTTTTTTAAATGAAAGCAGACAGAGAAGAATCATAAATAGTAGAGACTGAAATATAATAAGAAGATGAAGATTCTGTTTTATCGAATTAAGCACCTGGCTTCCTCACTTAAGCAGATTATACATATGATATTCTATTTGCTGAAATTCTAAAGTTACCTGTCAAACAAACTGTTACCTATTAATTTGATATGATTTTCACACTGATCCACACATCATTATCTTAACAAACTATTCATGCAAAATAGTGGCGCAAGTAATTATTTAACCGCAAAAAAAAAATACGACCGAACTTCTAAGATAGGTCGCGCGTTGTATCATTTTATGATATTTATTGTCTATCAGTACAGGTGATACTATATTGTTCATGGTAAATATTTACACATAGAGTCACTTCTTATTAGTGATTCATGTACAACGAACCGTAACTTATAAACCTTTATCCATGGAGACAAAAGTTATGATTACACGCAAAACCCTGTTACTGATATGGACGTTCACAGCCATTTTATTTGGTCTGATGCATTATGAAACAGATCTGATAGATAATAACGGCATAATGATACGAAGAGCAGAGGCTTCCCCTCACGCGTCGGGATGGACCGCTTATGGATGATGACACATATTTGATCGGCGAGGCTTCCCCTCACGCGTCGGGATGGACCATCTGGCGCGGACCATTGCGCAACGGTTCAATAAGCACTACCGGATTTGATCCGGAGTTTACAAAAAAGAGCGGACAAACTGTCTGGAAAGCTTCTGTCGGAAATGGCTATTCCGCCATAGCCGCGACATCAGATCGCGTATATACCGCGGGATTAAAATCCAGTGGAGGTAAGCAGTTGACAACAATTTACGCGCTGGATGCCTCTAACGGACGTGTTATCTGGACCCATGACTTTGAAGCAGGAAAAAAATATCAATATGCCGGCCCACGGGCAATGCCGGTTATATACGACAACAGGCTTTATATGATTGGTTCTGATGGAGATATACACTGCCTCACTCTTGACAACGGCAGACCTGTCTGGAAACGCGACCTGCGCAAGAAAGAGAAGCTTTCGGCAGGGCAATACGGGATTGCTTCATCCGCAGTCATCGAAGACGATGTAATATATCTGAATATCGGAGGCGGAATCGCTCTTGATGCTGAAACCGGTAAAACTCGCTGGAAAAATAGTGACGCAGAACCGGGTTACGCGTCTCCGGTTCTCTTTTCGTTTAAAGGAAAACGTTCAATTATGATGTTTAATTCCACGGCTCTTGTTATGCTTGACGCGGTAAACGGTCGACAGCTGGCTGAATATAGCTGGAAAACATCACATAACGTTAACGCAGCCGACCCACTTCTTCTTGCAGGCAACAAGGTGCTTATCTCATCCGGTTATGGTCGTGGATCGACACTTTTAGACTATTCGACCGGATCATTTAAAAAAATTTGGGAGTCCAAAGATCTTGGTTCACATTTCAGCAGCTTAATTGAGCATAAAGGTCTTGTATACGGAATTGAAGGAAACACAGGACAACGCTCCCGTAATAATTTTGTCTGTATGGATCCGCGAACAGGAAAGGTTATCTGGAAAGAAAAAACTTCTCAATACGGTTCGCTAATTAAGATTAATGACACCATCATTTTTTTTGGAGAAGATGGCATCCTAATTCCGATAAACCCATCGCGAAGTGGATACAGTGCTGGGAAAACAATGGAGATATTTAAAGGCAGAGGCATAGCCTGGAGCACTCCTACATTCTGGAACAACCGTCTTTACCTGAGAAGCAATACTGGGGAGGTAACGTGCGTCAGAACGGACTGAGCATTTACAGCAAGCCGGCTGCTCTGCTTATCAGCCTTCCCTTTATCGCGATACTTGTTTTTATGTTGCGATACGACCCAACTATATCTTGGACTGCTCACACATCCGATATGGACAACCAACCACCCGACTGGCGACAAGGTAGCTCCAATGTCGCGCGGTTTGGTAGTTGGCATGTCGTTTTCGATGTTCCCGATTCAAAACATGATATTGACGGCAGCTGGCCCTCCTTTCGCGGTGAAAGAGGAAATAATATTCAAACAGCCAGTGCCCTGCCGGCCGACTTTAACTCTCTAAGTGGTGTGCGGCTTTTATGGGAGATCACGCTTGGTGAAGGTTATGCGGCTGCAGCTGTGCGTGACGGCAAAGTTTACATTATTGATTATGATGAAAATGCCCAGCGTGATCTTCTTCGCTGTTTCAGATTATCCGACGGCAGAGAACTTTGGCAGAACGGCTACCAGCAGCCAATAAAGAAAAACCATGGTTACTCTCGGGCTGTTCCTGCTGTTACAGAAAACAGTGTTGTATCAATCGGCCCGTCAGGACATGTGATGGCCGTTAACAATACCGACGGCTCCCTGTTATGGGGAGTTGACCTTGCCTCCGAGTGGAACTCCGCCATTCCATCATGGTATACGGCGCAGTGCCCACTTGTTGATGACGGCATTGTTGTCGTTGCTCCGGCATCGGATAGAGCGCTTATGATCGGCATCGAGGAGAGCAGTGGAGAGATAGCCTGGGAGACACCGAATACAGAACAATTTGGACTTTCACACAGCTCTATCATGAAGGCAACGATTGATGGTGTGCCGCAATATATATACGCGGCAGTTGGAGGTATTGTATCAGTTTCCGCGAAGCAGGGAGATAAGGGACGGCTTTTGTGGACATATAAGTGGAATGCGAATGTCATAGCGCCCTCACCTGTAATTATGGGTAATCGTATAATCCAGAGTGCCGGATACGGAAGCGGCACCATTTTTTTTGACGTAAGTTTACAAAGCGGCAACTGGATAGTAGACGAAGGGATTCATCGTGCTCCTCACGAAGGGCTTGCAAGCGAACAGCAGACACCGATAAACGCCGGCTCTTTTATTATTGGTATACAACCTAAGGATGCCGGCGCGCTACGGGAACAACTGGTCGCCGCCGATAGTTCGGGCACGATACTCTGGAGCAGCGGATCAGACCTGCGCTTTGGTCTTGGTCCTTACCTGTTATCAGGCGATAGACTTTTGCTTCTTAACGATGACGGAACTCTCTATCTCTTTAGAGTTAACCGTGAAGGATACGAGCTTCTGGATTCTCAAATTATTTTGCCGGATGGACGTGACGCATGGGGACCGCTGGCATTGACCGAAACCGGTATCCTGATCGCGAGAGATGATAAACGCTTACGCTGTTATGATTTGAATGGAGATTTACCATGAACCGTAAAGAATTTTTACTAACCGGATGCCGATTTGTAGCTGGTGCCGCTTTTATGTTAATGGGAGGTTACCTGCTGCATGACAAGATAGACACCGACAATACTAGCTCCGGTTGCAGCCGCAGTGGTGTATGCAGAGGATGTGGAGCTGTTAATAAGTGCTCAAGAGCTGAAGCTCTCTCGTATAAGAGAGTTACCGGCAAGGAGTCATAAGCATGTCATTAAGCAGACGCGACCTGTTAAAGAAGCTATTTTTATGGGCCACTGGTGGAACCGTTGCAGGACTCATACTGGGACCATGGTTTAACCGAATTGCATTCAAGAGGCGGTTATGGCAGATCGATCCTGACAAATGTACCAACTGCGGTCTCTGTGAAAATGCCTGTGTCAAGTTTCACTCAGCTGTAAGATGTGTACATACCTACGCAATCTGTGGCTACTGCGACCTCTGTTCGGGATATTATCGGCAAGGTACCGCCATGCTTGACACAGCCCCCGAAAGACAGATCTGTCCGACTGGTGCTATTGAACGCAATTTTATAGAGAACCCTTATTTCGAGTACAGAATAAACCGGGAATTATGTATCGGCTGTGGACGGTGCGCTAAAAATTGCGAGGCATTCGGGAACGGATCGCTCTATCTTCAGATAGATCAGGAGTACTGTTCTCACTGTAACCAGTGCGCTATCGCGGCAGTGTGCCCGGCAAATGCGATCAGACCAACTGAAGCAAGCTTACCATATCTGCTAAAAGGAGGGTAAAACAGATTATTTACTCTTATAAAAATAGTTTGCTATACTATGATACCGAAAAAAACCATACATCAATTTATGGTATACCAGGTTTTATTTAAGACGCTGACCTTAGCAAATAACAGGAAATGAATGTGAAAGCTGACAAAAAAATAATCAGTATTCTGATGAACGCCGAGAACGGTAAATCCATTACAAAAGATGAAGCAATAAATCTACTGAAGTTGCCAGAAAACTCATTAGAATCATCTATATTAACATCTACAGCCAACATTGTCAGTCGTCAAAAATTTTCGAATCACGCGCTTCTTCTGGGGCAAATTGGTGTGGATATGGCGCCATGTGATGGTGATTGCGCGTTTTGTTTTTTTGCGAATTCTAATGCTTTAATTAAACCGTCTGCTCTTGACAAACAAGAAATTATAGATCGTTGCATACAATTTGTCCTTGGAGGTGCCCAAGGAGTTTTCTTAATGACCATGCATCGGTTTGGTCTTGATTGGTTTAGAGACTTATGTGCAGATTTACGTAATTTAATTCCAAATCAATTTGAAATACTGGCTAATGTAGGAGACCTCTCACTTTCACAACTTAAAGAACTTAAAGATGCCGGCGTTACAGGAGCTTATCACGTTTCCCGCTTGAGAGAAGGCACAGACTCGTGCATCAGTCCGGATTCAAGAAAAAAAACTATTGAGTACATCCTGGAGGCTGGATTGTCATGGTTTAATATGTGTGAACCGGTTGGACCGGAGCATACACCTGAAGAGCTGGCTGAGCAAATATGGATAGGAATTGATTATCCATGTGTTCAGCACGGAGTTATGCAGCGGTTTCCCGTTAAAGGCTCACCGCTATATAAATACGGTCAGGTCAGTTTATCCAGACTGAACCAGATTATTGCAGTTGTTGCATTGGCAACCCAAAACAAACCAAACATAAAAAGCATAGCAGTAAACGCACCTAGTGTTGCTGGATTATTTAGCGGTGCAAATGCATTTTTTCCCGAGACTGGGGAACCAATTCATGGAGATCCGGAGAATCATCCAGTAAAAGACAAAGAAGGTTTTACTACCGCTTTATGGCGTGATAATGATGAAATTACAACTTGCGATTGCAGAAAGATGATGGTTTCAGCTGGTTTTTCACATCTTATGGACTTTAACGGATATTCAAAATTAAAATTACAGTCAAAATCTTATTCTAAAGAGGAGATCATATAATTATGGTTTTTCAATATTTATTTAAAAGTATCAAACCGGTCTTGCATATTGTATTAATAATTCTATTTTCAACTTCGTGTTCAAAAAAAGTCAATAATGTCCCTCAGGACACAGGCTGGATCCAGTGGCGCGGCCCAAACAGCAATGGAACAATAACAGATGAAGTTTTTAATGCTGATTTTATCAAAAAGGAGAACCCGGTAGTCTGGCGCGCCTTTGTCGGCTGGGGTTACTCGGCACTGGCAGTCTCGGATAACCGCGTCTATACAATGGGACGCAAAATAGCAACAGGAAGCGAAATCATTGAAGAGGTATATTGCCTGGATTCATCCGATGGTGAAGTTATATGGAAATTTGAGTTTGAGCAAAAAACCGATTATCAATACGCGGGACCGCGATCGATGCCGGTTATTTCGGGTGAACACGTAATAGCTGTTGGTGGTGATGGCGATGTTATTTCACTCTCTGTTAAAGACGGCAGTGTGCGATGGAAAAGAAATGTCGCCCGGGAGGAGAACACTCTAATTAATGAATGGGGAATTTCCGGGTCACCAGTTATCGAAAATGGAGTTATTTATCTGAATATTGGCGGCGGCGTTGCGCTAAACGAAACCGACGGCAGCACTATCTGGAAGGGTGATACAACACTGGCAAATGGTTACGCGACTCCGGTTCTGTTTGATTACGAAGGTAAGCGCAATATTATGCTTTTTGGTGGACAACACCTTCTGTTGATTGACGCTGCAGACGGCCAGGAGAAAGCACGTTACGAGTGGATAAACATGTATCATATAAACGCTGCTGATCCAGTAATTATTGATAACAATAAGGTGCTGATCTCATCATCATACCGCGACGAAGGAAACGCGCTGCTTGACTTCTCTACCGGATCTTTTAAAGAGGTGTGGATCAAGGAGGGTATCAGTACTCACTTCAGCAGCCTTATTGAGCATGAAGGCGCTCTGTTCGGCATAAACGGCGACACAAACGCGCGTGCCCGATGTACCTTTACCAGTCTTGATCCACTTACAGGAGAGATATACTATCAGGAAAAAACCGGAATGTATGGATCCCTGATTAAAGTTAATAACACCCTGGTTTACCTTACGGAACACGGCTATCTGCACACGGTAGAACCCACGACATCCGGATTTTCCGCGAGTGAGGGTCTTGATGTACTGTCAGAAAGCGGCAGAGGAGGATCATGGGTTGCGCCAAGCTACTGGAACGGTTACCTGTATCTAAGAAGCAATGTTGGAGAAATTGTGTGTATAAAAGCCCATTAACATTAATTTTATCAGAATCCGGATTCAGATTTCCACAACCCGACTTTGCGTCGGGTTATGAATATCCCCCGATGGTTCTCGGCAACACAGGAAGTTTTCTGAGTGCCTATGGAGATATAATTGTTCTGATAATTATAATGACTTTAACAGCGGCTGCTATTTACCGTTTTCGTTCACGCCTTTTTTTTCTGGGTGTCACTCTGGCCGGACTTCTCTATTTCGGAATAGTACGTCAGGGATGCCCTTGCGCTGTCGGTAGTGTTCAAAACGTCCTTGCCCTCTTTTTGCATCCCGAGGCACGCATCGACCTCCCTGTGCTTCTGTTCTTTCTGCTACCGCTCGCTGCCGCCCTGTTTTTGGGGCGGCTCTATTGCGGAGGTGCATGCCCGCTTGGCGCGATTCAGGAGCTGCTTTTTATCAAGCGGCTACCTATTCCACGAACCGTATGGCAGACCCTTACTATTGTTCCGATATTTTACATTGGGGCAGCAGCCGCAGCGGCCTGGACGGGCGCACCAAATATTATCTGTCTTTCGGATCCCTTTCTTCCAGTCTTCCATGCAGGCGGTGTTACGGGGATGGGGATTCTGACCGCCGTTTTTCTTGCAACTTCACTTATTCTCTACAGACCCTACTGCCGCATCATCTGCCCCTATGGTGTTATGCTCTCTCTGGCGGCTCTCTTCTCCGGCAAGCGAGCGACAATAACCGGCCATACTTGCAGCGACTGCAAACTCTGTAACGAGCTCTGCCCGGCTGACGCAATCAGCCCTCCCGATAACCCAATCGACACCGAAGAGGCTCGCGCGAAAATTCTTCCGCTTCTTCTGATTACAGCATCATTAATGGTAGTGCTTGCGTTTGCGGGCAACCTTGCGGGAAGATATTTAAGTTTCGTACACACCGATGTCCGTCTTAACTCGCTTATTATTCAGCAGAAAACAGAAAGCACAGAGGTCGAATCTTTTCTTGAACAGGGTGGCAAACCCGAAGAGTTGGCCATCACAGCCGGAAAGATCAAAACCCGTTTTATTACCATAATGACCATAAGCGGTGTCGTGGCCGGACTGTTTCTTGGCATCTCTCTTGCCTCGACTGATTTCCGGCGATATCGCGAATCGGCACAGATCAGACAGAAGGAGTGCTTCCTCTGTACCCGCTGCATGAATACGTGCCCACGCGAAAAATCCAAAAAATTGAGCGAAAAGGTGATATAATGAAACCCGATAGAAACTCTCTGCATTCTGTTCTGATATCAATATTGCTTATCAGCTTTATATTTTCACTTCTTTTCGGAACAATATTCATCTTAAACCTTGTTCAAAGCTCACAGGGATACGCGATTGATAATCCTGTTCTGGAAGAGGAGCGTGCGCGACTCGAGGAAGGCGAGTCTGACCCGGAACTTTTCAGGGAACTGCACCTGATGGTAAGACGCGCCCATTTTTTACGTATTACCCAACTTCGCTGGGGGCGCTTTTTTCTGATTATTTCGATGGCAATCTTTTTCTTCTGCTGGCAGATATTAACGGCTCTGTACGCGAAATCGCAAAAACCGGGCGCCGATCCCGTATTTATAACCTTTACAGGTCTGTCGTCCAGAACCGGCGACAGCCCCCGGGCTCAGATTGCCCTTTCAAGACGAGCAATGATGGTACTTGCTACAATTCTTATCATAACGGGTCTGGGTGGTATTAGCAGTTCAATTCTTACAGAGAATTATATAGCCGGATCCCCTCCGCTTCCAGAGCTCTTTAAATCAGCAGAAAAAGATAAAGATGAGTGTCCATGCATAAAAATCCGTTCACTCGAAGCTAACTATGTATCAGTCACGGAAGATGCGGCAGGCAGCTGGAGCGCGCTTCGAGGGCCATCCGGAAGCGGACAGCAAAATTCTGGCCAGCCTCCGCTTTCATGGGATCTGAATACAGGCAAAAACGTTATATGGAGTACACCACTCAATAAAACCGGCAAGAGTTCCCCTGTAATTTATAAAAATAAAATTTTTATAACATCTTCGGATGATGTGAACCGCGGTTTTGTTTCGGCATACAGCCTGGATAATGGCTCTCATCTCTGGACATATAATCTATCTGATGCCGGCTTTACCACACTGCCAAGCGCTGATCAACAGACCGGTGCGGCAGCGCCCAGTCCGGCCGTTGACAGCCATGGTGTCTATGCCATTTTTTCGGGCGGAATCGTTGTTGCATTATCGCACGACGGTAATCTGTTATGGAAGCACGACCCCGGCGAAATTGATATTAGTTACGGATACGCCTCATCGCTTAGGGTATACCGGGAACACCTCTATATTCAATATGATCATAACGGGCCTTCACGTCTCGTAGCGCTTGACTCAAAAAGCGGGGAAACCCGTTATACGGTACAACGTCCATCAGGGCTTTCATGGTCATCACCGGCTCTTATCGACACGGGGAAAGCGGTGCTCCTTGTAACCAAGGGAAGTAAAAATGTCACAGTGAGCGACCCCCTGACTGGTGATATGATCTGGGAACAGGATGTTCTTTCGGGAGAGGTATGCCCTCTTCCCGCGTTTGACGGAACACGCCTGTTTACTGTCAGTCCCGCGCGAGAGATAAAAGCCTTTCATCTGGCGAAAGGAACCTTTATGTGGGAGTACTTCGAAGTTGTTCCCGATGTATCAAGCCCGATCGCTCATAACGGTAAACTTTATATCCCGACATCTTACGGAATACTGCACTGTATTAACAGTGAAACGGGAGAATTAATCTGGGAACATGATCAGGTAACTGGCTGGTACGCCTCTCCGCTTATCATAGGCGACTACCTTGTACTTTTTGACCGGGATGGAGAGAGCCAGATGATTAAACTTGATACCAGTGATCCGCAGGTAATTGTTAATAGTATTGGAGAGCCTGTGGACGCTACACCTGCATGGACCGGCGACAGGCTAATTATCCGAACAGCAAGTCGGTTATTAGCTATTGGAGAGAGCCTATGAGAAAATTGGCAACAATTTTGGATGAACTGATAATAATACAGAATAGAGAGGGCTGGCTTTCTGAAGAATCACTTCGATCGGTTGCTCTAAAATACGGTCTTAGCTATCCCGAAGCTAGGGGATGTGCCACTTTCTACACCTATTTCAGGTTTACCCCGCCGGCACGTCATGCGATACATGTCTGTATTGGAACAGCCTGTCACATGAAGGGAGCCGAAAAGATTTACGAGACTTTCCGCGAGAAACTCTCTATTGCGGATAATGAAGATATTGATCCAAAAGGACTCTTCTCTGTAGACAAGGTAGCCTGTCTTGGTTGCTGCATGCTCGCGCCTGCCGTGCAGATAGATGATACCATCTATGGACCTGTCAATCCGGAAGATGTTGAGGGCACAATAAAAACATTTCTTGCCTCACAATTTAAAAAAGAACGTCAACTGCCTGTGTTGCAAACAGTTACGACAAATAACACGACGGTACAGATCTGCTCGTGTACAAGCTGCCGCTCGGCCGGCTCGGAGAGTGTTCGTCACGCAGTCATTGAACATGTAGCGGCTCGCAAACTGCCTGTTAACGTGGAGCAAACCGGCTGCACAGGTATATCACATCAGTCCCCTCTTTTACAGATAAGCCACGATAACGGTAAAAAAGCACTCTGGGGAAAGGTTACACCGCGTCTTGCCCGGCGAATAATAGACGAGTATCTTACCGGCTCAACCGGCGCAATCTCCATGACAGACAGATTAATAGATCTTCTCTTTACAGGCGGACGCGAACGTGCTCAGCTCAACGACAATCGAATTGACTCTGAATATGCCGATATCTTTAACATGCAGAGCCGCTTCACATTCGCTGGTTGTGATGAGAGAGATCCCCTAAGTTACACCAGCTATATTAATGCAGGTGGCGGAGAAGCCATTGACCGTTGTTTTCGCTCGCATTCACGTGAAGAGATTTTACAGATTATTACCGAAAGCGGCCTTCGTGGACGCGGAGGCGGTGGATATCCGACCAGCAGCAAGTGGCAGATGGCCATGCAGAGTATGGATAGTATTAAATACGTTATCTGCAACGGCGACGAAGGTGACCCAGGTGCCTTTATGGACAGGATGCTTCTTGAATCGGTTCCCTTTGCTGTACTCGAAGGTATAGCCGTAGCTGTCTGGCTGCTGCATGCAGCGGAGGCAATACTCTATATACGCGCGGAGTATCCGCTTGCAATCAGACAGATACGTCATGCAATTGATACTCTGAAAGAAAAAAAGGTCATAGGTCCGGATGCCGCGATTCCTGAACTGCGGGTTCCTTTTACTGTTGTTGAGGGGGCAGGCGCCTTTGTTTGCGGAGAAGAGACCGCCCTGCTTGAATCGCTTGAGGGGCGCAGAGGAATACCACGGCCCCGCCCCCCCTTCCCGTCAGAATCGGGATATTATAATCATCCGACAATAATAAATAATGTCGAGACATTCGCATCAATTCCCTCACTTATCAGTAATACAGAAAACTTTACACGGCATGGCAAAGGTAATAACCGGGGAACAAAGAGTTTTGCCCTTGCGGGCAAGATCAACCGTCCCGGGCTTATTGAGGTCCCTTTGGGTACAACACTGCGTACAATTATTGAAGATATTGGTGGTGGCGTTCCAGACGGCAGCCGCTTCAAGGCGGTACAGATTGGCGGCCCCTCCGGCGGCTGTCTGGACAAATCGGCTCTTGATGTTCCGATAGATTTTGACTCGCTTGCAGGCATTGGAGCGATGATGGGTTCCGGAGGTATTATAGTGCTGGATACAAATGACTGTATGGTCGAGATGGCCCGCTACTTTACCGCCTTTTCGGCAATGGAGAGCTGCGGACGCTGTGTTATCTGCCGTACAGGCAATCATGCCATGACCGATATATTAACACGCATAACTACCGGTTCTGGGAAACCCGAAGATCTTGATTCTCTTAAAAGAATCGGCAACAGCCTTAAAAGTATTTCACGCTGCGGCCTCGGACGCACTTCTGCGAATCCGGTACTCTCTACACTCACCCATTTTGAAGATGAGTACCTGCAGCACATCGACGGAAGGTGCCCGGCCGGTGTTTGCAGAGAGTTAACGCTCTTTGAAATAAGCGACGACTGTATTGGATGTACCCGATGCGCGCGGGAGTGCCCAACCGGCGCTATTGCATTCACTCCGGGAGAGCGCCATATAATACAGCAGAAGTTATGCATACGTTGCGGCACATGCCGCAGAATCTGTCCCGAAGGAGCTGTTTATGTCAGCATGCACGATAACGATTGATGGTAAAGCTCTTGCCGCAGGCAAGTCAGAGACTGTTCTTGAAGTCTGCAACCGGTACGATATTTATATTCCGTCGCTGTGCCGGGGGATGGGAGATCATCGCGCGTCCTGCCTTCTTTGTCTTGTTGAGGATACAAAATCCGGGAAGCTTCTGCCGGCCTGCGAGACACAAGTCAGCCATGGCATGAGCCTTAATACAAACACACATGCTGTCAAAGATATGAGAACGCAATCATTAACAATGCTTCTTGCCGAACACGCAGGTGACTGTACAGCACCCTGTGCGCTTGTCTGCCCCGCTCATCTTGAAACAGATAAAATGGTTCGCCTGGTCGAAGACCAAAAATACGAGGAAGCGGCTCAACTTCTCTACAGTGCCATCCCGCTTCCGCGAGCCAGCAATATGTTCTGTCCGGGGCCATGCGAAAAAAGTTGCCGCAGGGCAGAAGAGGAAGACGGCATACCGGTGAGCATACGTCCGGTTAAGGATTTTCTTGCCGCAAACTATCCTCCTGTACTGAAAAATAATACTGCGGATAACGCAAATAAAAAGAAGGCATTGATTATTGGCGGCGGCCCAGCCGGCATCGCCGCTGTGTGGTACGCGGCCTGCAATGGATATGCTGTCACACTTGCCGATTCGCAGGGATACGCCGGTATGCTGAAAGCCGGCATAGACGAAAAGCCCGTTATAGCTGCTGAAATTGACAATCTTGTAAAAGCGGCAGACGCCTCACTGATAACGCGTGATATTGCAACCGATGACCCCTTAACACAAGACTTCGATATATTAATCAATACAGGTTTGATCTCCGCGCAAATGGCTGTCGCCCGTGCCTTTTATCATGGACGTGAAGAGGCCGCGAAAGTTATAGCTCACGCAAAAGGGGTAACACCGCATCTGAGACAGAAGAGTTCGCCCTCGCGTTTAGGAAAATGCAGCGTTCCCGAAATTGAGACACTCCTGCAAAACCGGCTGAAGAGAAATGCACACAAAACCGAATCTGTTGCCGGCGGCAAACTCTGTCTTGACTGCACTTGCTGGAAATCAGAAACCTGTCTTTTAAAAAAGGCGGCCGAAGATCATAAGATAAAAACAGCAACAATACCGCGACTAAATCATAAACGGGATCTTGAGCTTGTTATATGCGGTGCTCTCGAATACGAACCGGCTAAATGCATGCGCTGCGGGCTCTGTATAAACACCGCTCAAAAATTATCAGAACCCTACCCTCTCTCATTCGAAAACCGGGGGATTGACACCCGTCTTCTCTTTGATTATAATTTACCTGCCCCTGTAAAAACTGCTCACAGGATCGCGCAAGTCTGCCCAATCGGAGCACTTCGCTGTAAAGATTATGGAGAAAAGATAGATGAGTAGAAAACAAATAAATTGTCATCCATGCATAATTGTTTTTTTACTGATGATATTAATTACAACTGCATGCAGCCGTCAAAATGAGAGCGAAAAAAAAACGGTGATTCGACTGCGCAACAGTGTAAAACTCTCTTCATCGGTAACAGCTCCGCCGCTTATAAAAAAAGCAGGCGACTTAACATATCTTTTTGTCGCCACCGGAGAGGGAGAGATTACAGCGTTCACTTTCCCCGACGCAAAAAAAGTGTGGCAATACTCGCGCGAGCTATCCTTCGAGGCATCAATGCTGCTTGTTGGCGAGACACTGTACATTGCCTCACTCGAAGGTGTACTTCTCGCGATAAACGCAATGGACGGCTCACTTTTAAAAGAGAGAGCTGGTCTTGGACAGATACAGGGCGGCCTTACAATGGATCCCGGCAAGCAGGCAATCTATGCCGGTAATTACGAAAACAAATTTTTTAAAATAGACCGGCACAGTCTTGAAACAATCTGGACCTTTTCACCAAAGAGCTTTATAAACGGACGAGCGGTAATCATAGGCGAAACAGTAGTCTTTGGATCGTGTGACGCGACGCTCTACATACTAAAACGTGCAGACGGCACGCTTATCGATTCGGCAACTGTGCGTTCATATATTCCATCAACTCCTGCAACAGACGAAACAGGAACAATCTACTTCGCCGGCTATGAGGGACATATAAGCGCATATGTTCCCGGTGAAGGTTTCCGATGGAGCATTATACCCGATATGAGCGCGCCGGTCCGCGCGCCGGTTCTTTACACAAATGGAGCTGTAATCAGCGCCGATCAACGCGGACGCATCTACTCCTTTGACGCAAAAGACGGCAAATTGAATTGGCGTTTTGAAAGCGGCAGCGCGATTGACTTTGAAACAGTGAATATCGACGAAGGTATCATAAGCGCGAACGCTTCGGGCGCAATTATGCTGATTGATCGAGAGACCGGCCGCGAAATAGCATCGTACAACCTTGGTGCACTGCCCTCGCTCGGTGCCGCGATACACCAAAACCTTATTGCCGTTGGCAACGCTGCTGGTCGTGTTCATATTCTGGAAGTTGTTAAAAAATAGCTAAGGGCATAAACAGAGGAAAATATGAATAGAGACCAAAAAATAGTATATTTGATACCCGGTTCAGGCGGCGCCTTTTATTGTGAAAACTGCCTGCGCGACAGACCACTCGTCCGCGCGCTTCGAAATGCCGGAGCACAGGTAATGATCGTTCCTCTCTACATGCCTCTTTTTAATGACGGCGAACGCCTGGAAGGTGAAGAGCTGCTTGTTTGCGGAGCAGTCTCGATGAGCCTTCGCAGCAAAATTCCCTGGCTGCGAAGACACGCGCCATTTATCAGCCGCATTCTTGATACACACCCATTTCTTAAAATTGCCGCGCATCTTTCAGCAAGTACACGATCGCGGGGACTCGAAAAGATGACGCTGCAGATGATGAGCGGCTCTCTGCTGATGCAGCAGGAAGAGAAGGAGCATTTCCATGGCCTTCTGGACAACTACTCTCCCGACACCATTCTTCTTTCAAACGCGCTTCTTATCGGGCTTGGCTCTGATCTGGTAAAACGCTATCCGGCCGCGCGGCTTGTCTGCTTTTTACAGGATGAGCATACCTGGCTTGACAGCATGCGCGCCCCCTGGAGACACACGGCCTGGGAACTATTAAAAAGCCAGTCCCGTATGGTAGATCTTTTTTTACCGGTCAGTAACTATTATCGGGATTATATGCTGAACAGGCTCCCGCTTGCACAGGAGAAGCTTCCGGTTTTATATCCGGCAATTGATGTTCCGGCGTGCCCGGTAACAGCAACTGTTACAAGTGATGCTCCGGTAATAGGATATCTTTCACGTATATGCGAAGATGGCGCGCCGCATAAACTTGTTGAAGCGTGGCTTACACTTAAAAAAAGGTACAAGAATCTTCGACTGCGTATCGGCGGAGGCTATAACGGTGATGACCGCCCATACGTGCTCCGGCTTCGCAGGATTCTTGCTCCGCACATAACGACCGGCGAGGTCGAACTGTATCCAAACATTACCAGCAGTCAGCGCGACTCCTTTTTTGAGGGCATGACACTGCTATGCGTTCCACAAAAAGAGCCAACAGCATTCGGATATTATCTTCTTGAAGCGATGGCACGCGGTATACCCGTTGTGGAACCGGACATAGGAGCCTTTAGTGAAATTATAGGGGATACAGACAGATCAGGACTGCTCTATACACCGCAGAATGTCTCTGCCCTGACTGACGCACTCGACACACTTCTTGGTGACCCGGCCTACGCGCAAAAACTTTCAGAGGCGGCTCGAAAACGAGCCGGGACAAATTTTTCGCATAACACAGCAGCAGAAAAACTTCTTACGCTTGTAAAACCGCTGCATAATAAAAGACGGAGAGTTCTTGAAATAAATGATCTGCATCGTTCATTTAAAAACAGGGACGGTCTTGTACTTGCTGATGTGCTGAAAGGCGTCTCATTCAAAATTGACGAGGGTGAATGTGTCGCCCTTTGCGGACCCTCAGGCAGCGGCAAGACAACACTGCTTATGCTCTGCGCCCTGCTCGACCGCCCCGACAACGGATCAGTAACTTTTCTGCGTGACGATACTGCCGCGTGGACAGCAGAACAGTGTGACCGTTTCAGAGCAACAGAGCTTGGCATTGTTTTTCAGGAGCATCTTCTGCTACCGCAACTGACCCTTATGGAAAACGTTCTGCTACCGGCCATGGCTCCCGATATGAAAAAACCAGACGCGCAACAAAAAGAACGCGCGCACGAACTAATCGACGAGGTCGGCCTGAGCGCGAGGATTACCCATTATCCCGGAGAGCTTTCAACAGGAGAACGGCAACGCACAGCCGTCGCCCGGGCATTGATAAATCGGCCTAAACTGATACTCGCGGATGAACCGACGGGATCGCTTGACAGCGACAACAGTATAACCGTGCTTAACCTGCTTAAAAAACTGGCAAAGGAGCATAAAAGCTCTCTCTTGATGGTGACACATGAGAAGGAGATGGCATCACTTATGGATCGAACCATAGAGCTTTTAGACGGGAGGATTCGTTGATGGATAGAGCCCGTTTTACAAGAGCCTCAAGACGCTATTACAGAAACCGCCTGACTCTTCTTGGCATTGCCGGGTTTCTTGCTTCGGCATTGATCTGTGCCAATTTACTGGTGGGACACTCAGTCCGCGAAAGTATTAAGGCATACAACCTCAATAAAATCGGCAAGGCAACTCATCTAATAATTTCGCAAACACCGTTTATAAATGATCTTGAAAAGCGTATCATCAGCGATAGCAATATAGAGGCAGCAGCATATCTGCAACTGCCGCTGATATCGGCATCGGGTATTCAAAACCCGGACTCACCACTTTCGGTAACCGGTATTGACACATACTTTCTTTCTTTTTTTTCTGACGACAAAACTCCCGGTGACTCCCCGGATGAGGGTGAACTATGGCTTAACAAAATGGCAGCCGACTATCTTGATGTCAAGCCCGGTGATCCGCTAACGCTTAGAATTGCACATATATCAACTGGTGAAATAGTAGAACCTGCAGCCCGTGGTATTCACGGCTATTCTGACAGGGAGTTTACCGTCAGTCGTATTCTGGAAGAATCCTCTATAGCCTCATTTCAAACAGAGATAACACAGCGACCGTCCCGATTAATTTTCGCAAACAGGGATGAGCTTGGGCAAATCGCGCGTATTCCCGGACGTGCTAACAGAGTCCTTATTCGATCAGACAATGAATCGTTCCAGTTTCCGCCGGATATTCTGTCACTCGAAGATCCGGGGCTCAAACTGCATGAAGATGACAGCAAACACGTTGTGTTAACAAGCGACGCCCATTTTATTCCATCATACATACAGAAGGCGCTATCTTCACTTGACTCTGAGCACGTTCACGCTTCGTTTCTGCACAGCGCGGAGGCAAAAGCGGGCTCAAGATTTTATCTCTTCTTTGTCTCTTCACCGGATAAGCAGAATATAATTTCGCCGCTTCTCGCGCAAACTACAGGGGCCAAACCCGGTGACACCATAATTCTGAAATACTACAAGTTTTCCGAAGACGACGGGAAACTGACAATAGGAGAGTATCCTGTTATTATCGATTCTATCGGTAACGAAGCACTCTTTCTTAAACGAAGCAGCGACATACCTGACTTTCCCGGTCTTGATGAGGGTGCAAGCTGTCGTGATTGGGATAGCTCGTTACCTATTGATTTTTCACAAATAACACCGGCTATCGAAGAGGATTGGGAACGTCACGGCAAACGGCCTCATATCATACTTAACACCGGGGCAGCGAAAACAATATCGCCGGATCCGGTTCTTATACGTTTTGAAAAGACAATAACTTCTGCAATGGTCAGAAATGAATTTTCAAATCATGTTTCGATTGACGACGCCGGAATAGCAGTAACACCAATACGAGAGGAGCTTGTTAAGGCTTCGCGCGGATCGGTTGACTTTGCCATGCTCTTTCTCTCTATGAGTTTTTTTCTGATAGCAGCTCTGCTTTTTATTCACGCTGTTCTTGCCATTCAGTTTATTAACGCGCGAAAAGGTGAAGCCGGACTGCTGCGTACAACAGGATACAGCGTTACAAAGCTGCGAAAACTTTACACGCGGGAGATACTTTTACCGGTATTAATTTCAAGCATTACCGGGAGCCTTTTCGGGATCTTCCTTGTGCGCATTCTGCTTTCATTACTGAGAAGCATCTGGTACGGAGCAGTCAACACGGATGCCCTCTATCTTTTTATAGCGCCATGGATCGTTCCGGCCTCCTTTATAGCGGGAAGCGTTCCGGTGCTGCTGCTTTCGGCCATTGTCATAAAAAAACGGCTGATAAACTTCAGCATGAGGGATATCAATCTGCCCGTTCCCACCGTCTCTAAACGTAATACCCGGATACTCTTTTTATTATCCATATTACTTTTTGTTGCAGCGGCAATTCTCTTTTTTACAGCACTCACCTACCAATCCCTGCAAAGTACACTTTTTTTTATTTCCGGTCTTCTCCTTCTGCTCTCACTTGCTACAGCGGCGGCACTCTCTTTTCTTTGTCGTGAACCGCGCGACCGTGCTGTAATAGTTGTACTGACAATATCTTTTTTTATTGTTACTGCTGTTTCAGCTAACAGACTGGTGATAACCTTTGATCCAGAACAGAGCAGTTCTCCAACCGGAGGCAAACACTTTATAATTAACACAAATATACCTGTTCCTGCCGACAGAATCCCTGATCGCGAAGAGAAAATGATTCCCTTTACAGTCTTTGGTGAAGAGAGCGCTAACTGTCTGAACTTAAACGCCCTGGATACACCCGGCATCCTTGGAGTTGACACCAAACTTATGGATGCTGAAGATATCTTTACATTGAGTGACGGCGACGGAAAAAAACTTAAATGGAAGACGCTTGCCAACCTGCGTGACGACGGAGCAATTCCGGCCGCAATAGACGCCTCTGTACTTCAGTGGGGGCTTAAAAAAAATCTGAACAACACGTTAATATACCGGGGTAAAGACGGAAAAAAACGGCGCGTAGTATTAACAGCACTGGCAAATGACACCTGTCTTCAGGGACGGATATATATGGATCACAAGCTGCTTTACTCCAATTTTAACAGCCCATCCGGCGCGGGTATATTTCTTGCAGGTACCGGAGGATCAGCCGAAGAGAGGCGGCTTCTGCA
Source organism: Spirochaetota bacterium (assembly GCA_016934935.1). Lineage (GTDB taxonomy): Bacteria > Spirochaetota > UBA4802 > UBA4802 > JAFGJZ01 > JAFGRW01. The sequence goes on along the minus strand of JAFGRW010000050.1, from coordinate 4,854 downwards.
AAGACTCTTTAACGATTGGGGAGCCCATGTGCGCCCAAGTACCGAAACACTCAGAGAGTTTATGCATCTGCAAAACACCTATCTGCGAATTTTTCAGACACTTTCGACTCTGGCTCTCTTGCTGGGACTTGCCGGGCTTGCGCTTCTTATCCGTTCCGGAAATAACGATGATAGCAGGCGAATTATACTGATGCGCTCTCTTGGATTTTCACAGATGGCTCTAAAGCATGTTCACTTTATTCACTACTCACGGCTACTGTTTATATCCGCTATTATTTCACTTGTTTCTGTTCTTCCGGTTCTCTATCCGCTGCTTGCAACCGGAAATATACATTCGGCATTGATACCGATACTCCAGATTTACGGGATTATTATAATATGCGGATTAGTTATCATCCGGATATTTGGATTAAAGATCAACCATACTGTGACTTATGAAAATCTTTAAATTACGGACAGAGTTCTCAGCTGCGAAGATTTCACTTCTGACCTGTTTAATCCTTAATTTATAATAAATGATAAAATATCTTCAACCTGAGTCACACAAAGTCCAGCCTCTGGATAAAGTTCTTAAAGCCTCTACCTAATTGAAGGGAACAGTCTGTAATATCCCTCCCGATAGACATTACTGTTCCCTGCACTGCGCGTCCAAACATGCAGAGAGGGCAGAATAGCCGCCCAGCTATTCTGCCCTCTCTCTTGTTGCCTCTCATTTGATAAGTCGTGTAGATAATAATAACAGTCCGGCAAAACCGGACTGCTTTTTTTATCAGGGGAACTTCTTAAACCGCTACTCTTTATAAAAACCTTTAATAAAACAACCGGCATGTTTTCTATCATGCGGATTGAGCCACGGTAGGCAATTCAGGTTATTCACGGCAGTATCTAGTGGTCACATCCGTTTACACCTGTTACAAGTGTTCCGTCAAGATATGACTGTACAATCTGTTTCGGTGTTTCGGATGGAGCACCAACCATAACTTTGATTCCCTGTGAAATAAACAACTGCTGTGCCCTCTGTCCCATTCCTCCGCAAATTACCATATCGGCTTCACGATCTTTTACCCACTTCGGCAAAAGACCCGGCTCATGAGGCGGAGCATCTTCTCTTTTTTCGTCTGTAATTTTCTTTGTCGCGTCATCCACTGTTACAAAAGAGAAATAGGCACAGTGCCCAAAATGAAGGGACAGTGTATCTTCTACACAAGGTATTGCAATTTTCATAAATATCTCCTTAAAACATTTTCTTATAGTATTATTTAAAGACTAATTCATAAATAAATTTTTTAATTTATGACTTTTGTTTTTTTATCAGCAAAGTGGTTTTGCATTAATCTGTCCACCGCGTTTTTAAACCCTGAAGCAGCCTCATCCGATGAATCACCGGAAAGTGAAAACGGTTTTCCACTGTCCCCACCCTCTGATACAGCAAGAGATATCGGAATTTCCCCAAGAAAAGGTATTGAACTTATCTCGGAGATTTTTTTACCACCGCCCCGTTTAAAAAGATCGGAAACCTTTCCACAATGCGGGCACCAGAAACCGCTCATATTTTCAATTACTCCCAGGCGTGGTATATTCAGTTTTTCACAAAAAGTAACCGATTTTGCCACATCAACCAGCGCCAGATCCTGCGGAGTGGTTACGATGACTGCTCCGTCAGGGTTTTCAATAAGCTGGCAAACTGCAAGAACCTCATCTCCGGTTCCCGGAGGCGAATCTATAATAAGAAAATCCAGATCTCCCCAGCTTACATCGGTTAAAAACTGTTTAATTACGTTATGCTTCATTGGTCCGCGCCAGATCATGGCGTCTGAACGGCTATCAATCAGAAAACCTATCGATACAGCCTTGAGATTTTCATTGTAATCTATAGGCCTGATCTTACCCGATTCATCCTGGGTATGATGTTCACCTTCCATACCCAGCAATGTAGGCACCGAAGGGCCATGCAGATCGACATCCAGAAGTCCCGTTTTGAAACCTTTCTGGGCAAGAGACAATGCCAGATTCACGGCCACTGTACTTTTGCCGACACCGCCTTTGCCCGACATAACAATAATTTTATGATCAACACCGCTCATGTTCTCTTTTAGTTTTTCATCAATCACCTTATTTCTCCTGTTTTAACAAATCCTTTCGAATATTTTTCCATACTTTTTTTACCTCATCAGCAGCACTGCTTTCTTCATAGCTTACAACAGAACGCCTGTCTCGCTGTGATTCATTAAAAATGGCGGAATAGTTAATACGGCCTGCAAATGAAAGAGCATTATCCGCTGCAAATTTCTCAATTTGCTCACATATCTCAGTATTAATATCTGCCCGGTTTATAACTATGGAAACAGGGATATTCATACCGGTTACAAGACCAGCAGCCCGCTTAAGATCACTCAAACCGGAGAGTGTTGGTTCTGTTACTATCACAACTCCGGTTGTAGCTGTAACCGAAGCAATTACCGGGCAGCCTACTCCCGGAGGTCCGTCAATAATCAGCATTGCGGATCCAATCTCTTCGGCATGTTTTTTTGAAATCTCCCTGACCCGGCTGACCATTTTACCTGAATTTTCTTCACCAGCTACAAGTCTTCCGTAAACAAAGAAACCGGCATTGCTTTTTGCACGATGTATTTTACCGCAATTTTTCGGGCTCTTTTTTACCGCTTCACTTCCGCAGACATAATAGCATACGTTACAACCTTCACACAAAAATGAGTCAATTTTAAAATCTTTTATGGCGCCAAACCTGCAAAGTTTTTCGCATTTCGAGCAATGCACACACTTTTCAGCATCAATTTCATAATCAAAACCGGCAATAAAGTCTTCACTCTCTACTATATCGTGATCCAGCGAAACAAACAGGTTGGCTCCGTCAACATCACAGTCAGCCGCATAGGCATTTTTTTCAAGTTCAAAAAAAGCACGGGTTAAAGAAGATTTTCCGGTACCTCCTTTCCCGCTTATAACAGCAATTGTATCAACCATTTTTCTTCTCCGACATTATCAGACTCTTCAAACCATCAACAGCCCCTTTGTAAGAGGTTATGTCTTCATTTTCCAGATATCCTTTCAAATTTCCTACTGAATAGTATTGCGATAATTTTTCGTCAAAAGCTACTGCAGCCAGAACAGGCACTTCAAGACTTTCACATAATTTATAAAAATCTTTTGAATAACCTTCATCCTTGTTAACTACAACAGCACTATCAATATTCATGACACGCGTCAGTTCGTGAATCAGCTTAAAATCACTCGTTCCAAAAGGTGTCGGTTCGGCCACTATCAGCGCGAAATCTGCCCCGTAAAGTGCCTGTACGGTGTTACAAGCCGTTCCGGGAGGCGCATCAACGATCTGAACCCTGTCACTACTCTTATCAGCCAAAAGTTCTTTTATCAGCATTGGGGACTGAATCTTTCCGACATCGATTCTACCCTCTTTAAACATCATGTTTCCGGAAGTCCCGCTGCCGATTTCGCCATATTTGTCATCAGCTTCGGTAAGAGCATTAACCGGACACACTTCAACACAACCGCCGCAAGAGTGACAAAGATCGGTAAAAATAAGCGGCTTCTGCTTAACCATAACCACAGAGTTATAAGCGCAAATATCGGCACATTTTCCACATCCCGTGCATATTTCGCTGTTAAGACGGGGTATCTTTCTATAAACACTTGCCGATTCAAGAGCACTGTTCAGAAAAAGATTCGAATTCGGCTCTTCAACATCAGAATCGATAAGCTCGATATCCACCTCTTTACTTAACAAAATAGACAGTATTACTGAAAACGTGGTTTTACCCGCCCCTCCTTTTCCACTTACTACAACAATTCTCATTATATATGTTCTCCCTTTTTAGCTTTTTAAGATACTCATGTCGTTTTTACACAAACATTAAAACAATGCGGTAAGCTTTAACAGATCAGATTAAAACACCGGATCAGTTACAAATTTTGTAATTGCAGAGACTTTCTATAAAATGAAGCTGTCACCGGCAGCACCATATATACAATCCGCGGTAACTCTGCTCTTTAAATCATGATACCCTTCTATACCGGTACAGTGGCCGCATATCAGTCTTGATACACCAAAATGATTCACCGCTGCCGCGCAGGACTCAATCTGCTCAATGGATGCCCCTTTCAGATGGAACCCTCCCATTACCGTATGGAAACGCCTTATCGAAAACTGTTCTGATATATAGGTCAATATGGCTCCAAGCCCCTTGTGAGCACATGAGGTAACGACTGAATACCCATATTCACCGTTTACAAACAACACGGATTCATCTTCAAAATTATCCGATCTGTATTCTTCGCCATCTTTAACCCATAATTTATGATTATTCAGTGCCCCGGGAACAGCAGTTCCAAGAGGTAAAACAGTACATTCACCTATAACCATGGGTTCTTCAATCAGTTCAAACCCGATTCCTTTTTTTTCATACTGCTCTTTAGTATGTTTCATACCAATAGAACGGTACACTCCCGTTGAAGAAGAAAAAGCTTCCCTGAATAATCTGTTTGATCCAATAACACGGGGATTTTTCTGAGACTCACCTATGGTTTCGATCAGGGGAATCAGACCTCCCGTATGATCATAATGGCAATGTGACAATACCAGAGCATCAATAAATGCCCCGGACTTTTCAATATTCTTATAGTTCAAACTGGCGGCATTAGTAGCACCGGCATCAAGAATCAGGCTTTTTTGCCCCTCAAGCAAATACGAGAGACCATGCTCTGCCAAAAGCCCGTTGCGGTAAGTACAGTTATCAAGAATAACAGATATTTTCACTACCAGTGGCCTTCCACATCTGCTTCTGCAGCTAATACAAGTTTGCCGTCCCGGTACAT
>JAFGRW010000049.1 GCA_016934935.1 Spirochaetota bacterium | reverse complement strand
TGCCCAGCCTCCATGTTATGATTGTTACATGGGCAGCCTATTCTCTGGTTCCCAGAATAACAGAACTAGCCTCCGATTATAAAAACAGTTCTGATATTAAAGAAATCACAGATTACATCGAAAACAGAGCCTGTCTGATTACAGAAAGTATTCTCTATATCAAACAGCATAGCATCAACTGCATACCTGCGGCTCTCTATGTTATGAAGAATCTTTTTCCAGGTTTTGAAGATCAGTACGAAAAAACTTTCATTAATTGCCTGTTCAAAACAAGTCATCCACCGGTTAAGGATCGGGAAAAGCTGATCCTGTTTATGGAAAAACTCTATGACAAATTTCGCAATGAAAATACGGATCTGAACTTCAAGCAGAAAATTATTAACTTTTTAAACAGCTATCCAAAACAGTACAGGTAGTAACAAATAATATTGGTATAAAATTAACCACGCCTTTTACGTTGATTATAGGGACGGGGTGAATTACTCTTTTTGGGAACAGAACGCTGTGGTACAGCTTGTACCTGTGGTACAGGCGCGACACTCTCTGTTTGCCTTTTCTTTAACATTTCGCGCTGCTTTTCCGCCTTCTTGGAGGCCTTTATCTTCTCTCTTGGTATCTTTTTAATATTCATTTGATTAACACAATCAGCAAGACTGAGCAGATCCTTATGTACTGTGTTCTCATCTGCATGCCATAAGGTTACAGTTGCCCCCGACTCTTTTGTTGCCTCAACAGCAGGTATAAAGTCACTGTCCCCTGCTACTACTATTGCGTGCTGAATATGCCCGGCTGCAGAGTGCCGTACCATATCAACAGAAAGCAGAACATCTACCCGCTTTTGCTCAAAAAACTCTTTATGCCCGTCCCATCTTCGCTGAAGCTTTCCCAAACGAACGGACCAGCGTTCCAGCTTTTCAATCTCTTCCATAAATAGATCATGCTCTTCCATACGGCGCTTTTCTGTATCAGTCGGATCAGTGGACATCCACGGAGCGCAGTAATAAAAATAGCATCTCAGAAGATCAAGCTGTACAGTTTTACGTAAAGGCTTTAAGAAATAATCGGCCAGATCCTCATATTTCGGCACAGCATCATATTTTTTGAAAAAATTAAGAAAATATCCACCATCTATAAATATTGCAGCACGCACATCAATACTCCCTTAAACATTATTATTGGCAACCTCTAAAAATTAACTTTTCAACCAGGCCGCATATGCGATCAGCCCGGCACCACTTTATTTTTCAAAGTGGTGCTGGACGTCCAGCATAGGAACTTGCCCTTGTAGGTTGTTCTTGTCAGAACAATAAGCTTTTAGCATAAGATAAAAGCCCCACGGGTAATATGAAAAATTCCTTTAATAGCCTTTAAACGGCATAGCCGTTCTGGAACATGGTAATTTTTCGAAACTCCCTATTATTACTTTCCGGATTAAACCCCAAATCTGCAAAATTCCAGATACAATCGCCAATGATACTACACTCCCTGACAAACCTGCAGAACCATTTGCGGTTTATTTTTAAATTAATAATCCTTACTAACCCGGAGATGTCAAACAGATTATCTGTTACAATAGTGAAACAAAACCTTTCTTTATCAATTCTGATGTCTGACCGATAATTACTAAAGGTATATTTCCGTATCTTTATTTTCAATATTGGAGTCGACTATGAAGAATCTTTTTTTAATATTAATCTCTTTTTTGCTGATCACAACGTATACATTAAAAGCCGAAGAGCGCGTATTATGGTGGCAAAACAGAATCGATTCTGTTTCGAAACAGCGTCAGGAACTTGAAAAAGAGAGCTATTACCCACTAATCGCCGACGCGCTTGAATATGATTTGAAATGCAGCAGATCATTTCTTTCTGATCTAACCGAAGAACCTGGAACAGAAAAGGAAATAATAACCGGAAAAAGTATAGACACCCTTTTTAATGAGAAGTTTAATTCGATATTCGCATCCGAATATCTAGAAACAGCATATAAGATCCTTGAGTCTAACGAATCACTTGAAAAAAGCGCATATCTGCTTGATCAATCAATTAATAGCAAAATAGAGATATATTTGGAAGGTACAACCGAAAAAGAGAGACAAATAATAACCCGAAGCGCAATCACACCTCAGTTGGAAAAGAGCTTCAAATACGAAACGACTCTATTATCGATTATCAGTAACAAACCGATGGTTATGGAAAAAACCAGGAGTATGGCTCTAAAAGAATTCACAATTGAAAACTCGGGTAAACCTCTTAGCCGGGAAAAAACGATTTTATCCCTAAGCGATCATGTTAACAGATCCTTAAACAAGGTCTATCCAGCTTTCAGCTTTTCGCCTGAAAACGTAAATGTGAAACAGGTTCCTTCGTACAGAGATATCGAATGGCTGATAGATGCCCAACTATCTCAAATAAATGCGCTTAGATCTCTCGATAAGAGTATCAGCGTTGATCGTGCTATAGCATTATTATCTTCCCCCGCAGCATTGGATAAACATTTTTTTTCAGCCACACTAAATGCAAACGATACAAAAAAGACCCGTATAATTACTCTGTCACTAAAACGTCAAATGTACACTGCTCTTGCGAATCACAAAACCGTTAAAGAAGCGGTTGATTCTATTAATCGATCCTCAGAAGCAATGGAGGCAAAATACAAAACATCGCTTGAAGAATCTGAACTGATAAATAATTTCAAGAGTAGAATCAACAAATATATAAAACTGAGTTTTGATCTAAAAAAATCTGACCCAATCACAGCACGTGAAAACATAGACCATAGGTTTTCAACCATTCGCCGCTGCATAAAATTCATGGAAAATAATCTGACAGAAGGAACATCTGAATCACCGGTTTTTTTAAGTAACAGCAAAGCATATGGAGAACATGTCAGATATCTCAGTTATGGAATATTTGTTTTACCGCAATATAGAATAGTATTAAATAAAAAAAATCTTCGTTTGTCACTTCGCAATCAAAACGAACTAAAGGAGTTTGCCAAAGGTTCTCTTTCTACAGCTCCGTCTCTTGCAAAATCAATAAAACTTAAAATGATTAACAAAGAAAAAAATATCGGCCTTAGTTTAAGCGAAGATATTGAAAACAGTGCGACCTCTGAACTTGCCCTGCTATCGAATATAATAAATAACTATTATTTGACATTTAGCTCTTTTAATAATGCTCCGGATTACTTATCACTGTACATCAGAAAATACACAGATATGGAAGAAAAACTTGTAAAAGGCATCATAACAGATGAGATAAAACACTGTGTTAAAAATGGATCAATTATCCCTTCCGTAAAAGCATCCAACACAGTCATGGATAATGAAAACAAGGCAAAGAAATTTTTGAAAGACACTATAGCCTTTAATATTGTACGTTTTGTCAAAATTAACAATCAGTATCGCTCTAAAGGGATAAATGTCAATCTCCCGGGTGAAATAGATACTCTTTACACAATCAGAAATAAAATGGACGATGTGTACTCCTCGACTGTAAACGGTTGGACCATTAATGAAAACAACTACACAAGCGTCGATCAACGCCTTGCGCAAAGACTGAAAAAAATATACAGGCAGAAGGTCTGGGAAAAAAGTTCAGATGGTTCCCTTGCCAATACCGGCAGCCGGAAAATAATATGGGAAGAGAGCGGGCTAAGCTTTTTTATACCTGAGGGTTGGGCTCCACTAAACGTAGTAAACACTGATGAGCGGCTTACCGCAAGCTATCAAAACAGCCTGGACAATACAAAACTGAGCATTGAGTTAACTACTGAAGATTCCGAGACCGATGCAGTTAATAACTGGCTGCGGCAGAAAGGATTCAAGACTGTTCAACTTGGCTGGGAAGACAAAGACGGAACCATGTATCTTTGGAAAATAGGACGCGATAAGAAAGGGAATATCGCTAAAATACTTGCATATCGCAAAAAAGACCGAATTATTATCGTAAGTGGCATTAGTACAAAAAAAAGATATCCCTTTTTCCACAACAGGATTGACACTGTTTTTAACTCGCTGGAGAGTTTTAAATAATAAAACGAGGTAATAATGAATATAGCTGTAGCAATGAGCGGTGGTGTTGACTCAACAGTTTGCGCTTCTCTGCTTAAATCCGAAGGGCATAACGTAACAGGTTTTACAGCCCTTATGTACGACGGAGGGGATGTCACAGTACATAACGCAAAAGTTTGCGCTCAGCATATCGGAATCGAACATATTGTACTTGATCTTCGAGATGAATTTAACAAAAGGATTATTGAACCTTTCGTTCAGAGTTACCTTAACGGCCGCACTCCAAGTCCATGTATCAGATGCAACAGGCTGATAAAATTCGGACTTATTCTTGACAGCATAATAGAGGCCGGAATTGAACAGATAGCAACAGGTCACTATGCCGCGATACACCGTGATAACAAAAGATTCTATCTGTCTCAGGCGAAAGATCCGGTACGGGACCAGTCATATTTTTTATTTGATCTTACACAAGAGCAGTTAAAACATATACTCTTTCCTCTTGCCAATTTTTCTAAAGATGAGATTCGAAATATTGCAACTACTCATGGATTGCCTGCAGCGAAATCTAAAGACAGTCAAGAGATATGCTTTATTCCTGACAACGATTATCGTGGCTTTATACAAGACCGTTGTAAAACCCCAGACCATGGGGATATTACAGATAAATCAGGTAAATCATTCAAAAAACATGACGGTATTTACCGTTACACTATAGGACAACGACGCGGGCTTGGAATATCGCATAGCGAGCCTCTTTATGTAACCGATATTATTCCTGAAGAAAACCGTATTATAGCCGGCCCCAAAACAGATCTTTATAAAAACGGGCTCATAGCCGGCTCGATCAATCTTATGAAACAATCCGCCTTCAATAACGACAATGTCTTCGCCAAAATCAGATCTACTCAACCAGCCATACCGGCAAAAGCAACCATTCTTGAAAACGGGAAACTGGAACTCATTTTTGAACAACCCACAATGCAAATATCTCCAGGTCAGGCTGCTGTACTCTACGACAACAAGAGCAACCTTCTTGCCGGTGGCTGGATCGAGTCAGCTTTTTAATTGCATCATAATCTATTTTCAGATCAAAAATATTGCCCTGGCCTCTTTATCTGGATATATTAAGACAGAAAGATGCCAGAGGTTATAATTTTATGTTTTTAAAAGCCTGCGCAAATTATTTTTATAATGACTTGATTGTATTACCGGTTGATTCATGAAAAAAGGAACTAAATTTTCTATTTCATGGTGCGGTGATTGTGCAATCAAAAGACTGTACAGAAAATTCATGCCTCAATCGATTTCTATTCAGAAGAAGATTTTTTTACTGTGCACACTTGTTATGCTTATTTCGACAGTTACACTTTCGTCTCTTTTCTTATATATAACCATACATAAGATCAGACAAGAATCGATATCCCAAATAGATATAGCGCTGGATTTTGTAATAAACGACATTAACCGCAAGATTTCCGGCTTAAGTCAAAATCTTGAAAATCTTGTTTTTTATGAAAAGTCTCTTCAAGATATAATGGCATACTATAACAATGATTCATCGCTTATAAAAAGCCCTTTTTTTATTTACCACAATATTTTACCTGTATGCAGAGAATTGCGCAAATTCGCCAAGGGCAATAGAATTTCAACTATAAGGCTTTACACACACGACAAGCGTCTGCTATTTTATTATTCAGCAGTCGTTCCAAAAAAAACCGTTACAGGGCTTCATATAAAAACCATTACAGGTAATGACACCTTTGTCGATCCAGATCTCTTTCCCATTACAAATGAAATTTCAGACGATTTTCATATTCCATATTATCCAGCACCTAATGCTATCACTCCCTATTTTAAGAGCACAATTCCAACTAAAAGAGAATCCGGACTTTTTATAAAAAATAACAACGTTATAATAAGAGTAATTGAACCTTTTTCTCTTTTCAAAGGTGAAAACGGCTTTATTATCGCAGAATACCTGATATCAGATGTAGATACAAGTCTATACAAAAGATTTACCAGAACAGATATAAACTTTTTTACAAGTGACAGCCTTAGTTGCGGAACCCTTAAGAATGCGCCCATTCCGTTAAATGACAAAGCTTATGACAAAATAATCAACACCGAATCCGGTTTATCCAGATCAGCTGAAAAGTTTCAACTTTCGGAAGTACGAATCAACAAAAAAAAATATTATCAGGGTCATATCCGTTTTTACTTAAATAAAACCAATTTCGGAACAATAACAGCTAGCTTAAAAAAACATACTGAATTAATGGAAATTGTAACTACGGTTATTCTGGTTGTGGTCTCGGCGATGACTGTTATGCTTATAACATTTGGTTTATCAATTTTTTTCACAAAACCCTACCTGCAATTTATTCATAATATGATTAATTCTGTTTCGGCCGTGGCTGCAGGAAATCTGGATCAGAATATCCCCACTCACACAAGAGACGAGCTGGGAATTCTTGCGGTATCTTTCAAAGATATGAAAGATTCGATACAACAAATAATCAGTGAACAAAAAAGGTTAGTTACCATTCTGGAAACCACAAGCGATATGATATGCATGTATCGCAGTGAATCCGAAATTATGTATATGAATAGCTCACTAAAAAGGGTATTATCAAATACCGATATAACCAGATTTAATCTATACAATCTTTATCCTGAATGGGCACGTGATCTGCTTGAACACGAAGGGTATTTCGAAGCTATAAAAACCGGGATATGGGCTGGAGAGTCGGCAATAATAGATGAAAGCGGCGTCGAAACCCCCGTATCTCAAGTCATTGTTTGCCACAAAAACAATGACTCGGTTATCGAATACTTTTCTACTATTATGCGCGATATTTCTGATCGTAAAAAAAATGAAAACCTGATCAAACAAAATGAAGAAAATCTCAGTATAACATTAAATTCAATTGGCGATGCCGTTATTGTAACAGACAACAATGGTTTTTTGGTTCGTATGAATCCTATCGCAGAGGAATTGACTGGTTGGGGAAACAGTGAAACAACCGGTAAACCTCTTGATGACATTTTCAAAATAGTAAACTATCTCGACAAAACGCCGCTTCCTAATCCTGTTCTTCAGGTAATACAAAATAAACAAATAATTAATTTACAGCCAAATGCACTTCTTATATCAAAAGACAATAGCGAATACCGTATAAGCGATAGTGCCGCACCCATAATTCGTGACGATGGATCTCTTTTTGGAGTTGTGCTTGTTTTTCGCGATGAAACCGAAAAAATAAAAAAAGACATGCAATTAATACAATCACAAAAAATGGAGGCTGTAGGCACCCTTGCTGGAGGATTGGCACACGACTTTAACAATGTACTCGGCGGAATAATCGGAACAGCTTCTCTTTTAAAGGAGCAGCTTTCAAATAATGACACTATTGACAAAACCAAATTACTTGATCACATTTCACTTATTGAACAAAGCGGCGAACAGGCCGCCGACATTGTTCGACAACTTTTAACAATTTCACATAATCAGGAATTCACCTTCGAAACCGTTGACCTTAATCAATCGGTGAAATCAGTCAGCGAAATGGCAAAAAACACTTTTGACCGATCAATCAGCATCAAAACAACATATCTTGATAAACCCGCACTTATTAATGCGGACCCTAACCAAATCGAACAGGTTTTGCTCAATCTGTTTATTAATGCGTCACATGCTATGACAATAATGCGTCCGGATGGTGATATTTGGGGGGGAACTCTCTCTGTGGATATCAGGGAGATATCGACGAACGATTTGTCAGGAAATAGAATAAAAAAAATTCGACTGGATGTTCAAGACAGTGGCACAGGAATACGAAAAGCAGACCTGAAAAAGATATTTACACCCTTCTTTTCGACCAAGGGAAAAGGTAAAGGAAGCGGATTAGGGCTTTCAATGGTTTACAGTATTATAGAAAAACATGGTGGTGAAATTTCAGTCTATTCCGAAATTAACAGAGGAACAACATTTACACTGCTATTTCCTTTAATCGAGTCAAAAACAGCTGATAATAAAAAAGTACCTAAAAAAAACATTATTGAAAGAGGATCCGGTTTAATACTTGTCATCGATGATGAAGAAATATTACGTAAGACATCAAAAGCGATGCTGGAAGAGTGTGGTTACGAAGTACTAACGGCTAAAAGCGGTAACGAGGGTATAGCGTTGTATAAGGAAAACCATGATCGCATCTCTGGCATTATTCTGGATATGATTATGCCCGGTCTTTCAGGTAAAGAGACATATCAGAAATTAAAAGAGATTAATCCCGATGTGAAAGTAATACTAGCTTCCGGATTTAAACAGGATGAAAGAATAGAATCAGCAATGAAGATGGGAATCAGGGATTTTATCCAAAAGCCCTATTCGTTAAGTGAACTTTCTCTCAAAGCAAAAAAACTTCTAAACCCGGAAAAACACAATCGTTGAATGACAATTAGAACAGAACCATTAATATAATTTATTTGTTATACTGGATATTTTATATGATCATTTTAGCTATCCAGGATTTCAATCCCTGAAAAATCATCTCTATTGCAACAGTTCCAACAAATAACGCTGTTATACGTCCCGCAATTTCTATATACCGCTGAATAAGGGCTTCACGTCGAGTCCGCACATAATCGTGAACTCTTTTCAATATATAGATGGTTGCTATACAAAGAACCGTTGCCGCCAACACAGCCAGACTTCCGATAACAAGATTATGTCTTTCACCAATTACAACACTCGCACTTATTGTACCAGGGCCTATAAGTACAGGCATCGCAACAGCACCAGCAATATGCTCGGACTCACCACGAAGCACTTCAATGGCATCTGGACCTTTGAAAACAAATTGTATACCAATAAGTAAAAAAACGATTCCACCGAAAATTTGAAATGATGCGAAGTCAACCTGGAAAAAACTGGAAAAGACAGCTGTACCCAATATTGAAAAACAGACAAATACAGCAGCAGCAATAAATCCGGCTCGTATCAAAACGTTGCGAAAGCGTTTACTGTCAAGTTTCTGAATAATATCTATCAAGTAGATAACAACCAGAAAGGGATTCAAAAGTACCAGAAGAAGTAAAATCGATTTTATAAATTCAGCCATCATACATCCTTGTTTAGTTTTTCACTACGGTTACCAGGCCTAATGAACATGATTATGTGAGCAAGGGTTTTTTGTAGATTAGTTCGAAAAAACGTTTTATTCAAAGTTTTTAACCTATTTTGGCTTTTCTTGACATTTTATCTCGTTAACACTCGTATGATTATCATGTTATACTTTTTTTGGAAATACAATTTCAACTATAGTTCCCTTACCTTTTTCGGATTCACATCTAATTTCTCCATTTAAAAGATACTTAACGGTATTCCAGACAATATGCAAGCCTAACCCGTTATGACCGCTCCCTCTCCACGTTGTAAAAAAAGGCTCAAAAACATGTGGTAAATCAGACTTGTTAATCCCCGATCCGTTATCTTCAAATGATAAAATCATCAATGAATCTTTTTCAGAATATGGTTTTAACGAGACAAGAAGAATTACTTCTTTGTTAGACTCTTTACTTACCTCTACAACATTACATATAAGCTGATCCACTATTTTACTAAAAGCATCCGAACAGGAAAAAACAGTGCACTCATCAGGTAACTCAAGTTTAACAGCAATATTGCCAGCTTTCAAAATCCGGTCATTTGTTTCGATTGCCTGATGCAGAATATGACATAAATCAAATTTATTATTAGAGTGGTCAGACTCAGTAACCGCAATTTCCTTGAATGTTTTTACAAGGTTAGAAATTCGATTCAGACTTTTTGATACTATTTCTGAAGCATCCGAAACCTCCTTTAAATAGTCCTCAAGTCCGGCCTTTGTAATTTTGTTTTCACTGAAATCTTTTTGGCGCCTGCCTGTTTTTTCTGCTATATAGCTGCTGCTGGTAACACCTATCCCCAGAGGAGTATTAATCTCATGCGCCATTCCCCTGACAAGCGAAGATAAAGAAGTCAATTTCTCATGCTCATTATAAGTTCGTGTCTGCTCTTCTATTGCCATTTTAACTATTTTCTCAAGACGATACTCCCGGTCAAGAATTGTTGCCAAATGATTCTGAATGCTTGTGTAAAGCATGGAATCCCCACCGGATATTTCAAGAAGCGCAATACCATACCAGCTATCCTTAACAGTCAAAGGAAGACATACAAGAGGAGTAGTTCCCACATTATCAAGCCACTCCACCGGAGCCAGTTCCCATGAGTCATAAGAAGTTACTCCCTCAATAACACCGTCTATTTGTGGTTCGCATGCAACAAGCATAAATTTCTCTGGCGGCTCGGCAATTATTGCTTCTTGATTTAGTTGTATCTTTACTGATTCGTAACTTCCATCTGCGGTTAGACATACTCCGACACTAAACGTTTTGATACCAAAAAGAGGCAGCCAATGATGTAAAATTGATTTTAGATCCTTAACAGAGTCAATTAATGCCGTAGCATGAATAAACGAGTTAAACAGTTCCAAAAGATTAAGTATACCCCAGTTTTTCTGGTGTAATCCGGCTACGGCCGATCTAACATAATCCATATCAGTTTTATTCATCGCATCGGATCTGAAGATAGTCTCTAGCTTGTCAGAATCGGAATCAAGCCCGGGTAAAGGCTCGGAAGTGTTATCATGTTTGTTTGCACAACCACAACTGCGGCGATATACAGGTGTAGAGGGCAACACCGTCTCGGAAGAGGGGCGTCCATTTGTAGTCTCTTCAATAAGTTTGCGCAAAGCCACAACAGCCGTATCACCTATTGGCTGGTGAACAGTTGTCAGCGGGCATTGCAAATAGAGCCCGTGAGCAATATTATCGAAACCTGTAACAGCAATATCTTCGGGTACCTGGTAACCATCTTTCAGAAGATGATCGATAATATGTATTGCCATATTATCGTTACAAGCTACAACAGCTTGTGGCATTCCACCTGCTAATGATTTTAAGTCTCTGTAAACATCCGGACTTTTTCTTGAGTTGAAATGACCCTGTACCAGTAAATCCAGACTCTCGTCCAAGCCCGCATTTTCTATTTCCTCTTTCCATACCTTAAAACGCAGGTCGGCTTCAATATTGTTTTTCGGGCCACGGATACATGCAATTCGCCTGTATCCGTGATCATTAATTAAATGTCGTACAACTTCTCTTAGGCCGCTCGCGTTATCTACCGAAACTGTACTTAACCCCGGTACAGCAAATGAAGTTACGATTCCAGGCATGTTAGCAAGTTCTTTGCCTATACGGGAAAAATTGTGCTTTCCTATATGATTCAACACAGTACCGCAAAGAATATATCCGTCAAAAACTGGGCGCCTGGCCAATTTAAAGAGTGCCGCTTGCACCTCGTCATCACTCTTCCCGGTACCGATTAATTGACCCACAAAAATTATTAGAGCTACTTCAGCTGCCCGGGCTTCTTTTATGGTATTTTTCCATATTGCCTCAAGATAGTTTTCGCCATAGTCAAGCATCTCAAGCATTAGACAAAATCTGTTAAATTTACCATTACCCATCTTTACTCCCACAGCTGTTAAAAAGGCATATCCATCTTTAGATTAAGTTTCTCTTTAACCTCGCGGAACGATTTTATCAATGCTTCATTAAAAGGAACCCCTTTGTCTTTGCGTTCAAGCCAGGCCTCGTGCTCTTTTTCACCTGGTGTATATATTTTTTCAGCACCAGGCGCTTTTTTAGAATCACGTAATTGTCGCATCATTGTCCCTGTAATTTCTTTAAATCTTTCTACCGGTAAAAAACGACTAATATCAACAGCCATAAAAAAATGTCCAAGTAAAATCGGAATCTTTTTGCCGCTTTCATCTGATCCATTAAGTGCCTTTAAAAAATCGGCATCAGACAGTGCGGCAGATAGTATCTCGACAACTATGGAATAACCGTACCCCTTATAGCCACCTGTCATTTCACCCAAACCTCCAAGAGGTGTAAGCGCGGCTTTTCCCTTGGTAAGATCTTCCAGTACCTGTTTTGTATCAGTACGGTCTTTGCCGTCAAGACCTATTACCCACCCTGCCGGAAGTTCTTTATCAAGACGACCATAATACTCAATTTTACCACGTTGTGTGACCGAGGTAGCACAATCCAGAACAAAGGGGAAATCCTCGTCCGTAGGAAAGCCCCAGGTCATGGGATTTGTACCAAGCATATTCTCTACCCCCCATGTAGGAGCTATTGATGGACGTGCGTTTGTCGCAGTAAGGCCGAAACACCCCTCTTTAATTGCCATTAAAGGATAATAACATGCTGCTCCATAATGGGTTGAATTTCTTACCGCAACTATTCCAACACCAGACTCTTTGGCTTTTTTCACCGCCATCTCGTTTGCTTTAACAGCAATATAGTGCCCCATCCCGTTGTGGCCATCTACAACCGCTGTTGTATCCGTATCCCGCACAATTTCGAAATTGGTTACCGGATTTTGTATGCCAGCCCATATACGGTCCAGATATATCGGTTTAAAACGACCTACTCCGTGAGAATCTATACCCCTCTTGTCAGCAGTTATCAATACATTGGCACAAACTTTGGCTTCATGATCTGGAACTCCAATAGCTCTAAAGCCTTCATACATAAAGCGTTCGACCTCGTCAAATTGCCACCAGATAGTATCACTCATTTTAACCCCCTTTTAGATATGTTAACAGAGACTTTGTTTTATTAAATAGTAAAGAAAACCGCTATACTTCATAATAAAAGATTAAATAACTTTTCTTATTAAGATATTTCGGTTAACACGCATAACCGGACATAAACAGTATACAA
This sequence comes from Spirochaetota bacterium, assembly GCA_016934935.1. GTDB lineage: Bacteria > Spirochaetota > UBA4802 > UBA4802 > JAFGJZ01 > JAFGRW01. The sequence goes on along the minus strand of JAFGRW010000049.1, from coordinate 5,732 downwards.
TACGTTTTGAGGGAATTCAAACTAAAAACCTGATCGGCAGGAGGTATTAGAGGGAAAATTTATCAAGATCATTAATACGCCTATTTATTATATCGTATCCATAATCATAAAAAGTCTTAAGTTTATCACGTCGTCGTTCCATACGCCCTACCATGATAGCGGCATCTTCCGGAGCAATCACAAGGACTTTTCCCTTTCTCTCCATATCGTCAATATAATCAAGCGTTGAATTGTAGTGATCACTTCTTGACAACATTACATTAACAAATTCCGGATATTTTCTGAACCTGAATCTGAGATATTTTTTAAATTTCTGACTTTTTTTACGATAGCCACGAAGCCTGGTTAGAACTATAACAGCCCTATCATGTTGTTGCAAAGCTTTTTTTACAGGGATGGAATCTGATACACCACCATCATAATAGAATTTTCCGTCAAGTTTAACAGGAGGAGACAGCAGTGGAATGCTGCCACTTGCAGCAAGAAGTTTCATTGAAAATTGCTTATCATGCCTGCTATTTTCAATATATTCGGGAAGACCACTCTGCAGAGAGGTTACAACTGTAAAGAAACGGGTTTTTGTTTCAAAGAATGTTTTAAAATCGAAAGGATCAATATGGTTGGGAACTTCATCGTACAAATATTTCATACCGAAAAAGCTGCGCTCTCGAAAAAAATTGCAAACTCCCAGAAACCTTGGATCAGAAGGCATATCAACATTTATACGACAATTACGCCCTTTCTGTTTTGCAAGATAACTTGCAGCAACAGAAGCACCCGCCGAAACTCCGTAAATATGTGAAAACTCTATACCGTTATCCAGAAAGTATTCAAGAATACCAGCAGTAAATGCACACCTTAAGCCGCCACCTTCCAATATAAGTGGAATGTTATATATTTTCATAATGAGTCACCGAATCAATAAGTTTAGAAACCTCAATTCCGGCAAGAATTACCGGTTAACAAGAAGTGTCTACTTCCGGAAAACCAGCAATGTACTTCCGGCATAATTTACAAAAGTTCCAGCTACAATGCCCGTAAGCGAGGCAATTATGTAGTGCATACCAAAACCCGAATGCATCTTCATGGATACATACCAATTTAAAGCAGCACCCAATGAACAAACTAGCGCAAAGGAAACATAAGACGTAAAAATATTACGAGCCGGCCTTTCTTCAAAAGTAAAGTAACGATTTAATATAAAATTGGTAGTCATGGCACCCGCGATACCGGCAATACGTGAATACTTGAAAGGAGCACCCGCAATATCTGTTACAACAAAAACAATTGTTAAGTCCACGACTATTCCACTTGCTCCAACTACAGAAAAGACCATGAAGCGCGCTAAACCCTTGAATTTATGATAGTATAGTCTTTTAAGATGTACAAGATAGTTAATCTGTTCTTTTAATGATAGCTTGCTTTCACCATATAAACGCTCAGCGAAAACTATCGGTATTTCACGTACATTTTCAGGCTTCATTTTGACCAGTATTTCAAGACATATTTTCCAACCTACGGGGTTAAGCATCGAAACCAGTTGATCCGTATAGAGAGATGATCGGAAAGCGAAAAATCCTGCCATAGGATCGCTGGTTTTCGCAAGTGGTCGTGCAAGCATTCGAGAAACAAACGCGTTAAGTTTTCGGTAAAGATTAAAACTATCAGCAGATCCCCCTGCCACATTACGGCTTCCTATTACAAAATCTGCTCCTTCTTTTTCAATCAGGTCACACATTTCCACAGTCTTCTCGGGAGGATGCGAAAGATCGGCATCCATACATATAAAGATATCTCCTTTTGATAGAGCAAATCCTGCCAAAACCGCCGAAGAAAGCCCTCGCTCACGGGTACGCACGTGTAATTGAACGGGATATTTTTTTTTAAGCCTTGATACTGCCTCAACAGTACCGTCCATAGAATCATCATCAACAATAATCACCGAGCAACTATGATCACTACTATCAAATGCGGTATAAAGCCTTTCGACAAGAACTGGAATATTTTGAGCCTCTTTATAGGCAGGTACAACTATGGAAACTGAAGCCATATCATATATCCTGTAATATAGTTATTTACTTTTAATAACATTAAAATCCACATGAATGAAGATAATTTCATCCATATACCTATTCTACTGTTTTGCTGATTATTGGCAAGAAATAATTATCAACTTCTAAAATCCTTTGGAAAATCAGACTCTGATGTAACGTATAACTCTCAATTCGCAGTGACGAAATTATTCCACTTTAACCCGCATAGAGATTGACAGACCTAAAAATAGTGTTACAGTTGTTTCTGATATTCATAAACAGTATTAAAACAGAATCTATTATAACTGAATCATTACAATCAAAGGAAAATATGCTATCTAAAGAACATTATTTTATTGAAGCTGCAAAATACAAGAAAGCTCTTTTAAAAATTGCATATCTTAAAATGGGCAATCATTTTGATGCAGAAGACATGGTCGAAGAGGCTCTGTTACATGCCTACGGTAAACTCGATAGCCTCAGGAATGAGGAGATGCTATATCCATGGCTTAAAAGAATAGTAATCAACCAATGTAACGATCTATTCAGAAAAACCGAAAAATCTGATAATTCAGAAAAGTTACTAGCGCTCGACAAGCACGAACACGAAGACCCTGAAGAGAAATTCACAAAAAACAGCATCCGAGAAGAAATTCTTGATATAATGCTATCAATCGAACCAGAAGAGTATGCCGAAGTACTTATACTTTTCTTTTACAGAAATTTCAGTTATGATGAAATATCTGATGAGACCTCTGTATCAGTCGGTACTGTAAAATCCAGACTCTCCCGTGCAAAAGAAATTTTATTAAAAAAATTCAAAGAAAAAGGAATAACCAGCAAAGATACCGAACTTATCGGCTCAATCTCACAATGGCCAACACCCTCTACATAGCCTGGAATATTGATTGAACCTTGTTGTCACGCTTATCAGATATTCTTTTTGTAGTTTCAATTTTTGCGCGCATACGGTAAAATGGCTGAATTGATTCCTGAACCTTGATATTCATCTCATTAAGTACAGTATCAAAACTTGCACTCAGATTATCCAGTTCAAGTTCCCGTTGGCGAATTTTCTGGTAAAGATCGTGATTCTTTGATATTTCCTGTCTAAGCTGAAGTATCTCCTGTTGCTTACGCTTAAGCTCTTTTTCATAATACTTTGTGATATCTTTTATTTCACTCTCCTGCTTTTGCGCAAGCTCTGCGACAGTTTTTTTATGCAGCTTTTCAAATTCGGCACTTGAGCGTAAAAACTCCTTACGTTTTTCCTTCTGTATAATCATATCAATTTTGGACTTTCTTATAAACATTGTACCCTCCGGTAATTTCACAAACAGGAATCATTGGTGCCAATGAAAAATATAACCCCATATTGTCAATGTATTTTTTTAAAAACGTTAGCAACTAACATCCTTGTAATAGCCGCTTGACATGCGGGTAGTTTACCCCCGAACTGAACCAGGTTAATAATATGAATCTATTACTCATCCAAAACGGAAATAAATGAACATAAACGAATTTTTGAAAGATAAAACTGTAAGAATAATTTATTTCAGACAAATTGCGTACTACAGGGAGTGGATAAATGCTCTTGGCGTACTGAATTTCAACAACTCTCTCGTTTCTTACGGTGACTACAAAAAACTGACCATACGACTTGTTTATAAACCGGCCTCCATTACAGAATTCCTTTCTTCACCTTTCGATTCATTGAAAAATGGAGGAAAAATTGTCATAGAGCTTTTTGGGTTCAAGCTAACCGGTAATTTTCTTGATACAAATCAATTTTCAAAAAAAGGCAACATCACAAGTATTACAGTCAATAAAAACAGAGCCGCCATAACCATAAAAGGTCGCCCATACAGTGAAGGTGATGAAGAGTTTAAAACAATCGAGCAGATCATCGCCGATCTATCACGTTTTAGTGTTTCACAACCCGATCATTGATTCTTACAATTTCTTTCATATCATAAATGTTTTCGATGTAACGGGATGCTGCGATATCCCAGTAAAACACACTTTTCCTGGCATTCATACGCGCCTCATATATTGTATCATCACTGTTTTCACGGAAAAATTTCACAGCGCGTTCCATGGCATCATAGAAAGCCCACCCTGTATAATCTGAGAAGAGAAATCCATTTCCTTCAATAACTTCACCATTCTTTCTTATTGGGAACACCGTATCACGCAACCCCCCGGTAGCTCTCGCCACAAGAAGGCAACCGCACAGAAAACCCTCAAGTTGAGATATTCCTCCAGGCTCATTTAGAGATGGCATACAGAAAATATCCGAAGCCATCAACGGAACACTAACATCCTGAAATCCTATACCCACATTGGCACTCTTCGGATAATACTGCCCTAGAAGCCAAAGTCCATGCCCAATCTCTTCACCGGATCTGTCTCCAGATGAAACGGAACCTCCCAAGACCCCCTGCATTTGAAGAGTTTTAAAAATACCTTCCGAAGTATCTAAAAGCAGCTGATACCCCTTTTGTTCTGTAATTCGGTGAATCATACAAAAGAGAACTTTATCAGGATCGATATAAAATCCCCTTTCAAATTGAAGCATCATTTTATACATATAGCGACTAACAATATAACGGCGTTTATCATCCTTGATATCCTCAACAGCCTTTAATCCTTTTATAATTTCCGGAAACCTCGAGTTTACTATTTCCAACAGATGTTTATCAGCCTTTACGGCCTTAACCAACCCTTTATAATTTCTATCAACAAAACCCGACTGATCAAACCTGTATTTTATCCTGTCGTAAAGATCAGCGCCAACTCCATTACTGATTCCTAAAACATTTGATAAAATATGTTCAAGACCATCACTCTGATACTCAATCTGTCTTGCATAAGACGGGCTGACAGTAATAACCCTGTCTGAAAACCTTATACCGGCTGCCATACAGTTAATACGTTCGGGATGAACCGGATCAAGAAAATTACCCGCTTTCCAGCCGTCCAGATTAAAAAGCGAAAAAAGATCAAAACCGTTTTCATAACGTTCGTATGCGTCAAAATACTGCCATCCACCGTTATGAATAATATGCAAATAGGTGTTTTGAGAGAAAGAGGGATGCTGGCTGTAGTTCGGATCAGAACGCACCACTCCATTAAAAAGAGCAGCAAAAGCATCATTTGTAAAGGTGAAATATGGACGCAAGGCAAAAGTGCAGATTACCTCAGCGCATGCGCGTGCAAACCCTATCCTGCGTCTTAGCTTCTCTTCTGAGGTTACACCCCAATAAAGCCCATCAAAAAGTTCATGATGATCCAGAAGATAATATGTAACACCGTTAACATTAGCAATATGTACACCAACCTCATATTCAGAGCCCATTATCTTAAAACGAACATTTTTGCCTGAATAGGTAACACCGTATTTCTTGGCGTTTTCAGTCATTTTCAGTACAGCTTTCGAATCTCCGTTTCGATAATAGCCGGTTATTACGTAAACCTTTTCGCCCATTTTAGCCATTTCTCGTGGAAGTTCAAAAACCACATTTGCAAGACCACCACTTTTCGAAAACGGATCCGCTTCCGAAGACATAAACACAATTTCTCCGCGAGAATTTTGTTTGCGAAGAACTTCTCCGATTTCTACAATTCTCTGATCAGCTGACTTAACAAGATTGGCGATCAATTCAAAGATTTGTTCACCTTTTACTATATCATATTTAT
>JAFGRW010000048.1 GCA_016934935.1 Spirochaetota bacterium | reverse complement strand
TAGGTGAAAACTAAAGAACCGCCGTGTACCGAACGGTACGCACGGTGGTGTGAGAGGACGGTAGGTAAAATAATTACCTACCTCCTATTCGATTGCTCACACTTTACATTAAAATGCAGGCTGGATCTGTTCACTATGCTTGCATGATAAAAGCGGAATAAAATTCCGAATGTGTGGATAGAGAAATTAAGCGGGTACAAACTAGCGAATAAAAAACGAATAATATAAGGAGACAATTATGACAGGTGCAAAAATTCTGGTTCAGTCTTTAAGGGATCTCGGAGTTACTCATGTCTTTGGTTATACCGGAGCTGCTATCTTACCGGTTATAGACGAGATAGGCCAATCAGATATTGAGTTTGTAGTAAATTCTAACGAGCAGTCAGCCGCCTTTAGTGCTGGTGGGTATTCACGTTCAGGCAGCAGAATGGGTGTAGCGGTTGTAACCTCGGGTCCAGCGATAACAAATACTTTAACTGCAGTTTCCGATGCAAATGCCGATAGCATTCCGCTTCTGGTAATTGCGGGGCAAGTGCCAGAGCATAAGTTAGGCACTGACTCATTTCAGCATATTAATGTCAGTCAGATATTTGAAGGCGCTGCCAAGGCTGTAGTTCTTGTAGATGATATTTCGCGTATAGAATCAGTTATCAAGGATTCCTGGTTTCTGGCTCAAAACGGAAAACCGGGACCGGTTGTAATTGATATACCATTAAATCTTCAAAAGGCCGAAGGCGCTTATCAGGATCTTCCAGTAGATCTTTTCAAGAGTGCGTACCAGAGCGAAGCACATTTATCAGAACAACAATGCTTTCGATTTTTCGAACTTCTTGCCTCATCAAAACGGCCGTTATTATATGTTGGGGGTGGAGTCAATAGCGTAGCCGCATCCGAAATAGTACGCAAATTTAGCAAACGTTTTAACATCCCTTCGGTTAATACTTTGATGGGTAAGGGGGCAATTGATGAAACAGATGATACATCGTTGGGCCTTTTAGGCATGTTCGGAACTCCCTATGCAAATAAAATAATTGAAGAAAATGACCTCTTTATTGCTTTGGGTGTGCGTTGGGATGACCGTGTTGCTGAAAAAGTCGGATTTGCGATTAAGTCCAGAATTGCATATATAGATATTAACCCAGCCAAGGTGAAACAGATAAGAATCGAACGCCAACCCGATTTTTCGGCTGTTGGCGATGTTTCACATATACTTGGTGATCTTCTTGGTTACGCTTGCAATAAGGAGATAGATCTGGATTTTTCCGGTTGGGGAAATCATGCCGCAAAGATAAAGAAAAGATGGCCGTTAGACTATAATCGTGAAAGCGATAAAATTCAACAGGCTAATGTAATAGATACGATTAACCGGCTTTTGCCTCCGGATACTGTAATAACAACCGGGGTTGGTAATCATCAGCTGCTTGCCGCACAGTATATAAAAATGTCGACTCCACGTTGCTTTTTGACTTCTGGCAGCTTCGGAACGATGGGCTTCGGTATGCCGGCAGCTATTGGCGCCTATTATGCTAATCCTGAAAAAAAAGTACTTGTTATTGATGGTGATGGAAGTTTCAGGATGAACATGGGTGAGGTTCATACAATTGCTCAATACGGTTTACCGGTAAAGATAGTTCTGCTGAATAATCGAAGCGATGGTATGGTTCGTAACCTGGAAAACCTCTCTTTTGGAGGTCGCCATTCTGCAACTGAACGACAGATAGATGCGGATTTTTCAAAAATGGCTTCTGTTTTCGGTTTCGATTATAGCAGACGAATCAGTAAAACAGATGAAATCAGCAGTGCCTTGAAGGAGTTGTTTTCCGCAACCGGACCTGCTCTTCTTGAAGTCATAACAGATATTGATGAAGCAATTTATCCGCTTGTCCCCGTCGGCAAAGGTTATCATGAGATGGTGTTAGGGCCTTATATCAAGGAAATTGCAGATTAAGCTTATATTAATGATATGGTGTACGTTTGTACGCCATATCAAAAACAAGTTTATGTGTTTAGATGATTGGTTTGAAATAGTTACTCTCCGTTCAATTCAATAACTGTTATCGAAAGAGCGGGTAGTGTAATATTAAGCCCTGAATCTGAAATTGCAGTTCCCAAGAATTCTGTTAATGATGGATTACTATCATCTGAAGATTGGCCTTTCATCGTATAACTCATTCCAATTGATTTTGTAGAAAAATCATTCAATACTATCGAGATTTTCCTATTGTATTCATTATCTTTGTTTATCATATATAGATATAGCTTTTTTGACAACGAGTCAAATGAAGCAAAGCATCTTATCAGAGTTGTTGATTCTATAGAAACCATCTGTGTCAGCGGAAAGCGACTCCAGAGCCAGAGTGATTTTCCAGCAGCAGTCTTGTTGCCGCTTTTGTCAAACGCGTGATATGGATAGCCATCATTATTTACCCACTGTGTTGTCCAAAAAAATGAATATTCAATATTCGGATTGTTCAATTGTTCTCCCGCAATTTCAAAAGAACACAGAGCGTGGCCTGTGTCATTTTTTGAAGTCCATTCTCCGGACCAGTCAATAGCACAAAATTCTGTGATAATTATTTTTTGTGTTGTACCATAAGATTGTATAGCACGTAAAACTTCATCAGTTTCGCCCAGAAGAGAACCGGAATAATTTTTATATTCAGAGTATCCTCCTGACCATTCATGAATTGGGTAGTTGCTTATTCCAATATAGTCGATATGCTCTTTGGCGTTTTCAAGCAGTACTCGAGTGTAGTCATATCCTTTAGAATTAGCTATAATCTTTATTGTCGGATCTATTGCTCTCATTGATGCTGAATAATCTGCAAGATCAGTCGAATATTGTAACGCAGTTGCGCTACCGTTATATGAGTTACTGTTCCACGTTTCGTTGCCAATCATCCAAAGATTAACTCTAAAGTTATTATCGATATTTGCATATTTTACCCATTCGACTGCTGATTCAATTAAGTCTTCCTTCAAAGGTTTACCAACTCCCTTAAAGAATATCGAGTCATAAGCTACAACCACCATTAATTTTGCATTAATACCTGATGCTACTTGTATAATATCATCAAAATTAAGAGTTTCTTCAGTCAATCTCCCAGTAACGGGATCACTGCAAAATCGGTTGTCGCTGTTTGGCCAGGCAGTTTCAGATTTGATTGCCAGAGAGTGATTCGCGTTTGTAAAGGGATGTTGCGCCCAAAGATAATTGTCTGACTTTTCACCGCCAGGGAATCGAAGGATACGCGTATTGAGACCAGATAGAGCGCTGTTGATATCATGCCTGGAATCAAGACCCAGATTTTTATCTGTGAGATAGTTGATATTTATTCCAAGTGTAGCAGAATCAATATCATGGAGCACCGTGGCGGTCGTAACATGTATAGATGTTACCCCGTCTGCGTCAGGGAAATCTTTATTTGTTTTGCCGGAAGTTTCACTTTCAAAAGATGAACAGCAAGTTAGAAACAATGTGACGACTAAAATTATCTTCATAGTTACTCCAATAGAACCTTATGACCTTCAAATAACTGCTACATGAATAGCCGGAAACTTATATTCATTAACAAATATTGTAAATTAATTTACAAGAGTATTTAACATTCGGATAATAAACTGACACACGACTATTCATTGTACCAAAATCCAATTCAGCTATAAAGCTCACGCAAAAATCTTTCACCGTTTACTATCTCAATTCCGTCCTTAATATACTCATTTCTTAAATAAGCAGTTAACTGAACTGCTTTTAAATCATATTTTTCTTTAAAGTAGTGAAGTGATTTGGATGACTGACCGTCCTGTAGTTTTGCTTCAGCAATATATGAAATCCTATCATCATCCACTATGCAAAAATCAACTTCCCGCCCATCTTTTGTACGTAAATAGTGTAAATAATGATTTTCACCAATGACATCTTTTGAAGTGTAACAATGTTTGAGCAGTGATACTGCTGCAAGATTTTCAAAACGTAATCCATCATCTCCTTTTACTAGACCCGTATCGAAAAAATAAATCTTGGGCTCTTTAAGAAGGGAGCGCGCTATATTTTTTGAGTATGGAGTTATTCTGAAAATTATGAATAGTGATTCAAATATTCCAATATATTTTTTTACTGTATTGGGTGCTACCTGAAGATCTTTCGCAACTGAATTAAAAGAAAGAGGGCTTCCTACACGTTGCCGTAACATTTCAAGAAGTGTTTTTAAAGTCTTAAAATTGTGCACGTTTTCAAAATCGAGTATATCGTCTCTGATTATACCCTCCAGATACTGGTTTCTCCACCTTTTTGCATCGATAGGTGACTCGGCTAAAATCGGTTCCGGAAAGCCGCCACGTTCCAGAAATTTATCAAGCGGCATATCCTTGATTTCTGATGGGCAAAAGGGGAGCAGGTGGTGGATAAAAAAAGGTCCCAATAGTGAGTCGCCATTATGGCGGAAGGTGCCAAGACGCGCGCTTTCTGTTAACAGTATATGAAGGCTTTCCGGTCTTGTATCATAAACCCCTTTCATATAGTTTTTCCACTGCGGCATCTTATGCAGCTCATCAAATATCAGTAAATCGGTGGAGTGCAGCCAACTCTGGTTTGTTATAATAGTTTTATCTTTTTGATTGTCGTAGTTAAGATACAAAGGTCTTTTGTAATGAGGCATAATTTTTTTGGCAAGCCATGTCTTTCCAACCTGTCTGGGACCAACAAGAATAACCAGTTTCTTTTTTAAGTCTTCAACTATAATCCGCTCCAAAAATCTATCCATATTGACTATTTTGCAAGATATTGCAAAATAGTCAAGACTTTTTAGCAATATCTTGCAAAATAGTCGACAAGTAGAAGAGAATTGCCTAATAGAGCTCAAATAAATAATTTATTATAAACTTAACTGTGTCAATTTTAATGGAAATTATATATATCCTAAACATGTCAGAGCAGTTCTCAGTTGACAGAACTGATAAAGCATGTGTAATTTAATATCTGATTATTTTTTTTTTATAATTGCCTGATAGATATCGGGTAATTATTACAATAGTGAAGAATCTGATTACAAGTCGTCTCTTAAGGATAAAAATGAACAGAAACAAGAAAACTCTATTAATATTAACACTGCTTTGGATTATAATAGTAGGCGCAGGTGGATTATTTTCGGTATTTGTTATACTAAAACATAATCAGCAGTTAAAAGCCGCAAATCTGGATCTTCTATTTAACCAAATAATCTCTGATAAAGATGATTCTTTCATCAAAAGAGAAGCTTCAGATATTGCATTTAAAACCGGACTTATTATATATATTAAAGCAGAAAATTTCAGCTGGCAGTCTCGTGATGAATATGATTATCCAAAGATGATTGAAGGTAATAGAGAGAAAACATGGTTTCATATTCGATTTCAAAAGGCAGGGTATTATCTTAAAAAGGGGAAACATTCCGCTCTTTTTATTGTAGATCTATTTCGTATTCGAACAGCCATTATTTTTATTATTGCTCTGATTTTTCTTTGCGCTTCTCCTGCTGTTTTGTTTTGTGTTCTATTAAAACAAAAAAATTCTGACGTACATAATAGTGACCTGTCATTAAAAGAAAAAGAGATGCAGTTGCCTTTATTGCAAAAAGAGAACTATTATGTTGAGGCATCTCCACGATCCGAGCAGGATGAAATCTCGGGAGAACAAACAGAAAATGATTATCTTCGAAGCAGAGATGCTTTGAAGATAAATAATGAACTATTCGAGCAAAAATTAAATCAGGATTATTCACAGATAACCCGTGTGCTTGCGGATCTGGTAAGGGTCAAGGATCATCTATTAATCGATGTTAACCAGAAACTTAAAGTACCACTGGCCCGGATAAAACTCGCAGCGGATTTTCTGGATGACGGGGCAGGTCTCGAAATTCAAAAAGATGTAACGCTTATGCAAAACATAATCGAGGATGTTTTTAAAACTTTCAGAACGGCCTATACTACTGATGCCCTGAAACTTGAAGATATTGATCTGCTCTACTTCTTTAATGGTCTAAGACAAAAACAGCGGATAGACCGGTCGATGTTACTGTTAAAAATAGATAAGGGATCAGTGATAAAGGCAGACCGGCGCTTGTTCACAATACTGATTGAAAACCTGCTGGATAATGCGTACTGTCACGCGAAGGACTCCGGTCAGCCCGTTACGGTTATATGTGAACCGGATAAATGTGTCACAACGGTTACTATCAGAAACCATGGTCCGGCAATACCTGCTGATGATCTTCCATATATCTTCGATCCGTTTTATCAGGTTAAAGATCAGACTCAGTCAAAAGCAGGTAAAACCGGTCTGGGTCTGACTCTTTGCCGTCGAATTGCAGATCTCCACGGTTTTGATATAAGGGTACTGAGTAGTGAAGAGTTTACCGATTTTATCGTGTCCTCTGAAAGGAAAAGTTTGTTGTTATCAACAGGAAACTTTGAAAAATTACCATAATTTTGAAGGTGATAACGTTTAGCGGTCTGGTCTAGTGTAAGTATTCGTAATAAGCGTGCGGCTTTCTCCCTCAAGTTAAAAGCTGATTATTCTGCTAATAATCACCTATGAGTGCAAGTTATCTATTGAAAAATCAAATATCAGAGGTTACCAATAATAATTTCGGGACTGTATTGTTGGATGCGACTCATACCTGCTAATCGAAATGAATAAGAATTATAAGATGTCATTTGGCATAAGTGGACTTCGAAAAATTGCCATTTTCATAACGGCAATGTCATTTGCATAAAATCGTAAATCAATAAATACTGATCAATTGTTAAAAAAATCTTTGACCTTCCACTTACTGAAAGCCTTATTTTTTTGACAATTGAAAAAGGAGGCGTATCATGTACACAATAGGACAGTTTGCGGCCGTTACAAAACTCCCAGCACGTACACTCAGGTTTTACGATTCCATCGATCTTTTAAAACCGGCACTGGTCGATCAAGACAACGGTTATCGATATTATAATGAAAAATCTCTTTTAATCGCACAGCAGATACTTATATTCAGAGAGTGCGGTATGCCGCTTAAGTCGATTGATGAAATTATTGATAATAACGACAGCAATGAGGACTTTGTAACGGTTCTGAAAGGGCATCTGAACACTCTTGACAACAGACTCAAGGATATTGAGTACAGCCGTTCAAAGTTAGAAAAAATTATTTCTACTTATCAAATTTGTGAAGCTGAAGAAATAGTCGTTCAAAAACGTGATTCATTGAATGTTCTTTCTGTTCGAGAGAGAGGGGATCATGCAGCTATAAGTTCTATGCTGAGCCGGATTTTTGAAACAGCTGCTGTTAAGCATATTGAAATAACCGGTCCGCATACAATTGTGTTTCACGAACCCAAGGATCTTGAAGCGGAAGATCATGATATGGAAATTTATGTGCCGGTCGAATGTAATTCAGAGGAGAGTGATCTTTCAAAAGTATTGCCCTCGAATCAGTTTTGCAGATTGGTTCATCGTGGCAGCATGAATATGCTGCCTGAATCATATCAGAAAATTTTAAGTCACATTGAAAAAAAAGGCTTAAAAATTACCGGCCCGTTTGAAGAGACATATACAGTAGGTGGTAAGTTCTTTAAACCATCATCGTTAAAAATTGAAATAGCCATACCTGTAAGTGAGAGGTTATGAGCGTGAATATAAAAGCAGATTATAATAATAAAAATCGACGAAGAGTGAGTGGTGTATCGACGCAGATAATGGAATTGTCCTGGCCGGAGATTGAAGCCCTTGATAAAAATATGAGCATTGTTTTTGTAACTATTGCTCCAATTGAAGAGCATGGACGTCATATGCCTATTGGTGTTGACCTTATGCTTGGCGAGCATTGGAGAAAACTTGCTGTCGAATCGTTACAAAAAAAGTACCCTTCATATAACTATCTGAATTTGCCGTTTATGCCCCTTGCGGCCGGCAGTATGCGCGGTTTCCCGGGCTGTTTTTATTTGTCACCAAAATTTTTAAAAAGAAACATAAAAGCCCTCTTAAGATCCATTGTCTCATGGGGGTTTAAAAATGTTGTGATTATTGCTTCGCATGGTGACCCGTTTCATCTTATTGCCATAGAGAAAGCTTGTGATTATATCAATCACCGGTTTGATGTTATTGCCATTTCTCCGATGGGAGCCATGTTTTCTTCGGATGAGCTGGGTACTGATTTGGGTCAGAGTGGTCGTGTTGATGCAATGATAAAAGAGTATCCGAATGATTTTCACGCGGGCTGGATAGAGACATCAATGATGCTTGATATTAATAAAGCCATTGTTAAGGATTATACTGTTTGCGAAGATGTTTGTGTAACCGGAAAAGAGATGATTTTCCCGAAAAAATATTGTGCGAAAACTGCCGGTAAAGGTCACCTTGGGTTTCCCCGTCTTGCTGATCATGCTCTGGGCAAGGATCTTAACAGATCATCTTCAAATTATATTGTTAATGTTGTTGAACGCATTATTAAGGGGCAATCGGTGGAGGATTACAGGCACCATTTTCTATATAGCACACCCTTTTTTAGAATGTTAGTATAGGTCGGGATTATGATCACTATTTAGCTTGCGCAAATGCAGAAACAATTATATCTTGTAATATTATGAAAAATGAAATTCTGTATAAAAAATTTAAAACTCTTTTGGAATCAAAATGGCCTGCTGTATCTTCGTGCTGGAAACAGATCCGGGATTCTTTTGAAATAGAGGAATACATAAAAAATGATATACTGTTGAGAGAAGGGGAGAGAGATGACCGGGTATTTTTTATTGTTACAGGAGGAGTGCGTCATTATTGTATTGATATAGACGGCAAAGAGCAGACAACAGATTTTTGTGTTGAAGGGGAGTTTAGCGGTACTTTTAATTTTGAAATGTCCAATATACCGCTTTCTGAACAGTGGATAGCTGTTTTTGAAAAAAGTATAATCGCAACTGCCGAAAAACAAAAGATAACCGGTTTATTAACCTCAGATACGGTTTTAATGCAAATTTTTAACGATATTATTGCATCATATTATAAAGTGAAATTAATAAGAGAAAAATACCTTCTAATGTCAGACCTTGATTCAAGATATTCGTGTTTTGAAGCGAATCACTCCTCACTTGTTAACCGGGTTCCTTTTTATCAAATTGCCTCTTTTTTGGGTATGACACCCGAGACACTTAGCCGCATCAGAACTCGTTCTGGTTGCCGTTATTGATTCAAATCAATGCGTAATTTTTCTATTAGTACGATAATGGATATTATCAAATTGAAACGGAGATATCCATGATAAAATTAATAATGATTGTTCTGCCTTTATTAGCCTCCTTTATGTCGTGCACAGTGTACAAAAATAGCGATTTCAGCCTTTTGCGCTCTCAAGAGCCGTTTTTTGCTGAAAATACGCCGGATTATATTGATGATGCTGAACTGTTTGACGCAAAAAAAAAGATTTCATTAACTGTTCTTCAGTCCGGTAAATTACTTTCTTCTTTATCGCAGATGATTAATCTAAAACATCCTGCTTGTGCCGAGATGACCGATCAGTCCTTAACTGTTCCAATATATGCTTATCTTTTAACCCATGAAGAACATGGAATTTATATGATTGATACAGGGGTATCAAATGATTATGTTAATAACAATTATGGAAATATGAAGGGATTACTGTTGCCCTTTGTAATGTCAAAAACAGTAGTCCGGTCAGAAAATACAATCGAAAACATTTTGAATTCGATGAATATAAAAGTAGAAAAGTTAAAAGGTGTTTTTTTTACTCATCTGCATTTTGATCATACGTCCGGGTTGTCATCTTTTCCAAGACCTCTATTACTGGTTGCCGGTGCTGACGAGTTTTCTCCAAATATTCCCGTGTTGTTGAAGCCTGGACATTTTAGAAAATCCGATATTCTGTATCGGATTGCTTTTGATCAAAAGTATGCATCAGATTCAAGTATCGGTAGAGTGGTGGATATTTTTGGTGATGGGTCAATTTGGGCAATATGGACCCCCGGTCATTCAAAAGGGCACATCTCATATCTTGTTAACACATGCGATGGTCCGGTACTTGTGGCTGGAGATGCCTTGATGAATTACCACAGTATCAAATATGGGTGTGGACCCGGAAAGTGCTTCGACGGAGTTGATAAAGCCCAGGCGACAATTGACAGATTAATATCATTTATTAAAAAGAATCCTCAGGTTCGGGTATTGGCTGGACACGACTATCCAACGGATAACGAATAACTGATGATTGCAATAAGAATATGGGGAAATGACTTTGCTGTATTGCAATTCATAATTCAGAAATCAGGCTGTGAAGTAATATTGGGTGCAAAGGGTTTAAACAGATGGTTTTTGCGTAAAAACATGCTATCAGATAATTGCCGGATGGCATGTTTTTACAAATTAAAGAGTTTTTTCTATCCGAATGTAACAGCTGTCTTTATTATCTTACATAGAAGCCGGTTGTTTGCTGTTAAGACATATAATTATTTCGCCTGATAAACATAGTCCTTGAGTTGCTGGTTTTCAAGAAGTGTACTATCAAGTACCATTCGTACAACGTCACGTATTGATCCAAGCCCCAGCAATTTGTCTCCATCCTTAATAACAATATGTCTTATGTAGTTTTCGTTCATTTTTTCCATAACATCAGTGATCGAGTCTGTTTTCTGAGAACTAATAATTTTTTCAGACGGAACCATGATTTCTTTAACTGTAGTTGAATCGGAAATCTGTTTTTTTGAAAGAATACGAATGATATCCCGTTCCGACACGATACCGATTAGATTATCTTTTGCATCCAGAACGACAAGAGCTCCGACATGTTTTTCAGACATTAAAGCAGCGCATTCATGTACAGATGTGTTAGCGGATACAGAGAATAATCCCCCAATCTGTCTTTTTAAAAGATCGTTAGCGGTCATGGTTTTTCTCCTTGTTTCGTGGCTGAAGCGATGACTACAAGGGCAGGTGTAATCCACATATTTTTTAGATCACCTATAAAACCTGTTTGTAGATAAACATGATCAGCAAACTACAAACAGCTTGGGTTTTCATAGAGGTGGGAGGATAACAAGTTTTACAGAACAATTATTAATTATAGTATAGTTCTCTCTGTTTTGTCAAGAAAATGTGCAAATCTTTTGAACATTTTAAAAAAAATGATATTTTCGGATGAAAATTATAGTTAGTTTGTTATTATAAGTTTTGTGACTTAATATTTCGAGAATATTCCTAATATGAGTTTAATATAAAAAGGGTTAAGTTATATCTCGTCTGTAAAGTGCCTGCAAATTGAAAACCCCGCCATATTTATATGTTTATGTTCTTTATTACTGTTATGGAAAAAATTTTCAGAACTTTGGTTTTGTGTGCGTTCTTGTGCTTTGTTGCCGGTATTAATGTAAGGTGTCTGATCGGAACAAAAAAACAGGTTTTGTTTCGTGATGAGTAGCCCATAGAATTTTAAACAAAGGAGAATTGTTATGGCAGAAAAAACATTGGATTGTCTTGGGGAAGCTTGTCCGGTGCCTCTTGTTAAAGCTCAAAAGGAGCTTGAGAAGATGCAAAAAGGTGATGTTTTGATTGTAAACATTGATCACAGTTGTGCGATGAAAAATATCCCTGATTGGGCACGGGAAGCGGGTCACAACGTAGAGATCGATGAAGTTGGTGAAGGTGAGTGGGATATAGTAATCGAAAAATGCTGAACATATGATTTCCACTCCTTAAATTATTATTAATTAAGGAGAATGGTATATGTCTGAAGAAAAAATTAATGCTAACAAACAGAAAGTTGATTATTGGAAAATTCTTTTTAAGAATGAATGGTCGTATGTAACCGGGGCTGTTGTAATTGTTGTGTTGGCAACTGCTCTTGTAATCGTTACTGGAAAGTCCTGGGGAGTAACAGGCATCTTGCACCTCTGGGGTGGAAAGTTTCTGGAATTGATAGGTGTTAACGCTGATACATGGTCTATCTATAATGGAGCACTGGGAAAATTTAATTTTTGGAACAGTATTCCAAGTATAACTAACGTTGGTATAGTTCTCGGTGCGTTGCTTTCAGCACTTTTGGCCGCTTCGTTTAAAATCAAAAAAATAAAATCATATAAACAGGTTATTGCTGCAATACTTGGTGGAATTTTGATGGGAGTCGGAGCTCGTATGGCCATGGGATGTAATATTGGGGCTCTTTTTTCCGGGTTATCGGCTTTTTCTCTGCATGGTTGGGTTTTCTTTCTATTTATTTTCATTGGAGCCATGGTCGGAAGCAGCATGCTGAAAAAATGGTTCATGTAACAATTAATAAGGAGGTCATTTTATGAGTGAAAATATAGGTCGAATCGCGCGATCATCGGGTAGAAGAACCCAGATGAGTGATGCACAACGAAAAAGACGGAAAACTGTCCAGATAATTACCGGTGCAGCTCTTATAGCAGTTATAATAGTAATGGCATTCGTTGCCAATCAGACAAATCCCAAAGGAGCATATATAGTGGTAATAGGTACACTATTAGGTTACGCTTTGCAACGCAGCAGATTCTGTTTTACAGCCGCGTTACGCGATCCCTTTTTAACTGGTGGAACTAATCTTACAAAAGCTATGATTATTACTTTTGCTCTTTATTCATTCCTTTTGATGGCAATTAACATAACAAAATTTGGAATATCTTTAGATTCTGTAGATTTTTCCAAAGCTGCTGGATATATCAGACCAGTTGGATTTCATACTGCTCTTGGAGCATTTCTTTTTGGTATGGGCGCTGTTATTGCTGGTGGTTGTGCTTCGGGAACATTTATGCGTATGGGGGAAGGTTTTCTTCAGCAATGGGTGGTTGTAATTTTTTTCATTATTGGTTCAATGATTGGTGGTGTAGCGGCTCCTATCGTTCAGTTTAAAAGCGCACCAGTTGTTTTTTTGCCACAACTATTTGGCGGGTGGGCTCTTGCCGCCTTTGTCCAGTTTTCCCTTCTGCTGATTCTCTATATAGCTGCTGATATATGGGGACGGAAAAAAACAGGGGGCAGGTAGCTTATGGAGAAAAAGAAAGAGTATTATGATGTAGTTGTTATCGGTGGAGGACCTGCCGGCATGACCGCGGCTCTGTACAGCGGAAGAGCCAGGCTTAAAACATTGTTAATTGAAAAATCATTAATCGGTGGAATGGCCACTTATACAAGTGAGATTGAGAACTATCCTGGTTTTGTTGAACCGATTGATGGTATTGAGTTAATGAAACTCTTCGACAAGCAATTTAGGCGTTTTGGAGTCGATGTGAAACTTACCGATGTTAAGAGTGTCGCTGTTTCCTGCAGTGATCGTATAGTAAGTACATTCCGAACAGATTATTATGCTAAAGCCGTAATTATCGCAACAGGTAACAAACCCCGGCTTACCGGTGCTCAAAACGAAGATCAGTTTTTGAATGATAAGGGAATATCATTTTGTGCTACCTGTGATGCGGCGCGTAACACGGGTAAAAAAGTAATGATAATCGGTTCCGGGGATGCCGCGATCGAAGAGGGGATGTTTTTAACAAAGTTTGCAAGCCAGGTGACCGTTTCTGTTATGCATGATGAAGGTATAATGGATGCCAACAAGGTTGCTCAGGAAAAGGCATTGTCAAATGATAAGATGAAGTTCGTCTGGAATACTGTGGTTAATTCTTTTGAGGGTGATGAGGATGGTTTGCAGCGTGTGATTTTAAAGAACATAAAAACAGGTGATCTGATTCCTGTCGAGACAGATACCTGTTTTTTATTCATTGGTTACATCCCGAATACTTCGGTTTTTAAGGGGTTGATCAATTTGAATGAGCGCGGCTATATCCTGACCAATGAATCCATGGAAACAAATATTCCAGGTGTTTACGCTGTTGGAGATTGCCGTGAAAAGATTCTTCGTCAAGTTGCAACCGCTGTTGGTGACGGCTCGATTGCAGGATTTATGGTAGAGAAGTTCATTGAAGAAGAAAACTATATTCAGAAAGAAATTTTTGAGGCTGAAGGACTCATTATGGCCTATATCTATAATGCTTCTGAGGCTCTTGATCGTGAATATCTTGTAAGGGTTGAGGAGATTCAAAAAAAGTATAGTGACAAAATCAAACTTCGACGAATTGATATCTATAAATCTGATAGAATTGCCTGTCGTCTTCAGTTTACAAAGTCGCCATCCTTGATCATTATGGAAAAAGGTGAAATATTGAAGAATATTACTGATTTGTCAGATATTGATGCGGTTATCGCGGCAATTACAAAATAATTTGTTGATTTGAATTCTGTGTTTTGTAATACCCTCTTGATGAATATCGAGAGGGTATATATTTGGAATTGTAAGAATGGTGGAGTGGTTGTAACCGGAAAGAACAGATACAATGCGATTTGTTGCAATATATCAAAAGATTATTGACAATTGTGAGTTATTGTAATTTAAAATATCTTGTTTTAATTATATTATTGCTTTATTAACAGTTTTACTGCCCCCAATGTCAAGACCATTTACTTGAATAATTTAAGGTGTAATCATTCAGCTTGCGTTTTCCTGTTTTAAATTTTTAT
>JAFGRW010000047.1 GCA_016934935.1 Spirochaetota bacterium | reverse complement strand
TTCCACATTTCGATTACCATATTTAACCGGCCAATCGGATTCAAAATTCCAAAAATTTGGTATTTTATCCTTACCGCCAAAGTTTATTTTTTTCAGATTAACAGCTCTCTTCTGAATATTTTCTATACACTCACCTAGATGCTGAATACCGGATATTAATCGCAATGTTTTACCCGTGCTGGTTAGCACAAGCATACCGGAAACGAATTTCATAACACGAAACTCAACGACATCTTCATATCGAATAGTTCTAGGCCGCATCCACATATTATAAGCTACAATACGATTATCAAATAGCTTTACAAAATAGTGCCCCGTCCAAAAGAGTACTATTTGATAATCCATCATAAGTATACTTAAAAAAAATATAAATAATCCTGCGAAAACAAGTATCCCCCCTGAGACATCATCACAACAATCTACAAATATTTTTGACTCAAACAGTACCCCATACGCAGACTTAAAAAAAAGTATCGTTGCTAATACGAAAAAAAAACCTCCAATAATCTTTCCATACGTCTGCTGAGGATATGAACGATAATATGCAAATTCTTCTTCTGTAAGGCGTTCCATTTTATATCCTTATTTTACTTTTTATCAAAATTATTTGTCCATACTATAGCGTCAAAAGTATAAGGTATTACGTATAAAGCATTTATTCCAATATCAAAGCAATTAAATTTTATTCACGGCTGACCTTCGAATTTTTCATCATTTCTTGTCCAGATTTTAGAGTTATCCAGCCCACCATAATCTACTAATTTCAATTTAACCGAACGTTTCCGGATATTTTCAATGCATTCACCATATCTGTTTATTCCGCCCCAAATCTGGATTTTACATTTTGTTGTGACAATTTTCATGTTGTTAGCAACATTAGGAAAAGTTTTCTTAATCATCAAGACATCACTATAAAATATATGGTTAACTTCTTTACCAAATGCGTTATAACAAATAAAATAGTCCTCATAAATTTCAACATCATAAGCAACCAACCACATGTTAATAAACAAAAAGCTAAAAAGCAATATATGATAAGAAAATAAAGCTAAACCTAATACAGCTATAAAGGCATTATATATTGGTTCGGTGTGAAACAAGTCTTTAGTACAAATTTCTTGTATTACAATATAATTGCCATAAATAAAGAACACAATCATGAAAATGCTATACTTACGTCCTTTACCACGCGCCCAGGGAGTGCAAAATCTATCGATGTAGTTGTATGGTTCTTCATTATCGTATATCATTAAAACCACCTTAGAGAATAATTAGACTTAAAATTAATTTAATCTTTATCTGAATCAATAGTTTTTTTTAATTTAGGGCTTTTATATTCTGGAGTTCCTTTATTTTCAGGATTCCGGGTACCTTTACCGAACTTAAAATTCTGCTGTTGAAACATATACAGATTAAAATTTATACAAAATTCTCATGAAATTTTGTTGATATTTTAAACATTATATTCAATTCTATTCAAAATATCAATACCAGGTTAAAGAAAATGAAAATTACAAAACTTATTTTTTTAATATTTTTTACAGCTATTATAAGCGCTATTGCATTTACCAGCTGTGAGGAGCAAACAGACGACAAAGACTATTCCAACATAGAGTACGGAGGAGAACCAAGTCCTTTGGATCTTAGAGTTAGCGGGGATCAGAATATTACTGCAAGATTTGAATTTATTTTCTGTGAATACTCAAAAACAGAGCACGGTTACGATATCGATATCACCCTATTAAAAGACAAAAGTTCACAGAGTAATCACGAACTGTTATTTTTTATTCACGGCGCTGAGCATCCTATTGACACATTTTACAGTGAGAATCCTGACGATGGCAGTTGGGCCACTGCAATTTTTACCTACAGGGGTATCAGTGAAACTGTCGAATACGCTTCTACACCGAAAAAAAATCTGATATTAAAAATTGACGAATTTAGTGTAAAAGAAGGGCTGAGCGGCTCATTTACACTGGAGAATAGCGGAGCTTTAATAAACACTGATGGTGTTTTCGATGATACAATATACATAAGTCCAGCAAGTTTCACATTTAAATGCTCATGCGTTCACAACTATGGTGAAAATGCATCATGTGAATCAAATCCTCTTGTCAGGCCATAAACAGTATAAGGTCGATAAGCCAATTATCGACCTTTGTTAATTCTTTAAGAGGAATATCTAAAAATATATATTTGCGCCTGCAGTAATAAGAGTAAATCTGTTTTCCTGATTACTCACAATATCTGTTTCGGATTCTGTATCCCCTCTTTGAAATTTATTAATTAATTCATAATAGTAGTTTACATGACAAATAGCGAAAAGAGATGTTTTTAACATCCCGATATTATAGTTGGCACTAAACCCCAATGAAAAGCCAAAATCGACAAATGGATAATTGAACTCGGTTATAGATGCTTTTTCATCTGCTGTAAGATAATTTTCATGATAATAATCATACTTCTTCATCCTGCATTGAGCATATCCCCCGAATAATTCTATACCATAAAGTAAATTAAAACCCGGACTTGTAGAAGACATATGGTTATTTGCCCCCATGCCTATTACATGCGCACGAGTCTCGACGAACTGAGGAGTCGATTCACCTGTAACAATATTATAGTCATCGTCATCTTTGTCATCAACGTATGTATAGAATATTTTAGGCACTTTAAAAGTCATATACCGGTAACCAAAATATGTATCGATAATTTTTGTTTTACCTGCGGTTCCACCTAACCTGGGGATATCACGCCAACCCGGATGGTATAAAACCTCAATTTGTCTTCTGCTGGTTTGAAAAGCCCGCTGCTGCAGCAAATCACGTTGCGGATCCTGGTCATCAGATGAAAATCGATAATCATAATTACCATATTGAAATTCTTCAATAAGATAATTCACCTCTACGCCCTTTGTACCAGCAGCCAGTTTTAAGAGATAGGATGTGTTTTCATCAAGACCAAATTGCTCTTGAGCCTCTTTTCCAGTTTCGACGCTGCCGCCACCATAGCCGAAGTCTGTTTCATAATCAAATTTAAAAAAAGAATCAAACGCCGCAACACCTCCGACAATTTGCAAAAGCATTAGCGGTTCGACAGAAGTACTGATTTTTGAATGCGCATTATCCGGATTTTCCTGGGTCATTTTCCAGCTTCTATAGTTAAATCTGCTTTCGACAAACAAATAACGCCATTGACTATTCGTTCCAGAAACAGATTGCTGGTTTATAGTCTGCTGATTCTGTTCATTAGAAGAAAAATATGGTTCATAATCCACAAAAAGTTTATCAACATCAGATGAAAAATTAACTGGTGAATAATTGCTACTATTTTGGATTTTTGATACCTCTTCAAGTTCACCGGTTCCCGGATTATAAACAAAATAATGAGTTACTATTTCCGAACTTATGGGAGATACAGGAACAATCATGCTGAAATAAACATAACACTTATTGCCATTATTATCCCTTATATCTTTCACAAAACCGATAGTGGTACTGAAATCATCATAAATATTATCTTTTGTATATATTCGGCCTGACTTTAGTATCCATTTTCCTCTTTCTTTTAACAGATGTTCATAATCATCTTCTTGTCCGTAGACATCCTTGAATTTACCGACCTTCTTACCTTTCCAGTAAATATCGTTTCCATGCGCATGCACATTTGTTCGGGAGCTGTTTAGAACAGTTTCCAGATCCTCAGTTGCACCATCGCATGAAACAGTTATTAGAAACAGTAAAAATAAAAAAGAAATATTTCTTAGAATTAAAGTCACATAATCACTCCAGATCAATTATTCAAATGGATTATACCCGGGTTTCTTGTACAGTAAATTTGCCTTTTCCATAATATCAGGCCGATACACCTTTTCAGGCCATTCGCCAGCAGCAATCTCTTCGATCGAAACAGATATACTGTTATCATCACATCCGGTTTTGTCCTGAATAATTTGACTAATTTGTGCAACCAGATCTTTTTTAATATCTTCACTGCGCCCAGGATACATTTTTATTGATACATGCGGCATACAGCCTCCATTATGCAGATATATAGAACTTATTGTTTTATATTGATTTATTTATACTAAAGGTCAAGCAATTAAAATGCGCATGTTTACCGCACAAGTACAACACCATCAGGATGATAAAGATCATGGCGGGAAGCCTGTATACCCTGCGTGAACTTACTGTTTGCAATTATTTTTAAGCCGTGATCACGCACAAGGCTGCGCAGCCATTGAGGCCGTTCGTTCCGGCATTTTATTTCAAGAACCACCGTATGCGGCATATGATGCCGTAAAAAAGCGTTTTTTTCGGGAAAAAGAGTATCTGACTGAATACTCTGCACGTTATGATCAAATGTTATGCGCAATCCCCCCCGCGCGCGCTCTTCGAAACCTTCACGGAAATACTGTATAAGTATCTGCGGTTTCAGCTCACGCATATATACATAACGGGCGTACTCGTCAAGCACCGGATTTTTTACATTCCATAATCCGTTGTGCATAAAGCACCTGTAATCGGAGCCTTTAACAAAAGCAGTGAACTTTTCCATTGCGTTACCGCGGCGGACCTTCAGCTCCGCCCGGACTTTTACGTCGTCACTGTATGTGTCAGAATAGGTTCTAAGCCTGAATTTTATTCTGTCACAGTCTCCGCTCATCTTTTCATCGTAAGCCTTGTAGTCATAGGTATCGTAATAGAGGCTTCTAACAAGATACTTTTCATCCGGCTCTTTCAATGTAAAAAAATCTTTTTTCATATAGGGCGCAAGAGCTGACCGTATTTTATAATAATCGAAATAACTGATTCTGTATTTCAGCTCAAAGCGCCATGCTCCGGCAGTTGGGTCATGATTTTTTTTATTTTCAGCAATACCCATGATTAAACCGGTAGAGCAAGCTGAGGAGCAAGAAGTGAAACTTTTGTAACTCCGTTCACAGCCTTGACTTCATCAATAAGTTTTTTCACAGTTTTCTCGTGCAGATCCTTGAGCCGCATCTCGTAGATTATTTCCCAATGATTATCATCAGACTCATGCGAGCGGACACGAGCGTCATCTGTATAACCCGAGATTATAGTCTCTATCTCTCCGCTGTTGTATTCTTTACCGCCGTTAACAACAAGTATAAAGTCCGAATTTCTGGAGCGCCCGTAACGGATAAAATAGAGTGCGAACATTACAATTGTGATGAAAATTGTTGATATGATTACAACGCTCCAGTTGTAGGTACCGCATCCCAGACCAACCGCGATGGACCAGAAAAGAAAAACCATGTCCCTTGTATCCTTGATAGGAGCACGGAAGCGGATTATCGAAAGAGAACCTATCAGTCCAAGCGAAAGCACAAGATCTCCGCGAATAAAAAGCATAACCACCGCGACTATCGGCGACAAAAGAACAAGCGTGGACATAAACGAGAGCTCGAAACTCATTCCTCTGTGAGTCAGCTTATATATCTGTGAAATAACAATCGCGATTACAACCGACAAGACCAGTGAAAAAATAATATCAAAAATATCAGGTCCCGGTAAAAACATGTTTTTTGCCGCAAGCCCGACAATATGATCCATTATACTCATCTGATTCACCCCATAATATTGTTAAAACCGGCAAACTGCAACGGTTCTTTTGACTTAATTAAACGACAACCATAAACATTTCAGATCTTTTCAAAAACAGGCATTATCACAATATCAGATTCAGGTGATACTGTTATTTTCTTATCTCCGGGCATATCTCGCCATTTTGCAAATCTGTATCCCCTGGCAGGTACAGCCTCTATACTGACAGGTACTCCTTTAAAATATATGCCATTCCAGTTCGCTGCATCACCTACTCCCGGAGTGCCTTTTCTTATATCAATTGAATTCACTCGCACATACCCTCTTGAACTGTCCGCAATAATATCAAGAGAATAAGTTCCGTCAATGCCAAAATAATCCATAATATGACGCCGCATAAAAACCGGCCTCTGTTTAAAAAACGCATAAGTTTTTTTTATCTGCCTGTCCCATGAATTGAGGTTCTTCACACCTTCCCACCTTTTTTCATTTTCCAAAACAAGTCTACGGTTTTGAGACAAAACAACTTCTTGCACTATTTCATGAGCACCCTCCGGACTCAAAACAGTATTCATGCTGTCGGCCATAAGATTAATAAATCTGTTTTTAAACTCTTCGTTTTGTAAAAGAAAATGGAGGTGGTATCTATATGGCAGAAACAGACCAAATGCATCCGAATACCTGTCTTCGATTGTATCTTTCAGATGATTCAGTGAAGGATTATTCTCACGAAGAATGGTTCCGTCAAGATCGATAGGTAGCCAGCGCCATCTTCCGTCAAGCTGAACCGGACCGTCTTTAACAGGTTTTCTTATTCGCCAAACGAGCTGATGTTTGTCAGTTCCCCAGTCCTGATAATTAAGATAGATACCAACGGCCATATAGGTCATATAGTTATCAACATCCATAAGGCTTTTCAGATGTTTATAATTATCATTATTTGACAAATCGGTTTTTCGTATATAGCTATCAAGCATCAGAAACTTTTTCTGTTCCCCGGGCTTTCCATATAAAAGATTTCCGTACCCCTCGATAGCAGTAATATCATCCCGTGAAACATTATATTTTGTTGCCAAATACCAGTCGTCATACCTGTCACGGATATTATACCAACCCCAGAATTCACCATTTATAAAAACCGCAGCGGGACGATACCGCTGAATATCCATATCGGGATTTATGTTTATCATGATTTTTTGCGCAATGATGTCCGTAAGCCCGGTACGCTCTGTTGTCTGCCGCAGAAGAAACCGTTTATAGCGGTTCTGTTCGTATTCAGGGAAAAGCCTGTAATCTATATAGTTCTGATCGTCATATTCGCTTCTTGCGTAAAATCGTAATGTTTTCTGAAAATGTGACCGGGAAGACTCTCCATGCACACGGACGCCCATCTTTTGCGTAAAGGCAATATTACCGTCGGCTTCGAAAAATTCCAGGTTTACTTCCCTCTCCCAGATACACTCTACAACGGCACCAGCAGGCAGAACTTCCGGGAGATAACGCCCGCGGAAAACCAGCATATTTTGAGTGGAGCTTCTATCCAGGTAGTGAAAACCATCGTAGTTTTTTGTACCGCGAATCACAACTTGCGGAACAGGAGCCCTGAAATAACTGAAATCAAGACCTATCCCGTGTTGGGGAATCTTGAAAGCAACCTTACCGCCGGGATATCGTTCAACCGTAAGCCCCCCGACATTTAAACGTATATTACCGCGCTGAACAAAGTTTGCCGGTCTGGTATGATGATATGCTCCCGGATTTAAAGCCTTCCAGTACTTCTCGTTTTCATGATAGATTTTGCCGGGAACCAGAATTCCTTTGTCATAACCGAAAAGATCATCCTTGGCGGCGCTTATTGAAATAACCGGTGTACCATAGCGCTTAAAAATATCGCCGCTGACAAAATACGAGTTGGTAACAACGGGTCCTGTTACTCCGTTTTTTTTCTTAATTAGAGCCCGCACGACAGTTCCTTTAAAGACTTTCCCGATAAGAGGCTCACTTTCGCGATCCGGATATGAAGTATGAATCAATGACAGAGAGTTATCTTCACCAGTACGATCCTTGATTCGAAGAGGTGCTGAATAGAGGAAGGTTCCCGGTTCATCCGGTTCAGGCAGCTCCCCATCTAATGTGTAGTATATTCTGTCACCGCTTTTTGCATTAAGTGAAAGGTCAAAACCATCGGTATAAAAACCGGCCTTGTGCGAAAATACAGGTATAGTAACGCCTGCAGACTCAATCTGTTTTGGACGGCGGTAATCAATGTTTTTCCAGAATATTTTTAACTTTTCAAGCCCCGCTGAAGGCCTGTCAAAAAGCGGATTGTCTCGAATATCAACATTCGCGAGAATGTCTTGCGCGTGATTGTCCTGCAACGCTCCTTCTTCCATGAGGTTCACAAGAATATCCGGTTTATCTATTGAGCTGCCGCGCAGGTTAATACGATAAAGATTCTTCATACCCGAAAGATAACCCACTCCGTTTGCAAGCGGGACATCCCGCATAATCAGCTCCCGCATGGCAGTGAGTCTTTCAAGGGATTCAAAATCGCGAGCATCCTTGTTAGAATGAAGATTAAGATACTCAAGTTTCACCAGATTCTTAAGCGGAGCCAGTGACTTTATATGATTTTCGCGCAGATTAAGATGTTTAATATTGATTAGAGCGGAAAGTGGAACAATATCACTGATTTTATTCTGTCGCAAGTCAAGATACTGAAGATCTTTGAGATTTGCCAATGGAGACAAATCACTAATATGATTATCACGCAGTTCGAGTTCTCTCAAAGCAGTCATACGGGACAGTAATGAAATATCCTCAAGACGTTCCGGCTCTGCCCCTTCGCTTCTCACCACATTATGGCGCAGACTCAATTTTATGATTGGCAGATCTGTTATGGATGAGAATCCGATATCTTTTAGGGACAATATACCGTTATTACGAAGATTAAGCTCCCTAAGGCTCTCAATTTTTGCAAGAGGAGTTATGTCTGTTACGCTGTTGTTTTCCAGATTAAGCACTTCAAGCCGCTGAAGATTTTCAATACCAGATAGATCTTTAATCTGATACGATGAGGCATCCAGGGATGTAATACGGTTAAGCTGACCAAGAGATATACCCTCTTCGATGGTGCCGAGATGAGCTCTTACTGCAGCATCAAGCCCCGGATCCCTGAAAATAACGGTACCGCCACGATTTAAAGACAATACAAGCAGTAACAGAAACAGCACAATGCTGAAAATAAAAAACGCTATTCTGCTAATCGGCAGCTTTTTACAGGCTGTACGTATCAAAGGCAGCTCCAGTCCCCGGTCTGCCGGCTGTCAAAAGACAATACGGCACTATTTCACAGATTGCATAGATCAAGCCGGCTAACAATCCGCTTAAAGCAGCAACCTGCACCCGCAAAGGGTGTGCACGATTCTTATTCATAAACAGATTGAGTCAACTATTTTTGCTTATTATCGATACGTACAGTTTATCAAATAATTTGGCTTATCTGCTAATCCCAACGCTCATATGTAATACTGTAATAGTATGGAGAACCAAGCGAAACACCTCCGGATTTTGTCATTGCCATCTGACCGGATAGTGTATCTCCAGAAAGGGTTAATATGAGATGATACTCAACATTATCAATGTATTGATATGTCCCCGATATCTCTTTTTTCACGCGACCGGAAGCCGTGATGTCAATATTATCACCGCTTACAGAGCCGCTAAGAGTACCGTCAAAACTATGAATTTCGGATCCCATATCCGCTTGTGTGGACAAAGTTCCAGTAACCCCTGACGAATCAGCAGTCGAGATTACCAGATCGTTATAGTTAGTTGCAGAAGCTCCGGGAATACTCCAACTCCCTTCTATACCGCCTTCATCTTCCTCCATGGTATCTTCAAGCTCATCCTCAATATCGTCCAATAGATCATCACATGAATTAAGCGAAACCGGTAGTAATAAAAGCAAAACCCACAAGCCCTTTTTCAATGCAGACATAACAATACCTCCCTCTTTGATTTTATATGAACCCCCGATCAATTGGAATTGATTGGAAAAAAAATAGTTTCTTGAATAAAAACCCAAAAATCACAAGAATTAATAACCAAGTAATATTTATCATTCTACATTTCTTTTTTATCATATTTTTCCAATTTGTCAACCCACAGGTGCTTTTTTTGTAAATTTTGAAGAAATCATAAATAGAATTTTTATCTTGACTATCAAACAATATTTATTATCTTGACTATCAAGATATAAATGAGGTTATAAAATGAACAATAATTCGAACTGCAGACTGCATGAAAATGACAACTTCTTGCAGAAAAACAGAAAAGCTGAGAAAAGAACATTTATTGTATCTGTAATAACACTTATAACAATGATAATTGAGATAACATATGGCCTGTTAACCGGATCAATGGCTCTATTAGCCGACGGTATACATATGGGAACTCACGCATTCGCGCTGTTTATCACCCTTGGAGCCTATGTTCTATCACGCAAACTTCATAATAACCAGGCATTCTCGTTTGGTACCGGAAAAATCGGAGTTCTTGGCGGTTATACGAATGCTCTGCTTCTTGGAGCTACGGCTTTTTTTATGATTTTCGAATCTGCAAAAAGACTTATTGATCCCCATAAAATTGATTTTAATTCTGCAATCATGGTTGCAGTAATTGGTCTTACTGTTAATCTTATCTGCGCAGTTATACTGTCCGGAGCACATTCACATAACCACAGCCATAAAAGTCATAACCATTCGGCACACGAAAAGGGTTCTGCACCTATTCATAAAGATGCCAATTTACGTGGAGCCATTGCTCATGTGATAACTGATGCTTTTACATCGGTTCTTGCAATTGGAGCACTTCTTCTGGGTAAACATGCAGGATACGACTTTCTGGACCCGGCAGCCGGTTTTTTGGGATCAGTACTTATTCTGAAATGGTCGTATCACCTGATTAAAGATTCCGGTTCTGTTCTTCTGGATTTTGGTGATTTTCAGGAGGAGCTCGCTCAAATAAGGAAACGCCTTGAATCGGAGGGTGTATCAATCAGGGATATTCACCTTTGGCGCTATTCGGAAAACGACCGGGCATTAATGATAACCATAGCTGACCTGAATATGCGGGACGCCAACTATTTTAGAAGCAGGATTTCAGATTTGGTTCATATTGATCATATAACAATAGAGGTTCAAAAATAATGAAAGAGGACAATATGAAAAGCACCGAAATAAAGCTTAATAAATCAATTACCCTGTTTTTTGAAAAATTATCAGAATGGGAAGAGAGTGTTGCCCGTAAAGTAAATCTGACACCAAGACAGTGCCACGCGATATCTGAAATTGGCGAGTGCGGCCCAGTTCGAATGAAACCAATTTCAGAGAGACTTGGCGTTACCACAGGCACAATGACCATTATGGCAGACCGGCTGGAACGCCTGGAGATGGTAAAGAGAAAAACAGATACGAATGATAAAAGAGCTTCGCTCTTGACACTAAGTGACAAGGGCCAAGCCGTTTATAAAGAACATACGCTACATCACCTTAGGCTGAGCCGAGAGTTTATCGCGGCTCTTGGTGAAGACGATGCTGTTCACTTTATCCGTCTCATTGACAGAATAAATGAAGTGCTATGATTATCAAAAATTTTTTCTCTGATGCGGAAAGATAGGCAAAGCAAAGCCTACTGAAGCATTCCAGATAATTCCATTTTCAGTTGAAGAATAAATTATTATGATTAATACAGCATCGATCCGGTAAATGTAAAATACTGTTGCCCATTTCCCATTCTTGAATTAGAGCCTTCAACCATAGCCCCTGTTATACAGAAATAGACAGTTGTTTTATGTCCGTTAAGATAATCACCTATTTCTGCCAAGGCATCAAATTCTTTTTTTCTTCTGTTATACACTACAATCTCTCTTGTATGCATTTTTATTACTCGTGCAAATTGTTATCTATTTTCAACATCAAATCACAATAATTTATAAAAATACATGTTTGCTGGCTAAGAATTACAAAAATTAGATTTTTTAAATTTTTTTTTACAAAAATTATAAAAATCCAGTCTTATATAAATAGTAGATACTGGAGGAATACATATGAAATGTAATGAAATCAGGACATCAATTAATGTAAACATAAGATATCTGGAAATCATCGAAAATCATGCTGATAAATACGGAATGAGCATTTCAGATGTGATGAATATTATTTTAGACAAACATATCAAAAAGCTGGCAAAAAAACCCAAACAGTTTAACAAAGCAATGCAGTACCAGGAACGGAGTAAAAAGGGTGAAATCAAATACAAATCCACACACATAAGACTCTCTTATATTACATACAGTAGATTTAGAGACATGATGATCCTTTTTCGTTACACACTTTCGTATTTGCTATCACTTGCTATGGAATTTTTTGATGAATATACCGGTAATAGAACCGTGAAGTTTTTACCTCCGTCTATTCACAGCGTTATTGTTAAGTTTGATGATGATTTAAAAATGTTTTCAAATTTCTGGTGCCTCCCTCCATTTGAGATTATTCCCGGTGGCTAAGAAAGTCGAATCGAGTAGGGTAAAATCGGATAATTAGTCCGATTTTATCCCTCTCACAGAACCGTACGTACGGACCTCGTATACGGCTCCTGTTC
>JAFGRW010000046.1 GCA_016934935.1 Spirochaetota bacterium | reverse complement strand
GTTTCAATCCTTGTTTTAATGGAAGGAACTTCTAAACCACAAATTGAAATCAACTCCATAAATATAAATAATTTACAAAGATTTTTGAAGAGCTTATTTTGCATATTTCTTGTTCTTTTTTTGCACACAATCTTGTTCATTTTAGACGCATTTACATAGAATTTTGTCTTATATTTATTTTATTATCAAACATTTATATTAATAATTCCTTCATTTCTAAATAATTTTGAACGATTAGGAGAAATAAAATTAAATTTTCAAAGAACCTCAGTACATCTTCCCGAGATAACAGTTCTCTCGATTATATCATAAGATGGCAGCGCAATATTCTTTTTATTTAAAAACTCATATCGAATTCGCCTTGAATGTTTTCTTCTTCTGCTATTTATAATATTGACGAATCACCTCCAATAATCATCCTGACTCTCTCCTCTACACACAAATATTTCTATAGCAGCAGTCAACACACCGCACTCTGAAGCTGGTTTTTTTGGGATAGTATCCTTTGCTGATTATGTTTATTATCTCTTCGATTATCCCAATCGCCTCATCAAAGTCTTTTTCCCTAAACGGAATTTCTTTAAGCCTATAATTGCTCCTTGTATAACAAACAAATCCTCTTCTGACTTCACATCCATACCAATCTTGTATCAGCAAGCCGTAGAGAATAGATTGGACTCTATGAGTTCGGAAGACGTACTCCTTATATTCGGCAAACTTATAATCGAATGGAGATCGGGTGCCATCCGCAAATAAAAGCACTTCATCGACGATGCCCTTAAGGTGATATTTCTGCGAAACCATATGGACATCGATCTCCTTTCCTATGCAGGAAATTTTTTTCCTTAAATATTCGCGATTAATCTTTTTTTTCTTCTCATGAAGCTCCCGGCCGAGCAAAACCTTGTATCTTTGTTCCTCATGCTGAGGAATGTTCAAACAATTTAGAAAATAGGTAAACCTGGGACAATACAAATATTCAATAACCTCCGTGGGCATCAAAAGAATTCCATCGGTTCTTTCTTCCTGGGAAACTTGTTCCTTCATTCCCTCATTAGAAGAATTTGGCGATGATCTCATCACTGACCAGCTCCTTATCAAAAGCTTGCCCCAATAGTTTTACTTTTTTAAAATCGTCTGAACAAAGGGGGAAAATATAAACAGAATCTTCCTCTTTTTTGATCAGATCACTGCATTTAAGCGCCAGCTCATCGATCTGGTTCCGGTTTAGGTTTCCTAAAAAAACACTCTTTTGAACACGGTAGAGACCGGCGCCGATACATGCCCTGGCTACCAGGGTTCGAGTTTTATTTTTCACGATGTCATAAATGACCCAGGTGATCATTGAGCCAACTCCTAATTACCGCTGTCCTCGATCATCCGGTTGGCGATCCTATGGCATTCAAATTGAATAGTGTCTCTATTTTTTATGTTTCTGTTCCGGTAACGGACCGTCTTTTCAAATGTTTTGTTAAGGGCTTCTATAAAAAAAGCTTTACCATCCTTGTTTAACGACAATCCTTTGTGGATTTTATCAAAATATTCTTTTTTCACCTGGCGTTGGCTGAACAGAAAAACTACGGTTTTGTCCACCAGGATGCGGAACATTTCAATAAGATCAAATACGAGGGATTTTTTATTATAATTATCCGCATGGACAAATCCGACATAAGGATCCAGGCCGCCTATGATGCAAGCTTTCTCGACCAATGAATAAAGGACTCCATAACCGTAATTAAGAAGGCAGTTGAATTCATCCACGGCCGGCTGGCGGCTCCGTCCCTCGAATTTAAAGCGGTCGGGCATAATGTAGCTGAGGGCTTCAAAATATATTCTGCCGGCTGATCCTTCATATCCCATAATTGAGTTTCTCTTTTCTTCTATTGTACCTTCAAGGTTACTGACTTTTTCCAGAATATCCTGAATGGCGCTTATCCACTCAGTTATCTTTGAAGCCTTCTCCGGCCGAGTATTCTTTAATTGAGTAAGAAATTCGATCTGGTTATTGAATTTTCGGATAATCCATTCCTTAGCCAGATCAAGGCCCCGGGCATCGAATGCGAACTCCAGCTGACGTCTTCGTATAAGAGTTGTGCTTCCCAGTTTTGATTGCCAGACCCGGCCATATGGGTTTCCGTATTCATCCAGAAAAATAATATCGATATTGTTATCCATTGCGAGTTTCACAGCATCTGTGGAAAGAAACGCGGACGTCGTAATCATAATGGACTGGACTTTCTTAGCTGAGACTTCAAAAACCCGGTCTTCATTCTTGACAAGAAAACACTGTTCCTTCTTCCGAAGATAACAGCCGAAGGTGTTGAGTACTAGTTGCATTCGTTTATTTGTCCAAAATTGTGAATAAAGGGCGAATGAAGCTGAGGTTGAAATGGAATAAATCTATCCCAAGATCAATCCTAAGGATGTCTTTCACAATCCCAGCAAATTCGATCTCTTAATACATCTGTATTTAATCATTATATTTATCAAATAACCTAAACCGTCCAAATCCCAGAGATACATGTTTCCCAATACCAAGTTCAGCAGGTAAAATGAAATTTGTTATTACTGAGATCTGAAATGCAATCATCGGGATTCCTTTATACTCAACTAATTGTTCTTTGTAACGCTGAATTTTGACCAAAATCGGTTTCTCGACAAAATAGCCAATACCTTTGGATAAGGCAAGGAGGTTCCCTATAAATACTTTCTCTAATAGATCAGTCCTTTTTCTCCCGTCCCCCAAAAGATTATATTCTTCATATTTTTTCTGGTTTAAGGCAAACCATGGAGAAACGGAGTTATATGTAACTGACTCATCGTATAATCCAAACGGAATTCTTTTGTCGACAATTTCTGTTGCAATAATCTTAAACGAAATCGAGCCTACGCACAAATTATTACCAAGTCCTGCATATATCTCATCTAAATCTTCTATTCCTGTTTTAAGCGCTATTAATCTTGGACATTTTCCTGGTAAGTATCTTATGGGAGGCAACCAGTAGATAGGTTTTCCGTTGTAACCGTGTCCGTGGAGTGCCTTTTTGTCCTTCCAGCATGCTGTCACAGCCATTCGCAAGGACTCTCCATCTCCTTCAAAATCTGGCTTTGTATAGAGGACTAGTTCTCTCAGAAAAACGCTAAATGATTGTGTATCCATTTTCTTTATTTCTTTTAACATATCCTGTATCGGGAATATAATCATCGGGTTCGTATATACATTCAATTTTTTCGTTCAGCAAGGGTTCACGAACAGAAATAATTCGGCTAAAAAAATCTGGCTTTATTTTTTGAAATTCTTTTCTTTTTTCTCTAAAGTCTTTAATTTCAAGAATTTTCTCAAATCTCAACCAGAGATCCTTTGCTAAAGGATCTTTTTGGCGAATGACAAAATAACGATTCTCTCCCTTTGTGTTTGCTATTAATTGGCCATGTCTAGCAAGATTTTCGAAGTCAAATTCTTTGAGGAATTTGACAGTGTCATTGTCAGAACCCCTACTCCATACAAGTTTAAAATATTCTTTAACCATCATAATTAACTCAGATTCTTTAATTTTTTCTTCATATTTTATCTCTTTCTTTAGAACTTCTTCAGTCGCATTGAGCAATACAGAATCATAAATCATGGATGAAGATGTCCGTGTTTTTCCTTCTTCTTTAATTTTCCAGATATGAACTTTTCCGCTTTGACCAGAATCATTACGGTTACATCGACCTGCAGCTTGAACTATAGAATCAAGTGGAGCAAAATCCCGATGTACAATATCTGCTGAAATATCTACGCCAGCTTCAATAACCTGAGTTGAAATGAGGATCCAGCTCTCGCTTTTTTTCAAGCATTGCAATCGCTCTCTGCGTTCTATGGGAATGATATTGCTAGAAAGATAATTAATAGGTGCATCTGGTAACTGATGACGAATTTTTTTATAGAGATTTACTGAGTCATTTACAGTATTTACAATCGCGATTATAGATTGATGAGGATTATCACGGAAATTCAGGCTGATTTTTTCTGCGAGGTTTTCGATAGTGATTTCATGGGAAATGTCAACTTCTAGAGCTGTGCGAGAGAGACGTTGAAAATATGAATGGCTTTCAGGTAGTAACTCTAAACTCTCTAAATCAAGAAATATTCCTGGCTGTGTTGCGGTCATTAGAATGAAACATGTCCCATAATCTTCAGATAGAATTCTAGCTGTTTCCTTAATCAAACCCCAAAATTTTCTTGGGATTGCCTGGATCTCATCCAAAATTACTACAGATTCAGGAACCAAAAATAATTTTTTAAGCGCTCTGTTACGCCCTGAGAAAATAGTCTCAAATAATTGAACAAAAGTTGTGATGATGAACCTTGATTGCCAAGTTTCGACCAACATTTCCTGTTTATCAATATCCCACTCATCGCTATCATTAGTTCCATCACATTTTTTATAAGCAATGGGAGTTAAGTGATGATGCCGCAACAACAAATCTTCTGTTGGTATAATATGATTTTCTCTAAAAATTGAAACTGCTTGCTCATAATTTTGGTCGATAATACTTGTAAAAGGAAGACAGTAGATAATAGGTGATTTTTTATTGACCTCAGCAAATCTTAGAGCCGCATCGAATGCTGCAAGCGTCTTTCCACTTCCTGTAGGGGACGTTATCGTGAAAAGATTTCTATTTAAATTAATAGAAACCATTTCCTTAATTCTCGAAGAAATCTCGGAGCGAAGTTGATCCATACGCGTCTTCGCTTTTTTAAAAACTTTCACACGATAGTTTTCAACGAGTTTAGTAGAGAGCATCGGAATTTCGGTTAAATCAGGGACAGATCCAGAAAATGTTGCATCAAGTTTATCCGCTCCAATCAACATAGAAAACAAATTAAGAAATAAAAGACTTTGCTTACAAGAAAAAAAGCTTTTTCTAAAGTCTTCCGAGAGAATGAGTAGATATTCTAATTCTTTTTCATTTAAAGGAATATCCCTTGATAAGGCTGGGCAAGTAATACCCATAGAGGGAATTACAGTATTCAACCAGGATATGATATCGCTCAAAGGCAGTCTTTCTTCAATAATAGTAGGTGTGCATTCCTCAATAAGTTCATTACTCAAATAATGTGCAATATATCCGTCCATTTCAAGATTAATATCGCCATGGTGTTTCCTTACACACAACGCACTTAATAGAGAAATAAAAGAGGATTCAATATCTTCAATCCCTTGATTCCTTAGAATATGAATAGATATAGGTAGAGTAAGGGCTGAAGATAAAAGCGAGTGATCCTTTTGATGTCCTTCAAATTTCCATCTTTCAGATTCATCTGCATTTATAAAGTTCTGAAATTCCTGGGTTGCTTTTCCTAAATCATGAGTCAATCCCATTACTATAGCAACAGATTTTAGATTATTTTTAGACACGGGCCAAAATTTATCTATGAAATTCGCTACCGAGATAATATGATCTGTTAGTAATCTTCCAGGATGTGAATTACATTTAAAAAAAGAAAAATTCATTAATTACTTTTATCTCAAAATTAACTTTTTAGATTCATCAACAGCAGAGATTCTTCTCCGATTTTTTCAAAAGACTCAACCTCAATTTCCACAGGAAGAGCCTCTTCGTTAACAATGACGTCTTCATAATGAGTGACAGTTCTGTCGGGTGCCATTATTCCAGGAACACGAAAACGGAAGAGTCTATTTCCCTGATAAAACCGAACTTTTGCTCTCGAAACTGGCATGACACAAGATGTATTGATTATAGTTTTTTCATGAATTTCTTCTATACGACATCGAAATGGAGCGTTCTGGATAAAATCGATTTCGGCAATACAAGAAGCAATCCCAAGACATATAGTGAAATCAGTTGATCTTGTTATGGATAAACGATGCCAAAGTGATTCCATTATTTTTTCACTCGAATGAGAAAAATAAATTCGATATCCAGGATCAACAATAAATTCACAGGGAATTTGTGTTCGTACAGCATCTTCCTTTGGTCTTTCTTCTGTTTTTTGTGGGCGATGACTACCCCTCGGTCGAAAATAATGAGTCTGTTTTGTAATAAGCCAATTTAAACCAGCACGATATCTTTTCACAGGGCTCAGGAGTTTGATCCCAATGCGAGCTTCCCCTTCGTTCATTTTTCTGAGGTAATAATCAGAACTTTGGCTATTTTTACTGAGGCCAATAATGGCACCGACTATTCCAAATATGGCCGTTGGGGGAGGAATTGGATAAGAAACTGGAGAAAGAGGAGAATATGGCTTTTTAAAAAGCGCATATTGACCCTTTATGTCAAAAACAATAGCTAGATTCATAACATCTAAAGCCCAAGAGGTTTTGATTTAAGTAATTCCCTTGGTGAAATACCACTTTCAAATCTGAGACGCTCATCAAAAATATATTCAACAGTTTCAATTTTTTCTCTGCTTTTCTCTATTATGTCCTTTAGGGGAATTAAGTTCAGTTTAAAATCTATCACATCACGAATTTTTTCCTCTTCTAATCCTTCGTTTATCAAAAAGTGAATTCTCTGTGTAAGATCACCTATCCTAAATCCGTTCTTATAAAGAAGATGAACAAGCATGAGAGGCTGATGGCCAAACTTCGAACGAGAAATCAAGTCGAAGCATCCATTCCATAGTCCGTCAAGTAGGAGCTTTCGATCTCCTTCGGTCATTCCTGTTTCTTTGGCAGCTATTTCATTAATGACACCATATACACCAATGCAAGCATAAGGTAGGACATGATCTTCGCGGAAAGTTTTCTGAAATTTGTTTTTCCCCCCAGCAAATGCCCCTGTTCCCTGGATAGTCCAAGGATGGACCTTGTGAAAAGAACGGCTAAATCCTGAGAACTGGACAGGCCCTGTAAATGTGATTGTTGGCGATTTCCCTTCATCACCGCTTGTAGGCATTACACAGCCAAAAGTCCTTATGTCAATCCAATTGTTTTTTGCATAGTCAAGTGCCTCATCAAAGCTTGCTTTCTTTTCAGCTACTTTTTTAGGTTCTTTTCCAGCTTTTTTCATTAAATCTTCAAATCGTTCGAAAGCCTGTTTGAGTGTGTTAT
Organism: Spirochaetota bacterium; assembly: GCA_016934935.1. GTDB lineage: Bacteria > Spirochaetota > UBA4802 > UBA4802 > JAFGJZ01 > JAFGRW01. The sequence goes on along the minus strand of JAFGRW010000046.1, from coordinate 6,748 downwards.
CTTCTTTTTTATCCTCGATGATCCAGATGGCAAGGCCCTTTCTGTCGTGCCAGTAATCTCTGATCCATCTCTTAATACGGACGTCTGTCACAGTCGCAACGCCGGTTTCAGGATCTGTTCGGGGATTATTGCTTTCTAAAGGATCTCCGTTTGGATTGGCATCTTTAACCTGGTATACAAAAAGAATTTCAGACCTTTCTTTAATTATTGTCATCGTTTCCTCCTTTTTTATGAGAGATAATCTTTCTGGCAATATATCCATTGAGGGATATCCCCATTATAGTTGCAAGAGTTAAGTCATCTTCCTTATCTGGCCATTTATCTTCCGTTTCACTCCAACAGATATCTAACAACTGCCGTAGTTCTCGAGTCTTTCCTAGCGTTCCTTTTTCTCGATCATAAGCAGCAATTTTATTTTCTGCAAGCGCACGGAGTTTCATTAGCTTTCGATTATCAAAACGATAATCACCCAAATGACGTCGGAAAGGCTGTGACTCAGGTCCAGAATAGAGCACTTCTGCTATCAGTGCACCTGTTAAGAATGCAACTCTTTTTCCAGGAGAACTGAAAAAGGATTTATGCTCGTTTATAAAAACAAGATATTCATTTAAAGAAAATTCCTTTTGTTCCATGATTCCTCCTTCCGGAAGGGTAATGACATCAATTTTATTTAAAAAATAAAGCAGGAGAAGACTATGCCTAGCAAGCCAATCTTTCATCCCAGAATCTCGCCTGTATTCCTGGCGCAGCCTTTTTACTATATCTTTCAATACTGAATCATAAGAGAGTTTTTTCCCTCCAAAAATGGCGGAAATGTAGGTAAGAAATTTATTATTTCCAGAATTGTCTTCATTGCAGATGAAACGAATCAATCCTAATGACATATGATCAGGTTTATTATCTTTTTTTAAAAAAGCAAGATCCTCACATTCTTTTTTCACCTCATAAACCATTTTGAGACGCGATGGAAGGACTCTCTGTATCTCACTAAGAATGCGCCATTTTTTCTGCTCTCCGATATAAAAAACTATTTTTATAGTTAAAAAATCGTTATCTCCATATTTGTATGCAATCAATCTTAGCAGCCTATCCTCCTTACCTGCTAATGCTCCCAGCTCAGTTTTGTCTAAAATAACTTCAGATTTTCTTTTTTCAATCATGTCTATTAAGCTTTTCAATATATTAACCTGTGAAGATGAAGGAATGAGCAAATATCTTAATCCGCCCATAAAGAAATTTAGCATACTACTAGCATAATCAAATCCTTTGGATAGATAACCTGCACATTCAAGACACACCGGAAAGTTCCTAACTCCTTGTGAATGCTTGAAACCTCCTGCAATCGCACCAGGTTGATCAAGATGGTAGGAAGAGATAATGCTGACATTTCCATATACCATTGCCTTTCTCAAATTGCATAAATTACATAATGTATTTTCTGACACTGTTGGCGTTCCATCTTTCTCTGCGTAAGCCTTAGAAATCCAATCTTTAAAATAATCAATAGATTCCTTATATCCCCAAAATGGATTTTCCCCAATGCGGATATAAAAGAATATCCCTTTTTTAGGTGAAGGTACGATTTCTGCAACTTTTTTGTTAAGCTCTCCCTGAATTTCTCTTTTATTTTCAAACCAAACGTTTTTTAGATTTACACTTCTCACACTTTTCGAGAATTCTGATAAATCTTTTAGGTATCTGGCCATCCTTTCAAAAACATTCTCTACTTTTCCACTGAAGCGGCATACGGGCGTTGGATCAAATCCTTTGCTTGGGCCGCTTCTGTAGAGAATCTGTATCCTTTTTTCCTGGTTAACAAATTCTTCTGTATGGCATCCCAGATATTTCTCTCCATCATCACTGAAATTAATAGCAATTCCTATCGTATAATTACTGCCGATATCCTCTATGAAAAATTTATAAATCTCATCTTCAGAAACGACAGCTTTTCCAAGTTCAGCCAATTCTATAAACATTTAAATACTCTATTCAATCAAATTAAACATCTAAATTATCGCTCAAATACTATCCTTTGATTACTCCTATCCTATCATAATATAAATACTGGCTATAAGTTAAAGGATTCTGAAGGATTTTCTTTTCTGATAAATTTTTTTTATTTCCAATTTGTCTGTGTAGCTCTGGATCAAATTTAAAATAATTCAATTTTCTACTTCACCTCCCTACCCATAAACCTTCCCCATCCGCTTAATCTCCCTCTTTATCTCAGCCCGCAGCTCTTCTGGAGCTAAAACCTCAACCGACGATCCGTACTTGAGGATCTCCCGTTTGATCTCGCCGAAGTCAGCCACCGGAAACCGTAAACACAGGCTGCCGTCCTTATCGGCACTCACCTCCTGGCCGCTGAACCAGACCTGCTCCGATATCCAGCTCGAAATCTCAGGCGTAAACTTGAGAGAAACCTCGATTGATTCACCTCCGCTAAGAAGGCCGAAATTTTTTCTTATATAATCCTTTATACGCGGCAGTTTCTCCGGCAGGACAAAAGATTTCGGGCCAGCTTTCATTGTCCGTATACGTGAGAGGGCGAAGTCTCTCAAGTCGCTTTTCAAGGTGCAGAAAGCAATCAGATGCCAGCTTCCCATATAGCAGAAGAGATGGAGCGGTTTGATCACCCTTTCGGTTAATTCATGTTTGTGAGGAGTGTAATAAGTAATCTCTATAGGCGCTTCATTGAAAAGAGCATAGAGCACCTTGTGAAATATAGCTTCATCTACTCGATAATAAGCGATGTTTTTGACGGACACTTTCTCACTCAAGTCCTCAAGGCTGGGTGCATTATCTAAGAATCTGTAATTTAGAAATTTTTTCAGAAGCGTATAGAGCGACTTCTTAAGGCTGATATCGGGCAGAGTGGACGCAAGCCTCAACGCCAGGCATAATGCCATAAGTTCATCTTCTTTAAACCATATGGGAGGAAGTTCGTAGCCGTTATCTTCTAAACCATAGCCCTTATGCGCTGAGTGATAGATCAGCGGCGCCTCCAGCCTGTCCCGCATGAATTCGATATCTCTCTGAGCCTGCTTTACTGATATTTCGAATCTCTCGGACAAAATCCTCGCATTTGGATACTTGTCCGCTTTTAACTGGCCCTGAAGCCAGTAATATCTTTCATAGGCAAGCTTTTTCCCCATCGTATAAAACCAGCCTTCAAAATCCCGGAAGGTATATATCCAAAGACATCAATCCATAAGGATTGACTCTAACCAAACTGTGTCTATCTTTATGCAATTATTTATATACACTCCGTTATTTTGATTGTCAAGAAAAAGTACAAGAGCTAAAGAATAATAACATATAAAAGTAAGAGTAGTATCAAACTCTCAAAAGAAAAACTTTTTATCCAGAACCGCGTTGATATTATCCTGGTCGAGGCTGTACCAGGCACCGGTGGCTGCATCGATGATCACTCCCACGAGTCCTGAAAGCACATCCAGGATAATCCATCCGGCGCCTACATGATTGGAAATGGTATAGGTCTTCGGTTTATAACCTTCAGCTTGAAACTCGATGGTATAGGTTTTTTTGGTCTCAAGCTTCAAGGCAACCGGGGTTTCACCCATCTCAACACCGTTGACAATAACCTTCGCTTTTTGCGGATTGCTGTTAAAATTGACTTCCTGGGTGGTTCCCTTAAAAAGTGTGGCGCAGCCGATAAAATGCAGAGAAATAGCCAACATTAAAATAGCTTTCCATTTCATTTTAAATCTCCTTTGCTGTGTATTTAAAAGCCAGAATTCCGGATAATTTATTTACTGTAAGCAGCCAATGTAAATATGTTTTCAGCCGCCCCAATCCGGAATCCCATTCTTTCGGATACATCCCCTTTTGATGACATGAATCCAATCCGGTTCTCCATTTTTTTCTTTATTCGAATTTTCGAATTTATCGTAACACCGGATCTCCCCCAAATAATGTCCTATATGAAATTATGAAGTAAAAAAAATAAGATTTGGATTATATTCTCTTATATCGTGCTGCAGTTTAAACCAAAAAAGTTCGCAGATTAATAAATCGAGGAATACATAAAATCTGAGATTTGAAATTTATTAATTTAGACGAGTGGAATATAAATCAAATCAGCAAGCCAAAAATTCTCGCATATACGGTAAATTCCTAATTTAAATCACAAAAATCCATAAAGATTCGATAATTATTATCCTTGTTGGGAATCCAAATATAAATGAACGATTGTTTATTTCTGATAATTCTAATGCCTATACTGCTGTTGGTTCGTACACACAGGTCATCCAGATCATTCTTCCATCAACACATCCATTATCACACCAGGAAACTTCGTAACCTGATCTCCAGGCACAGCAGCAAGATAACAAATATTTGACTATTTCATCACAGCAAGAGATACCGGACTGGGAACGTAAATTAGGCATTAAGAAAGTTAAAACAATCAACGACACAAACAGAAGTAATACCATAGTCTTTTTCATACTAATCCCCCTTTTTGGCTAAAAAAAACTCGTCAGATGTAGTAACAAATAGATACTTATTATCACAGAAATAAGCTTTATTGATTATATTATCGACAGCGGTGGGAATAGGACTTTTGTAGAGAAATTCTCCATTTTTGGAAAAACAAAAAATCTGCTGTCCCTTTTTTTCATCTTTCAATAAAAGAAGAGTGTAGATACGTTCATCAGCATCAATCCAAAAATTCGACCAATTTAGAAAAATTGAGCTGCTGGTATATGGAGTCTTATTATCTGCATTTTTAAACTCGTTTTGAATTCTTTTTACATATTTTTGATTATTTTCATCGTAAGCACTAAATTTATTCTCAATCTTTCCCTCCTCAGAAATAATTGTAAAGACACCAGTAAATCGATCAAAATGCAAGATTTTGTTCTCATCAATAAAAGCTATTTGAGAACAATTTCCAATATTTTTTCCTGGAATGTTTATTGGATCATTACGCATGACTACATTTCTCAGAAACTCTCCGTTTTCGTTATAGACATCAATTAAATGTGAACTAAGAATATAAGACACATACAGACTTTCCTGTGGACCGGCTAATATCTGCCATGGCTGAGAATAGAAAATCTCTTCAGGAATCTTCAGTTCAATCCTTCTGATAAAATCTCCACCTAAGGAGAAAACCTCCAACCGCTTGGCTCTATGATTTACCACATAAATAGTTCCAGACTCGGAAATTGTAAATTCAGCAGGATATTCTATTTCACCAGGACCCTGCCCAGCCCTCCCAATAGAATAAAGAAATTCTCCTGTTTCATCGATTACAAAAATTGAACTTAACTGTTGGTCGAGAACAAATATTTTGTTTATGAACATTAAAGCTTTCTGAACTTTATGGAAAAAAACCCCATGTTCCTCTAGATCGATCCGGTTTATATTGGAAAATCTCAAATGTAGCTCTTGGTCATCCTGGATAATCCCTTTTTTTTGATCGAGCTTTATATCTTGAGAATAACTCGGGTTAAATCCTGATATTCCAAACACTATGGAACCAATAATTAAAACTCTCGTGATCATCTTTACACCTTAATCTTTAATTTCGTTAAAGACTAAAAACCGTTCCCTTCTGATGCTGTTTATCAGCTTAACATAGTTTAGTCGCTAGAATATTTAAGAAGTATTAATATTTTTTTTGTGAGAGGGAATATTCAATTATCATCCGGCTGTGCTCCGCAGTCGCATTGTATCAAATATTAATTAAACTACATTTTCTACTATTAGGATTGGGGGTCAGACCGACCTATCTAGTTGATTTAAATATAGATGTAATCAATTCTAACTCATTTTTCTTTCTTACATGAGAAATTTTGTAGGCAAAAACGTCTATCTAAGTGTAAAGACAATCCGATAAACCGCCAATGCCAAGAGCAAAAAGATATTTCGATTCAGGCCTCATTTGGCACATCACCCACCGCTGTCACAAAAAGGAATTCCTTCTCAAATTCACCCGAGACAAAAAAAGATATCTGGCTTGGCTCTATCAAGCAAAAAAAAGATATGGGCTAATTATTTTGAATTATATGGTCACCTCAAATCATATTCATCTTCTGGTTGTAAATAAAACTGAATGCCTTAGGAATGTGATCCCAAGATCGATCCAATTAATTGCAGGAAGAACAGGCCAAGAATTCAATCAGAGAAAAAACAGAAAGGGAGCATTTTGGGAAGACCGCTATCATGTCACTGTTGTTGATTCAGACGATCATTTGAATCAATGCATGACATACATAGATATGAACATGGTCCGAGCTGGAGTCATTACCCACCCAAAGGAATGGGTTTATTGTGGCTATTCCGAATTGCTGAATAACAAAAAAAGATACACGATCCTTGCCGTCCAGAGCTTATTACAATTATTCTCTCTGAAAAATTTAGATGATCTGGTCGAACACAGACAGCAGGCTGTTGAAAGTGCCATCTCAAGAAACCAATATCTCGTTCGTGAGGCAAAATGGACCGAAAGTGTTGCAGTTGGAAGGCCCTCTTTCTTGCAAAGGATTAAAAAAGAAGGTGGTAACAAATCGAGAGGACGAAGAATAGAAAAAGAAGGAAATTTTTTTATTCTGAGAGAAGAAAATCTGGGCTTTCTTACAAACCTCATTTTGCCATCAAAAAAGAATTCTAAGACATAAATACAGCATATATTTGGACATAATATTTTTATTATCAATAAGATAGGTCGGTCTGACCCCCTTGACCTTCGCTCTTTTTTGTACTATGAATAAGCCAGGCT
>JAFGRW010000045.1 GCA_016934935.1 Spirochaetota bacterium | reverse complement strand
TTTCGAGTGACAACGAGAAAAATTGTCACAAAAAGCCAATAGAATCGCTAGCCTCAAAGCGAATCTATTGAGCGGTTTTTCGAGTGATAACGAGAAAAATTGTCACTATTATACCTCTTAAACGGTATAGCCCTCTGGAACATGGTAATTTTTCGAAGTTCCCTAATATCAAAACTCAACAATAGCAGTAAAATGTCAACATTATGATAAAAAAATAGATTATTCCGTTATTAATAGAAGCATATTTTAAGAATAGATAACTATAAAGGTACGACGAATGAAGTTACCACAAGAGTTAAAAGAAAATTGAGATCTTATCCGCTAAAACGCCTTGTTATACAGATGCAAAAGCTCGTATTCAAAAGAGTTAGAAACTTCAGCGCATTGACCGTTCGTTATGCACGGCATTATTGCATCGATAAACAGCTCCTTAACATAAAAATAGTTCGATACAAGATCCTTACTGAGACATGATTCAGACATGTAAATGTCCGACATAATACCTTCCATAAACTTATTGTTTTGCTCATTCGCTGTATAAAATTTCTTGTATGTCGGAAAAGCTAAACCTTTATTATATCTTAACATTTGCTGTTCAGTAGAACAAATAAAGCGTATTATTTTCAAAGCATCATTCATGCGTTGACAACCTCTTTTGATCCCATACGAATAACCCCTTGCCGTAAGCTTAGAATTCCCTTCATATCCAAAAGTGGAAAATCTGTATTTTGCAAAAATATTTTGTTTATCAGATAATGAAAATGAAGCGGGAGCAAAAACATAAAGAGCTTCATTTTTACCTATCATATCCAATAGATTTATCTTGCTGTTTTCTTCATTCTCCGGTGTTATTGTACCTATCCATCTTGAAATACCTGTAAAAAGATTCTGTGCAGCGCTATTGCCAATTGAAGATTGGTATGACTCATTCACAACTGCCCCACCATCCGATAATCGCAACATATCACAAACAGTTTCGAATAACTTTCCATTAGGTTTGTAACAAAAGACAAACCCTTCAACACTATTTCCAATATTTTTCTCTTTTTGAATTACTTCAAGACATTGCTTTTCAAGTTGATCAAAATTAATAGCCTTATCAAAACCATATTTCTCGGACAAAGCTTTATTAATATACAAAACAACCGGATCAGCACTATAAGGAAGAGCCACCAGCTTGCTATAAAGAGTATTATCGTAATAATAGTTATTACGGATATACGAATCAAGATGCATATCCAGCTCATAATCCAAATGATAAGTATCCAGTATTTCAAGCATACCCGTTAAAGGCGCCGTCCAACAATTTTTAAGAGGAATAACATCGGCACAGATTGATGTTTTCAAATAACTATTAATAAATTCATCATCAAACTCGTTTAACGATACAGGGAGTTTGATATAAGTTATATTTTTAATGTTCTTTTCATGGCAAAATTGATCTAATTGCTGTATAAGCAATTCACCCTCTTTACCAAAAGGCACGGCAATTGTCAGCTCATCTATAGCATCAGATGAGCATCCCAAAAGCAGAAACAGCAACAAAACAGGAAAAGCTTTTTTCAAATCTATACCCTCTTCATCTTGCGTCTGATAATGCTCAAAACAGTTTTTAGCTCATCAACGCGGATTATATAACATATAGTTATATATAAAATTCCACCTGATGCTATCAAAAACACAAGTTGAAATATTTTTCTTGTTGTAACGATATCTTCTCCCCATACCAAACGCCCCTGAGCAAACCAAAGCCACACGCCCATCACTGCAGAAGCAAAAAATAATTTTATAGCGGGCTTAATAATGCCTCTAAAACCGATCCGGCCCATTTTTTTTCGCAATAGCACAAGCAGAAGCACAACTTGAACCATTATTGAAACCACGCTCGAAAGAGCTAAACCTGCATGAGCAAGCGATGTTTGCATCAAAGTATATCCTGTTACCGCATTAATCAGAAGAGCCACTGCCGCTGTAATAAAAGGAGTTCTGGTATCCTGAAGAGAGTAAAAAACTGGAACTAAAAGTTTATAAAAAGTCAGGGTAAATAGCCCGGCACTTGCAAAGAAAAGAGCTTTATAAGTATTAGACACAGATACAATATCAAACTCTCCTCTCATAAACAATACCTCGATTATCTGATGACCGCTAACCATCAAAGCGACTGACGCCGGTACTGAAAAAAATAGCGAAGAGGTTACTGCTCTTACAAACGCTGAACGCAAATTTACCATATCTTTCCGTGAAGCATAACGAGACAGCTCGGGCAAAGCAACTCCCGCGATTGACACCACAAATACCCCAACAACTATTTCAGTTAACCGATCGGCATAATAAAGATAAGAGACACTACCGCCGGGCAGCATTGATGCCAGCACGGTATTAATAAGCAGATTCAACTGACTTACAGCTCCGCTCATCATGGCAGGCAATATCATAAACCCTATTTTACGAATTCCAGGATGTTTATAATCAAAAGATATACGCATGCGGAAACCATTACGTATCATAAAAGGAAGTTGAAGAACAACCTGCAGGGTGCCACCTATCAGAACACCAAAAGCAAGACCCCATAATCCGTTTTCAAAATAGTTCCGCAATACAAGGGCACCAAAAATCATGCCAAGATTCAAGAGAACGGGGGAAACAGCAGGTGCGAAAAAACTGCGATGAGAGTTAAGATATCCCATACAAAAAGCAACTAGTGATACCATGAAAATATATGGAAACATTATTCGGTTTAAACTGATTGTATTCGAAATTAAAGTCTGATCTGTAAAACCATAACCGAAAATAGCGACAAGCCGTGGTGAAAACACGATACCCAACAAGGTCAAAACCGTCAGAATGACAATAAGAAAAGAGAGGGTCTTTTGCGCGAGTTTCAAAGCAGCATCTTTACCATGAATCTCCAGATATTCGGTATAAACAGGAACAAAGCAGATAGTGAGTGTTCCCTCAGCGACAAAACGCCTCAAAAGATTTGGAATCCGAAATGCAACAATAAAGCCGTCAAAAGAGGCTCCTGTTCCAAAATAATTTGCCATAACAGCATCACGGAAAAACCCCAATATGCGGCTTAGCATGGTCGAGCCGGCTACCACAACCGTCGACTTAATTACCTGCTTTTTCATAAATCCCCCTGGTCAAATGGCAGATTATATGCAGTCCTTTTTTTTTCAAATACTTTACACCGCTAAAATATTATCCTTTTTTTTAAGTTACCGATTGACAATAATCAGCTCAATGATCTACATTTAAAAAATAGTTTTACCATGCTTATATAGATATTTTTGGGGATACCAGGCTTAATCAATTATGAAACGAATTATAATCTTTATATTTTTAACCATGAATATAACCCTGATAGCAAGTGAATATTCAACAGGTGTCCGTCTTTTTATGCGCAAAGACCCGGATAAGGCAAAAGAGCACTTTCTTGCTGCTGTTGAAGAAGACTCTACCAACGGAAATGCCTACTATTACCTTGGTGAAATAGAAAAAAACAACCGAAACTACAAGCAGGCCATAGAATATTATATTAAAGCCCTCGATAACCGGCTTAGCGGGAAATATCAGAAGCTGACCCACTGGAACCTCATTATACTGACAGAACAGATAAACGATCTGGACGGAATGGTTAAAACATGCAAAATTATGTACGAGAAAAGAGGAGATCATGCCGCCAGGAAAAAGGTCGATGAACTTATAAACAAGATGCTTTGGACCAACAATCAATCAGCTATAGATGCTTATAAATCAGGTAAAAACAATCATTCATCCGGTAATACTCAAAATGCTTTGGATGACTTCAAAAGCGCGCTCTCTTACGACAACTCTTTTCTGGCACCTAGATTCGAAATAGGTATTATAAATTATAAGAGTGGAAATGTTGGTGAAGCATTAAGAAACCTGCGTGTAATCGCCAATAAAATACCCTACTATACTGCTGTTCAGACACTGGCTGCGAAGATAAGTATGGACAATAAACAGTATTCTGATGCCACAACTTACTATTCAAACATACTCAAATACGGCTTTATTAATACAAATACCCGGTTAAATACACTGTCACAAAGAGCCAGCTGCCATATTATGACTGGCAGATACACAGAAGCTGAACAGGATATTCAAAACGCTCTTAAAATTCGCGAGAGTATTAATCTAAAAAAGATGCTCTCTGCCGTTTATATAAAACAGAACCGCCTTGAAGAAGCCAGTATTATACTTGCAGATCTTGATAAACGATCACCTTCAAATGCCGACATCAAATATCAACTTGGCTCACTATACTATAAAGCTTCTGATGATAAATGGGTTAAAACCTTCGGAGCACTTTTCAATTTAACTAACAAAAACAAAACGCTTTCTAAAAAATATTCCAAAGCTTACCTGCTACTGGCAAATCACTATTTTTCTCAAAAAGAGTATAACCGCTCAACGCATATTTATCAAGCCATCACTACGGAGCTACTCGAATTTAAAGACAAGAACCAGGCAGCCCATAGTTTTTTTCAGACCAAAAATTACAGAGAAGCAATAGAACTTTTTGAATCAATATCGCTTGCACAACCTGAGAAATTACTCTTAGCAAAGGCGTATTTGAAAACCGGCCACGAATCAAAGGCTCGCAATTCAATTGAATATATTGTTTTGCACACCTCTGCAAAACACGCCATTGTTGAAGATCCCGACCTGGGACCACTGGCAAAAAAAATAATCCAGGAATATCTGGATGCAAAAGAAGAACTCAGAAAAGCAGAAGAAGCTGCGGCAAAAAAGCGTGAACTTGAAGAAAAAGTCAAAACCGATGAAACAAAAAAATAGAGTCTATTGCTAATAAATATCTATATTTTGTTTTCGAAGACAATTAATTATTCCAAGCTCCCTTATTAAATAAATATAAGGATAGATTGCACTATGAGCCTTTTACTGATTCCTGAAATTATTTTTTACTTATCCGGTTTCTATTTTTTGACTTTTACAAAGTCGCTCTCTTTTGAAGATTTACCCGCCTTGAGCTTTTCGATACTTTTACGTATAGTAATCATAACTCGACTACACCAAACAAAATATATCTATAACTCGTTAGTCAGTGGTGGAACATTGCTTGCAACCGTGATAGCATTTATTTTTTACAAATTCAGCATTCAATTTGCTTTAACACTGTCACCGATTCTTGTTGCAATACACCTATTTTTACAATTTCAAAAAGATTTCAATATTTATAACTATATAATCAAAGGATTACTCTTCTCATTTTTTTGTCTTGCTCTGCTCTGTCTGTTAACAAAATCCTGCAATCCCCTTAAAGCCCTTACTCCATTCATGATTTTTTTTAATACAAATTTATATCACCCTGTTTTTTTAATAATTATTATAACTATGTTTTTTATTATTGTATCTAATTTGCCCCCTGAATTTGTACTTGTTTTTCATTTTTTCGCTGACGCTGCACTACTACTAGTTACAGGTATTATTGTTGTAGATACAGCTGTTTCAATTCATAATCTACATTCAATTATTATGCAAATCAGAATCATTTTGATTACTACAATTTTAACAGTTTATGCGTTATCATTCAGTCAATTAGGGATAATAATTCCTCTAGCTGTCTCTTATCTGTTTTTTATTCATTCCATGAATACCGGGGGAGCCATTTACAATGAAAATAGAATCTCTTTGCTATAAAATTAAGAAAAAGCCCATATTGGATGATATATCATTCAATTTTAAGGAAGGCATGATAACGGGACTTATTGGGAGATCGGGATCAGGCAAAACAGCTTTGTTAAACGTTCTTGCCGGAGCAGTGGAACACACAGATGGAAGAATATTGCAAAACAATGAAATTTTACCGGCATCCAAAAGGAAAAAAAAATCAATGCTTTTCCCCGGCAAAACTGATTACTCACCATATATGACCATCAAGGAACTTATTCTTTCTGGAACCCCAAGACATTTTTACAAGCAGAGAGAAGCCTACTCACAAATTGAAGACTTTATCCATGCAGTCTGTTTATACTTTCATTTAACGCCGTATTTACAATTTCATTGCGGTGAAGTTCCAGATGCAATATTAAAAAAATCATACCTTGCGGCATCTTTTATTACCCTGAAACCGCTAATGTTTCTTGATAATCCGGATACCCACCTTGACCCTTTATCACTTATACAGCTTATTAATCTGATTCATCATATCAGTATTGAAAAACGGGTAAGATTTGTTATTGCTTCACATAATATAAATTTTATATTTTCGTGCTGCACCCACTACATTGCTCTAGGCAAAGGTCAGGTTCTATTCTCGGATAAAAAAGAGAAAATCACAGATCAAATAATGGGAGAGATATTTGGAATGGATATTGTTTGTAACCATAACATAGCGAATGGTTCCCCTGAGTTTCATTTTTATCATCAGGTATAATACTCTATCTTGACACGCCCTTCGTCAAGAGTTTCAACAATAATCAGATAGTCCAGAATATTTAAGGTTTCTATTAAATGGTAATAATCAGGGTCAAGGTGAAGAATCATTACTCGGCGACCGGTATCTCTGGCATTAAGACTTACATTTACAAAGGAATCAACACCTGCTGATGTTAATATTTCCATATTTGCGCAGTCAATAATGACACTGTGGGTCGCGGTTATTTTGTTTACAGCTCTTTCAAATTCCTCAGCACTGATAACCGATAGATTACCGCTTAATTTAATCAGTTTGAAATATTCGTAATCTTCAACAACATATGAAAATTCCATCTAAACCCACTTAAAAAATATTATGGTAATCTTAAAAATAATTATACTGCTTTATTTATTCCAGTGTGAACCAAGATAGATCTTCTGCCCGCTTTTTCCGGCGACATAATCGATAAGCTGTTTTTTCAAAGACGGATAAACTGTAGCATTTGAGATTTCATCAATAGAAAGAAATTTAAAATCTGAAAGACGCTTATCCAAACCCAAACGGTAAACACCGCTGGAATACTTGCAAATAAACACCAGATTAACAATATGTCTCTTCCCCGAAGGCGAAATGGAATCAATACTGAAAAGAAGATCATGTACTTCTACCTGGATACCAATCTCTTCTTCAAACTCTCGTCGTAAAGCCTGTGGAAGCGTCTCCCCATAATCGACGCCCCCACCTGGCAAAAGCCAGTAACTTTTTCCATTTTTTTGGTGACATACCATTAAAACATTACCGTTTTCAATAAGAATACCAGCAACACGGATACGGATTCTTTTATTGTTAAGCAGACTCACACTTCAAATCTCTCATTTTTAATCTTATTTAAAATTTTACGGGCCGCGTCAACCTCTGCCCTACGTTTGCTGGTACCCGAGCCTTCAATAACAACACGCCCATTTATCGTTAAGGCAACAGTAAACAGCTTTTCATGATCCGGTCCCTCTTCTTTTAACAAAATATAATCCGGCTTTTTTTTATATTTTTTTTGTACAATTTCCTGAAGAGAAGTTTTAGGATCCCTCATGGTAGGTATTTTATCAACCTGGTCAATATATTTTTTAAAAACAGATAATATAAACTTTTTACTGGCCTTGAGACCGCGGTCAAGATACATGGCTCCGATTATCGCTTCAACCGTATTGGCAAGAATTGATAGACGACTTCTTCCACCACTATTCTCTTCGCCCTTTCCAAGCAGAATAAACTGACCTATTTTCAACTCAAATGCTACAGCGGCCAACATCTCTTCGGAAACAACCGTCGACTTGATCTTTGCCAAGTCTCCCTCATGATAAGACTCGAAACGTTTGTAAAGATATTCATTGATTACAAGCCCTAAAACCGAATCGCCAAGATATTCCAGACGTTCATTTTCTTTAACAGGATAGGGAAGTTCATTTGCGTATGAACGGTGAGTAAGGGAACGGTTGAGAAGATCCAGATTGGTAAACTTGACCTTCAGTATTTTTTGGAGGCGGTTTAAATCTTTTGAGCGATTTTTAAAATCATGCATAAAAAATCCTGAAAAAATAAAAGGGTGTCAAAGGACACCCGGTTATTTTAATACCTAACGCATTAGTCAAAGAACTAGGCTTCTACAACAGGCGCTTTTTTTTCTATAATTACACGTCCTTTATAAGTATTACACTCAGGACAAACCTTATGAGATAAAACAAACGCGCCGCATTTTGGACAAGGACGCAAGTTTGGAGACGCAATCTTTACATTTGCACGACGCATTCTCACTTTTGATTTTGATTTTCTTCTCTTTGGAACAGCCACTTTATATCTCCATAAATAACATTCATTTTTGCATTGAGGAACAAAATATTTTTAACACCCAATTTGTCAAGCACATAAAACCAGGATATCAGCCTAAACTGATATCAAGAGGCATCAGGCTTATAACTCATAAGCATAAGCCGTTTTTTAGCCTGTTTTTCGTAGAAAGAGCCTATATATTCAGAAACAAGACGGCTATAATACTCCTTAGCCTTCTTGACATCACCTGTACGCTCATAATGACGACCCAGATCATATATTATCTGTTCAATGAATTTGGTATCAGCCAAATCAACTTCCAGATTCTTGTATATCTCAAATGCCTCATCGTTGCGCTCTAGCCACTCAAGCGTTACAGCAATCTGTATTCGCGCTAATGGAATTAATTCCGAAGATCCGCTATTATCTACAAATTTATTATAATACTCAAGAGCTTCTTCGTAACGTTTGTTATGATAAAGTATACCGGCAGCAAGATAATAACCATTATCTTTGATATAACCCCATTTTGCACTATCAGAAAGCTTTACAATTTCGCTAACAGCATAGTTTACAGCTTCCTCTTTTTTCTCTTCTTCTATCAAACGACTGTATTCATCAAGAATTGCTTCGTATTGAACTACAATTTCACTCTGGTGCTTGTCATAATAAACAGCAAAAGCAATAGCTGCCAAAACCACAACAATAATTAGAGAAAAAGAGGCTATAAATATTTTTCTGTGGGATGATATATAGCCAAAGACACTGAAAGCTATTTTTTCAAATTTATTCTGCTCTACATTAACTTTACTCATTTTCTGTTTCTTCACCTTTTAATTTTATCAGATCGCCAATAGACGCAGTATTAGAACTTTGAGCATTTAAGATCTTACTCAGCTCCTCTTTTTCCGCCTGCATTTCAATATTTTTAATACTAAGGGAAATTTTCTTTTTAGCGATATCAACATCAAGAACAACTGCTTCTACCGTATCTCCCTCTTTAAAAAGCTCTGACAGATCATCAACCTTATTTTTTGAAACTTCAGATATATGAATCATACCTTCAACATTTTCGTCAAGCTTAACAAAAACACCAAAAGACTTAACAGAAGTTATCTTTCCCTGAACAATCGAACGGGGAGGAAACTTCTCTTTTACAGCCTCCCATGGCGATCGCTCCAGCTGCTTTATACCCGCTGCGATTTTCATTTCATCAACGTTAACAGACAGAATTTTACAGCTAACCGTATCACCTTCCTTGTACGGCTCAAGCGGATTTTTAACTTTGTCATCCCAGCTTATTTCTGATACATGCACAAAGGCGTCTATACCCTCTTCCACCTGAATAAAAAGACCAAAATCCATTTTGTTTTTTATTACACCCTTTACGACAGTACCAACCGGATATTTTTTGGCAATTGCTTTCCATGGATTTTCAATGGTCTGACGTATACTAAGAGATATTGTTTTTTCATCACTGTCAATACTTAGAATCTTAACTTTAACATCATCTCCCTTGGCAGGCTGGTTACGGGCCCCCTGGTTTTTTTTAGTCCAATCGATTTCAGAAGCGGGAACAAGCCCTTCTACACCCTCTTCCAGTTCAACAAAAACTCCAAAATGTGCAACCCCCGTTACTGTACCATTGTAAACAGTACCTATAGAAAACCTGTTTTTTACTGAAAGCCAGGGATCTTCCTTGAGTTGTTTAAGACCCAAAGATATTTTTCGGTCACTTTTATTAATAGAAAGAACTTTAAATTTAGATTTATCTCCAATTTTTAAAAAATCCTTCACGTATGCAACTTTTTTCCATGATAAATCATTATTATGCAACAATGCTTCAAAGCCGCCTATATCAATAAAGGCTCCGAAGTTAACGATACGGGCAACAGTTCCTTCGACAACATCTCCCTCGGAAACCGAAGCAAGAAGTTCTTTCCAACTCTCATCTTTTTTTTCTTCAACGAGCGCTCGTCTTGAGACAATTATACTTTTTTTTCTAGGGTCAATTTTTATTATTCTAAGTTCAAATTCAGTTTTGTTTTGCACCGCATCCTTCACACGTATATCTGCAGCATGGCTCATCGGCATAAATCCACGATAGCCGTCAAACTCGACCATTGCACCATTTTGTCTGGCTTCAACAATTTTTCCTTTTATATCGTTACCAACAGATAAGCCGCTTTTTTCAAAGCATTCCCATTCGGCCGCCTGTTTTGCCTGTCTGTGTGAAAGTATAGACATACCGTCACCACCTCGGCGGTTAACAACGACCACATCAACAACTTCTCCCGGTTTGGGCTTAACAGCAAATTCCGATAAAAGAACCCTTCCCTCAGTTTTGCCACCAGTGTTAATAAACGCAAATTCATTATCAACAGAAACAACTTCTCCCTTAAGAACTCCACCTTCAAAAGCTAATTCGCTTTCTGCAAGCAACTCGTCCATAGAGATACTGTCTTCAAAATCCGGATCAATCTTATCGTTCATATGCTCTACTTTCCCACATTCGAATACTTTTAAAACATACTCTAACCGGACGCCGGCAATTTTAACTGATAAACCGCTTTTTAAACGTCACAATCGATATTAATTTAAAAGCACCCGTTATTATAAATTTTATTATTTCAGGCACTATCCTGATTTTCAATCAGTTCAGTCAGCTTATTTACAACCTGATCCTGTGTCATATCGGAAGTATCAACAAACACCGCATCTTCGCATCTTTTAAGAGCTCCAAATTCACGGGCGGTATCCTGAGAATCACGCTGTATAATCTGTTTTTTTATGGCTTTTAAGTCAACATTTTTTCCTGTGCCAACATATTCATCATAACGCCTTTTGGCTCGAGTTTCGACAGAGGCATCAAGATATATTTTTAAATCAGCATTTGGGAAAACAACCGAACCGATATCCCGTCCATCCATAATGATCGACTTTTCCCCCGCCCACTCACGCAAAAGAGTGGTAACAAAATCCCTGACAGCTTTGTCTGACGATACCCACTGAATACTTTTAACGACTTCTTCCGAACGGATCAATTTTGATACATCAAGCCCATTAACAAATGTTTTGGTAGTTCGATCCGAATAATATTCCTGTCGAATATCCAATCCTTTTATACCCTTGTCAAAAGGAGTCTCAGAATCGATATCTCCGTATTTCTCCAGAAAAAACCATGTTATGGCGCGGTAAATTGCACCGGAATCAATATAGGTAATACCAAGCCTTGCCGCTACCTGGCGAGAAACACTACTTTTTCCCGATCCAGCTGGGCCATCAACTGCAACTGTAATTTTTTTCACTCTATTCTCCGGAAAAGTCAGTTTCGTAAGAAAATTCCTTAATTTCTGACAATTTTGGAAGGTCCGACAATTTGTTCAAGCCAAAAACCCGTAAAAACTCATCAGTCGTCCCATAAGCTAATGGCCTACCGGGAACCTCTTTTCTGCCAACAGGCTTGATCAAGTTTCGTTTCATGAGGTTTGCCACCATCATTCGTGAAGATACACCTCTAAGTTCTTCAACCTCAGCAAGAATAACAGGCTGTTTATATGCAATTATTGAGAGAGTTTCAAGCATACCGCGTGTTAACGGTTCTTTTCGCTTAAAACCAAGGATTCGACGTATCTGACGGGCATAATTAGGGTTCGTAACAAACTGATAACCATTTGATATCTCTACAAGTTTTATACCACCATCCCGTTCTTCATACTCATCGATCAGCGAATCGAGAACAATTTTTACATCAGTTTTATCGATTTTGAAATTTTTGGTAAAAAAATTCAGAGATAGAGGCTCATTAGATAGAAATAGAAGCGCCTCAAATACTGCATGATAATTATCTTCAGTTGTATCTTCAGATATATCTGAAGATGTATCGGCAGATGTATCGGCAGATGTATCGATACCGGTCTCTTCTACACCATCGCCATTATGTTCTGTTGCAGACTGATCCACAGCAGATTCGGCACTATTTACATCAGTCTCTTCATTGTTAACAACACTTTTCTTGTTTTCATCCATAGTATTCACTTAATTGCAAGGGAGTTTCGGAATAATTACCGTTTTAAGTCGAAGTCAAAAAACAACATAAAAATCACTGACCACATTATAGATCTATCGGACTGCGACTCCCGTATCCTTAAACCATGCCACTATATTTGATATTAATTACAAATTAATTTTTTTGCGGATATTAAAATATTGTAATCCGGTCTCTATATCGGCTTTAATCGTGTGTAAGCTCCATTGTGTCATTGTTTATACGATAGGTATCGGGATCAAAGTTTCTAAACAGATGAATTGTTCCATATTGTTTATGCTGCATAACTTTAATACTATGCATCTTGGCAAGCTCAAGACAGGCTAAAAAAGTAGAAACAATCTCCGGTACGGAAGGTATGGAATGGAAAAGCTGTTTAAATGTTATCTGCTCTTTTGAACGCAGAAGGTTCACAATAAAATCAATTCTGTCACTGACAAGAATTTCATCGAAAACTATTTCACGTTCTTCAACAGGCGCAGATACGCTCATCACATCTACAAATGCATTAAGCAGATCAAAAAGAGACATTGTAGTATATTCATCATCATCCTTTACTTTCGAGAAATCATTCTCCCTCGTAAAGCTCTCGGACTGCTTATCATATAATTTCTTTATTTCGAGAGCGCTTTTCTGATGACGTTTATATTCAAGCAATTTAGCTACAAGTTCGCGCGGAAGCGGCGGAATAAAAAATTCGTCTTCTATCTCACCTGTTGGTAACAGGATCTTAGACTTGTAATACAAAAGTTCCGAAGCCATAGCTATAAACTCAGAGGCAACGGCAACATTTTGCTCTTCCATCTGCTTCAGATAAGAGATATACTGTTCAGTAATTTTAGAAATAGAAACATCAATAATGTCAATTTTAGACCGTTTGATAAGATTCCACAACAAATCAAGCGGCCCTTCAAAATTATCTATATGAATGACATATTTTTCCTGCGTATTTTCGGATTCGTCCGACGTTACTTGTGCAGACTGATGGATATCTCCATTATCTTTTTCGTTATTCATAGAACTCCCGGCAGGTCAAAAAAATTTAACCGGTTAAACCGGTTAAAAGTATTTTTCAGAATAATAGAAAGTATGAGAGCAACATTATACAAATCAGCTATTAAGGGCTTTTTCCGCGGCTTTCTGAAGTCGTTCGGGAGGAAAGGGTTTAACAACAAAATCTTTTACTCCAAGTTTAATTGCCTTTGTTAACAGATTTTCCTGCCCGAGAGCCGTAACCATGATAATCTTGGCATTAGGATCAAGTTTAAGAATCTCCTCAGCAGCCTCTATACCGTCTTTTTCACGCATGGTAATATCCATTGTTACAAGCTCAGGCTTAAACTTTTTATACATATCTATCGCAACATTACCATTCTCGGCTTCACCAATAATCTCGTGACCTTTCGGAGTTAAAGCATCTTTTACGAGAGTTCGCATGAATTTCGCATCATCTACTACTAGGATCCTAGCCATTACTTTCTCCACGTTCAAATTGTAAATAAAACTAATACTCAAATACTAATGATAGTACTACTACTTTATAATAACTATTACAAATGTTCAACAATTTTTTTAGATATTTCGTCCAAGGGTACAATATTTTTCACAGCCCCCATCTCGATCGCGGCACGATTCATGCCGAAAACAACAGAGGTCGCTCTGTCCTGCGCAATCGTATAGCTTCCCTTTTGTGACAGTTCCAAAAGTCCCGAAGCACCATCTCTGCCCATACCAGTCATTATGACAGCCGTAACATCGGAAGAGTAAACTCTGGCAATTGATCTGAACATAACATCAATTGAAGGACGGTGGCCGGAAACCTTATCATTCTGATTAAGAGAAATTGTGTCAACTCCGTTTCTTTGAACAAGTTCCATGTGTGAATGACCGGGAGCCACATATGCCCATCCACTACGCAGTATGTCTCCATCTTCAGCTTCTTTAACCGATAGAGGAGAAAGGGCGTTAAGTCGTTCCGCAAAAGCCTTGGTAAACCCGGGCGGCATATGTTGAACAACCATTACAGGACAGCTCAAATTTGCCGGCAGACGCTCAAATATTTTTATTAATGCTGACGGCCCTCCCGTGGAAGTTCCTATTGCTACAATACGTTTTTTTGAATGTTCATAATGTTTATCAAGAGCAATATCGTCAAAGATTTTTTCTTCGGCTTTAGGTACTACGACCTTATCTTTGAGCGAAACAGCGGAATAATTTATTTCTGCCTTCGCGTATGCCTTGACCTTTTGAACAAGCTGTTCGGATATTTCATCAAAGCTCATCTGCACCATAGCCTGTGGCTTGGGTACAAAATCAGCTGCACCATATTCAAGAGCTTTGAACGTTGCCTCGGCCCCATACTGAGTCAAAGAGCTGAGCATGATAACCGGTTTTGCATTCTTGTCCATTATCTCGCGAAGAGCCTCAAGGCCATCCATAACGGGCATCTCTATATCCATGGTAATAACATCAGGATAAAGAACAAAACTTTTAAAGATCGCATTTTTACCGTTGTTTGCGGTACCTACTACTTCAATCTCCGGATCCTTTTCGAGTGCATCAGAGATTATTCTACGTACCAGAGCGGAATCATCAACCACCAGTACACGAATTTTATCCATTATCCCTCAGGTTATCTACAAGAACTCTTAACGACTTGACATCAGGAAGAATCAGCAGATGCCCCACAATGCGGTCATCCTCATAATAGAATTCGGTATCCATAGTAAGAGCATAGTCGTTTGAAACATTATACTGTTCATCAGCGATTTTACTTATTGCCGCCTCAAGCGAATCATGTAATAAATTTGGCACCTGCGACAAGATAGATAACCCTGTTCTTTCCGAAAAGGCATTAATTACGGAAGAACCTGTAATATTGGTTATCTCTTTTAAAGCCGATATTCCATCTTCATCAAGCGCACTCGTCTTACCGGTCTTTAATGAATAGAGATCATCAACCAGAGAATATGCCGAATTTTCAGGAAGATTAAATATAACTGTTCCATTTATATCTCCAATTAAAGGCATATAAACAGAAACATATTTCTGAACATCATGTTTTTCGATATCCAGAATTTTTGATGCGGGCACCAGACGCACATCAGGTATAGCCATATCCACTCGTTTATCAATAATTTTTGACAAAGAGTCCGCGGCCTGTGTAATACCAACGTTTGCCAAAAGTTTAATCTTAGCCAGATCATCTTCATTCAAGGAAAGTTTTTTCTTTATGTGTTCGTCAGGATCTCCGCTTGAAAGAGCTGATCTCATATTTGAATTAAGTTCATGTTTAAAGTTTTTCAGAGCTTCCTTGACCTTTTCATCGGCCTCTCCCAAAGGGTGGCCCGTAACAGGCAATGTCTCATTTTTAAACACATCAACAGCTTCAAGAGATGAAGTTATGTCTTCAGCCTTTACTGCTTCATTCAGCGAATCTGAATCTGTAACAGAGGAAACAGATTTCTGTATCCGCCCGGTCTCATCGTCAATTACAGTTTTTTCTTCATCGGTATCGCCGTCAACAGCCTCTTTATCTTCTTTCTCTTTATCTATTTCTTCTTCATAATCTTCGATATCAGATGCAATATCAGATTGCAGATCATTAAAATCAGAATTTTCACGACCTTTATCAGAGTTCTCTTTTAACAGACTGTAGTCGTCCATATTCGAAATGCCTGAATCAGCAGACTGCTTATTCGAAGCTTCATCTTTAACATAATTATAATCTGAAATATCATCAACCGGATCTTTTTTGTTTAATGTCAAACTGCCAATATCTGACTGGTAAGCCTCTTCACCCGATGTACGATAATCTTTTTGCATATGATCGACAGTTTCTCCATCCTCATCCTGCACAGGGAGAGAAAACTCGCTTTTTTCGGCAACAACATCAGACTCAGCATCCAGCTCAAGAGCCTTCATCGCATGATAATGCTCTTCCTGTTTCTTTATCAACTCCATCTTCTCTTCAGGAGACATCCTCTCCTGCTCATTTATCACCTTGTTTATCATTGACGACACATCAAGAATCAAAGCGATACTTCCATCCCCTAGAATGGACGCGCCGGCAAGCCCTTCAACAGTTCTAAAATTTGTTTCAAGAGATTTGATTACAATTTCAAGTTTACCCTCAAGAGCATCAACTATCAGACCGATCTTGCGGCTACTGTATCCAACTACAATTACCGGTATATCTTCTTCATTTTCAAACGCAAGAGGAACACCCACAAACTGGCTAAGACGAACAAGAGAGAGTATTTCTCCACGTAAATTTATGACTTCATGTCCCTCGATCGTTGTTATATCCTTATGGCTAATATTTATTGTTTCAATTACATCGGTTAAAGGTATGGCGTAAGTCTCATCCTTTACAGAAACCATAATTGCCGGAATAATTGCCAGAGTAAGCGGAAATGCCATGATAAAACGGGTTCCCATACCCTGTTCACTCTCGATGGTAATATTGCCACCCATCTCCTGAACAACTTCGCGTACAACATTCATTCCCACACCGCGTCCAGAGACATCAGTAACTTTCTTGGCTGTCGAAAAACCCGGATGAAAGATGAAATTATATATCTCATTGTTATCAAGATTTCCGGCCTGATCAGCAGTTACCAGACCTTTTTCCACCGCTTTGGCTCTGATTACCTCGGTGTCCAAACCGCGACCATCATCGATAACTTCAACAAATATCTGATTACCACCTTGATGAGCACTCAGGGTTACTGTAGCAACTTCGGATTTTTTAAGAGATTTGCGTTCATCAGGAGTTTCGATACCATGATCAATACTATTGCGTATCATATGCATCAGTGGCTCGCCAATTACATCTATAACTTTTTTATCTAGCTCTGTATCCTCACCACGAGTAACTAGCTGTACATTTTTTCCACACTCTTTGGAGACATCACGGATAAGACGATGAAATCGAGAAAAAACCTGACCTATAGGAACCATTCGGGTTTTCATAATACCGCTTTGAAGATCTTTAGCAATTCGAGCCATCTGTTCAATGCGGTTTTTGAACTCGTTAGTAACGTTTTTGCCAAGCTGAATCTTTTTCAGATCCTCGTATAATCTGAAAAAACCTGAATTCGCAATTACAAGTTCACCTACATTGTTTAACAAATCATCAAGTTTGTCAACAGAGACCTTGACGGTTCTCAAAACAGGTGCATTTCGACTTATACCACCGGACTCTCTTCTATCGTTATACCCGGAGAAATCAACGGACATGGTTTCAGATTCAGAAATGTCTGCGTCATCTTCTTCATCTGCGTATGACACAACAGCCGATTCAGAATTGACAGATTCCTTCTCGTCATTCCCGGCAGATACAACTTCATCCTGTGTCACTGATAAAATCTGTTTATCACCAAACCGTATAAAGAACTTGTTGTCTTTTTTCTCCATGCTTATCTTAAGAATATCTATTCGGTTAACCAGGTCCACATCGCAGGCACTTCTTATCTCCCGCAAATCTTCATCGGTCAAAATAATAAGCTTTAGAACATCGCGAATCGCCTCATCAGTAAGGTTTTCTTCATCTGGTATGGTCTTAACAACCTGGGCAATATTTTTTATATTATTTAAAATCAGCTGTGCCTTGACCCATTTCATAGGGGCATCAGGTTCAATAAAAATTGTCAACTCGTAGCAACTAAGCCCTTCATCTACACCACGCTTTAGATGCCGCTTCTCCTGTCCGGAAAAAGTTGTCTTCGGAATGTTTTCAGACATGGAGCTTCCAGTATCCGTTGCGGCTTCCTCTTTTTTTTCTTCAGCAGCAAGAGAACTCCTGCCCTGCATCTGTCCAATTTCTTCGATAATGCCCGAGAGATCCACTATCGGTTCTTCACCCTGAGAAACCTTGCCTATAACAAGATTAATATGGTCAAAACATTTGAACAAAAGATCAACCATTTCCGGAGTGATCTTCATGGTCTTATCACGAACACCCTGAAGAAGATTTTCCATCTTGTGAGCAAGCTCACTTAGATCCATAAGACCAACAAAACCGGCTGAACTTTTCAGAGAGTGCGCTGCCCGGAAAATATTATTTATTGTATCTTCATCATCAGGATTCTGCTCAAGCTCCAGAAGATTACTGTTTAACTCCTGAAGCTGATCATCCGCTTCTTCCAAAAATATATCCTGATACTCTCCCAAAGAATATGCCATGATCTCACTCCATTATGGAAATCTGAATAAATAAGAAAACTTAAAACTTCAATAAAAACATTAATAAATGCTAAAGAAGAAAACAGATGCTTACGCCTATCTTTAATACCCGTACGTTTTTTAATAACCTATTTTCTTTTTCTATCAGACGTTAGCAACTGAAGATTTTTCTTGTCCTCAATCTCCTGATCCGTATAAAGAACATTCTGCAAATTAAGTATTACAACCAAACGGTCCTTTAAACGGCCAACACCCGCAATAAATTCTTCGGACACTCCATCAATAAACACAGTCGGAGGATCCACATTCGAATCCTTGATTCTTATAACAGAGGACACATTGTCTACAAGCAGGCCGATCTGTTTGCTTTCTGCCTCAATTACAATAATACGGCTCATCTCGGTCATTTTTGCAGCCTGAAAACCGAATCTGACCCTAACATCAACAACAGGTATTACGTTTCCACGTAAATTTATCACTCCCTTTATAAAGAAAGGGCAGTTTGGAAGACGGGTAATTTGCGGTATACGAAGTATCTCATGAACAGACAGTATGTCCACACCGTAAGAAACATCATCAAGTGTAAAACTTACAAGCTGTACAATTTGTCCTTCTGAAACCTCTTCACCATCATCAGTCTTGACAGTTCCGTCTCCGACCTTACCCATCTGCAGAACCAATGATTCCTGCTGTTTTTCCAATTCACTAATTTCCATCAGTTTTCCCTGTTATTAATTTTTAGGTTTATCCAGAATATCCCCGATAAGACCCTCTTCAAGCATCGATATAAGCGCGGAAGCCCGCTTGGTTATATCATCACTCTGATTATTATCCAGTCTTTTGAGCTGATGATACTCGTCAGCAATATTTAAAGCTGCCAAAACTGCAATCTGAAGCAAATTCGGCGATTTCATATTAGAACTGACCTCATCCATTTTTTTGTCAACATACCGGGCCAAAGACGATATATATTCAATAGGCGCATCTCCCTGAATATTATAGGTACTTCCAAATATCGTTACATTAACTTTTGATATTTCTTTCATGTTTTATTACCTGGATAACAGATATTTTATTTATCATCCTCTTCCACTATGATAAAATCGTCATCGTCATCATCAAAATCTTCTTCATCTGATTCGTCAATGATTATCTCGTCATCATCTTCATCCAGTATAATCTCGTCATCATCTTCGTCGTCCAGAAGAATAATATCATCTTCATCCTCTTCTTCGTCATCAGAATCATCGAGTTCCGAATCATCAGCGTCATCTTCCTCATCTATAGAGAACTCATCTCCGCTCTCATCGTCATCGTCACCCGAAAATGCTTCCACATCTTCACCTTCGTCATCAATAATTACTATATCATCGTCATCCGAAGATTCGTCTTCATCAAGCTCCAAATCGTCATCCATGATTATCTCTTCATCGCCGAGGTCAAGATCTTCAGTATCATCATCCAGCACAAGATCATCATCCTCATCCAAATCTATCGATCCGAAATCGTCATCAGAATCATCCGAGTCATCAATTATAAGATCTTCACCTTCGTCTTCAATTATCAGATCTTCTGACTCATCCTCGATAGTGATATCATCTATATCTTCATCCTCGACATCATCTACAATCGGCTCTTCGAAATCCTCTTCCTCTTCCGGTTCGGGAACAGAAGCGGAAGCAGCAGCCACTGCTGCAGAAGGTTTCGATACTGGACGCGAATCACCAGCCGGAATGGAACCACCAGCCTGAAGCATATCCATCTTCTCCAAAAGAGCAATAATACGCTGTTCAAGCTGATCCTCTTTATCCCTCAACGAAGCCAATTCCCTGGTAGAAGCATCCAGTTCTTTTTGTATCTGGGCTATTTGCTGCTCTTTTTCCTCAAGAGAGAGCTTTACCTCTTCGGCATCAGCTTTTAATACATCATTATCACTCTCAAGTTTCGAATTTTCAGCCCGTAAATCACTTATAAGCTGCAGCGCCTTTACTACCCTGCTTTCCAGCTCCTCAAGTTGCTTCATTGATACCATCGAATACCTCCCATATGACCCATTTGTTATTATATCATCTTTTTTCTGTTTATTCTAATTCTCTTCAAATTTAAGAATAGAAAACATATTAATCCTACACATATAATCGGCACATTTCATCTTTTTTTCAATTAAAACAAGTACTTTATGTTTCATTAATCAGCGAATAGCGACTACATTTTATATTACTCCACCAATAAAGCAATAACAAGCAAAAACCTGATTCTTATACAATTTTATTTTATTAGTATATAGATACACCCGGTATTATAACATGAATAGTTTCATTTTATAAAAACCGCAACTTAAAAACAGCATGGTTAACACAAAACCGGAAAAGATTCCGTTTTTTTGTGATAAAGTTCGGCAAGAAACCCTTTTTAAAAAACTACACTGGCAGAGCTATAGACTCTGTAACGGGGATAGCCGGATACTCCTAGGAATTTATATCCCGCTCCAATTGAAATTGAAAATGTTTCACTGTAAAACCATTCTACCTCTGGACAAACCATCATCAATGGCAAGAAACCTTCCAACGGGATATCTTCCAGACTCTTTTTTTCTGAATATGGAGCCGAATAGTAAAACATAACTTCCATCCTCAGCATTCCGAGTGCTGTTCTTGGCCCTGCCTCTACCCCACACCAGTCAAAGGCTCGACTTTCCGAAGAGGTAAAACTGTCAGCGTAAAACGGAGAAAGCCCAAACAATGAAGTCCATGTTTTCTTATTAAAAATATCCGCTCGGAGAGGTTCAAAAAGGTCTCCCTGATTATGCGACATAAAAACATGAGAAAACTCTCCATAAATCGAAAAATCAGAGAAAGCATAAATCATTTTAAAAGAGGTCTGAAGGGTATAGATCCCATAATCATGAGTAAAATCACCACTATTATCATACACGCTTTCAGAAAACGGCAAGTTTAAACTCTCCGAAACATAAAACAGAAAGCCATACGAACTGCCTGCGTAGTGCTCCAACCCCAGGCAGACATCACCGGAAAGCCCCCCTTTACTCTGTTGATACAAAGGATGTGTTACCATCAAAACTGTCCGGTCACTTAAAGAGGCGGCTATTAATGAACCAGCATAAAACCCGCCATCGGAATGACTTGTAACAAATGGAGAAACCTGAAAATCACCTAATTGCATACCATGAGTTTGAGGACAAAGTGGTTTAGCATAGAGTGCAGGCCATGACAAAAAAAGCACCGCCAAAACGGTGCCTTTTATATAATTCAATTTTTTTTCAAAATCAGCCATTGAGCTGCTTTACAAGTGACTCAAACGCTTTTAAATCATACACAGCAAGATCAGCAAGAACCTTTCGGTTTAAAATCACACCGGCATTTTTCATATCATTAATAAGACGGCTGTATGTTGTTCCGCATAATCTGGCAGCCGCGTTGATTCGAACGATCCAAAGAGCTCTCATATCCCGCTTACGCGCACGTCTGTGTGCATATGAGTTAGTAAGTGCTCTTCTGCGGGCATCCTTTGCTGTTCTAAAAAGAACGGAACGAGCTCCTCGAAATCCCTTAACCGCTTTTAATATCTTTCGCTGCTTTTTTTTGTGGATTGTTCCACTTTTTGCTCTTGGCATTGTTAAATCCTCTTTTACATTAAGCTACAGAGTTAAACGGGGAGGTTACGGCAGAACCTGCTTCTATCCGCGTTTCACTTCTGCTTTTTGCACCCCAAAACGGACGCATAAATCAGGCATAGGGAAGCATTCTTCTGATTCTTTTCTGATCAGCTTCCGCAGATACCGTCGTACCTCTCAAGTTCCGCTTGCGTTGCGGAGACTTGCACTCAAGCATGTGGTTGGCAAAAGCCTTTGCACGCTTGATCTTTCCGGAGCTGGTAAACTTGAAACGTTTTTTCGCTCCGCTGTTGCTTTTCATTTTTGGCATTTTATATATCCTTTACTTGATATGCTTAATTATTAATTACGAGATATCGGAGTCAAAATCATCGTCATATTACGGCCTTCGATAGAAGGTGTTTTTTCGACTGTCGAACAATCTGAAAGCTCACCAAGCATCTGCTGCATTTTCTTCATAGCAAGATCACTGTGAATAATTTCACGCCCCCGGAACATCATGGTAACCTTTACCTTGTCACCTTTTTCCAGAAATTCACGTGCGTGATTCACCTTATGCTCGTAGTCATGGGCATCAATCGAAGGACGAACCTTAACTTCTTTAAGGTGAACAACCTTCTGCTTCTTTTTTGCCTCTTTCGCCTTTTTAACCTGTTCAAACTTAAACTTGCTATAATCCATGATTCTGACAACTGGCACATCCTGCATGGATATTTCTACAAGATCAAGTTCACTCTGTTCGGCAAGCTCTAGAGCTTTTTCAAGTGTAACGATTACCGGCTCATCACCGTCGCCAACTAGCCTGACAGACTCCGCTTTTATCATATCGTTTATACGATACTCTTTACCCGATGCTGTTTTGCTACGGGGTTTTCGGTTATTTAAAGCTATGACTTCCTCCTATGAAGCTTCCAGGCTGCCTGTATGCTTCCTGTTAATTTTATCTTGCCGCAACCCATCAGACTGCGACAGTTCAACATTCACAGACATTATCCGCAAATATTCTGTCAGAATTTCATAATGGGGGGATATTTATCAACTATATTTTTTTAGTTTTGACGTATTACGGCTCTTTTTTCAGAATATATCCGCCCCAATCATCGCATTCGTTGAAAACGAGCGGTACAAACTTTTCAGAGAAGAGTGAAGAGACATAATCTTTCCATTTTATACCAAAACCGCTCAGCAACAAATAACCCCCGCTTCTAACCCGTCTTTCAAGTTCATTAACAGAAATTTCTATAAGCGAGACCGGTATATTGGCAACGACTACGTCAAAAGGACCAGCATTAAATTGTTTAATACCGCAATTTACAACTTTCACCCGACAGCTGTTATATAAGCTGTTTTTTTCTGTCATAAGGCAGGCATCAGCCGAAATATCGCACGCCACAACCTCACCAAAACCCAATTTTGCTGCATATATCGAAAGCACTCCGCTACCGCTTCCGATATCGGCACAACTTGACTTTTGTGGGCAGACATATTCAAGGACATCCCTGATCATTCCCACGCATATTCGACTGGTAGGGTGAATACCAATACCGAAAGTTCCTCGAGCATCAATACCGATAACACAACGTGCCCCCCTCATACCATGCTTTTTTTCTAATACTCCGGCCGAAGGTGAATTCTCATCTATTTTGCAAACAGTTAAACCATCACCAATATCTTCGACATCAATATAATCAAGCCATCGATCACTGTAGTCGGACAAGAGGGGAATAACCGTGCCGGCAGTATTCAATTTATCCAGTATTCTGTAAGCGGCATCACTTTCAAAAAAAAGTGCAATAATTGCAATATTATCATCCTCTGCTTCACTAATTGATACTGAAGATGCACCCGCTTCAAAAAGCGCGGATTCATACTCTTCAAGTTTCTCTTTTTTTTTCACTATTTTCAACTCAAACATGTTTACAAAACCCGGAATCAAGATTTAATTTTAATCGGAGAACCTGGAAAATTACCTTTTTTCAGAACGGCTATGCCGTTTAAAGACAAATAAAATACCACCAATTGTTAACAGAATCATTTTTGTGACATCTTGCTTGTCAACAAATTCATATCCTCATTATAACTCTCATCTGTTTACCAATACAGAATATATCACATAAACGATATCTGACAAAACTATATGATTGACGAATAAACCATATCAGATAACATAGCAAATATAATAGCAGAAGGGTTTAACCAGTATGAAAAGTGAGTTTACAGAAAAGGTAATCTACCTTTTAACTGAAAAAAAAGGCATTCCCATCAACGAAATGAAAACCGCCCTATCCCGGTTAACACCGGAAGAATTTAATACTATCGTAATAACACTTCTTGATAAAGACGGAAGTGAACTTTTTGAACTGTTTAACTATTACCTGATACTCTTTAAGGATATAGACAAAATAAAGGAACTTCTTGGCAGTCCCCTGATATCAATTGACGTTTTAGAAAAAATACTGCTTATCTCATATACCCGGGCCAAGATTCAGGGTATCGAAGAAGACCAGGCTCTGGATAACATTCTTATTTTTATTAATCAAAGCAGATATCTTGAGCTTTTGTTACACTCGGACATAATTTCCAGGGATCGCATGCTTTCCTACTATCTGCTTACAAAACTTGATAGACAGGGTATTGACACTTTTTTTAACTCGAACCCTTCAATTAAAAATTTTTTAAAAGGTTTTATCCGGTTACCCGATAGAACCATTAAAACTATCCTTTTACGCAACCCCGATCTTTTCGGCTATATTTCGCTCTTTCTTAAAACCATGGAAAACGAAAAGGCTGAAAGTTTTATAAAACAGTTTAGAGTCGAAATAGAAGAGATGGAGGCGACAAAAAGGATTGTTCTTGATTTAAGTGAACGCTTCAATATACACAATGAAAAGAAGTTGCCACTCTCCGAAAGAAACAAGGAAAGACTATCTGAAATAATTAGAAAAGTTAAATCCATGAACAACATCTTTAATACCGTTTACACTTTAGAGCACGAAGGAGTCATCATCGACAGTGTAGAGAGAACGCTGATAATGGAGATAATGCAAAACCCGGTATTTAAGGATATTCTGGAAAAATTCAGTGCCCGCCAAACAGAGGAACTTTCTGCCTGATGCCGGCTAATGTCCGAAACAGACGGTTAAACCGCCTGTTTCTTTATATCATCAACAAGATCTTCTATATTCATCGATACACCTTTCTGCGAACCGCGGGTCCTTACAGAGACACTTCCCTCTTCAACCTCTTTGTGACCTATAACACATACATAAGGCGCCTTGGATGTCACAGCTTCACGTATCTTGTATCCCATGGTCTCGTTTCTTAGATTCATTTCGACGCGTATGCCTTCTGAACGGAGATGGTCACGCACTCTCTTAACGTCATCAATAACATCCTCTCCGACATTTAAAAGCATAACCTGAACAGGCGCAAGCCAGGCCGGAAATGCTCCTTTGTAATGTTCAATAAGAATACCAAAAAATCGTTCAAGCGACCCCAAAAGAGCCCGGTGAATCATTATCGGACGATGCTCAGCACCGTCGGCTCCGGTATATGTCATATCAAATCTTTCCGGCAAATTGAAATCAAGTTGCAGAGTAGAGAGCTGCCACTGACGGCCAATCGCGTCAACAACCTTGACGTCTATTTTGGGGCCGTAAAAGGCTCCATCACCCTCGTTTAAGCTGTACTCGACACCAAGATGTTTAAGCGATTCGGCAAGCGCCGCTTCGGACTTTTGCCAGATCTCTACCGAACCGACAGCCTTCTCGGGTCTTGTAGAAAGATAGACCTGAAATTGCTCAAATCCAAAACTCTTGAGCATAAATATCATAAACTTGAATGTGCGGCTAATCTCTTCGGTAAGCTGATCTTCACGGATAAAAAGATGTGCGTCATCCTGAGTAAATCCGCGAACACGCAGAAGACCGTGAAGAGTACCGGACTTTTCATAGCGATAAACAGTACCAAACTCGGCCCAGCGAAGTGGAAGATCACGGTAACTTCGCTTTTCAGATTTATAGAGTATAATATGGAAAGGGCAGTTCATCGGTTTTACATAGTAATCTTCACCATCAATATCCATCGCAGAATACATTCCGTCTTTGTAAAAATCAAGGTGTCCGGAAATTTCCCAAAGACGTGATCGTCCAATATGCGGAGTATAGACTATATCATAACCGTTACGGTAATGCTGTTTTTTCCAGAAGTCTTCAATGACTGTTCTTATTCTGGCGCCTTTAGGTGTCCACATTGTAAGTCCAGGACCTACGTCTTGAGAAAACTCGAAAAGCGACATCTCTTTTCCGATTTTACGGTGATCGCGCTCTTTGGCCTCTTCGAGCAGATCAAGATGCTTCTTTAACTGCTTTTTATCAGGAAACGAAACCCCATAAATACGCTGAAGCATACGGTTTTTTTCGTTTCCACGCCAGTAGGCGCCGGCAACCTTGGTAAGCTTGACTGCTCCAATAACGGATGTATTGATTACATGCGGGCCGCGACAAAGATCAGCAAATTCGCCCTGCTCGTAAACAGTTACTGTATCAGTCTCAAGATCATCAATCAGTTCGACCTTGTAGGTCTCACCCATTTTCTCGAACATTGAACGGGCATCTTTACGGCTAAGCACAGAACGCTTAACAGAAAGAGCCTCTGCCTGAATCTTCTCTATCTCTTTTTCTATTTTTTCAAGATCATCCGGAGTAAAACCGGTTTTACAGTCAAAATCGTAGTAGAAGCCATTATCGATTGATGGCCCTATTGCATACTTTGCGTCGGGATAAAGTCTCTTGACGGCTTGCGCAAGAATATGCGAAGTCGAGTGCCAGTAAATTGATTGTCCAGTATCATCTTTAAAGGTATGAACAGTTAAAGATGCATCCTTCTCTACTACATAAGTTAAATCAACAAGTTCACCATCAATAGCCGCAGCAACAGCAGCTTTTTGAAGACCGGCACCTATTTTCCCAATAAGGTCGTATACCGTAGTTCCCTTGGCAGCCTCCAGTAACGAACCATCAGGAAGCTTGATAGAGATATTTTCCACGGTAAACCCCCTTAATTGCTAGTTTTGGGCGGTGCTGGATTCGAACCAGTGACCTCCTGCGTGTCGAGCAGGCGCTCTAACCAACTGAGCTAACCGCCCCCAATACCTGGATGATACTTTATCAGGGGCGGTTAAAGTCAACTTTTTTTTACGGCTTCAATGGCAGCCTCGTAGTCCGGCTCCTGGCCAATTTCAGGAACCTGCTCGCTGTACACAACCTTGCCGTCTGCATCCGCAACGATTACAACCCGTGACAGCAAGCTTTGCAGTGGCCCGTCAGTTATATCAACTCCGTAATCTTTTCCAAAACTGTTGTCCCTCATCTCTGAAAGCATCGAAACATTATCCAGACCTTCCGCTCCGCAAAAACGACCTTGTGCAAATGGTAAATCTCTGGATATACAAAGCACAACCGTATTCTGAAGAGAGCCCGCCTCTTTGTTAAAACGACGAACCGAGGCAGCACAAACCCCAGTATCTACACTTGGGAAAATATTAAGAACAAGCTTTGAACCTTGAAAATCCGCAAGTTTTTTATCTGAAAGATCTGCTGCTGTTAAAGAAAAGTCTTTCAGTTTTGCACCAGCGGGCGGTACTGTACCCGATGTATGTATTGTGTCACCATGTAGTTTAATTTCTGCCATGATATCCTCCCTGTTTTTTTATTTAACCCTGCCCCTGATTACCGTTTTTAATTAAACCTTTTGCAATAAAAGAGAAAGCGTTCATTCAAATATACCTACTATCTGTATAGTTACAAGAATATGTCGAAAAAAACAATCAGACAAGCAATATAACTTATCACAAAACAATAGCTCACAAGAAACATTGTACCGGATAATTCTGATTATCAGATTTATTTCAACAATATTCTCTTTATTACATTATAACAATATATAGAAATTATTCAACTTTTTTTTTAGATAATCCATTATTTCATTTTTAAAGCAAATTTGAGTTTTTTACAAATATAAAAAACTACCACAATTTACTTGACAATATTTACTCATTTGCACTAATTTGCAAATGTATTTATAATGTTTAGCAGGTCAAAATGAAAACATATCTACAAAAATTCAAATGCCTTGGTGACGAAACACGAATTCGTATTTTAAGACTTCTTTTAATTTCGAAAGAGGAGCTCTGCGTGTGTGAGATTGTGGACGCGCTGGAAATTCCGGTTTATACGATTTCCAAACACCTGAAAGAACTTAAAAATGCCGGGCTTATAAGCGAAAAGAGAGAAGGTAAATTTATCTTTTACTCTCTGACAAAAACAGATGATGCATTTTTTGAGAGCATTTTGTCAGCGGTATCCAGTATTCCAGGTGAGTTTTTTAAGACAAACAAAGAGGCGTTAAAAAAACGGCTTAAATTACGGGAGAACGGAGCTTGTGTTATTGGCATGAAACAATAGACACTCAAGAGATTAGCATGAGGAGACAAATATGGAAAATAAAAAAAAATTTTTAATAATCATAACCGCTTTTCTGGCATTCTATTTTATCCCATTTAACAGCGGAACTATTCAAAACGCAATGATGGAAGCTTTCTACATGATGCAGGAGTATGCACGACTGCATGTACTATTATGCCTTGTGCCGGCCTTCTTTATTGCCGGAGCTATAGGGAACTTTATCAGTCAAGGAGCAGTACTCAAGTATCTTGGTGCAAAGGCTAATAAGTTTCTTGCCTACGGCGTGGCATCTGTTTCGGGCGCCATTCTTGCAGTCTGTTCATGCACAGTACTGCCTCTTTTTGGGGGAATTTATAAACGGGGAGCAGGTCTTGGTCCGGCAATTACCTTTCTTTATTCGGGGCCGGCAATAAACGTACTCGCAATCGTACTAACTGCTCGGGTTCTCGGACTTAGGCTCGGCATTGCCCGCGCAGTGGGTGCTATTATCTTTTCCATAGTAATCGGCCTTGCAATGCACTTTATCTTTCTAAAAGAGGAGCACGCCCGCAATAATGATCTCTCACTCGTTGTTCCAAACGACGACAATCCGCGAAAGCTATGGCAAACTGCCCTTAATATTTTTTCCATGGTTGGCATTCTTATATTCGTCAACTGGGGACATGACAGTTCAATAAGCTGGTGGAACAGTATCTTTGAATACAAGTTTCATATTACCGCTGTGTTCGGAACTGTTCTTGTGTTTACTCTATACCGATGGTTCAAAAAGGACGAGCTGAAAAGCTGGGTCGTTTCCAGTTACGACTTCTCGCTTCAGATTATGCCGCTACTTTTCGCCGGAGTTTTAATAGCAGGCTTTCTTCTGGGACGCCCGGGTAACGAGGGAGTTATTCCTTCGACATGGATATCGACGCTTGTAGGCGGCAACTCTTTAGCAGCAAATTTTTTCGCGTCGATCGTTGGAGCATTTATGTATTTCGCGACTCTGACAGAAGTACCGATTATGCAGGGGCTTATCGGTAACGGTATGGGTGAAGGCCCGGCACTGGCTCTTCTTCTGGCTGGCCCGGCATTGTCGTTACCGTCAATGCTTGCAATCAGGGGAATGATTGGAACAAAAAAAACGGCAGTTTATATAATTCTGGTGATAGTAATGTCAACTGTAAGCGGCATGATATTCGGAGCACTGGCATAGTTTATAATCTTTATAGTACAGAATGATTAAGACAATTGCTCTATAATGCACGATTTCGGAATCGTTCTATTATGGCAAAATTTGGAAGGTTTATACAGAAAATTACGATTTAGTACAGCATTTCTAAAACAGGAGAAATTATTATGGGAAACAACAACACAAAAAAGGTACTATTTGTCTGCATACACAACTCGGCTCGCAGCCAGATGGCCGAAAAATTTCTAAACGAACTGGGAAACGGCCGTTATAAGGCTGAAAGCGCCGGAATTGAGCCCGGGAAACTTAACCCGTATGTTATAGCTGTTATGAAAGAAGCTGGGTACGACATATCGCATCACGCAACAAAATCAGTTTTTGACTTTTACGAAAAGGGGAGCCTCTATGATTATGTTGTGACAGTATGTGACACTGAAGCAGCAGAAAAGTGCCCCATGTTTCCCGGCAAGGTTGCAAGGCTGCACTGGGGTTTTCCCGATCCGTCATCAGCACAGGGCAGTGAAGAAGAGAAACTTCAGTTTGCCCGCACTGTCCGTGACAGCATAAAGATTCAGATTCAAGAGTTTATTGATGCAGATTCAAAAAATTAAAGAAGAATCATAAAAAAGGAGAAACAGTATGATTATTAAAATTCTGGGCTCAGGATGCCCGAAATGCAAACAGCTTGAAGAAGAGGCGCGTAAGGCGGTAAGCGAATCGGGAACGGATGCTGATATTATCAAGGTTTCCGACATGGATCAGATAATGGATTACGGCGTAATGATGACACCGGCACTTGTTATTGATGAAGAGGTAAAATCTGTCGGCAAGGTACTTAAGGCCGAAGAGATAAAAACGTTTTTTTGAGTCTTAGTATAATTTAAAATACAACTGTCGGAAATTATCGACCATGTTTATTAACAAGGAGAATAATTATGTCAGAATCATGTTCATGCTCATGCGGCGGAAACTGCAAACCGCTTTTATATGCCTGCTCGGGAGCGGCAAACACAGGTTATCTTGCGGATGCTGTTGCAAGATCACTTATGAAAAACGGAACCGGCAGCATGACCTGCCTTGCAGCAGTTGGTGCAGGACTTTCCGGTTTTACTGAAACAGCAAAAAACGCAAAAAATATCGTTATTGACGGTTGCCCAACAGCTTGCGGGAAAAAAATATTTGAGGCACAGAACCTTGATTTTACACATTTAGTACTTACCGATTTTGATGTACAAAAAGGCAAAACGGAAATCACCCCGGAACTTATTGAGAAAACAGCAATAAAAGTCGAAAACAAAATCTAAGGAGTCACTTGATGTTTAACAACTTAACGCGACCAACGAAAATTACAATTACGGCCAATTTATTAACAATCATGGTTATAATGCTGTTTGGTTCATGTTCTTCCCCATCAGATGATGGAGAAGCTATGCTTTCATCTGTGGCTAAAGTTGAGGTACCCGCACAAGAGAAAAAGACGACGGATACAGCGGAAAATGATGATGTCTCTGAAAGAGAATCATCTTCGGGAAAGTTACCCATTGTTACCTTTATAGAACTCGGTTCGGTAAACTGTGTTCCTTGTAAAATGATGCAACCAGTGATGGATCAGGTTAAGGCAACCTATGGTGATAAGGTTGATGTTGTTTTTTACGATGTTTGGACCGAAGAAGAGCGTTCAATGGCCGAGAAATACAGAATTCGCGCAATACCTACCCAGGTTTTTTTGGATGTGGATGGAAATGAGTACTACAGACACACAGGCTTCTTCCCGTTTGAAGAGCTTGATAAGGTACTAAAGGCCGGCGGGGTACGCTGATATGGTAGAGTCTTTATTTATATCATTAACAACGCTGATGTATGGTTCTGCAATTGCCGCTATAAGCGCGGCATTTATTTGGGGAGTAACAAGCGTAATTCTGAGCCCCTGTCACCTTGGTTCCATACCGCTAATTGTCGCATTTATTAACGGCCAATACCGGGTCGGTATCAAAAAATCATTTCTTATCTCGGTGATTTTCAGTTTGGGGATACTTATTTCAATAGGGTTGATCGGCCTTGTTACAGGACTAATGGGAAGCATTCTGGGTGATATCGGTAAAACCGGAACCATAATCGTAATTATCGTTTTTATAATTATCGGACTCCACTTTGTCGGGATTATTCCGCTCCCAGATTTTTTCGCAAGTGAAAAGAGCGGCATTGCCCGGAAAAGATCTCTGTTCTCAGCATTTCTTCTTGGGCTGCTTTTCGGCTGTGCACTTGGTCCCTGCACCTTTGCCTTTATGGCTCCAGTACTTGCAGTGGTCTTCAACTCGGCCTCTGAGGATATTGGATTCGCCATTTCCCTTGTCGTTTCGTATGCTGTGGGTCACTCTCTGTTCTTCATATTTTTTGGTACATTTAGCGGGGCTGCCAAAAAATTACTAAAATGGGAAGAGAAATCATCAGCAACCAAAGTAATCAGAATCATCAAGATAATAATCGGGTTGATTATGGTTTTTACAGCAATCTATATGGCTTATAAATATCTATAACTCTTTTAATTAGTAACACTACCTCATTTAACAGTATTTTAAAAATGACTTATAAAAAATGTATTTATAATACATTTTATTGGGACAGTTTACTGGTTAAACCTGCCTGAATAAATCATTGCTATTCAATTGTTAACAGACATTATTGATTTTTTGATTAACTCAAACATCAATTTAGAATTTTTGATAAAATATTTTTTATCAACCACCTTTTTTCCTGGAATTATTCATGAAGTATATTATTTTCTGTTATAAGTTTCAAATCATAATGCTATAATATTTCTGATACAATTATTTATGGTAACCTCTAAAAATTAACTTTTCAACAAGGAACTTGCGAAAAATTCCTTTAGAATAGGCACTTAAACCATGTTGCCCTCTGAAACATGGTAATTTTT
>JAFGRW010000044.1 GCA_016934935.1 Spirochaetota bacterium | reverse complement strand
CATGGGTTCGTATTTTACTGATTACTTTTTTGATGTATACTGAATTGTTATATTTGTACTCCTTTAACGCAGAAGTTAATTCTTCATACAGAAATAGTTTTTCATTTTGCATAAGATCATTCAGTCTTGCATCAAGAAGATCATCATCAACACCTCCTGTTGCTTTTTTATAATAATTATAATTTTTTATATCATCAATAAGGTTTATTTTTAATTTGCGGTTCGACATTTGTGTGAAAAAAGTAATAAGTACAATAAATGTAATTGGAATAATTGAAAACATATCAAGTATTCTAGCTTCTACAAAGATAAAACCAATACTGATAAAAATTCCGGCAAGCGAAAAAATTATTATATATCCGGGTTTAATTTTACTTTTATTAAATTTTGAAAAATGTGACATTAGAATATCAATTATTACAAAAAGCCCATATGGAATCATGAATAGTGTTGCTTCCGTATCAAAAAGGTTCCAGATTTTCCTGCCGGTTATTAATTCTATATCAAAAACATTCAAAGAATGAAAAACATTAACAAGAGTAACTGCAGCATATGGAATAAAGTTTAATAAATGATAAAAGTGGAATTTAATGCCTATATTTGTTTCATAACGGTATAAAAGATATAACAGCGGAGCAATAATCAATTTGGCATATTTCATTTGTGACAGTGTAACTGTCACAAAGTATGAAGGATTAGCGGAAATATAATAATTTCCATAATAATGCTCAAAGAACATAAATCCCATTGAAAAAAAAAGTCCGGAAACAATCATTTTTTCATAAAAAACAATCTTGTCTCTTAAGAATGCAATACCTAAAAGAAAGGAACAGAAAGATATTCCGATAATATACAACCCGGCAAAGAATTTGACTGTTTCAACATTCATATTTCACATACTGTTTTTAAAAAATATCAGGAAAAGACTTTCGATGACAATTATTTGAAATTCAAGACCCAAACAGGGGATATTTAAAAAAATACGCAGTTGCATACCTGATTATCAATATAACTATTATGTTATTAAAATAATCTACATTGTCATTTCACACAAAAAAAGCGGATAACCGTGCAAAGAGCTCTTCTACGTTATCCGCTACAACAAGATCCGTGCGGTGCTCTTCTTTCAAAAACTTTTTTCTGACCATATTATCAAGAAAATCTATTAAATGATCAAAGTACCCACCGCTGTTAAGCAGCGCAACCGGCTTCTCGTGATAACCGATCTGCTTCCAGGTGTATACTTCAAACAGCTCTTCAATAGTGCCAATACCGCCCGGCAAAGCAACAAAGGCATCTGACTGCTGGTACATTAATGCTTTCCGGCCATGCATATTATCGACAACTATTGTTTCGACCTCTTTGTCGTGTTTACTTTTACGGTTCAACAGCTCGGGTATAATACCTACTGCCTTGCCGCCGTTAGCGATAACGGCTTTTGAAAGCTGCCCCATAACCCCCGAATTACCTCCGCCATAAATAAGAGTTATCGAGTTACGCGCGCACATTTTGCCAAGCAGAGCCGCATCCTGTCTGTAAGCAGGATCGCTGCCGGTATTTGAACCGCAAAAAACACATAGCGACTTTAAACGGTCTGTACTCATTATTTTCTTCCTTTGAACGTATCCATTGAATTGTGTACACCAAAAAGTTCAGCTATAAAATCAAAAAATGCTTCAGGTAAAAATCGAAGAAGCGGCAAAACATAGACTATAGGAGGCATATAAAGCCGCCTTTTCCTCTTAACTATTGCTTTAACCATTTTTTTTACTGTTCTTTTTTGATCCAGCAGAGGCAGAAGAAAGCTTAACGGGCTCTTTTTAACCCCTTCAAACATACCCGTGTTAATATAATAAGGGCAAATTATTGTAAAACGGATATCCCTTTTACCCTTTTTTTTCACCTCTTTACGAACCGTTTCATGAAAACCGTACACTGCGAACTTTGATGCGCAATAATCTGCAAGTCCCGGCACGCCAATCAATCCAGCTGCCGAAGATATTGTCACGACCTGTCCTGTACCGCGTTCAATCATTCCCGGCAAAAATGCCTTAACGGTCCAGAAATTCGAAACGGCGTTAATCTCCATCGTGCTGATATTCTCCTCGTCTTTTGAATCGAGAAAACTTTTACCAACAACAATACCGGCATTATTTATCAGAATATCGACCCTTCCATATTTTTTGATTATTGCAGTCGCACACTTTTTTACAGAGCGCCTGTCAGAGACATCAAGCACTGCAGCCTCTGCGGCAAGACCAGCCTTGTTCAGAGTTTCAGCACACTGCATAGCCGCTTTTTTATTGATATCGGCAACAATAATTCTACCACCCATCCCGGCTAAGGCTTTCGCTACATCACGTCCAAGCCCGCTGCCTGCTCCTGTTATAAAAATTACCTTCTCTTTAATTGTGTTAGAACTCATCTTATTCTCCAATTACTGGTTTGTCTTTGCTACACAAAACGACCAGAGTCATATCATCATCAAAATCAGTACGGCCGCTCGTTTCACTTACGTACGTAACTATTTTTTCAGAATAATATCCAGCGCTCTTTTTCGCGGGCAAGTCAGCAATAAAATTTTCAATTCCTTTATAGGTAATTGCCCTTGCACCCTTAACAGGCTGAAGCTCGTAAATTCCGTCTGTAGCCATAATGATTGTATCACCCGGTTGAAGCTCAAAGTATTTGACTCCATACCCTTCCGTAAATTCACTTAAACAAAAAAACGGATTTCGTTCATCATGTGAATCGAGCACCGGTCTCACAGATCCATCGGCCTTTTTTATCAGTATGTCCGTATGACCGGCGTTTATATATTCAAATCCTTTTCCGTCGTATTTCAGAACTACACCTGCTATATAAATATGTGAATTGCCAATCTCTTCAAGAAGTTCAAGATTAAATAGAGCTGCAAGTTGTGATAAAGGTGTATCACGGTAAGCAGCGAAAAGTCTGTAAAAAATTCTTTTCGCGAGCATTGTAACAAGCGATGAAGCCACTCCGTGACCTGTCACATCAAACAGTGACACACCGTAAAGCTCTGTACCCGAACAATAGATATCATAAAAATCACCGCTCACCCCGTTTTTTGGTACAAATCTGACATCAAAATCCCAACCTTCTGGTATTCCGGGACGATTTTGAAGATACTCCTGCTGTATCTTTTCGGCAATTCGCAGATCACGCTCCATTGACACCTTGTACGATCGCAGCCTTGTATTAAGAGTATCAAGCCGGCAGTTACGGTCATTAAGCTCACTCATTATTATAAAACGCTCAATAAATGAACGATAAAGCATATGTGAGGCAAAAAAAGCGACAAAACCGAATACTGAAAGATAAAATGTCAACATCCAGACATTTTTTTGATCAGGAACAATAAGATGAATAGCTGTCAACACGGCCGCAAGAGGTATAACTATAATAAGAATCTGAACAACAGGACTCTCCCTGTACAAAACGACAAGAAAGATAAGCCCCATCATAAGAGGAACAAGTTCCAGGGAATAGTGAAGATCAAGGATATTGAGCCCTATAACTACCGCAAGATACATCGATATATAGAACAGATTTATATAACGATCAAACAGAGGTGATTTCGAACTATTCAATACAGTAAAAGACATTAAAATATAGAACAGTGACACCACGATAAGAAAATAGTATAAAAACATGTACCAACGATAATGCACCACAGAGAGGACATTCCAGGTATGGAAATAGTGCTGAACAGAAAAAAGAGCTCCAAGCAATACAAAAAGATAGGCCATATAGCGCAGCATTCTGCTGTTATTCTGATTCAGATACGCGGTTAGAAAAGAATCCACCTGAGTCACCGTTAAACAAAAAGATATAGACACACCAAACTATCAAAACAGTATGTATTTATATAATCAAGCCTCTTTTGGAAACTGAAAAAATTATGAACTTTTTGTCTCATTACCATATTCAATCGATACCGGACAACAACGAATACTCAATAGGCGTAACCCTGCCTGATATTATATCACTTTATCAGAACCCAAAACCAATAAGCAGCAGAATAATTACCGACATAGCAGACAAACAGAATATCAGTCCGCAAGAGAGCCGTCTTGTCTGCGGAATGAACGCCCACTACCAGGCCGACAAGATATTTCATACCTCGCCGTGGTTTACAAACTCAATGCAGAGTGTTTGCAATCTTTATACAGATGTTTTCAACAAACACCTGCCTCAGAGCCTTTCCCACATACTTGTAGAGATTCTGCTTGATAAATTTCTTATAGAAAACAATCCGGAAATTATCAGTAAATTTTATGATCAGTATCAAAAGTTTAACATAAAAACAGCGCATAACCTTTTTGAGCGATGCGCCTTTTATGACAAGTCACTATTCGAAAAAAGTTTTACACGTTTCAAAACTCTTCGTTACATAGAAAATTACAGAACCTACTCCGGCATTGCGCAAACTCTTAAACAAATTTCTGAACGCCTGGATATTAAAACTTCTGTAAACTTTGATCTGTTAAGCGATTTTATTTCTTCGTCTTACCGCATGATTGAAGGTGAGTGTTTTATGTTTTTTGATAAGACTCAAAAAAAAATGTTCAAAAAATCCCGATGCTAGCGCTTCTTGACGATTATAAGGGTCAAATCATCATGCTGTTCCGCTCCAGCAGCAAACATTTCGATGCGCTCAAGAAGTGTGTTTCCAATTACCTCGGCACTCTCATCTTTGGCCTCAAGTACAGTCGCGCGTAAGCGTTCTAACCCGAACATCTCGTTACTCTCATTCATTGCCTCGGTTATACCATCGGTAAACATCATCATTATATCGCCCTTATCCAGGCCGGTCTGTTTCTGGTAATACTGCTGCTCGGCATCAATACCCAAAGGTATTCCGGGAGTATCCACCTGCTCAAATTTGTCTTTAAGAGCCTTGTACATAAGCAAAGGGCTGTGACCAGAGTTAGTATATAGAGCTGTATCCCTTACAACATCTATAGAAAGATAAGAAAGCGTCGCGTATCTTTCCAGAGTACTCTCCTTACACAGAAACTTGTTTAAGAAACTTATAATACGCTTTGGCCCGTAATTTGACTTTATAATATTTTTAAGAACCGTACTTATCATAACCATAACAAGCGATGCCGGAACCCCTTTACCGGCCACGTCAGCAATAACCACATCAATGCGGTTTTCATCTACCTGAATAATATTATAATAGTCACCACCAACTCCTTTGGCAGGGCGGCTATAAGTAAAAATATCAACTGA
The DNA here is from genome assembly GCA_016934935.1 of Spirochaetota bacterium. Lineage (GTDB taxonomy): Bacteria > Spirochaetota > UBA4802 > UBA4802 > JAFGJZ01 > JAFGRW01. Next base: position 42,214 of record JAFGRW010000044.1, on the reverse strand, counting down.
ATCATATTCCGGTATCGCACGTGGTAATAGATTTTTCTGTATGGAACCTGCAATCTCAAGTTCGCGTTCGTCTCGCTGACGTTTAACCAGTTGGTTATAAAACTTAAAGTTATTTATAATAATTGCAACATGGTTTGATAGAGCTTTTCCAAGGTTAAACTCACCTTTGGTAAAAAAGGTGCCGTCCTCTTTATTGCAAAAAGCCATCAAGCCCATAACCTCTTCCTGAAAAATCATTGGGAAAACCATAAGAGAATTAATCTCGACATTGGTACTCTGTTGTCTTATCTCTTCGTCTTTTTGCGCGTCCTGATAAAAAGCAGCTTCACCTGTCTGAGCAACACGTCCCAAATACATCTCACCCACTTTAACACGAACATTTCTATTATACGTTTCAAGATACTGTTTCTTTATAGAGGCGTAGTTACCTGTTCCATCAATAGAAGGGAATACTCCGAAAAATGATTTAGGAATCAGAAACTTTTTATCGGACGACATTATCAAAAGTATACCTGAGCGCGCGTTCAGCATGTCCGCTATATAAGACAAGATGGTGGATGTAATCTCATCAAAATCAAAGGCCGCTCCTGAACCTACTCCTGATTTACTCATAAGGTTCATAATACTTTTCAATTCCCGTTCGGCCTCCTGAATTTTCTTAAACATATCATCGTAACCATCCTGATTTTTAAGAAAAAACAGAAAAGCAATTGAACCGTATGTAATTATCTCTACAACATTATGAAAAACAGCATCGGGCAGATGATATGTCAAAAAATTCACAATTAAAAATGTAAAAATCACATTTAGTGGAGGAACATGACGCATAAAGAAATTACTCTGCGCGCCCACATAAGCCATATTTATGCAAACTATGATCCAGATAACAGCAGCGGCATATAAGAGACGGGTGGCAATAAGGGAATATTTAAAATAGGGGATTATTAATGGTTGAAACTGATACAACATTGCAGATGAGACAAGCATAACCCCGAAAATAATCCCTGTAATCCTGAAATTACGCAGTTTGTCGGTAAAATACTCTAGAACCGTATAATAGAAAAATCCTGTGGGTATCCAGAAAGCAACGTAATAAAAGAAGAAATTGGTAACCAGTATGCTTCTTCCGTAGTAGTTATAAAGCGTATAGGATGCGATATCCTTCAAAAAGAGCAAAACAGCAAAGATCAGCAGCTGTTTATTGATTCTGCTCGGTCTTCGCAGCTCTTCCACAAAAATAAGCATGGCTCCGGTAAAAAGCACAAAAAGCTTAATGCTGAACAGAATCATATCACTACCTCTTTTTAAATTAAACGGAATCGAATATGGCACCCATGAACCGGGTACAATAACAACCGATACTACAATACCGCAGATTTTTCCACTACTTTTTTTTGACCCATGTATTGACACATTTATAAACATCATTTAGTGATTAAAGCCAACAATTGGAAATTTAATACAGCAAAAAGGCGATTGTATTTACCGGACGATTAGTCAAAACACCGCCGCAACCGAACAAGTTGTTGATTAAACACTATTATATGTTAGTGTGGTAAAAAAATTCAGGAGCCTGATCTTATGAACAAACTTCGTGCCTTTAAGATAATAACCCTGTTATCAATCCCGGTAATGCTAACAGCTTCCTTTGTTATTCTTTATATTAATCCGGGACTTTCAAAAACCGTGCCCGACTATAAATATCTTTTTATTTGGATTGCGCTGGTATCTGTAATCGGTGGATATTTGAATATGGTCTATTTTTCAATGATAGAGAAAATCGGTGACAAGCAGAAGATCGACAAGCTTCTTTCAAGGAGGGGTAAATACTATCTTAAAAAAGACCCTTCCGCCTTTTTTAACGAAGAGCAGCTGAATGAATACTTCAAATGGCAAAAGCGTTTTGTAATATTCCTCGTTTCTTCCGTTTTACTGCTTTTAATACTTCTATCGGGTAAGCTTCCACAGTAAAAACAGCGATTTGCCAGTCAGATTCATTTTCTTATGAATCTGACTTATGGGAACTTCGAAATATTGAGAACCTCTAATAATTAGCTTTTTTAAAGGAACTTGCGAAAAATTCCTTTAAGATAGGCACTTTAACAGCGAAGCCTTCTGAAATATGGTAATTTTTCGAAGTTCCCTATTACCATTTCCGGAACGGCTATGCCGTTTAAAGCATATTAAAGAGTACAGAAGTGTTATATATCGCGAATTCCTAAAAGCTGTTTACCATCCGGTTAAACTCCTTTGCTATTTGAATTGTAATTTTACCCGGTTTACCGTCACCAATAAGACGACCGTCAATAGAAACTGCCGGAACAACCTCAGCTCCGCTTCCGGTTAAAAAGCATTCATCAGCGTTATACAGATCGTACAGAGCCATTGAACGTTCTTCAACTCCCAGCTCCAGCCCGGAACAGACTTCGGAGCAGACAAACCCTCTTGTAATGCCTTTTAACGCGCCGTCTGTTCCAAGGGGAGTCATAACCACACCGTCTTTAATTATAAAAATATTATCCGCTGTACACTCTGCGACATAGCCTCTATCGTTAAGCACAACGGCTTCAACTGCACCGCTGTTTTTTGCCTCAAGCTTTGCCATAATATTATTCAGATAATTTAACGATTTAATTCGCGGATCAAGTGAATCCATTCTGTTGCGCCGCACAGATGAGGTAACAAGTTTGACTCCCTCATCATAGTATTTTTGCGGATAAAGCTTTAGATCCTCGGTAATAATAATTACAGATGCTTTTTCGCAAGAGCCGGGATCTATTCCAAGCTGCCCTTCCCCACGCGTAACAACAAGACGTATATACCCGCTCTTTCCCGGCTTATCCCGGCCATTAACCCTGACAGTCTCTTTAACTGCATCGCTCATCTGATTTTTACTCAGGCCTGTATCAAGCATAATAGCCTTGGCCGACCTAAACAGACGATCCATGTGCTCTTCCAGAAGAAACACCCTGCCGTTGTAGATTCTTAATCCTTCAAATACTCCGTCCCCGTAAAGCAGGCCATGGTCAAAAACCGAAATTCTTGCGTCCTGTCTGTCATAGAAATTTCCATCGATATAAATCTTCATTTTATCACCTCGTCTGCGAAAATATTCCTTAATAAACGGTAGTTGTCACCAAACATATCATTCATTGCTTCACCGAAATGCCTTACAACTTTCAGTATGTAGATGTCATGCCGTATATAATCATCCGCCATAGAGACAAAACCACTGTTACTGCTCCAGGCAGCTTCGACTGTACCATCTTCAAAGACCGTTGCACTTATCGCTTCTTTCGAATCGGCAACAATCACGAACCCCCGCCCGCCCTTCTCACGATACAGTATGTCCTCAACCGGATGCTCAAAACATTGAACTCCTGATAAAACGGATTTTCCGTAGTGCACTATTGCGGTTCTTACACCTCTTTCCACCAGTTCAACAAAATGGTTCTGAAACTGGTTAAGCTCCTGTGCCCAGCCTGAAATTAGAAGGGTGCTGCCGGCCGATGTGATCAAGGATTCGGCTCGCTGCATAAGCTCATCACGGGAATTACAACTTATTATGTAACAGACATTAGGTTTCAATTCAAGCTGATCAAAACCCGACTTAAGCTCATCCAGATCCTGTTTGACCCGGCCAGAATATTTCGTAATGAATCTGTCTGGATTTTCAGGAATATACCTTTTCCGGTTTGCCTCAACAAGTTCGAAGACCATCTCTTTTTCCAGCAGGCGACAGAGAACCTCATAAATCTTGGACGAGGGCACGCCTGAACGCTTACCCAACTCATAGGCAGTTACCGGATTTTCTTCAAGTAACGCGGCGTAAACTCGCGACTCATTAGCTGAAAACCCCAGATCCTGTAATTTGTTTATTATATTGACTACCATAGTAGTCAATATAATAAAGAGAGCATCTTCCTGTCAATCACTTTGTTTTTTTTAAATCGTCTGAGCATAGGGTGATCCTGGTCGAGTTTAGTACTATCGACTTTCCGATATTTTTCTCCAGGTACTATTTTGTAGCGGCCGTCGAGCTGCTTTTCAAGCAGCCGGATTAAATCAAGGATCTTTGTCAGTTTCTTCGCGTTTTTGGTTCGATTTATTCATTATACATAAGAAAACCCGAACCTTAAAACATCAGGGCCGCAAAGCTTTTTGCACCTCGGCTCTTTTTCTAACAAGCTTCATACGATCTTCGAAATAATTTTTGGAAAGCAAACGGAGAGCGTCAGGAGAAACAGCTTTAAGCTCGGAGGGGTTATAAGCCATAGAAGGGCGATTTAACGAATGAGAACAGTATTTGATAAATTTCAGCGCTGCAATACGGTGAGGACTGTAGCGATAATAGTTAAGGTAACTATAAACTGCCGTAAGCCCCAGATAAGGATCGGCATATACAGTACTGGCGATGGCGAGCTCTTCCTCGATTATTGAATTATAATAGTTGTAATCATTGTTAATTATTTTGTGAGTAAGCTCGTGTACGACAAAGACTCGCTTAATGCGATCCTGCAAATCAGCTGTTTCGTCGGATGCCTTAATCAGACAAAATTTTATATCGTTGGTAACCTCGGAACCTATATAATAGAGACCTTTTGTAGAAGCATGCTCACGCACAAGAACAGCAATATTGTAATCGTTAGTGACTTCGTTATCATCTATATATATAAGATCGGAATAGAAGGTGGAGTTACTGCTGAAAAATTCATCATAGAAAATTAGAGGAATTATGTTATATATTCGCCTGGTTTTCTCAAGAAAAGGATGACTCTCCTCAATCGGTTTTTTTCGTCCATAAATACAGTAATCCAGCATCATCGAATCAGGTTTAGAAACAAATCGCAAAACTATATCGAATGACTCAAGCTCTTTCTCAACTTCCCGCTGTGCAGCCTCGTCAAAAGTGGCAGGGTTTTTATAGTATTTGTAAAGTTGAACTGCCAGTTTGTAAAAAGGTAAATCCTTGCCGCGGGAAAGATAAAGTTTATAAAGTTTTTCGTATGATACGTTTGAATCAGAATCTATTTGAAGATCCATAATTATATTGATAAAATGAGGATTGTCGTTAAATAACAGCACAATATACGAATAAAAAATACCGTTTTGTGTAGAGAGCAGTTCCTTATAATCACGGTTTTTATAAAGCTCGTCAAATCCGGAAGCATGCCGTGGAACAGCACTTCCCACATCACTGTTTATCACCATTGCGGATGGTAAAAACGCAAGCATAGCCGCCAACAAAAAGAAAAATTTGATCCTGGTTTTAATACTCTTACCCCATTTTAAAAATCCGGCACTTGCCGGATTTTTAAAATCAGCTCTGTTGTCAATAAATTCAACAACAATTTGTTAATTATGAATAAAAAGGTAAGTGTTCGTTAACGACCATCTTTTTTACGATAACGGCAACCACACCGACCCATACTGTCAAATTTCTCCCGTTGTTCTTCACTTAAGAGAGCATATATCTCCAATCTATGCGCGTCAGCAAGCTCACGCATCTTTTCACGATCTCCCCTGAATTTCTCACGTTCTTCAAAAAAACGTTTTTTTATAGCCTCTATTTGCCCGGCCTGCGCATCAGTCAGATCAAGTTCTTCACGCATGCACTCTATTCGGCTAGCTGAACCACGCCTGCCTGGCCCCGATTTTGAAGTTCTATCCTGAGCCAATACAATTGAAGACGAGACGGCAACAAAAAGAAACAAAACGGCAATTTTTACAATCTTCATAATCTCTCCTTAAAACAATAATGATTTTAGTCAATTGCCGGTTTGACCCTTAAATACTGTTATTGGTTCCTTTTATTTCCAATCGTCACCATAATGATGTGTAAGTTCTTCGCCTGGCTTGATATCGCGCAATGCTACAACTGACAGGTCATCATAATATACAACATTAGGTCGATTATTATGGTTTATGTACTTAAGACAACAGGTAACATCGACCGTGCCATCTTCAACATGCAGGGTATAGTCTGTCTGTTTACGACTGGGGACAGCATCGCAATACCCTATTACGGTACCTTTGCTTATCTTCTTTGTTGCGAAAAGCCCTTTTCCGTGTATCTGACTTTTGCCAACCCTTAACGTTTTTTTCATTGTTAAACTCCAAAACCAGACAAGATATGATCGAAAGCAACTAACAGTTTGCACCTGCATAAATCATTAAACTCAGTTCTGACAAACCAAGTTTAAAGGTTAACACTGGTTGAAATATCTTTGATTATACTTTCCAAATTATCGAGAAAATAATTGATATCTGATAATTCAATAGTGAGCGCAGGATCGAGCCTGAAGACCTCATGTCCGGGACGTTTTACTAAAATTATTTTTTTTTCAAGAAGCTTTTCGTTTACCACTTCAGCAACAGAAAAACTGTCACAACTCATAAATTCGATTGCAAGCATAAGCCCCCTGCCGCGAATCTCCTTTATCACACCATATCGCTCTTTGATATCCAGGAGTCTTTTGCTTATCAAAATCCCCGTTCGCACACATCGGTCAAGTAAATTGTCTTCTTCGATTATTCTGATTACTTCATTTGCTACAGTTGCCCCTAACGGGTCATTTTGATGTGACTGCGCATAGTGAAACTTATATGGATCAAACCGGGACAAAACCCTATCAGAAACGGCTGCACAGCTTACCGGATAGCCATTGCCAAGTCCCTTGCCTATGGCTGCAATATCAGGTACAATATCATAATGCTGATAGCCGAACCATTTTCCTGTACGCCCCATTCCGGTTGTAACTTCATTTGCGATTACGATACCGCCGTTATCCCTGACTCTGTTTACTATCTGCTGAACCAGATCTTTTGGAGGAAAATTAACAAGCCCAAGAGAGCTCCCCGGCTCAAATATAAAAGCCGCGACTTTTGAAAAATCAATTCTAGCGATAGAATCATCGTTTTGCCAATCAAACTCGATCCACTCATTATCAGGTCGTTCTCCGCTAAGCCCGTATGCCGACAGATAACAGTTTTTCATTGTCAGGAAATATGGCTTATCAAAGATGCTTCTGCAAAGTTTCACGGAATACTCGACAGCTTCGCTTCCCGAACAGAGAAAAACACACTTGCCGTCGCCGATTCCCGTGATATCTAAAATTCGGCCCGCTGCCTCATCCATAACCGGATTAAGATAACAGTAGCCGGAATGAATCATTTTCGCCGACTGTTCCGAAATTACCCGCGTAATTCGCGGATGACAATGACCAAGGGGAGTACACCATATACCCGACTCCAGATCAAGATAACTATTGCCTGAGTCGTCAAAAAGCGTGCAGTTTTGCGCCCTGACAATATTATCATACTTAAGCTCATGTCCGGTACTATTGATTATTCTCATTTTGCTCCTTTTTTCAGACAAAACACCTGGTGATAAGCATCCCGGCATCGTTGATGCCCTTGCCCGGTAAATATACAGATCGAACCTTTTACCGCAATGAATGCACCCTTATTTTTTCATCCATGATTTTTTGTGCTTTTCTAAAAATCATGGGTTGCAGTCTTCTTTGAATACAAATTTCTTGCAACTCTTTATCAAAGGTAGCTTCCATTGAGCCCCATTTGCTTTTTAAAAAAACCTCAGGAAAAGTATTAGGGAATGGATCTGCCCAGTTATTATAGGCAAAGCCGGGAAGAAAATCCAAAAGAGCTGTTTTATGAACGTACATAAAGTGAAAACGCACTATTTTTGACTTTCTCTTTACATTTTTCTTATATTATCTTTACCAGTATTTATTATTTATTAACCTGTATCATCACCACGCGGTATTTGGTAACATGTGTTTGATTAAAGCGTCCTATAACATAAATATAGACGTCGGAGGATAGATGAGCGGAACTTTTCATCAGCAGCTTAAAACCGAAATGGATAAAATTTTCAAATTCGAAGGTAAAAAGTACCCTCAAGACGAGATATTACGTCTTGATATGCACTGCCACGATAAAAACAGTGACCAGCCTGATGAGTTAATTGGACGTATACTGAATATTCCGGAAACATGGCTTCCTTCGAAATCATTAATTAAAATCCTGAAGCGAAACGGATCAACAGCCTTTACTGTAACAAATCACAACAACGCCCGCAGCTGTTACTGTCTGCAAGATGCAGGTTACGACGTATTAACAGGTGCCGAATTTACAGTCACCGTACCTGATTTTAACAGTCGAATCCATGTTCTGGCTTACGGGTTTACACCCGAAGAAGAAACTGTGCTCAATCGCAAACGCTCAAATCTTTACAAATTCCAGGAATATGCTTTAAGCCGCGACATACCCACAGTCTGGGCACACCCGCTGTTTCATTACAAAAAAAACAGTATACCCGACATGGGGCTTTTTGAGAAGTTATCACTTGTCTTTCAAAGATTTGAAACTGTTAACGGTCAAAGGGACACCTGGCAAAACCTGCTTGTGAATCAGTGGCTTGACACACTCACACCGGAAATAATTGACCAATTCGCAAAAAAGCACAAAATGCCTGTTAACGCTTTTCAGGAAGATCCCTACACAAAAATACGTACAGCAGGCTCAGATTCGCATATGGGGCTTTTTGCCGGACAAACCGGAACAATTCTTCATATACCCGGGCTGCAAAAGCGACTTGAAACTGAAACCGCATCAAAGCTTGCTCTCGAAGCTATACGCGAAGGCCGCACTGCGCTTTTCGGAAGCACCCATGACAGCGAAAAGATGACAGTTGCCTTTATTGACTACTTCTGCCAAATAGGGCTTAACCTTGAAGATCCGGGACTTTTAAGAATACTTTTCCATAAGGGTGAAACAAAAGATAAGTTGCTGGCAATGTTTATGACTAACGGTTTTCTTGAACTGCAGCGCCACCGATTAACAACCGGTTTTATTAAAACTTTTCACAAATGCTTTTTAGGTGCACCGCCTCGATCACTTGCAAAGCTGATTGTTCCTAAAGACTATAGCCCCGTTTTTGATCTTGCAACAAGCCTTGCCGATGTAAAAAAAATGGCTCACGCAGAGCAGCCGCTTTTGTACAAGGAAAAAATCGAAAACATTTACAGCCATCTTACAGATCTTGTTATTAAACGTCTTGAAAAAAAACTGAAAGACCTTCCCCAGATAAAGGATGAAGATATAAGCAAAACAATTGTTGAACTCGATATTCCTTCTCAACTGCGGCTGCTTTTTGAAAAAGACAATTCACTGCGCAGCAGATTTACTTTTTTACGAAAAAAATCAGATAAATCTGATCCATTTAAATTAGACAGATTTCTTGACGGATTATCGTTTCCAATGCTTGCATCAACAGTTATAACCGCTGCGACATTTGCCAGTGCCCGTGTTCTTTACAACACCCGGCCTCTTCTCAATGCTTTTGCTGAGGCGACAGGGAAAACTCCTCATCCCAAAAGAATGCTATGGTTAACCGATACCTTCGAAGATCGCAACGGTATTGCAATTGTATTAAAGTCTATTTTGGAAGAGATCCGACACCGGAATCTGCCGATTGACATATTAACCTGCAGCTCCACCGTAAAGCCGGGTAAAAACCTGATAGTTGTACCACCAAAAGCCGAATTTGTTTTACCCTTCTATCAACATCAACCCCTGCGTATACCCGATATACTGCAACTGCATCAGATAGTCAAGGATAACGAGTACGACCGCCTTATGTGCTCTACCGAAGGCTTTATGGGAGCAGCGACTCTCTTTTTAAAAAATGCCTATTCAATCCCAGCCTTCTTTTATGTGCACACAGACTGGACTACCTTTGGACAAAAAGTGCTAAACCTGAGCTCCTCGGCACAAAGCCGTGTTCGACGTTTACTCAGAGCGGTTTATCAGCAGTTTGATAAAATCTTTGTGCTTAACAGTGATCAGCAGAAATGGCTTGTATCAAAAGCCATGGGCATACCCGATAACAACGTTCATTTAACCGCCCACTGGACAGACAAGGAGTACAAGCCCCAAAGAAAATCCAAGAAGCAGCTTTTCGGTGTTTCAGAGGATACACCTGTTATGCTTTTTACCGGGCGGATAAGCCATGAAAAGGGTGCAACAGAACTTCCTGCAATCTATAAACGGATAAATAAGTTCATTCCGGGAGTCAAACTCGTTCTGGCTGGTACCGGTCCCGAAGAGGAAAAACTGAAAAAAATGTTACCCAACGCCCTTTTCCTGGGCTGGGTTGACCACACCGAACTTCCAAAAATTTACTCATCCGCGGATCTTATGATTCTGCCCTCTATTTTTGATACTTTTGGATGCGTGATTCTTGAAGCTCTAAGCTGCGGAACTCCGGTTATATCATATTCAAATAAGGGGCCAAAGGATATTATAATTCATGAGAAATGCGGTTTTCTGGCTTCAAACCGGAACAAGATGGCCGATTACGCCGCCTCTTACCTGTCATCACCAAAGAAGTGGGCTTCTTTCAGAGCAGCCGCATTAAAAAGAGCAGCCGACTACAATCCGACAGACATATTTGATTCCCTACTGGAGGATGTCGGTCTTTCAGAACAGAAGTTTAAAGCAAAAAACAGAACCACAGCCTGAAATATTTGCGTTATCCTGTAATCTTTTTGGCGGCTCTGGCTCCCGAGCACCATGCGGCTGTTATGCCGCGACTCGTTCCCGCGCCGTCTCCGACCATAAACATGTTCTCTTTAACTTCGAAAAACCGGTTAATAAAAACCGGACGGTTTGCGTAGGTTTTTATTTCCGGGTAGTATAGAATTGTTGAAGGATGCAAAACTCCGGGAATTATTGTATCAAGCATCTTTAAGGAGCTCCAGATATGCCGTAATATTTTGGCTGGCACAGCCAGGGCAAGATCTCCCGGTGTGGCTGTCACAAGCGTAGGCTTAAAATCATAAAGATCGCCATTAAAGGTTTTACTGTTAGAACGCTTGCCAAGTCTGAAATCGCCGACCCTCTGCATCATGGGCTGACCACCGGCAAGCTGCATAGCCATCTGTCCCAATACCTGCGCGAAATACTGTCCACTAGCCACAGGATCAGTAAGTTCAATAGTCTTTAACATCGCAAAATTAACCAGGTTATTTGGGCTGTTTTTCCGAGACAGTGAGTGACCGTTTACCGAATAGTAGTGCTCATATTTTTCCTTTACAACATGTGCCGCTCCTGAATTTGTGCAAAAACTGCGAACCTTATAAGGAAAAACAAACTTGGGGTCATAATAATCCTTAACTATGGGATAGTTCTCGCTGCTGCACTCTACCCTGATTCCGATATCTACCGAATTATCGCTGAACCCGATCCCGTTTTTTTTCATAACATCCTGAAGCCAGTTGAAACCCGCGCGTCCGGGTGCAGCTATTACATATTTAAAGCCTACCTTTTTACCGTTTTTCAGATAAACCAGGCGCTCCTCATAATTTATCGCAAGCGCATCAGTATCACGCCATACGGTAATACCTCCTTCTTCAAGTTGCTGCATAAGCGAATTTATGAGAGCCGGTGCCTTATCTGTCCCCACATGCGCCTGACGTATATCGAGAAGATCAACACCGAGGACAGCCGCTCTTTTCTTGTATACTTCAAGGTTCTTTTTCTCTGTTATACGCGGATTCAGATATCTTTCAACATTAACCAGTTCATTCTCGGCCTCATCCTTTGTCCAAAACAGCTCCGGAAAGCCCACCGGATATGTATAGTTCTGTTTACAGTCATTACGCAATCCTCCACTTGAAATTGATCTTTTTTCAATCATAAGTACCGAACTGCATCCCTTTTCCAGCAGACCAAAAGCCGCGCCAAGCCCGGCAGGTCCTGACCCTATGATAACAACTTCAAAATTGTTCACAGGTTCTCTCCAGTCATACAAAAAATTACAATACCAGTATTATCAATTTAACATATATTGTTAAAATAACCCAAGAAAAACTTGACTATTAATACCTTTAGCCGTCCAAATAAACAATGCACTTTTTCAAAACAGAAAAAAAAAGGTTCGGCACAACTGAAACCGCCGCCAGAAACAATGGAGACCGAATAATCAGTAAACCGTCTCCCATAACGAGACGCCTCACGATTACAGCTCTTTATCTGTCTGTCTGGACACTGCTAAGCGGTTCTGTCACATCATTTACAATCAGAGAATATACATTTAATAAAAAAAATTATGTTTCACTTTACGATATTGCCACAAAAACCGGCATAAATCAAACCTTTGACGTTATTTCACAAAGAGGTAAACTGTACCACAAACATCATTCAGCTGTTTTTCAGGCAGGTTACGCAGCGTACCTGATTGACGGAAGAGTTTATCTTAGCGATTATCCCGTTATTCGAAAAAACGGAGAGATATTTATACCTTCACTTTTTTTCCGTGAGATGTGCTCTGCCTTTTTTCCGGAATTCGAGATAAGGCTTGCCAATAATCACTATTCACTAAAGACAAAAACTATAACTGAAGATCCGGTACCATTTTTAACGCCGGATTCTCCACCAAAAGAAAAAATCGCCTTTATCTTTATCGATCCGGGACACGGAGGACGTGATCCTGGAGCAATAGGCGGCAAAATCCGGGAAAAGGATCTTACCCTTAAACTCTCAAGAAAAATCAGGGATTATCTGAAAAAGAATCTGAAGGGTGTACAAATTCTTATGACCCGTGACAAGGATCATTTTATTGAGCTGGGCAAACGCACCGAAATGGCAAATCGAAAATTGAAAAAAGGTACAAATGGTCTCTTTGTCAGCGTTCACGTTAATGCGTCCATATCATCACGCAGCAACGGTCATGAAACCTATTACCTTTCTCAAAATCCGACAAATGAAGAATCCCGTGCTACTGCGTCTCTTGAAAACAATGTTGTTGTGCTCGAATCGAAGAAGCATAAGCCCTATCAGGATGTGGAATATGTTGAAGCCCTGATGTTGACAACCCAGATACAAAAAGAGAGCGCCCTGTTGGCAGACAATATTCAAGGCAGGATGAAAAAGAATCTTCGTGAAACACGTTCCCGTGGAGTAAAAAAAGCCGATTTTTTTGTTTTAAGAGGTGCCCTGATGCCAGCTGTACTTGTTGAAGCAGGATACATAACAAACAGCAAAGAACGGAAACTGCTTACACAGAAGGATTTTCAGGATCGCGTCGCAAAAAGTGTTGGTGATGGTGTGATAGACTTTATTAAAGAGTATAATAAATAGGGGTTTAAGCAAAAATATCGAGGTTTCGTCCCAAAGCTGGTCCCGATGAGACAACTCCACGTAAACCATAAAGGTGGTTTGACCTGAAATAGTCATTCATGCGATTAACCGCTCCTCTTCCTATAGCGCTCTCGGGCTGAACCGGCGTTCGCCGGGGACCAACACGTTTAACAGCCGAAACCGGATTTCTGGTATCATAAGGTGCTTTTATATAGATCCTACGATTATTTTGCGAAGGTGAAAGTTGTACAACAGAAACAGCCGACGAGATATTCATTTTACGTTCCCCGTAAAGATTAGTACAAATTAGTAACAATTAATGATCGGCAAACAACAATCTTCACTTTAAAGACAATCATTCAGGATTAAAAAAAGTGTAACCGTTATCATACAACAGCCGGAATACCTCGTCTTGCGTAGGAATACCTCCCTGACCACCTACCGAACGACACTTTAATGCCGCTGCCGCGTTACCAAATACACAGTTATCTGATAAACTTAGCCCACGGTGCAAACCGACAAGAAAAGCTCCATGGAAAACATCTCCTGCTCCGGTTGTATCAACGACATCCACATTAAAACCCGGGTAATTAACCACATCAGATCCATCATAGCAAAAGACTCCACGATACCCCCAGGTAATTATCACCGCAGTCATACTTGGACGATAAATCATCCGGCACATCTCATCTATATCACTCTTGCCGGTATATCCGGTGGCAAATCCGTAACCGGGTACAATATAATCTACCAGATCAAGCAACTCGTCAAACCAGGGTGACCCGATAAGTGTTGAGCTTGGATCAAGGGTTACAATTATGCCGGCCTCTTTGGCCTTTTTTGCTGTATTTACAGCAGTTTCGGGCCAATAACCGTCAAGATGCAAATATCTCTTCTCGGTCAGATCTATGTCAGTATCAAGGGAGTTCTGTTCCTGAAGTCCTCTGTAATGAATAATCGTGCGCGCCCCGCTTTTTTCATTAACAAGGCAGATCGAGCAGGGAGACGGCTCTCCCTCTTTTACAATTATTCTGGCACAGGAGACCCTGTTTTCGATAAACTTGCGAACAATAAATCCGCCAGCGTCATCATCACCAATAGCACCTATAAATTCTGATGATACGCCAAGCTTCGCGCTGGCCGCAAGAGCAGTTGCTACCATACCACCCTGATGAGTACTGTAATGAAGAGCGTGTAAAACGGTATCCCACCCTGGAATGTCAGGTACAATCAGGCTTCTATCGATTACAACACCGCCAAGTCCCAGAATCATCACTATCTCCTTATTAACAGGTTCTAATTAAACCAATTTATGTTTTCTCTGAACAATTTTTCAGATTTTATAAACCAGTACACGAATAACTTACAATTTATCCATCCTGCATTGCAATAATAAAACATAAACACCGGCTACAGCACAAAGAGGTGCAGTTAATTTTAAAATCATACGATAACTATAGTGGGTATTTATAAATATAAATAAGGCCATGGCATAAGAATCATAGTCTAAAAACCGGAGATATCGGATACAAGTGTTAAGACTCGTTACAAAATATCTGACAATTACACTGATTACAGCCATTTTTTTACTGTTTCAGGATATTGCACGTTCTGATGAAACTGTAATCAGCAATACATCTTCGAAAGAGGAGAGCAGCGTCGAGACAGACAAACTACCCCCTTTGATTCATCCCGTTTTTCTGATGTCAGAAGATGAGTGGAACCGCTATATATGGCAAGAGAAGTACTTCCGCACCTATAACACAAAAGAACCAGCCGAAAACTTTATCGCAGACGCCTACCTAAACTACAATATTGGTTATGGCTCAGTTAAATACAGAAAAAGCAGCGATAGGGACAGCGATGAGGACATGCCACGCTCACGCGTAATTCAGGATGGAGTTACACAGGAACGGATAATGCGGATGCATCTTGAAGGTCAGATTAACGAACGCATTCGGGCTTATATTCACCACGACAGTACAAACGAAGAGGAAAACTTCTATCTGGTCGAATACAAGGCTCTAGACGATAAGGAGTTTGTACAGGAGGTCAGACTGGGCAATATACTATTGAATATCAATAACTCAAAATACGCAATTTATGAAAGCAAAACACGGCGTGTAATGGGATTTGATACCACTCTGAAAAAAGATGATCTGAAAATAAAACTATTTGGTACAGTTTTTCAGTCTGAAAGTGCTGTGGAAAATTTCAGGGGAGATCGCTCCGCCGAGAAAATTTCACTTCGTGATTATCAATACGTTAAAAACCGCCATTATCAGATTGAACCGTTCATAAGGTATGACAATCTCTCTTCTGCTCCGGTGATTAACTCTTCGGCTTTCAGTAATTATATTACCTTCACCTCTGCCCCGGCTGATCCGGTCAATTACAAGCCATACAAGGTTAATATATCGCCCGGCTCGGTATCAGTTTATATTGACGATCAGGATCAGACAAACAACAGCGGTGGTTCAAGGCTTGATATTGATGGCGGTTATTACAATAAACTCGGTGCCGGGCGCGATTACAAAATAAATTATGCGACAGGGGAAATTGATTTTTTAATAAATCTCACCGACCGTTCACGCGTATATGTACTGTATTCATTAAAAAACGGCAGGTCAAGCGCAGACCCGGCGGTAAGAACTGATCTGATAAGTGGTAAAAATTTTGTATTTATCAAATACGGTGCAAATCTGGAGGAAGACAACGGCCGCAACGGATCGACGGATGGCGATCGCAACAGGGATGGGCGGGTTAACTACGATATTTATGAGCGCAAATCCGTATACTCACTGGGGTATAAAAAAATTTCATCAGAAAGGTTTGATTTTTCCATCAGCGATAATTCGGGAATAATCTCATCTGAAAAAATGAGTCGTTGCGGTAACTTTACTGTCGATTACCAGGCCGGAACTGTGAACTTTACCCTACGGGAACCACTAAGGGTATTACAGGGACAAAATGCCAAAAAGATATACAGCCCTGTAATACCATCAGATATATACCGGTTCACACTTTATTCACTCGACATCTCTTTTTTATCGGATAATAGACTCTATCAGCTTAAAAACACAGATATTGCTGCCGAAAGCGTTTCTGTTCAGGTAAATGGCCGGGTAATTGATCGGTCACTTTATAAAGTGGACGAGAAAGCGGGAACAATTGAGTTTACCGACCCCAACAGACCCCGTATAGGTCCGGACACAGAGGTTACTATAAGTTACGATCACTCTCCCTTTGGTGGAAACGCATCAAATGCTTTTTTAGGAGGCATCCGTACCGATTACAGGGTAAATCGGAATCTTTCGCTGGGTTCGACAATACTTTACAGCGCTGCTTCGGTACCCGATACAATTCCAAGTGCTGACAAAACCCCTGAATCGAATCTGGTACTGGAGGCCGACGCGAGTGTATGGCTAGGTCCGGCTAAACTGGGAAAGATGGCATCACGTATAACAGGCAAACCGGTTATGCCTGTGCCGTTAGATGTTAATGGCTATTTTGAAATAGCCCACAGCCGTCTTAACGTAAACACCTTCGGCAAAGCAATGATAGATGATCTTGAATCGACTGATGAAATTGTACCCGTTTCACTATCTGAAAAAGAGTGGCAACTATCTTCACTGCCAGCAGAATATGCCCAAAACAGGCGCGCGCGACTAAACTACAAATATTATCGCTCACCATCGCGCGACTATGAACTTATGAATAGCAAGTTTACGCCTTACGAGATTGACTATTCGATCAAACCGGGCCCTTACAATATTGCCGAATCTCATTATAATGACAGCGACGGTCTCTCTCTGGTACTTGATTTCGATTTTGAAAACAGCGGGCAATGCGCCTCTGTAGCCACACCACTAAATTCAGGATCCCCTGTAGATATTTCTTCCCTTCATTATATTGAAATTTTTTATAAATCCGCTTCAGGAAGTGGAAGCGTATATCTAACTCTTGACGCGGGAATAATTAACGAAGACAGCGATGGAGACAATATTCTGGACACAGAGGATACAAACCGCAACGGAGTTCTTGACAGTAACCCCAAAAACGGCACGAACGAAGACCGGGGCTTCTACTTTAACCCCTCGGGCGAACCATCTACCCGTATAGGTTCAGGACCACGGATAAATGCCAACACAAAAGGGGACGGTGTACTTTCTACCGAAGACTTCAACCGTAACGGAGTACTCGATACAATTGAAGAAATAATTTCTTTCCCCGGATCAGGTATCGCTCAATCTATGGTACAAGGCGCGCCCTCTGATCCGGGAGTAAGGGTAGACCTCTCTGATAAAAGATGGCATCGAGCGCTAATACACCTGGATCGCGGTACCTCCTTTACCGATAACGCCCAAGCCCTGCTTCAGCGCGCTGAAGCATTACGTCTTTCAGTTAAATCAGATTCCGCCGTAAAGGGTTCTATTTATATCGGTTCGATAAAACTTGTTTCGCCAGGATGGCAGGAGAAGAAAATTAATGGAGTCCAAATAGATCAATCCGACAGATTCAACGTTTCACTGGTAAGCAGCAGTAACGACAGCGAATACTATAGTAACTCATTTGCCGAAAAACAGCAGGAAGAGTACCAGGAACTTTATGGAAGCAAAATTTCAGACAATGACGCTGTTATTGAGTCTTCTCTGGAGATTATCTACGAAGCGCTTGGAGGAAACACCGCCTCTGCTACGAAACGCTTAGCCAAACCGATAAGCATGATGCATTATCGAGACATTATCTTCTGGATTAACACAAGATCCTTTACAATTGGAGATACAGTTTCACTTCTAATCGGCTCAAGTGACGATGACTATTACAGGTACAGCATACCGATTACACGTAAAAATTTCTGGGACGAAATAAAGCTTTCCCTGTCAGGAAAAGGCTCAATCACTCCAGAACAGAAAGAAGGCAATATTGATCTGCGTAACATTCGCATCATAACCCTTGAAGTAAGCGGGCACAGCGGGCGCTTCTGGTTTAACAACTTGATGCTAAGCGGCCCGGAAACGGTAACCGACCTTGCCTATC
The DNA here is from genome assembly GCA_016934935.1 of Spirochaetota bacterium. GTDB lineage: Bacteria > Spirochaetota > UBA4802 > UBA4802 > JAFGJZ01 > JAFGRW01. The sequence goes on along the minus strand of JAFGRW010000044.1, from coordinate 24,010 downwards.
ATTTGGAAGGTGGCATTTCCGCACGAAACAGTTTCTATCGAACAAAGGATGGAACAGAGCTTGGTAAGGACTTTAATATAAACTATATTAAAAGAGGTGTCGGACAAAATTTTACAAGCCCTGGCAGAACAGAACGTAATATTAGTGAAGATGCTCACGAGCTTTACTCATCTGTCGAAATAGCACCTCACCTTTACACTGATGCCTCTTTTATACGCGAAAAAACCATTACTGAAAACGGTGATACCCTATTCCCGGAAGAAAAAAGAGGAATTACCATAACACAAAGCACCTTGTTTAATCTTTCATATACCCCTCCCAATTCATCATTTCGCAACACTATGTTTTACTGCCGTTTAACCGATTATGATAACAGACAATTGAGCAGTATTGAAGATGATTTTAAACAATTGACTAATGAAAACGAGATCGCACCAGGTTTTCTGATTGAACACGAAAAAAAATTATTTTCGGGGTTATTGGTAAACCGGTTTAATACTGACCTTTTATTCAGTATGAGAGAAGAGCTTACCGAAGCGATAAGTGGTGATAAGAACAGTGACAATAGCAGCGATAAATTTAGTGACTATCAAAAAAGCAGTCTTTCACACGAGTTACAATACCGTAATGATCAATTTTATCTGATACCCAAAATAAAGTACAGCCAATCCGAATATGTGACTCACAAAGGATGGTTGGATGACCCTTCATCTCCAATTAATCGAGATATGGATAGTGGTTTTAACGTTCCTTTTATTCATGACGGCAAAGGAACAAAACTAATGGAACGTTTTTTTGAATTTGAGCACACAACCGGAATAAACGCTATCAAGGGTTTCGATTTCGAACATAATCTTTTTTTCAGCTATAATGAAAATCAGTTCAGTGACTATAAAGAGATCAGCCAAAACCATCCGTTTAAAAGATCCAAAAGCGGTGAATCCGAGGTTAGACAGCAGTTCAGGTTCCCTTTTAACTTTTCATCCACTTCGGCTGAAAACCTGCGAAACATAACTTTAAGCTATGAACGTCTGTCACGGCTATACGAAACTGGAGTACCATTCGAAAATGAGACAGAAAGCTATTTCAATGAGAAATACGGAATTTCAAGAACCATTATGGGATGTTCTGATACATCATTGAATCTTCTCAAATATCCTCCCTGGTACTTTTTTACAGGGCGCGGAAACTTCGGCAACGGACGGGATCATGTGTATGATAAGCTTAACTCACCATTGCCTGCTGGTGATGATCCCTTATATGACTACACAAATAATCTGTATGTACAGGATACCTATGATGTCAGCTCGTTTTTCAGCTTCACTGGAACCGGAGCCTCTCTTTTCAGCCAATTAACGCAAATAAGCGAAAGATCCGGGATCGAACAGCTGCCCCAACAGATGGTACAGCTTTCTAACGGCATCAACCTAACCTTTGACCTGATGCAGTTTTTCAGTGTTGGTTTTTTTAGACCCAACACAGGACAAAACGCAAGACATTCGGCACAGTTTTTTTGCGGATACAGCTATTCAAGAAACATGTTTATTACATCAAACCGACTGGAAAACATCCATTCTCCATCTGCCGGTATACAACTCGGTCGTAACCGCAAAAGCATATCAGTAAACACTTCTGTTGACATGATATATCGTGAAAAAGAAGAGTATATAAGTGCCGGAACAGATAGGGACAAAAAGGATGATAAGTATTTTGACAATCTTCCCGAAGAAAAGTTAAAACAAGAAGATAAGACCTATACCTATAGCTGTGAAATCAAGACAGATATACCATTTCTGTATAACCTGCTCTCTAGAGTATATAAGCTTTACGATTACCCCATGTTTACAATGCGGTATGACCAGACTTTAAATCGTTATGATTACAAATACACAGTATCTCCCGAGCCCTACGATCTTTATATGCTGACACAAACCCTTGAACTTGATGTACACAAAAATATTCGAGGCGGTCTTACCGGACGATACGCTCTTGAGAAATACCGGGACAGGGAATCGGGTAACGTAACAGACGAAATACTATCTTACGAGTATATTCTTGGTTTGACCGTACTCTTTTAAACATTACCTATCATCCAATTTCAATTTTTTGCTTTATGACCATTTTTTTTGCCAATTTGGATGTTTTTTCTTAAAATGTTTATTATTATTAATTGTATAAGTGCACGGCATGGCAAACTTTCTCAAACTTGCATATAAGAACTTTTAAAAACGGCTCTGAAAAAATACAACCGGATTTTACGAGTTTCAGTATATTTGTTCATCAGATAGATAGAGGTCTTCATGATTAAATCCGATCACTCCCATTACGGCAAGCCGCTTATCATGCTTTATCCGGGAGAGCACATTGTATCTTCAGAAGATATAGTAGTATCGACTGTTGCCGGCAGCTGTCTTGTGGTTACCCTCAATGATAACAAAAGAAACATAGGCGGTATCGCTCATTTTATACTGCCCGGGCAAATCGGCACAGGCGGCATAACACACGATGATGTTGCGTCATATGGTATAACACAGCTGGAGTACCTGTTCGGAGAATTTGTAAAGAAAGGCGGCAGGCGGGAAGATCTAACAGCGGACGTCTTTGGAGCAGCCGCTCTTGATGTAAATAAAAAGATTAACGAAGCGATTCAGCGAAGTAACATAAATTTTATTCACAGCTTTTTCTCCGCTGAGCATATACCGGTACGCGCACTGGATCTGGCAGGCAGCGTAAGGCGCAAAATTGTTTATTTTCCCAAAACCGGCAAAACATACAGAAAAATGCTTAACCACAATGAGGATAACTCGGAGATTATCCGGCTTGAACATGAATATATTAAGAAAGCTTTTAAAGAGCTCAGGGAACAGACTCAATATATTATATTTAACGAGAAGTAATGTTAAAAAATTATTCAACAAAATTTTATAAAAACATAATCACTGTTCATCCCGGTGAATATTATGTCTCTTCTGATGATGAACTTATTCAAACCCTTCTTGGGTCATGCGTTGCGGTGTGCCTTCATGATTCGTCAAAAGGAATATCCGGCCTTAACCATTTTATGCTTGAAGGTAAAATGCTGGGAACCAATTATAAAGAGATGAGTACTGACGGCAAACACGCTCTCCATTCCATTTCTCAGCTGATTACCGATATAATATCGGTTGGAGCAAAACGACAGGATCTTAAGGCAAAAGTTTTCGGTGGAGGTGCTGTTCTTTCGACCGAAGCAACCGTACACACGATACCGGCAGATAATATCAGGGCTGCAAAAACAATTCTGGAGATGGAAGATATACCGATCATTCAGGAAGATCTTGGAGGCAAGTTTACCAGAAAACTTGTTATGGATGTTCAAAGTGGCAAGGTTTTTTTAAAAAAAACGCTCGGCAGTTGTGACAGAAACAGCAACGGTTATCGAAGCTGACACTTGACGGTCAGCAAATTAAATGCGTAATTGGACAATCCTGTCCGCAAAGACTTTGCGGTTAACAGCGTGGCCGCCCACCTGTAAATCACGATCAAACATGTAATGTGAAATATAACGGCTTTTCGGCTGGTCTTTGTTTCTTCTGGATAGATAGAGAAAAATATTGAAAAATACTGCTGATTCAATTTATATTGAAGAAGGTTCCGATTAAAAAGTTTTCGGTATAAATTTGAAAACTTTATACACTGCCGCAAAAAACCCGTTTATGAGCATTTGCAGCAGTAATAAATATATTTCATTTTCTTTGTCAATTTCCCGTTAACAGCATTATTTCAGCTGTTTCGGGAAATAAAATCATCAATCGCGTTTTCAGGCAAAGCACCGCTAAACCTGTCTACAGGTTTTCCACCTTTAAACAAAATTACTGTTGGTATTCCGCTCACGTCAAAACGCTGTGCCAGATCCGAAGCATTATCAACATCAAGCTTGGCAACCTTTACCTTACCGGTGTACTTGGCAGCAAGTTTTTCGATAACTGGTGCTATCATACGACACGGACCACACCAATCAGCATAAAAATCCACCAATACAGGTACGTCCGAATCTTCCACTTCAGATTTGAAATTATCTCCATTAAGATGCAATAAACTCATGTAACCTCCCGCTGAAGCAGAATTAACCTGCTTAGCTTTTTTTCATTAATGTAATTATGTGCAAAATAAACTCATTACTGACCTTATAACAGGTACTTACTCCATCCTTATGAGCAGTAATAATGCCCCTGCTGCGCAAAACTCCCAAATGCTGTGAAACTGTAGACTGAGGAATATTCAGTTTTTCCACAATTCCGTTAACATTGCACTCATCGCAAAGTATCCCTGCAACGATCTGAAGCCGCACCGGATGTCCTATCGCTTTTAAAAGCTCCGCATAATAGTCGTAATCAACGTCACATTTATTCTTCATAAAAGCACCTTAATAATATCGTATTATTGCAATATTTTGTCAATACATTTTAAGTAAAAATCAGCTTTTTTTCACTTTTTTTACGTTTTTCTTCACATTTCCCGGCCCATCAACCACGTCCTTAACATAATATGGCGACCTGTGAGTGGATTCATGATATATTCTTATCAAAATTTCTGTCTGAACACCCATTAAAGCAAGAATAACACTCAATATTACAAAAAGAAAAAACAGCTGAAAGAATGGATTTCCTGTAATATTCATACGCCAGAATATTTTCATCGTTATAACCAGTACAGCAGATATAGCCGCTAAAAACATGGTCGCTATACCCAAACCGCCATATAGATATATCGGTTTGGTAGAGAAAGAACCCAAAAATTTTATAGTAATAAGATCGAGCAAAACCTTGAAAGTACGCATCATGCCATACTTTGACTTTCCGTATTTTCGCGCGTGATGTCGTACCGGAACCTCAATTATCGATGCTCCGATCCATGAAGCATGAACAGGAATAAAACGATGCATTTCGCCATATAGTTTAACTTTTTTTAATATATCCGCCCGGAAAGCCTTTAGAGAACAGCCCAGGTCATGCAGCTTGACACCGGTAACCCAGGCAATAATGTGATTCGCGAAAAAAGATGGAACTTTACGAGTAAAGAACTTATCATGCCTTTTTTTCCGCCAACCGGCCGCCACATCGTAACCCTCTTCAATCTTATCCAAAAGAAGCTCAATATCATCTGACTCGTTTTGAAGATCAGAATCCATAAAGACGATAATATCTCCAACAGCATGATCAATCCCGGCACGCATAGCTGCGGTTTGACCAAAATTTCTGCGAAACGCTACCAGTTTAACATTCTTATCTCTTTGAGCTATTTCTGACAACAGTTCAACCGACTTATCAACACTTCCGTCATCCACAAAAATAATTTCATATTTCTTGCCAATTTTATGCATGCTGGATGTCAATTTTTCATACTGCCGGACAATATTATCTTCCTCGTTATAAACAGGAAGAATAACCGAAACCTCTACCTGTGTCGATTTGATTCTCTTGCCACTTTTTTCCGTTTTCACTTTTTCGTTAGCCATTATTAATTATCCTCCGGAATTACTTGCCCTTTCTGACTTCCGCGTAATCGGCAGCAATATTAAATGCTTCCTTCAGAAATATGTCATTTTTCAGGTCGTACACCGCGTCTGGATCCGGCTTGCTAACACTGATCTCTTCACCAACCTTATCATCCTTTTCCGACGGATCCATCTTGAGACTGATCTTCTTGGTATTATCTTCTTTAAGATACTCAGCTATCTTTTTTTGCATCTCTTTGAAGTCCGGATCGCTCTTAACACGTGCTCCGGACAAGGTCGAAAGCCTGTTTATTAGCGCCTTAGAGAAAAAAGTGTCACCAAAATCCTTGTAAGGAGCGGGTTTTATGGGTGTCCAGTCAAGGGCATAGTCCAGATCGCTCTCGTAATAGTTAATCAGCTGACTGTACGAAGGAACTGTTATATGTGGAACTATTCCATCCTTGTTATTTGAAGTACCCGAAGGCTGATAGAAAAGCTGTATTGTAATCTTTACAGCGCCCCCCTGACGAAGATCCGTGAGTTGCTGAACACTTCCTTTACCAAAAGTACGGGTCGGAGCAACTATAAGTCCTCTTTTGTAATCCCTGATTGTGCCCGCGAATATTTCAGAAGCGCTGGCACTCTGATTATTTACCAATACAACCAACGGACCATCATAATAGACGGCAGGATCTTTATCATAGCGCACCTGCACCTGTTCGTGATCCTTAACCTGTAATACCGGCCCACCGGGAAGAAAATAACCAGCGATAAGTTCGGCCTGTTCCAGACCACCCCCGGGGTTATTCCGTAAATCAAAAACCATAACATCTATTTTTTCTTTATTTAAAGCATGAATCGAGTTAAATACATCGCGAGCGGACATCTTCGCTTCAGGATTCCGCTTATAGTATTCTTCCCAATCGACGTAAAAAGTAGGCAGTTTTATATACCCGACCTTAACACTACTCTTCTCTTTTTTTACAGTATGAACAGCATGCTTGGCTGCCTGCTGTTCTAAAACCACCTGATCTCGCTCAACAGATACAATTATTCTTTTTTCACTCTTTTCACCGGGTGCTTTTCTCATTATTACCAGTCGCACGATAGATCCCTTCTTGCCGCGAATCTTGTCAACCGCTTCACGCAGAGGCATATCTATGATACTTTCAGGCTCCTTTTCTCCCTGGGCTACAGCAATTATTTTGTCGTTTGGCTGCACGGTTTTGTCGGGATCCATCTTGGAAACAGGTCCTCCGGGAATTACCGAATCAACATATGTAAACCCGTCTTCAGACCGAAGCACTGCCCCGATTCCCTCAAGTTTCAAATTCATCGATATTCTGAAATCTTCATAGTCCTTGGCAGTCATATAAGCAGAATGGGGATCGAGAGCTGAACTGAATGCATTAAGATAAATTGAAATTACTTTTTCCTGATCGAATTTCATCATCTCTTTGCTAACCATGTCATAATGACGTTTGAGTCTTTTTCGCGACTCATCCATGGTCATATCCATATTGAGGTAGTTTAGAAGCTGGAATTTGATTCTTTTTCTCCATCGCTCTTCCAGCTCTTTTTGTGAACCAGCAAATTCTATTTTTTCACGGTCAACGATCATATACTCATCTTTGGTAAAATCGAATTCGCCATCAACTCTTTTACTGAATATTTTCATACTTTCGTTATATCGCGATTTAAACAGTTTAAAATAGCTTGTGATAAACGAAAGGTCACCCGATGAGGCATAGTCATTCAGTTTATCAGCATGTTTGCGGAAAGAATCTATGTCAGATTCATAGAAATAGAGCTTGTACGGATCAGTGAGTTTAATCAGATTCTCGAGCATTCTTCGTGAAACTTCATCTGTAAACTCGTTCTGCGATACATGGCGGTATAATATCGATCGCATAATCGATTGTATATCCGAACCATCAAGCCCGTCAGATTTTTTAAAACATCCGATTAACAGAACAAGCAGAGTTACAACAAAGAGCGCCTTTTTGCGGGTTAATCTTTTCATAATAGATAATTATCCTGATTATTTGTCTTTTTAAAGGATTCTTCCTTAACTGGCCTTAAGGGATAGCAGTATTGCTTAAAGTTACAAAATACCTGCGACTATTAAACCCGGGTCACATCTCGGAAGAGATAACAATATAGCATTGAGTTTAAGCATTGAAGTCAACAAAAAATTGCCATATTTTAATAATCTCGATTTTTATGACTTTTCAAAACCCGAAGTTTTGCTATTCTATTTTTATTAAGAACAATATCAAGATTACCGATACTTAAGAGATTCATAACTTTCTTGACGGCTTTCCCTGAAAAGTGGATAAAGTTAAGGTAATCTCTGATGATTAACTTTGTTAACAAGGAACTTGCCCTTGCAGGTTGTTCTTATCATAACAATAGGCTTTTAGCACAAGATAAAAGTCACACGGGTAACACGGAAAATTCTTTTAATAAAGCCATAAATATCACTGGTCTCAAAGCATATTTATGTGCGTTTTTCGAGTGACAACGGGAAAAATTGCCTTTAAACGGCATAGCCGTTAAAGAAATGGTAATTTTTCGAAGTTCCCTTAACATATTAATCTTCTTCAAACAAATCAACAGGAGCAGATATCCGAAAAATGGCAAAAATCCTTTTTATATCCGATCTTAACTTCGGTTCAAAATCCGAACTGCCAGTAACGGATGAGCATCGTCTGCTTACTCTTGAGAAAATATGCTCCATTGGAGTACATCATGATATACTGCTAATAGGCGGCAATTTATTCGGCACAAATCAGGTTGATAATGTGACAATCAGTAAAATTGCTGCACAGATAGAACTTCTAAAAAATGAGAATACGGAAGTTTACATCTCCGCAGGGGAATATGAACTTGAAAACTGTAAAAAACTTGAAGAAAGCGGGCTTATTATCCTCGGACACGGAACAGTCCACAAGGGTATAACCGGAATTGGAGTATCCGGCTTTCAAATAAAATCTGACGAAGGCCTGGATCTTATAACCCAGCCGGAAACCGAATACCCTGTTATAGCTCTGATTAACGCAACTACTTCAATTGAAACAGAGCTAAAGAAGGTTTTGGCCGGGAAAAACGATTCTGGTTTTGTTTTTTTTGCTATCGGCGGCAATCATGATTTTAAAATATTCCGTGTTGCCGGTAAACCCGTAGGTGCTCAATGCGGTTCAAGCGAACCTTTGAAACGATCATGCAAAGGTGCCCGTTACGCCTTATCTTTTGAAATTAGCGACCAGAGCCCCGATAAAGTATCACGTTATCAGGTTAATACACTTGAATATAATGAATACAAAATAGATACAGCAATTTATCAAAGCGAACAGCAGCTATTCGAAGCGATTAAAGATCTGGGCGCAAAGAATCTTATGGCAAAATTTGAATTTACAGGCACTAACCTGTGGAGTACCTTTTCTGTTAACGATTTAGCCCCCTTCTTTTTTAATCTCGAAACTGATTACAAATACAATACAGATATTGACTCACTAATTCATCAATTCAGGGACGAAATCTCGATAAGGGGGCTTTTTTACAGAGAGCTTGAATTACGATTAGCAAATTCTTCAGAGATTAACGGCATAGACACCGCATTTTTGACAGCCCTTCTTAACAAAATGAACTCGACTGAAGAATTATGCGAGGAGGATATATGCGATTTATACAATGTATAGCCTCCCACAATACACTTTTTAACAACACAATTTTACAATTTAAAGAAGGCACAAACATTCTTTACGGAGAAAGCGGCTCAGGCAAAACCAGGCTTGTTGAAGCCATTAACCATACAGTCTGGAACCTGCTATCTTCCAGGGTGTTTTCAAATGACGAGATAAACAGCATCAACCTGAATATTACGATATCACATAACGGTAAAGACTTCAGAATAATCAGGGATAAAAGTGGTATTGAAATTCAAAATCTGAATGATTCCTCTACAGCATCGTTGAACTCTTCACATGGTGAAGAGGAAATTCATACGATAATTGCCAGATTTGATGACAGCCTTTATAAGCTATTGAGCTCCGTTAACCACGATGTATACCGCAACACCTCTTACGTATCTTCTCCTGTAAACGAAAAGAGTTTTTTTCCTGACTTTAAAACAGTACTGCCTCTTGTTCTTTCGGACAGTACTCATTTTTTTAACCACAGAATTTTTTTGAATGATTTTTTAAAAAACGAAACAAATCCATTCACTTTAAATTATAATAAGATAAAAAAAGAGCTGAAAGAGATGGATCACGAAATAGAGATCAAAAATCTCCGTTTCTCCAAATTTTCAAAGATTGAACAAGAAAAAGATGAACTGTTCGAAGAGTATTCGGATTACGAAAAAAAAACAGAAGAACTTCTAAACAAAATTGAAAAACTAAAAGTCCTTGAGTCACATAAAGAAAAATACACCCTGCTATCTGCTGATAAAAAAAAATTGAATGAAAGCTTTGAAGCCGAAAAAAAACTGGAAGAAAATATTAACCATCTATTGGATTGCATAAAAAAACAGTATCCACTTTTTATCTCACTGGATAATGCCCAAAAAAACTCATTGCCCGAAATACAGACAACCTTTACTTCCATACAGAAAACAATCAATCTCATAACCAAAAAGAAAGAAGCTAAAGCAAAAACAGCACAACAATGGAAAAAAACCATGGCACTGGTCACCATAACTCCACTGATTGCCGCTTTATTTTTCTTTCTTAACAGACAAATATCCCTATATGGAATAGAAGCTTTACAACTGGCTCTCTATTCATCCATAACTGCATCTATTGCCGCCATAAGCGGACTTACCGCCCTCTTTTTTTCACTTAAGAAATACGACCTGAAAGACCTGAATGAGCAGAAAAGCGGGAAAGATTCGCATCTTGTTTCTTTACTCGAAAAAAATAACATACGTATTGGCAAAAGCAGCAGCACGGAATTATACGAACTTATTTTACGTTTTTTTCAGGAGTTCAACAGCTTTGAAGAGATGCGTGCTGAAATATCAAGCCTGAAGAGATCCATGACCCCAAATTACAAAAAATATTATTCAGAAAAAATAAATGATGTATCCCGATCTCTTAACAATATTGAAGACAAATTCTTAATTGAATGCAAGGCCATCGGGATAAAATGCCCGTCGATAGACGAATTTGACCATGATTCCATAAGCGCCGATTTTGAACATCAGATAGAGACTCTAAACGAGAAGAGCAATGGTGTAAAAGAACTTCTCTCAAGAATAGATAAAGAACTTGAACAGTTTAACGGCAGCAACAAGGTTGGTGATGAGCTGAGCTCCAGGAGAGAATCCGTAAAAACCGAACTAAATCAAATTCAAAAGAAAGTTAATACTTTCGACTTTATCGAATCGATATTCAAAACCATTCTTAAAGAAAAAGAGACAACTTTCTTTAACAGGTTTTGTGAAACAGGATACGTTTTTTACAGCAATCTTTGTGGCAAGAACCCCACTCTTGATGAAACTGAATTTAAAGATATATTAATGAAGAACACAGATATTTCCCTGTCACCTGTACAGTCACATTTTTTATGCCTGTCGCTAATAATTACTCTGAATAATTTCATCTCCCCAAACAGCCCATCACTGCCTCTGATTGTGGATGAGCCCGGGCTTTTTATGGACAAAAAAAGAATTGATCTTTTACTGCCTGCTGTAAAGAAGATATCTGACACTCGTCAGGTTATTATAATTACACATGATTCAAACACCTACGAATCTTTCGGTCACAGGATAAATATCAGTTAAAATGGAAGAAAACGGACAATTACATTTCTCTGATGACCCGATTATTCCCGGACTTAATGAGGCTTGCTCGCTTATAGAGACAGGACAACTTGAATCCGCTTTATTGATCCTTGACGGTCTTTTAAACAAGGCGCCTGACGCTCCCGGAATCGAAGCAGGTTACAGAATAGCCAGGTTTTGGTTAAACCGGGCTGAAAACATTAATGATATACCTGACGGCAAGGATACAGCAGATTTTCTACTTGAAGAGTGGCAGATTTTTCTTGATTACGCACGTTCTAACAATCTTCTAAACACTCACCCTTTTCACGCAATAGAGAAATATATTCACTATACAGCCGGTGAAAATTACAAACTTGCTTTTAAAAACGCTGACAACCCTACAAATAATATTGACGCTATACTCAAACTTGCAATTTGCTTCATGAAATTGGGTGATTATAACCTGACAATTGATACACTCGAGTACGCCCGTAGTTCCTCAACGGCAAATCCGGAGCTTTTGGCTCTGCTTGGCGAATCATATTATCATCGGCGTGATATTCCGAAAGCTCTTCTTCTTTTTCGTGAAGCTTTCTTTATTGATCCAACCAAAATTGATCTGAATATTCTTACAGCGGAACCGATAATTCGGCTCAAAGAGATAGCTGCCGAAGAAAAAACAGGATGGGGCGACGTTAAAGAGTGGATTCCGGTATTTGGTCATTTGACAGATATATTTTACGTAAAACGACATCTTACAATGCAAGCTGTGGATTTGATAACAAAAGACATATATACATTGGAAAAAACATATCAGACCATGTCAGCAGACAGAGTCCGGGGTACAAATACCGCGCCACGTCTTATCAATAAATACCTCTGGTTGTTCGATTTTTACAAAGAACAAAATTATAACTTCGAAAACCTTTCGGATATAAGAAGCCGACTTATAGAAATTGACAAAAAACTCTTTGTCCCCTATTTTAAGAATATAAAACTGTAGCAGACGAGGGAAATATGAAATCATTCAGAAAAGAACTCTTTTTTAATACTTCAAAACGATTTGAACTTATAAACATCACTCATGATGTTGAAAACGCGATAATTGAAAGCGGCGTAAAAGAGGGGTTTTGTCTTGTTAACGCGATGCATATTACAGCTTCGGTTTTTATAAATGATGATGAGCACGGACTGCATGCCGACTATTTTAGATGGCTGGAAGAGCTTGCTCCTCACGAACCACTGTCACTTTACAAACACAACAATACGGGTGAGGACAACGGAGACGCCCATCTGAAAAGGCAAATTATGGGTCGTTCCGTTACGGTTGCGATTACTAACGGGAAACTTGATTTTGGACCATGGGAGCAGATTTTTTATGGTGAATTTGACGGTAGACGCCGTAAAAGGGTTCTTGTTAAGATAATCGGGGAATAATGGAGAAAGAGCCTGTTATATCATTCTCTCAGGATTTGAGGTATCAAAAAGATAGTATTCGTAAGAATTGATTATGAATGTACTGTTTCTTTTTATGATACGCTTGTGCAAACCGTAATTCAGATGTTCATGGCCATGTATATGATAAGCAGGCGCATATTTGTCTATAATTTTCACAAAGGTTTTGAATCCCTTATGGCAACGATCATTGCCGTCATTTAAACCCAATGCTGGAGAATGTGTTACAAGCATATCAATACCTTTATTAAAAAGTATTTTCGGTTTTAATTTTAAATAATCAAAATACATTTGCTTTTCCGTATATTGATACACACCGTCATTATACCACTGTGAACCGCCAAGGCCCATTATCTTAAAGCCACTATGATCCACTATTTTTCTATCGATGTTTACGCATCCTTCGGGCTTGAGTTCTACATAATTCTTATCATGATTACCAGGAACGAAATACAGAGGCACATTAAGCATGGTTACAACAAATGAGAGATACTCCCTCTTTAAATCTCCACTGGAAATAACGAAATCGACCCCCTTGAACCTTTCAGGATCAAAGTAGTCCCATATATATGTAGATTCTTTATCTCCAAGCAACAGTATCTTCATAATTATCTTTCCTGTTGGACAACCTAATAGGGCGGTCTTTATTATCAACCAATTTTCACTTCTCTACAACAGAATAGATATAACGAAGACTATCTTCAATCTTTTCTATATCCTTTTGCTCATGACAAGTAAGAACGCTGACAAGCTTGGAAGCGATCTCGTCATTAATATTTTCAACAATTGCTTTTAAACGGGAGAATTCGAGAAGCTCAGGAGAGATATTCTTGTTGTCTCGAAGAGTTGATATCAGAATCATTGACAAAGAATCGAACAATTTCTGATTCTCCTTTTTTTTCGTGTCCAGATCCCTGATATGATTATATAGCGAATTTTCTGTCTCTGTAATTCTGATTGAGAGAGATTCGAAAAGACGAAGTGCAAATTCTGTATTGTTTTTTACCAGAATATGCAGGTTCTCCTTGTCTGATACAGCGATCAGGCAGTCTGTCAGCGCTCGCGCCGTATGAGTTCGCCTTGCCCCGCCGAAAACAGACATTTCACCAAAAATAGAGCCGTCATTAAGTATATTAAGCGGAATCTCTTCATCCTGATGACTCTTGTAAATCTCGACTATACCTTTTTTTAAAAAGAAGAAACTCTGTGAGTTTTCGCCTTCACCGTATATAAGCTCTCCGGCTTTATATATCTTCTCGTCCCGCATTGTCGAGACCGGATGTATAAAAAAACTTTTTATACTCTCAAACCCTGGAAGATGAAAATTAAAAATTATGCCCTTTATAAATCTTGATACGTAATATCTGAAAATTATAAAACAGGCAAATCCTGGTGTTACATTATTAAAACGGATTAGAGAACCGGCCGGGCTGTGGCCAATCACATGTTTTTCCCAAATGACTGTACCATCTATGATGCGGGATCTCATGTGAGGTACTTCAATATCAAGTGTATATTTATTGCCTACCCCCAAAGGTTCAAAAGTATTTATGAAAACATTTACTGCTGTCATATCGTATGTAATATGATTATCCTCGATGCCGTCTTCGACTTCAATTACAGCATTCGATATAATAGGTATCTTTAACTCGTTATACTTGAAAAACTCAGGGTTAACAGCGTTAACAATGACAATAGTTGCCGCGATTGAGAGGGGGAAAATTATTAATAGAAGATTCTCTTCCCAGCCTGTTAAAAGAAAATAGAAGCTAATATCCTCTTTAAACCACGATCCGAATACCGATAGTACAATAAAACCGATTATCATCAGTGCCTGAAAAGCTCCTGGACGCCAAACAAAAAAATTAACCTTTGGCGTATGTTTACGCCCCATGGATTTCTGCATCCACCTGTCATACTTGGGTTGACGGCTTAACACATTCCACTCCTCATAATTCAAAGCAAGGGCACTCATGACCTCGAGGCCGGGAACAGTGGTTGATCTGGATAATATGGTTTCCTGAATAATCACTACTATAAGCAAAAGTGGAGACGCGAAAAATACATAATGGTTCTGATGTAGCAGAACATAATCGAACAGACCGTGAAAAAACACAGGTACAATAAGGCTTAACACGAAATAGTAAGATTTATATATTCTTGAGCCGGAATAGAGAGACTCCCCTATATAGTATCCCATAATACCACAGGTTGTCATATGAAGAGGAACCGTAAATATGATTCGGATAATCATGGTATTGGTTCCGTAACTTAAAGCATAGAAGATATTCTCGCAAACCGAAAAGCCTATACCCAGAAGAATGCCGCTTAGAGAAGCCTCGAGCAGTGTAAAATCGGGATAGTGCCTGAACACAGCCAAAAGAAGAAAAAAGACAAATATCTTTTCCAAAAAAGCCGCTTTAATAAAAGCGCTTATCCAAAGATTACCCGAAGGAACAAGTAATATTACATAAGGTTTAATGACAATAATTAATAGGGCAGCTATAATACCGGCTATAAACGCCTGAAGCTGTTTCGATAAATCGGGATATGAAGAAGAGTAACGTGCATAAATAAGATAAAAAACAACAACTGGTGAAAGAGCGATAAGAATATTCTTCCATAGTGCAAGATCATGCATTGTAAACTCTCTTTAGCGGCATACATTTAACCTCGGAAAAATATCAAGTCAGACAAAATTCATTAATCAGATGTTCAGAAAAGAAGACTTAAAACATATTTAACGCCACACTCCGATTATCGGCAACTGTTTTACTGCAGAAAAACAGAAAAGTTCTTACATTTCAAAAAGCTTTTTTTATAATGTATGCGTAGCAGGCACCATCCCTGTTTGTACAAAAACAGGCGGGAAAATCCCGCCTGTTTAATTAAATCATCTGAAAATTTTCTCTTATTCGGTTTTACCCGACTTTGCCGATCGCATGCGATTATGCTGAACCAGCAGGCCGAATATGGCCAAAAAGGCGCCTAACAGAATAAGAACAACCGTACGGTTACCGTCGGCAAAACGGATTATAAACCCGAAAAGCCCTCCCCCGCTTGCCTGCCAATCCATGGAACTTAAAGAGGTATAAGACAAATTGGCAAAGGTGTTCTCTATCCAGATCGTTTTATCCGAACGGTTCTCTCCATTTATAAGAATCTGAAAAGCCTTCCAGAACCACTGATTAGATGCACCGGTTGGAAACGGAATTTCCTGATAGAGTCCCTGGCTGTCGTAAACCCTCATCACAATGTTACTGGCATACCAGTCACGTTGTGACCAGTTGTGCACTGTATAGGTGAACACGCCAAACTTGTAGCCGTTAAAAATATTTATCGCCTCGGGACCGTAAGAACTTGTATCATCCTGAACCAGGCTTGCAGAAGAGAACTGGCCTGCAGGATCTGCACCTGAGTAATAGGTCTTATTACTTTCATTAAATGATTTTTTATTCCAATAAATATGGAACCTTTCACCCGAAATATCAGAAGGTCCTGCAAGATGCAGATCAAGATCCCTGGGACTTTGTCCCCAAAGCAGAACAACCCTTAACTGGTAGGGAGCCAGCTCTTCACAGATAGCAAGGTCACCCAGGACAAGATCCCCGTCAACTGAACGATTATCTACCGAAAGCTCGTAGTAACTGCCATTGGTAACGACTATCGAATATGTGCCTGGTAAAAGAAGAGATGTCGTAAAGTATCCATTCGCATCTGAAACCTTGCTGTCTACGACCGAGCCATCCCAGCCTTTAACCAGTATTTGAGCGCCCGCGATCTCTTTGCCGTCATTTGCATCAATAACCCTTCCGGATACGTATCCCGATGCTGCTGATGACGATACAAGATTTATGATCCCCTGATTGGAAACAGCACCTGTATTAACCGAGACGTTACCCTTTTGAGCACTGTTATAAC
Organism: Spirochaetota bacterium; assembly: GCA_016934935.1. GTDB lineage: Bacteria > Spirochaetota > UBA4802 > UBA4802 > JAFGJZ01 > JAFGRW01. Next base: position 7,391 of record JAFGRW010000044.1, on the reverse strand, counting down.
CTGCGGCATCCACAAGCATTGAATATCCAGTTTGCGTTACAGGAACGTTAGTGAATACGAAGTTTCCATTACTGTCACTTGTTGTATCTGCAACTACTGTTGTACCGTCTTCAGCCTTAAGAGTAATCGATGCGCCCTGAACCTTAACGCCTGAATTATCGATAATTTGCGCTGTAATCGAACCAACAAGCGTAATTCCATCTGAAGCACCACTATAAGTGCTCCAGTTTCCTGCCGCGTCGGCAATGGCAATTCTGGCATAATAGCTGCTTCCGTTGCTGCTGTTTGCAGCATAAGTGTAGCTGTTCACATTACCCAGCTCGACACCTGTATCCGCGCCACGTACTATATTGGTGAATAATTCGTCTGTAGCAATTTGTATGCGGGCATTCACCGCATCTGCCGGGGATGACCAGCTGAATTCGATCGCTGTGGTTGAAGAAAACTGACCTGAATCAGAAACGGCTACTGCGTCCGGTGCTACCGTATCAATAACAAAAGAGTATTCTGTTGGTGACTGTTGCGCGTTTCCGGCACTGTCGTAACCAGTTACACTTAAGGTGTAATTGCCATCGGATAAAGAAGAGAGTTCTATAGGTACATCCACATTGGCAAAATCACCAATCTGTGCACCATTGATAGAATATACATACTCATCTATACCTTCTCCACTAACGGATATCGAATGGTTACCAACATTGGTTACGGGATCAGGAAGCCCGGATAACCCGGCAGATGAAGGCGGTGTTATATCAATAACCCAGACCAGCTGTGTTGCCGAATCCTGTTCTTGCCAGTTGCCCGCACTATCCATGGCGCAGACAAGAAGAGTATGCTGGGTTTCAGAAAGTCCGGTAGAGCTGATCGGAACATCTGTTGATAAGGGATCACTCCAGCTCGAGCCATCCAGACTGTAACGATACTCAACAACATCAGTTCCACCAACATTTATCATGATACCAGTTTCATTAACAGGTACAGAAGTCATCGGAGTTCCCGAAAGAAGCGCTGTCGGAGCAGTCCTGTCCACTGTCCAGGAGTAATCAAATTGCGACTGCTGAATATTTCCTGCGGCATCCACAGCCTTAACGCTTAAAGTGTAAGTTCCTTCTCCAAGCGATCCGGCCAATATCGGCTGCTCTACATTCGCAAGTACCCAGTCCGAACCGCCAATCCTGTAATAATATGATTCAATATCTCCTTCGTCATCTGAAACAACAGCGTTAACTGCACCCGAGTTTGTCACTGTGGCAGGCAAATTTGTAACGCTTACCGACTCAGGAGGAGTAATATCGACAGTCCAGTCGTGAGATACTGCTGAAGCTTCCGGCTGTATATTCCCGGCCGCATCAACCCCGGCTATCAGTAATTGATGCGAGCCCTCTGAAAGATTATCGAGACTAATCTTTATTGATGTATCAGAAAAATCACTCCAGTCATTTCCATCTATTTTATACCTATACTGTACTATATCATCGGATGATACGGTTATCTGTTCATTTTGAGAGTTGGTAATACTCTTTGGAAGCTGCTCAACAGAAGCAAAAGAAGCAACAGGCGGAGTGGTATCAACGGTGAAAGCTGTTGTAATTGCGTCACTTTCGCTCTGAATATTTCCAGCCGAGTCTCTGGCAATAACCGAAACAGTGTAAGAGCCTTCACCAAGCGGCTCTGAAAACGGTATCGAATTTAATGCATCGATAAAAGTGCTGAGGTCTCCGCCATTAATCCTGTACTGAAAAGATGCAAGGTCAGTTACACCATCCACAGCTTCAATTTTTATTACAGGGGTGTTGGAATTTGTAATGGAAGGAGGAACAACAGCAAAGCGTACAACAGGAGGTGTTAAATCAACCGTCCAACTAACAATTGTCGGTTCCGATTCACTCTGCCATGTGCCAGCTTCGTTTTGTCCGATAACCTCAAGTACATGTGATCCTTCAGAAAGCATTGTCAATTCGATAGGTTCACTTTTCTCTGTTGAAGCACTCCATGATGAACCGTCAATCCGGTAACGGTAGTTAACAACATCACTTATAACAGCCATCTCGTCTCTGTTTCTTGTAGTTACAGAATCAAATATACCCGAGACAGCGGCTATAGGAGACGTGGTGTCAACACGCCAAGTCAAAACAGTAGCATCATCTTCACTTTGCCAGTTGCCGGCATTATCGCATGCCACAACTTTAAGAGTATGCGCTCCGTCATTAAGACCGGTCCACTTAATATATTGCTCAGCAAGCTTATCATCGCTTACATGATCATTTAATACATAACGATAGGCGGTAATTGTGTCGCCATCAGTCCCCCTGACTCCTATTTCAATTTCGTTTGAACTTGTAACAGTTGCCGGAACATTTCTCAGCTCCGCAACAGGAGCAATTGTATCAACAATCCAGCTGACACTCACCGCATCCGTAACATTCTGCTGATCACCCAGTTGATTTATGCCGATTACCTTAACAAGATGTTCACCGTCAGGCAGCGAATTAAGTTCAATTGGTTCAGAAGAATCAAATTCTTCTCCAAAAACATCACTGTTTAAGGCATATCTGTATTTTTGTACATTTACGCCACCTACATTAATTGTTGCGGATACAGAGTTTGTGAAACCGGCAGGCGCACCGCTTAATACAAGCGTTATCTCTGTTCCTGTAGGCTGAGGATCCAGTGAATCCGGAACATCGTCGCCATCAGTATCCGGATTTTTAGGGTCAGTCCCCATGGCTATTTCGTCACCATTCAGAATTCCATCGCCGTCATCATCACCTTCCGGATCAAGGCCCGGATAATTGAAGTTACCCGGATTTGATGCCACAGAACCAATACCAGTAAAGTTCTTGGATTGAGCACTCATTTTGTTTCCGGCAATATCCTCGATGTTTTGGGCAAGGCCGGTGTAATTTACTCCACCGGAAAAAAGAGGTGAAACTGTAATTGTTACGCTCTTATCTTTTACATCGACAACTGAAACGGCATGCGATACCGAGTCAGATGAGATGGAAAAATTTGACTTTATACGGGCGCTTTCAGCACTTATCTTTTCATTAAAAGTAAAACGCACAGATGCCGCGTTAACTGGCTCTATGCTCACAATATACGGTGCTGATGTATCACCGGAAACAGGTCCTTCGTCCTGCGGTGGATCTTTTGGCGGCTCTTCCGTAACATCTTCGGTGCCTCCACCACCACCGCTGCTGCAGGAAACCTGCAATAAAACTAGGGAAGAAAAAAGAATTGTACTAAGTAATAATAGCAATAAACGTCTCATGGTTGTTACCTCCATCATAAGGTCGAAACAGATTATATATCATCCCTTCAAAAAGTCAAAATAGAGTCAGTAAATCCTTGTACATACCGGGATTATAATATAATAACGAAACCTATTCACTATAAATATATCATATTATTTAAATTAATCAACAAAAAAAAGTCCGTTCGGGCAGATTTCAAAAAAATATCGAACAACCTGTTTTTACCGTCAAAGCCGCTCTCTCAAACTGATATAAAGACTCAAGATTGATCGATAACCGCTCTCCTGTTCCAAAATGGACTCCACCCTCAACAGAACTTTGCACTCCTGATACCTCAAAAATCATTCTGCTGCTCTTAAACTGCGAGTAGATAACCGATCCTGTGAACTTACAAATAAAACCGGCAGCAACCCCGGCGCCAACAACTTCTCCACCGCTATAGCCCGCTGTGAATCCGGGCATCGCGAAAAGAAGCAGTTTTTGTACCGGCTGCAGGCTAAAACCGGTCTCTACAGAGATAGAAGATGCGTAAATTTCATCTTCCCATTGCCCCCTCATTACTCCTGTATATAACCGGTAAGACAGAGGGCTGGAATAGGCAGTAAGTGGCTCAAGAGAAACAATTTCCATTAATTTAATACTTTGTACATAAAGCGAGCCGGGTCTTTCATAATCAATTCGAAATTCAGTGTCCAAAGCTGTCACTGACGAGCCGAACCTGTAACCGGCCGGAGGATCGGTCAGAGAATGAACGGCAGGCCGGATACCCATATAGACAAAATTTCTTTCATTATCGGATCTGCCCCAACCCGAGGACAATCTGAAAGGCCCGTGTGACAATAACGGATCACTTTTAACCAATGAGATATCTTCATTAGAGTGTTTTACCAAACTTCTAATTTTATTAAGCCTCATAATTTTACGATCGAACTGGTCATATTCTTTCTCCGTTAAACGGGGAAATTCAAGAAAACGGTAATAATCAAGTGAAAAATCGAGAATCGAAGCCTTCCTGCTATCGCTTAAATCATCATCGCCTACAACCTCCAAATCGCTCTCTATTTGCAAGGCTATATTTACAGCCCTTTTAACATCATCGGTTCGCATTTTTCTGGTTCTATTGTACAGACGCTCCCCGATTGAAGGACGGAAAACCGTTTCCTCTATCAATCCGGATTCCTCGGCCAGTTTGACGGTTTCGACAGGCATTACAAAAAATCCGGTTTTATCGACAAGAGTAACTCCTGGACGGGCCGCCTCAAGCAGATATAGCAGCATGTAAGAGCAATTGCGATCAAAGAAGTAGTATTCCGATGAGATGTCCGAGAGTTCGATCAGATGATCCAGAAGACGCCGGTACTCCTGCCGATCTATATTAAGAGAATACTCCCATATATTCCGGGATTGCCTGTAAGAGTAGTCACGTACTACTGAAAAATAACTATTAACTGAATAGTATCCATCGAAACCGCCTGTAACACCTTTAACTATATAGGCTATTGAGCCTTCGCTGTTAACCCTTGCCGCATAGTTTAACGAAGTCCCCAAAAGGGCTCCCTCGTTCTTGTGATCTATTCGTAAAAAAGTATGACCAAAGAACGAAGCAGGATTACCCATATATTCACCTGTATAAACAAGCTTAATCGAATCGAAATCATCGAGAGTGCTTATCAGATGTTTGTAGTTATGATCCAGAAAATTATCCAAATTAAAAGTTGAGGGGGACAGCTTGCCTGCAAGAAACCGGCTTCGAGCCGGGAAACGGTTTATTATATCAATTTTTTTTTCTATCAGAATCTGCTGTATCGAAGCTGTCATTTCGGCCTTTGGATCGTTCTTTCCATTTTCTGAAAGGAAAAAACTTCTGGATTTTACATCACTTCTGTACAGTGGCTTTCCATCCGAATAACCATAAAACCGGTAATGAAGCAGAGTATGCCAATATGGATCGTTATATAACTTTGCGGAGACAGCTTTATTCATAAGTTCTTCGCCATACAAGGAGGACCCCCAGCCGGCGAAAAGAGACAAAACTAATAATAAAAAAAAAGATCTAAAAAGCATACACATCCTCAAATGGGATTCCGGTGAACAATCACCGAAGAGTCACAGAGACAATTACCGGATTTTTCTCTCAAAGAAGCAGACTTTAACATAACATCTGCTCATATAATGTTTGTTTAAATTTTAGTTAACCTGTAAAATATTTCCAATTTTTCAAAGTTATCTTATTAAATCGAAACCGTAGCAATTCGGTGACAAAATAATGCTTTTTAAAACATTTTATACCTTTTTATTTGGAAAACTTACCGAGTATGTATATCTTGTCAATTAGCAAAACACGGAACATTGAAACCTCATAATGAAATATGATTAACAATTTAATTAACCATATTGTCCTCTGGTTAACAAACCATTTTTCATGAAATTTTATGAGGGCTTGACAGAAAGCACTTGAGATGTATCCGGAAAATTATAATTATAAAGGTTATTACAATGGGACTATGGAACAATATCTCTCTTAAATTCAAGATTTTATTACCCTTTGTGCTGATGTTAGCCATAATTGTTTCGTATTTCGTCTTCTTTTTTCTGCCGGATATGGAAGACAGCATGTACAATGAAAAAAAACTTATGGTGCAGAACATCGCCAATGCGGCGGTCAACCAGATCGCAGCTATTGACAAACGTCACCGGAACGGAGAATTCAGCAAGGAAGAGGCGCAAGAACATGCAAAAGATATAATTCGAAATATGCGCTACGGTGAAGACAATTATGATTACGTGTGGATTAACGACTTTGAGCCGCGAATGGTAATGCATCCTACAACAACAGACCTTAACGACCGGAACCTTTCTGATTATGAGGATCCAACCGGACATAAATTTTTTCAGACTGCTGTGAAACTGGCGCAAAACGAAGAGGGTGGCTTTTTCGAATACCAATGGAAGGCAAAAAAAGGCGACGCAATTGTACCTAAATACTCTTTTGTAAAACCCTATAAACCGTGGGGATGGATAATCGGAACAGGAATCTATGTGGACGAGGTAAAAGCACAGTTTGAAGAGCTGCTGCAAAAAGTGCTGATAATACTTGGAGTTATTGCGGCTGTCTTTATAGCAATAATAATCCTTATAACTTATGTAATCACAAGCCCCATTATCGAAAACGTTAAGGTTGCCGAAAGAATCTCAAACGGTGATTTGACCTCTAAAATGCGCAAGCACGGCAAAGACGAGATTGGCCGCTTATCCGATGCCATGGACAAGATGCAGATTGAGGTCTCTAACGTTATACAGAGTATTCTTAACAGCACACAGATACTTACCTCTTCATCCGAGGAGATAAACCAGACTGCAATAAGGTTAAGTGAAGCCGCCAACGAGCAGGCCGCAAACATGGAGGAGATATCTTCGACAATGGAGGAGATAGGTTCTGCTATTACCCAGAACTCACAGAATGCCAAGGAAACAGACCGCATAGCCCATGAGTCGGCTCAAAAAACAAAAGAGGGTGAAAAAGCGGTAGAAGAGACTGTTGACGCAATGAATCAGATAGCTGAAAAGATACATATTGTGGAAGATATTGCGTACCAGACAAACCTGCTCGCACTTAACGCGGCTATTGAAGCTGCACGCGCGGGTGAGCATGGCAAGGGTTTTGCAGTTGTTGCGAGTGAAGTAAGAAAGCTTGCAGAGAAAAGTCAGGTAGCAGCGGTAGAGATAAGGGATCTGGCCGTTAACTCTGTAACCGTAGCAAATCAGGCAGGCGCACTGCTTCAGGCAATAGTTCCCGAAATTACCAAAACAGCCGATCTTGTACAAAATATAACCATAGCCTCTGAAGAACAGGACTCGGGAGCAACCCAGATTAACACCGGAATGAACCAGTTGAGTCAGGCGGCACAAGATACAGCTGCCTCATCCGAAGAGCTGGCATCGACTTCGGATCTTCTGAAGGATCACGCTGTGAGGCTTAACAAGACAGTAGAATATTTCAAAATCAAAAATAACGAAGAGTAATATCCGAAAGCCGTCCACTCCGGACGGCTTTTTTGTTTGCCCAGCGAAGCTGGCAAACCCAGTCTTCTGAAAGAAGAAGACATCGCCCCGATCAGGGGGAAGATAATCCGAATT
>JAFGRW010000043.1 GCA_016934935.1 Spirochaetota bacterium | reverse complement strand
CTTTCTTGTGGCTAACAATCCACTTATCTAGCGAAAACCATTTTAAAACCTGAATTCTATGCCTTTGTGATATGATTTTTTAAAAAAAAGAGGAAATTAGAGTATAAACTATTAAACCTGACATTCTCCAGTAAGTACACTTAAACTGTACTTACTGGAGATAATTATGATAACTTAATCTTCCCTTTGGATAACGGCATATCAACATACCTGCTATAAGAAAAATCGGATAATATCAAGGACTCTACTCATCCTTGAGAAATTCACCCGAATAACCGAACTCGTCCTTTGTTAACCCCAGAACCAGATGACCGTCTTTAATTTCAGCATTGCCCTTTACAAAGACGACAAGATTTCCCTCAAAAGACCAGTCACCCTTGCCCCATCGGCTCTCATCAAAGGTATCAAAATCATCTGTCCACTTATGAGTAAATTTTTCACTCTTTTCAGGAGTGTATTCATAATACTTAATCCAATTTATTGACTGATACATAGGAAACGAGCTCTCCTTAAACTTTCCAACCCACTCATCCCATATCGCTATCCAGACATTCATTCTGTATGTCTGTGGAGTATCTCTCAGATCCACAACCTGTTGACTGGTTTCTGCTGTATCACGCCTGATCTCTTTTCCGTCCACAAACCAGGCAACGTAATCCGGAGTCCACTCGATAGTGTAGGTCTTGTATTCTGCACCCACATTTTCAATTAAGGTTTCACCCTCACTGGTTACCCTTTTATCCGCGTATCCTGTAATGATATTTGTCTGAAGCATACCTTTTTCTTTACCTATCGATTCAATATCTATCTCTCTCCAGGGAAATGGTCTTCCCTGCCAAGAGGCGTTATCATATAGAAAAAAGCTGGAAACCACTCCCGATTCATTAATCAGCTTGGCTCTAACTTCGAACTTGCCAAACAGAACCGGTTGATGCGAAAATACTTCCGCACCGTAATAGAATTTCACCTCATTATCTTTTGAACTGCATGCGATCAGGACAACTGCCAAAAACAGAACGGATAACAACTTTTTCATAAACAATCTCCTTTTACAACTGACTTATATTATTTTGTTATACGCAAACATTTTGATATAGAGTTGGTTTTTAATATAAAGCCCCAATAACTCCATGAATTCGTACTAATTTCAACTTAAAGACCGAAGATAATAATTAGCAGGCCTCTTACATCAACTCTCAACCAATTAACCTTTACTAAAATGATATACGCAAACATTTTATCAAGAAAAGAAGGCCATTCACTTATACTTTTATACTGGTTTAATATTTATTCCAAAAAAGACCGGCTGACTTCTTTTTACCAAATCAAATAGTAAAAAAAATTCTTATTTACTTTTTCCTGCCTTGCTTCAACAATCTTGAAATGACTAAAACCTAAAAAATTGGTATTTTTACCACAGGTGACCCATTAATGACCAAATTTGTAATTATCGCAAACAACAAGGAGGAGCTGCTAAAAGCCGGTATTGTCGAAAGCAGCACCTCCTCCATTGCGCTTGTCGAAGAAGGTTTCACCCTCCCTAACGACAAAGAGATATGTATTGTTTACAAAGCAAATTCGCTGCCCCGGTTAATAGAAATGATTCTTTGCACCGGACGAATGGCGAGCAATGAAGTTGACACAATATCCTGCTACGACGACGAGCGCATTATGCTTGTACCTGTTGATGAAATAGAGTTTATTACAGCTGACCGGAACCGTATCGAATGCTATATTAAAAAAGGCCGGATCTTGCAGATAAAGAAAAAAATTTACGAACTGGAATACATGCTATCGTCCAAGGGATTCTTTCGGGTTAACAAATCCACGATAGTCAACGTTCGCGAAATCAAGGACATTTCCCCCTGGTTTGGAGGAAGGCTGTTGTTACGTATGAAAAACGGAACCGACGAGATAGAAGTTTCACGTAAATATTCCACTGATTTCAAGGAGTACCTAGGTGTATAAGAAAAACAGCAGCAAACGAACAGCAATCATGGTTTTAAAAGATTTTCTTGTTATACTACCCGTATCCGCGATTATCGGCTTTGCTGTAGGCACGCCTGTTACTATTTATCTGAAAGATCCCCTGCTAACAGGAATAGTGCGTAGCGTTTTAACAGCTCTGGTTATTGGATTCTTTGCGACACTGGCCTTTGCCTGGCTATTTAGAACCATTCGCAAAACTCCACTTGTGGCCTTTGCGGCAGAATTTATTATAATTGCTGCCGGCTCGTATATTGGAGCGTCAATAAACGGCATTAATTCACTGTTCACATACCTGTTTATTATTTTCTTTGCCGAACTGTTTGGAATCGGATTCGGCCTGTACATGTATAAAAAAACTGTACGGCTTAACTCTCTTCTGAAACATAAACAACAGAAACTCTTCTGACAACAGGGGCAGAGCATCCCTGTTCTGCTTTTTACCTTCCAATAATGCATCTTGCATGCGTTATAAAGCATCTTGTTTAATAACAACAGTCAAAAGATATCTCCTATGATATGTTTTATACAACAATTACAGTAAAGACAGTTTCTTCAAACTTTCTGTAACAGAAAACTATATCCAAAGGAGAATATCATGCTCCGGTTTTTATCATTTTTTTTATTATTAATACTATGCTCCATACAAAACACCTTTTGTGATGACAAAGCCTTCACAATAATGAAAAATCATTTTGACCTTAAATCAGCTCCCTGCTATACAGCCAGAATATCTCTCATGCTTATTGACGGAAAAGGTAAAAAACTCAGCCGCTCGTTTAACCAGCAGAACATCGATCGTGATTTATTTGAAGCAAACTATATCGAAGTCACTGATCCGGCAGACATCGCCGGTGTACGCCTGTTATCGGTTAACACAAATAACAGAGACGAGCAGCGCCTATACCTCCCCGCGCTTGCAAAATCCCGTCTTATCAGCGGATCTGGAAACAGCGGCAAAGACGGCCGTTTTTTAGGTTCTGATATTAACTACTTTGATCTCGAAAACAAAAGACTCGATGACGCTGTTTACTCGTATATCGGAGAAGAAATTTTATCAGGCAACCCATGTCATATAATTGATGCCGCTCCAAAAGACAAAGATTGCCCATACTTCAAAACCCGTTTCTGGGTAGACGCAAACAGCTGGCTGATCCACAAAATTCAAGCGTTTGACTCAAAGAACAACCTCATCAAAGAGATACAAAACCGCTCATATATAACCATTAACGGTATTCACTTTGTGAAAGAGATGGTTATCAGGGATATCAGACGCAATCATACAACACTCTACAAACTGCACACTGTTGATATCAAAACCCGGGTTTCACTCTCCGTATTTACAGTACAGCATCTGGAAAGATAACTATGAAAATTCATAACTCAGAACAGTTTTCTTTTTATAAAGCTGTTATTACACTGCTCTGTCTTGTTACAGCTTTTGCAACAAATGCCATAGCGCAAGAGCAGAATGATACTGAATATGATGATCTTTTTTCAGATATGGATCAATCTTCTGACAGCATAATAGAATCTGACATAATGACCTTTTCGGCTATGCACTGCTACACCATGCCGGTCTTGACCGGAAAAAACGAATACGGATATCAGCCGTTGCATATTTCACCAGTCACACACAAGCTGCAACTTAAAATTGACGATAAAAACATCACTGCATTAACAGGGGTACAGATCCATAATCCGGCAGATAGTGATGCCTTGACGGATGCAGAACTCGCCTATGACCAGATGTATATCCGTTACAGGATGTCAGGCCTGAACATTACAGCCGGCAATATAATCTACTCCTGGGGAAGCGCGGATTCGCTTAACCCAACCGACCGGCTGAACCCGCGTGACGAGCGAAATCCATACGACATGAAAAAAGTTCCACTCACTTCACTGATGGTTTCGCTCTTTACTTCTGACAGCTTTTCTCTGGACTTTATACTGATACCCGGCAAACCGGACAATCTCCGGGGGGGCAGCTCAGAATCCAGCAGTTTTACTGAAGAGAGTACGCCGTCCGAACCAATAAGCGGTACAGAATTTTCAATTGACAAAGGCGGACATCACCTCGAAGACACCCGGTTCGCCGTAAGAAGCCGTTCTCAACTCTCTTTTGGCGATATAACATTTTCATATATTCTGGATACCGACAGTTGTTATACGGCTGATACCCAACTTGATCAGTTCAGCACGATTGCACAGACAGAAACAGATCCTCAGGCAGCGGAAATACGGTATATGGGCATAAGCGGCATTAAACTGTCACGGCCGACTGTTCACCGTGCAGGTTTTGACCTGAGACTGCCCGCCGGCGGCTTTATGGTATGGAGTGAGTCGTGTCTTAGCATACCACACAAGCCCGATGAAGAAAACTACAGCAAAAGGAAAAGCGAATTTGAAACAACAATCGGTCTGGACAAAACCTATGGCCGTGAAAACCGCGGTTATTTCAACATTCAATACAATCTCAGATATATACCGAATCATGATTACCGCTATTATGATGACTACAAAAACGGCATGCCCGATTACAGCCGTGTAAACGACAAAGACTATATGAACAAGTATTACAGCCGAACTGTTTACCGTGAAATATCCGGACAATACAGCGTACAACGGCATACAGTTATGTTTTATAACCGGTGGGAACTGTTGTTAAATCGCATAAAAATTAAAACAGGTGTAGGGTACCAGTTTTCACACGGCCTTGCAAAAGAGTCAGGTATGGGTATTGGCGCAGCAATAGGAGAATTAAAGACTCTGTTCACTTTACAGGATGCTCTTTTACTGGAAGGAGGGATCCACCAATGCCTGCCTCTTGAGTACAGCCGGGATTCAGGTAATTTTCACAAAGACCGCGAATCCGAATTGTACCCTTTATACGAAGCAAATTACATATACTTTATGCTAAGCTGGAAATGGTCCCGCTAAGATATAAGTATTTGTTTTGATACGATTATAAGTATAAAAAAAGGAGATCAAAATGAAAACCATTACAAAAACTGCAGCAGTAGTGTTGTCATTTTTAGTCGTAACCGCTTTAAACGCGGAGCCGAAAATCAAAGACGGTGAAGTCTTCACCTACATAAACACGGTAAACGGCGTCGAAAGCCGCGGGGTATGCACATACCATAACCACGCAAACGGTTATTCGTATAAATATGTATCGGACAGAGAAACATGGACTGCCTCTACTGATAAAAAAGGAAACCCCTCGTCCGTAACACACGAGACACAGGGAAACAGGATATATTTCGATTATAATGGTAAATCCGTAACCATGCATGGAATGTGGAACGGAGCAGCTGTTAATAAATCAAAACAGTTTGAAATTAGAGTAACTTCAGAAAACGCCCTGCTTTTAAGAACTAATGATTTTACCAGGAATCCTGAAATCACTTTCGAGATGCAGCAGCCTTCTGACTATCCATACCTTAACACAATAAAAATGAAATACTCGTTTGAAGGAATAGAAGAGATAACTGTTCAGGCAGGAACTTTTAAATGTAAAAAAATCAAATTCAGTCCTGTTGGATTCAAAGCATTTTTCTTTTCGGCATATTATTACATAACCGATGATGATCGGCAGATAATAGTAAAATCTGAGAACATGCCGGTAAACGGACAAAGCGAGCTTGTCAAGATAACAACTTCACAAGAATAAGGCCAGTCACCTGAAACCTTAGATACGTAATCGAACAGCTATTACGCGATATACGGTAAAACCAAAGTATGGAGCAGACAATGAAAAAATCAGACAAAAACCCAACTAGCAAACGGGCTTCCGCAGTGGATCATGTCTTTAACTTACTTATTAAACTAAGGTTTATCATGATAGCACTTTCCGTTGTTCTGTTCTTTTACTTTGGCTTTCATATGAAGTTTATCACACAGAACCCCTCTGCAAAAATTGACTCTGTACTGGCTGAGAACGATAAGGTTTTACAACGGTATAATCAGACTAAAGAAATCTTTCCCCTTACTGTCGGCCAGGAAAAACTTTTTATAGTGTTCGAGACTGAATCTGTTTACTCTAACCACTTTTTGATTTTTTTAAACGACGCGATTAATTCTGTCAGCGGAATTGATGGTGTGAACAATTGCAGCGGAATTTTCTCTACATACGATATTAGCGGAGAAGATAATGAACTGGTGATAAGCCCTTTTGCCAAAGCTGAAAATCTGCCATTTAGTGAATCACAATTAAAAGAACTACGCACAAAAATCGATGGTAATCCTATGACAGCCGGAAGGCTGGTAAACAGCGAAGCTACATGTACCACCGTAGTTTTATCAGCAGAAAGCGGTCTAAACGACGAAAAAAAACAATGTCTTTATAACTCAGTACAAAATATCCTGTATCAGAAAAAGATGAGTTCTCCCGATAATGAAAAGATAAGCATACACTATGCCGGAGACATGGTAATACAACAGGAGATCTCGCTTATTCAGTCAGAAGAAAAACATATTTTTCCGATAATGATACTGACCGGTATAATCATACTTTTTGCCGTTTTTCGCACTCTTGCAGGGGTTCTGATTCCTGTTTCAATAATGATTATATCAGTAACTACCACTATTGGCGTCAAGGCTTTATGCGGTTCATCCATGTCCGCGATAGATCCGATGCTCTATGCTTTGATTACCACCATATCAGTTGCCGATTCGATACATTTTGTATCTTCTTATTATAATCCGGTGTTATTTCCGTTATTAAAAAAACGTGAGCGTATTATCAGGGTAATGCAACATTCACTTTATCCCTGTTTTTTAACTTCTATTACCACTGCTATTGGCTTTTTTGCCATTGCCTTAAGTCCCATAACTCAGTTAAAGAGTTTTGGTCTGTACGCGTCCACAGGTGTTATGATCTCGTTTGCGTACACAATCATTCTGGTGCCCGGTGCACTCTGCTTCTTTGATTTTTCGGTTATTCGTCACCGGTTTGTAAAAACAAACAGAGCATGGGATAATCTGTTATCCGGAATCATTGATTATTTATCATATTGTGCCATTAATAAATACAAAAAAATAATTCATATTTTCGGTATCATATTTATCCTGTCCGCCTTCTTTACAGTTTTTTTAAAGACCGGAACCAACCCCTACTCGTTCTTAAAGGATTCGCACAGGGTAAACAAGGCTCTTTCTGTTATTGAAAAAAACTTTGGCGGTATCGATTCAATAGATATTATTATTCAATCTGAAAATGCTGATGTTTTTAAGCAGAAAAAAATTATCAGCCAATTAGATCTCCTGATAAATAATCTTTCAAAAACAAAAGGAATTGAGCACATCGAAAGTTTTGTGCCCTTGTTAAAGCAGATGAACAGCGCAATTTACAGCAAACAGGATCAGTCGTACCGCCTGCCTGATAAAGACGAACTGATTCCGCAATATTTTTTGCTATACGAAATGTCCGATGACTCGGAAACACTTTACACCTGGGTAAACAGCGATTACTCTACGGCAAGGATTCGTCTTACTCCCGGTTCTGATTCGAATATCAGAGAGCTGACAGATCAGATAAACACTGTAATAAAAGAAAGTGATTTAGACAGTGAGCTCGATATTGTAATTACAGGATCTGCTGTTCTCTGGAATCATGTCGACTCGCAGTTTATTAGAGGACAGCTTTTGAGTCTTCTGTTTTCACTCACTCTTATTGCGGCTTTGCTTTTCCTTATTTTCAGATCAGTCAGACTGGGACTCTGCGCCGTTGCAGTAAATATTTTTCCTATTGTTTTCGGGCTTGGATTTATGGGGCTTTTCAGTATCAAGCTCAGCATGGGCACCGTTATGATCGCTTCTATTGCAATCGGCATTGCGGTAGATGATACGATACATACTATTTATAAATACAAGGATCTAAGCTCTATGGGTGAACCTTTTGATACAACCATACATAAGGTTTTCAGTACGCTTTTCAGACCGGTGGTTTTTACATCACTCATTCTTGCAGCCGGATTTTTATCCAACACCATGTCGGCGTTTAAACCTAACGCCTGGTTTGGACTTATCTCCGCGATTGTAATCCTGGTCGCCATGCTTGCCGATATCTTTTTACTACCGGCACTGCTCAGAATATTTTGGAAAGGATGTCACTTCATTACATAATACACCCGTTCGGGTATAATATTTTGTTATTTTATATTATTACACCCTATCAGGTATAATCAATCAATTCTCCTTGACATTACACCCGATAGGGTATATAGTAGCTATATGAATGGGATTGGACAATTTATTAAATTAAAAAGAGAAGAACTCAAAATCACACAGGTCGAGCTCTCACTAAAATCAGGACTTGGCCTGCGCTTTATAAGGGAGTGTGAACAGGGCAAAACGACACTCCGTATGGATAAGGTAAACCAATTGCTGGAACTTTTTGGTCATGAATTGGGCCCTGTAAAAATCAGTCCGGATAACGAAATATGAAGCAGGGAGAAGTATATTTTCAGAATCAGCTTGCAGGAACAATCACCGAAAATGATGATGGATATCTCTTTGAGTATGATAACGGGTATCTGGAAAGTAACTCTCCCTCAATCAGTCTGACTCTTCCAAAATCAAAAGCAGTTCATACCTCCGACATACTTTTCCCATTCTTTGACGGCCTGATACCCGAAGGCTGGCTGCTGGACATTGCCGTAAAAAACTGGAAGGTTAACACAAGAGACCGGATGGAACTACTTTTGACCTGCTGTGAAGATACAATTGGCGCAGTCAGTGTAAGGCGCAAATTATGAAAAAATGTCTGATATGCTATGATGATCTGCCAAAAGACAGAGATTTTTACCATGATGAATGCATCAAGAAGTCCCTACTTAAAAACATTGATCCTCTTGTACCATATAACTTTGAAGAGTTATCCGATTTAGGAAGGCAAATTATTCAAAGCAGATTTTCTGTAACAGGGGTACAGACAAAGATTTCGATGACAACAAGTGAAGATAGCAATCCAAAAAAATTTACTCTGATTGGATATAAAAGCAACTATATATTAAAACCACCATCCACCCGGTACCCCAGGATGCCCGAAAACGAAGACCTGACAATGAAGCTTGCAAAAATTGCAAAGATTCCGACTGTTTCTCAAACACTGGTTCCAATGAAGTCCGGTGAAATCGCCTATATTACAGAACGTATGGATCGGACTGAATTCAATAAAAAAATTCACATGGAAGATATGGCACAAATCAGCAATAAATTAACTGAACACAAATACCTGAGTTCTGCCGAGCAGGTCGGTAAAAAGATTTACACCTTTTCAGAAAACAAGATGTTTGATGTTATAACATATTTTGACCTTATAATTTTTTGCCTGATAACCGGAAACGCCGACATGCACCTTAAAAATTTTTCGTTAATATATACTGAAAAAGGTATCCGTCTTGCGCCAGCCTATGATCTGTTAAACACAAAAATTATAACCAGTGATGAAGATGAAAGCGCGCTCACCATAGACGGCAAAAAAAAGAATATTACCCTTAAAAACCTTAACAGGCTCGCATCAGCTTTGCGCATAACGGACAAGGCCCGGGACAATATATATAAAAAATACTCCAGACTTTACCCAACTTTAATTTCATGGATTAAAAAATCCCTACTTGATGATGATTTAAAAAATTATTATGCAGAATATTTAAACACAATGATCGAAAGGTTTGGCTTTTAAATCTTGACAACAAATAAACCTTAACGCATTAATAAGAAATTACGGAATTGATCCCGAGGTACAAAACAATGAAAAATATTATTTTCCTGAACATTACAGTTCTTTTCTTTTGCACATTGATTTTCTTTGTGAATTTAAGCGCAAAATCCTCAAGTTGCCTGGGCAATCACGATTGTGAATTTGGCCAGGAGTGCAAAGACGGTGTTTGTGTCAAAAAACCGCTTGGATCTATGGACAAATCAGGCAAACCCTGCAATATTGATGCTGACTGCATAGGCGCAGGAAAATGTGTCAAAAACGCCTTTGGTAAAGGCTACTGCTCCGGCTAAATTAACGGATAAATAATTACTTAGATTCAAGTATTAAGTGCAACTTTTGATTTTATTGTATCATACGGATTTATATAATCAAGTCGTTTTCTTGGCCTGTTATTCAATTTTTTTTCAACCGCTTTGATTTCTTTATCCGTCAGTGTTTCGAACTTTGTTCCCTTTGGAAAATATTGACGAATCAATCCATTAGTGTTCTCATTTGTACCTCGCTGATACGAACAGTAAGGATCAGCAAAATAGACATGGCATTTTAAATTCTTTGCTACAATTTTGTGTGCTGCAAACTCCAAACCGTTATCGAAGGTGATCGATTTTACCTGCGATTCAAAAGGAGCAAGCATCTCTGATATTTTCTG
>JAFGRW010000042.1 GCA_016934935.1 Spirochaetota bacterium | reverse complement strand
TATTGATTGAAATTTTATCGTGATAATTTCAGAATGATATTATGAATAGTATACGCACCAAATTCATCATTTTTTATCTGATGCTTTCAATTTCTGCAATGGTTCTAATCATATCAATAACGTATGAGAACCAGATAGATTTGGTGGTAAAAAACACACGTTTAGAAATAGAAAACCAGTTTAATTCCCTGATCCAGAATTTCCGGCATTATTTAAATCAGGAAATCCTGTCAGGTGTTACTTTAACCAAAGAGAGATATGTATTGCTGATTAAGGATACATTTCTGAAATTCGGAGATACTATCGCCATTTTCGAAGAAGACGGAAAAGTTCTTTACTCATCCGACGTTTCGATGTCACTTCCAGATGATTATATCCAAAACGGCCTGTTATCAATATCCCAAAATACTTTTTCAGGAATGGATTTTTTTATTCGCAGTATTGCAGAAAAAAATCAGTACGATATTTATATCCCGTTTGAGTTCTCTACAGACAGAACCACAAAAAAAATCATTCTGTATATCAACAAGGAAATTATTGATATAAAAACAAAAAAAAACGCTCTTTACCGCCAATCAGCATATATTTTATCAATTCTAGTTATTACCCATATCCTGTTTGTAATTTTCATGTTCAGAAAAATCATTTTGCCTATTGAAATACTAAAATCAGAAAGTGAGGAGATAAAGAAAGGAAATCTTGATAGAACCATAACACTGAATTCGAATGACGAATTTGAAATTCTCGCCTTGTATTTTAATGAAATGCGTAAATCAATCCAGTCCAATCTGTTACAGCTCAACAATCAAATCGAAATTGTCGAAAAAGCCAAAAACGAATTGGCCGCACTTGACAGATTAAAAAATGATTTTATTGCAAATATTACTCATGACCTCCGATCGCCATTGTCGGGGATCCAGGGATTAGCAGAACTGGCATTATTTAAAGACAAAAAAGACAGGTTTCATGAAACTTTTGAAATGATTTACTTTGCTTCTACAAAACTATCCAGAACAATTGACCAATTACTGGAACTTGCGAGAATGGACTCGGCTCAAATTCAACTCAAAATCCAAAAGATTGATATTGTTTTCCTTTTGGAAAGTGTAGTAAAATTATATGAATCAAAAACTTTTGGTAAAAACATAACTATCAATAAATGGGATCCAGATATTACAATTACCGATTTTTACGGTGATGCCGAAAAAATAGAACATATCTTTAACAATATTTTGTCGAATTCCATTAAATTTTGCGCAGATAAGCATGGTATTATTGACATTGACATAATTGACCATGTTGACTATGTCAGGATTTCTTTTATGGACAATGGCATAGGCATTCCGGCCGATAAATTAAACATTATTTTTAAAAGATTTGCACGAGTGCACTCGGATAGCCACACAAAGCTAAGAGGAACAGGAATCGGGCTTGCTTTTGTTGATCAGCTGCTCAGACTGCTGAATGCAGACATTACTGTTGAATCCGATGGAGAAAACAAAGGCTCAAAATTCACCCTTATATTTAAAAAAGGAAAATCTCATTTTTCTGATAAAAATGTCATCTGGTTAGAAGAGGACTATGATTTCTTTCATAAAGATAGTATTAATATTTACGAGCCGGATCTTATTCAACCGCCTTTTGAATCAGAATTCATATCTTCCGAACCGATTATTCATATTGATAAAACAAAAGACAGAAAACAGAGTTCCCCATTTGATTCCTTGATACTTATAGTTGATGATGACTATATTTTTATTAAAATTGTTCATGATATATTGCAAAATGCCGGTTATCATAATTTTATTATGGCGTTTAATGGCGGACAAGGAGCAAATGCTGTATTTCAATACAGCCCTGATATAATAATAAGCGATTTCAATATGCCTGAACTTAACGGACTTCAATTCATTGACCTGTTATCAAAAAATCCTGATGTAAACACGATTCCTTTTGTCTTTCTTACTGCTCTTTCCGATGAAGAACACCAAATACTTTTCAGGAAACATGGTGCTGTAGATTTCCTGAAAAAACCCGTAAATAAAAAACTTTTGGAATTATGTATAAAACATCACCTTGAAAAATATCTGCAACTTAAAAACGATAAATCACGAAAAACCTCCGTCAATTCTCTTGAAAGGGAAAAAGCATTAGAAAAACGTAAACAACTGCTGCAAACTATAAATATTCTGGATTTTAAAAATAAGCTTATTCAAATAATTGAGAATGAAAAATTATTTTGTGATGAGGATCTGACAATTCAACGGTTAAGCTCTATAATGAATATTCACAGAAATGACCTCTCTCTTTTGATTAATGAGCTATTTGGAAAAAACTACAATGTTTTTATTAATGAGTACAGAATAAATTACGCAATCGAATTATTCAATAATCATCCAAACAAATCAATACTCGATGTCGCGTACAGTTGCGGTTTTAACTCATATTCTCCATTTTATAACGCATTTAAGAAAATAACAGGGCAATCCCCCGAACAATATAAATCACAGCAAACCATCGACTCAGAGTGACAACTTCATCTGAGGAGCTGCATAAGTTAACCCCGGCAGCTTTTAGGTGAAATTGGTTAACAATTCAAAACCGGCAATTATACTCCACTCTGTAAATTTTCAATAAAACTTGTTGACATATTTTTTAATAATTTCATAATGAGTGAATGATTCATTTTAAACAAGAGGCAAAAATGATTTCCAGATGTCAGGAAATATGTAAAGCAGCCAGCACATTGTTCATAAGACAGGGGTACTCCCGTACACAAATAAACCACATCGCGAAAAGCATAGGAGTATCTGTAGGAACAATTTACCATGAATTTGCCGGCAAAAAAGAGATAATGCAGTTTGTACTCAAATGTACGATAAGCCCCGAATTTTTGGATAGGGAATTAAAGAAACCAATTACAGAGGACCTCTTCTGCAACCTTAATATGGATATCGAAACTAAATTTGATTCTGTTCTTAATGAGTTTTCGACACACACATCAAAAAAGAACTATTCATTTGAGAACTACATCTCAGATGCATTTGACCTTGTTTCACAATATGCGGTTTGTATTCTTTTCATAGAAAAAAATCAGTACGAATTTGAAACACTAGCGGCATATTACACAAAATTTCGTGCCCGCTTTTTTGACATAATGAAAACGGCATTTACTAATTTCATTGATAAAGGAGATATTCGCACCCCAAAGTATATTGATTACGCAGTATTACACATTATTGAAACATTAACACTGTGGGGAATGGATATACACTATAAAAATTATAATGTTTTGAATATTTCTCCCGAAACCGCAAAAAATGTAGTATTTGATAATCTTATTCCATTATTTACGAAAAAATAATAGCGTCTGGCAAATTTTTTTACAGAAAGTGAATGAATTATTCATTCACATAGTGAGGAACCAATGAATACGGAAAAATCTCGAAGTAAAATAATAAATATTCTCTTTCCCGTTTTGATCATTATATCTTTGCTGGTCATATCTGTTTTCTTTATAATATGGATATCTGACAAAAACAATCAAACAGTACTTAGTGAATTTATAAAAGATATAGGAGCTTTAGGTTGGATAATTGTAATTTTCTGCAATTTTTGCATATAGTTTTTGCAATAATTCCTGCCGAACCCATACAGATAATGTCCGGAGCACTTTATGGTATCTGGGGTGGACTGCTATAAAATATAATTGGCTCCATTTTAGCTTCTATACTGGTTTTCTGGATTGGGAGCAGATTTGGAAAGCCTTTCTTGAATAGAATTTTTGGAAAAGAAAAGATTGCTTCGATCAGCATACTAAAACAGCCGGGCAAACTTGAAATTGTCCTTATTATTATAATGCTTATTCCTGCAGCACCCAAGGATATATTATCATATCTTTGCGGGATAAGCTCGATGAAAATCCGACGATTTGTATTTATTACCACTTTGGCAAGAATCCCCAATAATCTGATGTGCACAATGATTGGCGGTTCTATTCAAAAAGGGGAATGGATACATGCCGTTGGAGTTTCGGTTGTAATGGTTTTACTGGCATTTATTGGATTAAGAATTTCAGATAATTTGCTTGGGAAAAAAAAGAGAAAAATAAATTCTGAAATAAAAAAAATACACATACTTCTTTCTGAAGGTTCAAGCTTGACTTCCCGTGAAACGATCACATCATTAAAAAATGAAGAATACATTATTGATATTTTATCATCGTCAAAGTTTCCAATTACATTCTTTAGCAAATGGAAAAGAAAGCTGATACCAACAGTTAATATTAACGATAATCCCAAAGAGTACCTTAATCAGGTATCCCGTCTTATCAACTCCGGTGAATATCAAGCCCTGATACCTACACACGAATCCGCCTGGTTGTTTTCTGAGGGCAGAAAATATCTGCCGGATAAATCGGCTATACCCGTACCGTCTCCTGAAGCATTTGCGAAAGTCCAGGGCAAGATAGCCTTTGCAGAACTTTCCGTAGAATTAGGAATTCCTCACCCTGAGTGGTTTGTATTAGAAAAGGAAAACTATAATTTGTTACCCTATCCTTACTGGTTAAAGGCAGATTACGGAACCGCTGGACGCTCTGTTTATAAAGTCAATAACTCTCATGAAAGAGAACTTGGAATAACTTTACTCTCTGACAGCAATTCCCGATTAATGATACAAAAAGACATAACAGGCACATACGGACAAGTACAGGCTGTGTTTAATAATGGAAACATGATAGCCGTGCACACCACTTTACAAAAAGGTAATGGCGCCGGTGGATCCGCCGCTGCTCGAATCAGCGTAGACTACCCGACCACCCGGGAACACATCCATAAAATCGGATCTCATCTTAATTGGCATGGAAGCTTAACTCTTGATTTTATTTTCAGCGGCAAAATACCTTATTATATTGAATGTAATCCAAGAATGATTGAGCCGGCGAACGCGGCAATATCAGGAGTTAATTTCCCTAAAATATTAATTGCCCTTGCTACTGGAAAAGACCTTCCCAATAGCCTGGTCATCGGCAAACCTGGAGTCAAAACTCACAGTATTATGGCACTTCTTCTGGGAACAGCCGAATCAACAAAACAGAGATTTTCCATACTGAAAGAATTATGGAAATGTATCCGAAATAAAGAAGAATTTTATGAAAGTACGGAAGTATTAACACCTTTTAGAAAAGACCCTGCCAGTATTATTCCACTCATATTCATATTATTCCGGCTTTTGCTATCCCCTGAAAAAGTTATTTCTATTACAAAACACACGGTCGAAAACTATTGCGTTTCACCAAAAACAATTGCAGCAATAAGAAACAACAACTCCTGATCCTCAGAAATATTACTTACAATTACTGAATAACAGCAGATTTCATGCTGTTATTCAGCAAATTGAATAAATTTGTCAGTAATATAGAAATATAATATTTCCATATCTCACAAGTTAACAACTAATCCAAACATATTCTGTAATTAGCAAATAAAATTACTTGACAAATTAGTTTTTATTTAGATATTGCAACTATTATACAATCTAACTTTAAAGGTATACTATGTCAATATCGGACAAGGAATTACTGCAGATCAACCAGGCTCTATTTTCATTTGCACATTCATATGAATTACGCATGATAAAAGAGAATTTTACTAAAAAAACAGGCCTGACTCTATATGACTGCTCCATACTTATGGCAATTGGCCAGGATTTTCCTGTACGCTCAACTGAACTGGCGCAAAAAATGAATGTTGCCGCAAGTACGATTTCCGTTTATGTGCGCCGGCTTACAGCAAAAAAAATTGTCGATATGAAAAGAGACTCGAACGACCGGCGCAGCTGGTGGTTGCACCTTACAGAACAGGGAAAATCAGCTTATTGTGAAGTAGTTAGCGAAACAGTACGCTATACAAAAGATTTCATAGCCAGTTTACACTCAAAAGATCAGCAGAAACTGCATAAACTGTTGTTACATGTTTCTCATACTCTTGGCTATACATGGCAATAAATATTTAAGACTCAATTAAATCATAACCGGAGTTAATAAAATGAATTTTCCAAAAAACTTTTTATTTGGCGCAGCTTCTTCATCTTATCAAATTGAGGGTGCATGGGATGAAGACGGCAAAGGGGAATCTATATGGGATCACTTCGCTCATATTCCCGGTAAGATAAAGAATGGAGAAAATGGGGATATCGCCTGTGATTTTTATCACCGTTACCGTGATGACATACAACTTATGAAAGAAATCGGGCTTCAGGCTTTTCGTTTTTCAATAAACTGGCCGCGTGTTATACCGGATGGTTATGGTAAAGTAAATATCAAAGGATTGGATTTTTATAACCGTCTAGTGGACGAGCTGCTTGCGGCCGGAATAAAACCTTGTGTTAATTTATACCACTGGGAATTACCACAAACACTGCAAAACCTCGGCGGATGGATGAATCGTGATTGCGCAAAATGGTTTTCAGAATTTTCTTCAGTAATTGCAGATAAACTCGGCGATCGTGTTGATGACTGGATGACACTAAACGAACCGATGATGTCGGCATCTCTGGGATATGTATTAGGCTATCATGCACCAGGCTTGAAAAAGCCGCTGCAATTTTTTAAAGTAGTTCATCATTTATTGCTGGGGCATGGGTTATCTGTTAAAGCTGTAAGGGCCGAAGCGCCATCCTGCAAAATAGGTATAGCACTTGATCTTAGACCTGTTTATCCCGAATCCGAAAGCATAAAAGATTTGCAAGCAGTAAAAAATGCAGATGCATTGATGAGGCGTACATTTCTTGATCCAATTTTTAATGGCACATACCCTCCTCTGTTCAACAAACAAAATATCCTTGCCCGTGCGCGTATTAAAGAAGGTGATCTAAAAATAATATCGACCCCTATTGATTACGTTGGTATTAACACATACTCCCGTGACAAGGTGAGATATTCCCGTTGGGCAATCGGTACCGGCTTTACCGGTCCAAGCGAAAAAACCGTTGATAAAGAATATGTCAAAGACGGAATTCAATATACAGCCATGAACTGGGAAGTTTATCCACAATGTATATATGAAATTTTAATGATGCTGAAAAAAGATTATGGTAACCCGGATGTTTATGTCACCGAAAATGGAGCTGCTTTCACAGACACAGTTGAAAACAACCGTGTACATGATATAAAACGCATCTCATATTTAAAGGATCATTTAACTGGTGTCAAACAGGCATTAGACGAAGGCTCCAACTGCAAAGGATACTTTGTATGGTCTTTTATCGATAATTTTGAGTGGTCGGAAGGATATTGTAAACGTTTTGGATTAATATATGTAGATTATAAAACACAGAAACGAATAATTAAAGACAGTGGACTTTGGTACAAAAATCTGATTACATCTAATAAATGTTGAACTATTTACTTATATATCACTACTATACCATAGAATAAAGGTGAACTAAAAAAAAGCTATTAATCACAGAACCATTATGGAATATTGAAAGTCGGCAAACAATTAAAATTCTAGCTGTTACGGAGATTAATAGCATGTTAAAAGGTAAAACAGTCCTCTCATAAATGCAATCAATAATTTTTGGATATAATTTTAAAAAGGTTGTACATGAACATAATGGAAACAAAAGAATCAAAGAATTTACTACAGCAAACCTGATGAGTGTAATGCCATATGTATATCTGACGGCAAAAGAGATCCTCAGAGATATTTCAGATTCTCTTATGAACAGGCTAAATGTATTATACCACCTGGGATTGAGTTCTATTTCAAGAAACAACTTGTCTCATGCTTTACAAATACGATCAGCAAAAATATTTGAAAAGACCTTTTATATGCTTTTAGGACAATTTTAAAAAAGAGGACCAGAGTAAGTGACAAAAGATTCAAGTTCAAGATGCCAGTAAAGGGCATAGACTCAACAGGTATAAGCCTCTGTCTTTCAATGTTTGACTGGGCAAAATTCCGGACATCAAAGGGAGGTCTAAAACTCCATGTGTGTACGATAATAAGAAGCAGCTTCCTGAATTTATAAATATCAGCACTGCCGGAAGGCACGGTATCACAGCTACTGGCTCTCTTCCGATTACGGCTGAATAATATATGCGATGGATATAGCAGAATCTAAAGATCAAAACATTAATTGGAACTTCAGAAAATGCAGTACAAATTCAAATATGGACGGCAATGATTGCCTGTCTGCTGACAGAATATTTTCGGTTTAAAACAAAAAGCGAATAAACTTTGTTAAAAATATTTCGGCTTATGCGCCAAAATCTGCTCTTCTCAATTGATGTTTACCAGTTGATTGGAGCTGATCCGCCAGGGAAAAAAGGAATCAAGAAATTGGAAGAGGATCAATTATTGCTATGGTGTTGAAATCGTTAGAACAGCAGTGTAATTTTATAATCGAGTAGGAGGTAAGTAATTGTTTTACCTACCTCCTCTCACCCTACCGTGCGTACCGTTCTGTACACGGCGGTTCTTTAGTTTTTCACTGTTTTCTCATAATAGCAAGTCATAGACATATATCCAAGACTGGAGATTATATCCGTCCGAAAACGGGTGATGATGTCGTTGTTTTCAGCAATCCTTAAATGAGCGGACGCTTCTGCATATTCTCTCTGTTCCGCAGAT
>JAFGRW010000041.1 GCA_016934935.1 Spirochaetota bacterium | reverse complement strand
TCAATCTGTGGAAAAATAAAACTATTTATGATGAATCTAAAAAAAACGTTGCCGCCGCTTGACATAGTGGGTATGCAACCTGGTTGAAAAGTTAATTTTTAAAGGTTACCAATAATTATTTATGGAGTTTTATTGTATTCTTTAACCGCTTTATGACAATATTAAAAATGAAGTTATTGACATGAGTAATACAGGGGTAAGAATAATCGAAATATAGTTAAATAAAAGATCTAATAATAATGAATAGATATTTGTGAAAGCAAATAAAACACTTTTGCAGATAAATATTTTGTCTTTATTTTCAATTAAGATATCTGCTTAGCTCTATTGTGTATCTGCGATAGCTTCTTCAAGTAAAAGTACCGGGAGATGATTAGTGAAACGTCTGATGTTTACAGTTGTAGCTCTGCTTTTATGGTTTGTGTTTTTAATGGCAATTTTTTTCGATGATATTGCTCTTTTTATCTACTTTATTAAAGAGAGAGATAAAGTAATATCGGATCAAAAGCTTAATTATGAAAACCTATATTTATCTGGTGTCGATCATGTAATATATAATAATTCCACTATTAATGTTTCATCCTCATTTACTCTGTCCGGAGACTCTTTGCTTGAAATTTATAATTCCAAAATAGTAATTACTCCGTTTTACGATAATCTTTTTGAAATGGATATAAAAGATAATTCAAGGATGGTTATAAGAAATTGTGAAGTGACAACATCTGAGGGATCTGCGCAATTCTGCAAAATATATGATCATGCTAGTGTTGAAGTCATAGATGTTCAGAATGATGGACTAAACTATATCTTGTCAGATAGTTCCGAAATAAAAATATATAAAAGTGTTTCAGATATATCAATTTCTGCCGGTGCGAAACCTGATATCATAATTGACCGCTCTCCTTATATTTCTCTGCTTTATGTGCTAGATAGTGTCGAAAAGGTTTCCGATATTCCAGCGAATAAATTTGTTGATGAATATAACAATGAATTGTTTGGCCATCTAAAGTTAAATAAAAGTTTCATACAATCTGTTGGTTTTATGATAGGATCTTCCGTTAATCTTACTGTTAAGGATTGTAATGCTGTAGAATTAATATGGAAAAATGAAAGTCAAAATGAAATATTAGTAGAAGGTTTTAAGCAGCAGATGTATAAAGACAAGTATTTTGAATTGGGTGAAAGCAAAGTGTTGTTGTTAAATAGTCGTGTCATGAGGTCAGTAATTAATAATGACGGTGGAGGCGAGTTAATTATCAGAGATAGTGATTTGACCACAGCTTCTGTTTCCGGTGATGGCATATTAAGAGGTGAGCGGTTGAGAGTTGATTATCTGGTAATTTCAGATGAATCGGCCGCTATTCTTTATGATTCAGTTGTATCTGTGTTGGCAGATATAGCCGATCGTGCAAATCTTTTTATTGAAAATAGTGAGGTTTCTGATTATACTTTTTCAAGAAGAGTATCTGATTTTTATTTTTATATAGATGGCGAAAAAAGTAATAAAAGATAATGTATTAGATTTTTTTACAGAGGTTGTTATGGATATTGAAAAGAAGTATAATGAATTAAAACGGATATTAGAAAATATGGAATCAGTTGATGATAGTAGTATCATCATGAAAATTGCCGATCGGCTTCATGGAATTTCATATTCACCACCGTTTCTCATTGAAGTGAAACATTTTACGGAAATGGATAAAAAAAGCGCTATTACGGCATTGAAGTATATATTTGAATTTCCTGAAAGCGAGATTAAGAAATTTGCTATTTCGCGAGATAAGCCTGTTGCCGAGATAAAGATAGATGCTATGAATAGCTTTGTTACCGAATATGGGCTGTTGCAGCGGTTAAGAATGGATGTTCCTGAGGCGTGGGATCAGATAAATGAGCTATATGAAGACGATTGATTAAAAAATCAAAAAAGTTGTTGTAAAAAATAGTGGTAATGATAATTGTTATCATATGAGGTGAAAATGGAAAGAAAATCCCGTCAAAAAACTGAAATCAGAAAAATTCTGTCCCAAAACAATTTTCATCCTACTATTGAAGAGATCCATCTGATACTTAAAAAACGTGTTCCGGGTGTAGGTATCGCGACTGTTTACAGAAATATTGATAAGATGGTTAGAAATGGAGAGATTATTAGGTTGGAGGTTCCGGGGCAGGGAGCACGTTTTGATGGCAATACTGAAAAGCATTACCATTTCCGATGTGAAAAGTGTAATTCTGTAGAAGATGTCTGGTTGGATATAGACATTAACTCATATATCAAAACTGTTTCGCCTTTAAAGGAATCGATTATCAGAGACCATATGATTGAATTTACAGGTATTTGTGCAGAATGTCAAAAATGAATAGTTAGGATTAAAACCTTGATGGTGATAATTTAAAGAATAAATTTTCAACCATTTGAGGTGTAATTTATTAAATAAAAAATCAGGGAGAATTATTATGAAAAGATTGTATGTTTACAAATGTAATGTTTGTGGAAATGTTGTTGAAATAATGAGTGTTGGGGGTGGCACTTTATCATGTTGCGGTGAAGACATGCAATATATGGAAGAAAAAAGTGCAGATTCTTCAACAGAGAAGCATGTACCTATAATCGAACCTATCGATGAAGGTGTTAGAGTTACTGTAGGTTCGACAGAGCATCCAATGACTGATGAACATTATATCCAGTGGATAGAGGTTATAAATGGAGACTGGGTTAATAGAAAATATCTTGCTCCAGGGCAAAAACCACAGGCTGAATTTTACGTGCCATTTAGTGATACTCTGGTTGCTAGAGAGTTTTGTAATGTTCACGGACACTGGAAAAACAAGTAGTTACTAAAGTAAGACAGTTATAAAGTCCGTTAAGTTGAAAAAATAGTTGATTACTGGATGTTTGTATTATTAAATAAAGCTGGTTGCGATTGTGACCGGCTTTTCTATTAATATAGTAACAAAAAAGTTAATCAATCGATTGTATCTGAGGTTTTGTAGTAATTAAAATATTAAGTAAATAAATAACAGCCAAGACCAGGTTGTAAATTGAAAAAAACAGTTTGAGTCGTGTTGATCCGTTTATTATTGAGAATATTGAAGAGGGAATGGCTACACCGGAGTAGATGCTGCAAATTATCAGGAATATTATACGAGATTTTGGTCTTCGCAAATAGAGGCCAAAAGCGGTAATAATAATAAAAACAAAAAAAATTACGGTAATTATAAATGAAGTCAGCGTGCCGTAAAGAAATATGAGTTGCCCGGCAATTATTACTATATTTAATGTCAGCATAAGTATTAGATAGGGTGCTGCTGATTCAAAAATATTTTTGTGTATCTTTTTCATAATGATTAAGTTGAATCTTATAAAAAGAGTGTAAAGCAATATTTTAATTATTAACGGATTTGTAAAAAAATAATTCTAATTTAAAAATTTTATGCAATTCTTTACTGGAAATTTACGTCACATAATAATTATTGGGATTCTCTAATAGTAATTTATCAGCTATGTGTCCAGCAAAGGAACTTGCGAAGAATTGTCCTTATTATATTTCAAACGGCATGGCCGTTCCGGAAATGATAATTTTTCGAAGTTCCCTATTGCAATATATTATGATATGTTACCATTATTCATTTCTACTTGATTTTTTGGGAATAATTGCTTAGAATGATTGTAATATTGCTTAATGATCTGTATGGAAGGAAGCCATGTTGAGATTGTCCCTTGTCAGACATGCCAAGTCAAGTTGGAAAAATGATTTGTTGTCTGATCATGATCGTCCGCTGAAAACCCGCGGCATTAGTGATTCTGGAATGATAGCCCAGAAAATATCCGATCTAGGATTAATTCCACCTGTTATTTTCTGTTCGACAGCTCTGCGATCACAATTGACTGTTCAGCTTATGAACGAGATTTTTGCTCTTCCTGAAGAGCAGATACGTTATGATCAAGTTCTTTATCGGGCGTGGGCTGATTCCATTTTGGATTATGTTAAAAAAGAGGCAAAAAATGACCATATTATGGTAGTTGGACATAACCCAGGTGTTCATCAACTTGTTGAAAAATTAACAGATTCGCGTATTGAAAAATTTCAGACGTGCGCGTATGCTTCTATTGTTTTTGATTGCAATAGCTGGGATGATGTTCAGGATGGCAGAGGAAAGCTTGATCATTACATTTACCCCCGAATGTTTTATTGACACTAACTTATTAAATGCATGGATCAAGTTTGCCGTATTGAAATAATTACCGGTCGGTAGTTATATAATATTTTAAAAAATACGGTTATCCTGGCGGAAAAATGGAAAATGAAGTAATACAAATACCCTCTTCTGAGAGCGCTGTTTCTGAGCGTCTTGATAAATTTTTAGCTGACAACTGTTCTTGTAATTTTTCAAGAAGTTACATTTTGAAAATAATTAACCAAGGTCTTGTCAGTTGTGGCGGTAATGTTCTAAAAGCAAGCTACCGGGTTAAAGTTGATGACGTATTTGACCTTGTTTTGCCAAAGCTGGAAAAGCTGGATTTAAGCCCGCAGAATATCCCTCTGGATGTTGTATATCAGGATTCTGATATTGCCGTTATTAATAAACCTGCAGGTTTAATTGTGCACCCGGGGGCGGGTGCACAGAAAGATACACTTATTAACGCGCTTTTGTATCATCTTGACGGATTATCGTCTATTGGCGGTGTAGAACGTCCGGGGATTGTTCACCGGCTTGATCGAGATACCGCGGGACTAATGGTTATTGCAAAAAATGACAATGCTCATATTTCTTTATCGTCTCAATTTGAGAAAAGAACTGTAAGTAAAGTTTATACAGCATTAGTAAAAGGTAAGCCTCGCGTTGCCAATTTTATAATAGAAAATAAAATCGAGCGCCATCCCAAATACAGGCAAAAAATGACTGTTTCTTCGAAGGGGCGACTGGCTAAATCAGAAATAACTGTAAAAAAAGTGTGGGATTGCAAAGACGGAACATTCTCATTGTTAAAGGTTAGGATTTTTACAGGTAGAACCCATCAGATACGAGTTCATCTTTCATCAGAGGGGCTGCCAATCATTGGAGATTCTGTCTATTCTAAAAGCTCGCAAAAGTACAGGTTACCATATTTATTATTGGCAAGTGTTCATTTAGGGTTTGATCATCCTGTTACTGGTGATAGAATGGAGTTTGATGCTGAATTGCCGGAACATTTTTTGAAATTTATTGAAAAACTTGACAGGTCATTAAATGGTGATTGAAAAAATATCAAATAGTGAAGAAGAAACCGGGAATATAGCAAAAGAAGTATCAATGAAAATAAAACCCGGTTCTGTTATCGCTTTTAATGGCGATTTGGGATGTGGAAAAACACTTTTTACTAAATATTTTGCACGCTACTTGGGGGTTGAAGATGAAATTACTTCTCCGACTTTTAACCTGGTAGAAGAGTATGAAGGAAAGCTTAAGCTGTATCACTTTGATCTGTATCGAATTGAAAATAGCTCTGAACTTGATTTGTTGGGTTTTGAAGACTATTGGGAAAGTGATGGTGTCTCTGTTATTGAATGGGCAGAACGAGCCATGGATCGTCTTCCTGATGATAAGATCGTCATAAATATAGAATATGTGAATGAGACTACAAGGAGATTTCGTATTGAATATCCTGATAATTGATACTTCATGCGAGCATGAAATAATAATTGTTGATAATGGTAAAACCTTCGGCGGTGCCTTTATGAATACCGGTTTTGTTCACTCGTTATCCCTGTTTGAAAGAGTTGATAAGGTTTTGGCACAATCTGGTTGTGTAATGTCGGATATGGATTATATCGTTTGCGGTGTAGGGCCGGGGTCTTTTACGGGGGTTAGAATTGCGGTAACAACCGTTAGGACTATTTCTCAGCTATTAAATATTCCAGTGGTCGGTATTAAATCACCTCTGCTTTATGCGATTCGTTCAGATATTGAATTGAACTCCAGCATTATGGTCGGTTTTGATGCAAAAAAATCTAAAGTTTTTGGTGCTTTGTATCGCAAAACTGAACAAGGATACTTAACTTTAATCGAAGAGGGTGATTACTCTCCCGATTATATTTTGGATCGGGTTGAACCTGAAAGTAATTTGATTTGTTTGGGAAGTGGAAGTGTTAAGTATTCAGAAAAGATTATTGAAAAATTACAAAAGGTCCGTATTCTGGATAATCTGATGCCGGATATAAATGGTGTTGCCGTTTATTGTAAAGATATAGCAGAAAAACATTCTACAAAAGATTATACGGCATTAGTGCCTTTTTATGCCAGATTGAGTGATGCCGAAGCATTGAAAAATAATCTGGTAATAAAATAATTTATTTACGTTTTAGTTGTTCGATTAGTTTCTTTTTATAGTTTATCTCCATGGGTTTTAATACAGAGTAGAGGTGCTGCATCTGGTTCTTTCTTGAAGTATTTCCAGAAAAACTTAACCCTAGTAAAATATTTTTATTATCATCAGTTCCAGTGAACTTGATCTCGCCATATATTGTTATTGGTTGTTGAAGTTTAAATACCAGATCAAAAATAAATCCTTTAGCTTTAAGCAAATATTTTTTTAGCTCCGGGTCGTCAATTTTAAGACGCGCTCCACCCCGGCTTATATCAAGTATTGCCTGGCGTTTATCTATAAATTGAGTATTTGCATCACGTATCCTGTCTATAAGTTTAAACGAGTACTCCTTAATCTTTAGAAAATCATCAATGGATAACAGTCGGTCTTTTGTCATTATTTTTATATAGGCAAAAGGAATTGACTGTTCGTTTGGAGTGATGTAAACAATTGGTACAATTAAGATCGATTTAAAATTACGTTCTTTATTTTGTGTTATATATTCATTAATTTCATCAGCCATAAATTCTTTATAGTTGATAAACTCATCAGTTACAGGAACATATGTCGTGGTATCGCCCAGATTTTCGATATAAAAAGAATTACCGGTTTTTTTCATTGTATTGAGAAGAGTATCTTTTTTATCGAAATAACCTATCTCAAAAAAGTCAAATTTTGCTTTGTTTTGTGCCGCAAATTGATCCAGTACCACTTTTATGCTGGTGGGCAGTTTAAACATGGTAAGGTCGATTGAGTGTTTTGAAACCTTGAAGTTTGTGGCATACAAATCACCTGGTTTAACCTTGAAGCGTATATCAGATCGACCCGTTGTGGCTCGACGCGCGCTGTGAATGAGACATCGAAATTGTCCCGGAGCAAGTTCTCTTTTAATTTCAAACTCAACTTCAAAATATTTATCAAGAAGTGCTGAGCAAATGATGATTTTGTCATCACCAATTTTATAAGTGCTTGTTGTAGTTACGGTTAATGCCAGTTCTATTTGAGAAAAATCTGACAAATAAAGCTCATTGCCTTCAATATCGTATTTTATCTTTAAGGGAGTTGAAGAAAATTTATCCTGGAGTATGGAAAATATCTCCTGTTTGCTCTCAATTTCCTCAAAAAAACGTTTTTTTCTTTCTGAAAAGTTTACCACTGTAAGTTAAACCTCTGACAATCAATTTTTCACTCGTCTGCTTTCTATAATATAGTTAAAATATATTTCAGTATTTTCAACTTTTTTTAAAATAGTTGATATAAATAGTATAAGTTATATCAATTTGCAAAAATAATGTCAGGATGAGATAAATAAACCAGTAACAGTTCGCAATAATTAAAAGAAACAACTCTTAGAGTCAAGTATAAAAGTCAGTTTAGCGTCTATGATAATGTCTGTTACTTTAGAATCCTAGTAAGCATTTTATTAAAAAGATGATTATGATATAGTAATAGCTCCAAAAAATGTGTTTATTTGAAGTTACTATATATTCAGTTTGTCGGTAGATAAAGAGGTTCTTTAAAGATATTTAATCGGACTTTGCGAAAGAAAGCAGAAAAGAGAGTCTATACTCTCTTTTCTGTTATGAAATAAATAGATAATTATTTCTTTACTGCTTTTTTGGCACTTTTCTTAGAAACTTTTTTAGTGCTTTTTTTTGCTGCTTTTTTTGCTGCCTTAAGTTTTGCTTCTTTTGCTTTTTCGTTAGCAACAGCAGTTTTAATTGATTGCTTTAACTTAACAAGGTTTGCTTTTTCCTTTTTTAAGTCACCAGTTAGTTTGTTGATTTTTGCAATCTGCTTTTTTTCATCGGCTTTAAGCTGTTTTGATGTCTTTGCAGCCATTTAACAAATCCTCCATAAGAAGTTTAAAGTGAATGTCTGTTTGTTAGACAGAAAATAGTAGGTAAAGACATTCAGATAAACAGTGAATTTTGGTAGTATTAATCAATTATTAAAATTAATAATAAATTTATCAAGGATTATTTGTAGTAATGAAGATTAATTAAAGATAATTGGATTTAAAAGTTAAACGCTTTGATTTTATCATTAATAAGTTGGGATTTAAAAAGTTCAAAAAAGATATTTGCTAAAGAATAAATATCTTTTTGTAAAAAATATTATTATCTGAAAAATACTTTTATCTGTAAATTATTTCACTGATATTGTCGGGTAACTTTGGTTTTCAATGATCTTTTCAGGATATTTTAATAAAGGTTGTTGTTTGTTCGCTTTCGCTTAATGACCTGCTACATAGGAACGCAAACATATAATAATTAGTTTTATAATTTCAAATAAGGTAAAATCCGTTAAATGTATGAATATAATTTTTAAGTTTGTGTAATAAGCATAATTGTAATGAAATTTTAAGGCATTACAGTCTTTATAGTTTATAAATCAGATAATGTATGGAAATGTTCGAGATAAAAAGAGTCATGTGTTGGTAGCGCAGTTTAAAATGATTGAAAAAAATCGAGGCCATGGAGTTATGGATAGATAGAGGAAAAATATGTCTAAAAAGAAACCATTAGTTGCAATAGTTGGTCGAAGAAATGTTGGTAAATCGACCTTGTTTAATGCTCTTATTAATAAAAAAATGGCAATAGTTGATGATCATCCCGGATTAACAAGGGATGTAATAAGTTATCGAGTTGATACCGAAACACATTCTTTTTTAATCAGTGATACTCCGGGGCTGGATTTGCCGGATAATGAAGAATTATCGGAACCGATTTTAACTACAGCCTATGAGGCGCTCGGAAAGGCTGATTTAATAGTGCTTATGTTTGAAGATCCGATTGTTCAAAAGTTTGATCACGATCTTCTTAGAATTGTTCGCAAACTGGATAAGCCTACCGTAATGGTCGTTAATAAAATGGATTCCGAAAAACAATTGGTTAATATGTCCAACTTTTATGAGCTTGGTGTATCGGACTTGTTACCGGTTTCTGCATTGCGTAGAAGCAATCTGGATCTTCTTTTAGATAAAATTACTGCTTTTATTCCCGCAAATCGCGGTGAAGAACCGATAGCAGATATGAGAATATCGTTTGTAGGGAAACCAAATGCGGGTAAGTCTACACTTCTTAATTCGCTTCTTGGGTATGGCAGGTCGGTTGTGTCAGACGTTCCCGGCACTACTCGTGATTCAATTAACGAGTTGATTAACTTTGAAAATAAAAAAATTGAAATAGTTGATACTGCCGGATTGCGTAAGCGCTCAAAAGTAAAAGAGAGTGTTGAATTTTACTCGCTGACAAGAACAATACGGGCAATTGAACATTCTGATGTTGTGATACATTTAATTGATGCTCAAAGCGGTATGACTGATACAGATAAAAAAATATCTGATGAAATAGTAAAGGCTAACAAACCGGTAATAATTGCTGTCAATAAATGGGATACTGTTAGCAAGGATACTAACACATTTAAAGAATACACCGCTGAGCTTAAAAGGAGATTCTTTCGCATAGACGATTTCCCTGTAATCTCTATTTCTGCCAAAGAGAAGGTCAGAATACACAAGCTGTTAAGTTCGGCCGTGGAGCTTTTTGAAGATTCTCACAAGCGAATTGATACAGGCGTATTAAACCGCAGACTTGAGCAAATGAAAAATAGTGGACGTCTTCCAGGGTATGGGTCAGATATTAAGGTTTTTTTTGCAACACAGATGAACCAGATACCGCCTACGTTCAAGTTTTTCGTTAATGACGCTTCCA
Source organism: Spirochaetota bacterium (assembly GCA_016934935.1). Taxonomy (GTDB): domain Bacteria; phylum Spirochaetota; class UBA4802; order UBA4802; family JAFGJZ01; genus JAFGRW01. The sequence continues at coordinate 86,575 of JAFGRW010000041.1, read as the reverse complement.
AATTCCGTATTGACGTTGTGCGCTATTTTCAAAAAGAACTTCAAAAACTATTAGGAATAAAAGGTTTGCCGATTAAAATTAAAATTGAAGGAAAGCCTAAAAATATTAAAAATGTTCAGGAAGCTATAGACATACGTGAAAAAAACCGGCGAAAGAAGGTGGAAAACCGTACAGTTGGAATTAAAAAAAGTAAAAGTGTAAAAAAATCCAAAAAAAGAAAGTGAATCAGACTTCGTGGCGTTCTGACATGGATTTGCTGATAGTGGCAATGTCAGTAAAGTCAATATCAGCACCGACAGGCAATCCCCTTGCAAGACGCATGACCTTGATGTTTAGTGGTTTAAGAAGTTTGACACAGTAGAGAACTGTGGCGTCACCCTCTATTGTCGGGTTAGTAGCCATTATTACTTCTTCAATATCTTCAGATTCACATCTCCTGCGAAGTTCGGAAAATCTTATGTTTTCGGGGCCGATTCCATCCAGTGGTGAAATAACTCCACCCAGAATATGATAAAGTCCGTTAAATGTTCCCGTTTTCTCAATTGTAAGAACCGACTTTTTATCTTCAACAACGCAAATTATTCTGCGGTTTCTTGCCGTATTGCTGCATATTGAACAGATATCTGTATCGGAAATGCCGCCGCATATTGTGCACTCTCTAACGTTGTCACGGAGAGCTGTTATGGTGCCTAGCAATCGGTTAACCGATGTTTCATTCATTTCTAAAATATGAAACGCAGCCCGGCTTGCGCTTTTAGACCCTATGCCGGGCAGTTTGCCAAGTTCCTGAATAAGTGCTTCAAGGTATTCTGATGGAGAATGCATTATGAGAACATACTTCCAAGAGCACCGAGATCCATATTGCCGGTTATTTCACGCATTTTTGACTCGGTCAGTTTTTTATTATCGGTTACTGCTTTGGTGAAAGCCTCTTGTATGTTTTTCTCGACCTGTGACGCATTTGAAGATTGAAGAAGTATGTTATCAACAGTAACTTTGCGGCACTCAAATTCACCGTTAACAGTAATTTTTATCATTCCGTCACTGCTTGAGCCTTCAGTTTCGTTTTTCTTTATCTCCTTTTGCATGCGCTTCATCTCTTTTTGAAGCTTCATGATATTGCCAAGATCGCCAAGTCCTTTTAACATTATTTTTCTCCTTTTTGCTTTATAATTTCGCCATGAAACATTTTAACTATTTTTTTAACAGTAGGGTCTTGATTGATTAAAGCGTCTTCCGCTGCTACTTCGGAATCATTTTTTATCATCTGTTTTTCCGGCAGTGGAGGAGGGGTGATAGCATTATGTACGATAAGCCCAATTTTTTTGTGGCAAAGTTTAGTAAGTTCTGTTTGTAAAAAATTAATGTCGTTTATGTCAATTGTTTTAATCTGGTTTGAATTCTGTTTTGGGGTGAGTATAACGCTATCAATATTAAAATCGTGTGTATGAAGACCAATAAGTTCAAAAAGATACTTTTTTTTGGTCGAAATCTGTAATAAAATATGTGACCAAGCCTGTTTTAAAGAAAGAGGAGCAGATTCAGCAGGTTTTAGTTCATAAGATTGGCTTTCAGATTTTTTTTTTTCAGCTTCCTGATTAAGTTTCATTAAAATAGAACTTAATGAGGGGTTTTTGACTACGGCGAGCATGTCGAAAAGCGTCATTTCAAATGAAAGAGTTTCATTTTCTGTGTAGCGAAGAGTAGTAGATAGATTTTCAAGCAAAGAAAAAAAACGGCTAATCTCTTCGTCAGAAAATTTGGTTGCTGTCTGCTTCATAACATTAATATCTTCTGAAGCAAAACCGGCAGATTCGTCAACTATGATGCCATGCTTAATAAATCGCAGCGCGCGTAATGTCTCTTTTAAGCCGCCTGTATATCTTGATATGTCAATACCGCTGGTATAAAGGTCGGAACTAATTTCGGTAATAGAGGCCGGGTTTTGTGAAGCAATGGCGTCAAGAAGCGATAGATAGCTTGTTACAGGCACAATGCCAAGCAGAAAAGTGATGTCTCTATCTGATAACGATTGTGAAGAGAATGAGATCATCTGTTCCAGAAGAGATTGAGCGTCACGCATGGAGCCGGTGGCAGCCCGGGCAATCGCGAAAAGAGCCGATTCGGAAACATCGCATTCTTCTTTTTTAACTATTGAAGAGAGGTGAGCTGCAATCGCATCTGGAGATATTTTTTTAAAAAAGTATTTTTGACAACGTGACAGTATGGTGTCCGGAACTTTGTGTATTTCAGTGGTGGCAAAAATAAAAACAGTGTGCGCGGGAGGCTCTTCGAGGGTTTTGAGTAGTGCGTTAAAAGCACCGGTCGAGAGCATATGCACCTCGTCAATTATGTAAATCTTATAGGTCGATTTGACGGGCGCGAAGTGTACGGTTTCACGTAGTTCTCGGATATTATCAACGCCGTTATTTGATGCCCCATCTATTTCAATTACATCAAAAGAGTTACCTTGTGTGATTTCTTTGCAGTTTTCGCAAACACCGCAAGGTTCGGGAGTGGGGCCGTGAATACAGTTAAGCGATTTGGCAAGAATCCTTGCAGTAGTAGTTTTGCCGACTCCTCTTGGACCGGTAAATATATATGAATGGGATATGCGACCGCTTGTGATGCTGTTTTGCAGGGTTTTGGTGATATGATCCTGATATATCAGTTGATCAAATTTTTGCGGTCGCCATCTTCTGGCTATTACCTGATATGACATTCTGATTTACCGTTTCGGAGAGGGAGGGATTCGAACCCTCGATAGCTTTCACTATACACGCGTTCCAGGCGTGCTCCTTCGACCGCTCGGACACCTCTCCTGATAAAATGACTTTAGTCGAGTTTTTTGAATTATCTGGGAAACCCGAATCAGTAACAAATACAATATATTGTCTCTGATTGTCAAGTATCAAAAAAACTGAGAAGATGTTTCTATTTCGGGATTTCAAGGTTGTTTAGAGATTAAGGTATCATGTATATAAATATAGCAAGTATTGCTTAAATTATGAGTACAGTTTCTGTATGAATGTATAAACAAAAACTGTACTCAGCATTCTCGTAAATAATTAGAAAATGCTTGTGGTTTTATTAGAAAGTGTAATTTACTGAGGTATAAACTGTGGTAATTTTATCCGGGTCTATATCCTTATCATCAGCAACAACAGATTGAGATTCATATATTACACCTAATGAAAATGCCAGGTTTTCATCGACTTCATAACGCATGTAAGGATTTATACTGTAAGCAGAATAATCACCTTCATCATTTATTGATTTTACAGCATACATTCCTTCGATGCCGGGTATAAATGAACCAAAGGCGTATTCTGCCGATAGAATAAGTGATATAAGTGTAGAATCATTGATGATGTCATCTTCATCAACGATGATTCCACAGTTTTTCCCATAAGTAAGACCAAAGCCTAACGATAGATCGCCAAATTGTGTGCTGGTATCAGAAAATAGCAGCCAATTTGTATCGTCACTATTTTGACCATAAACAGCGCCGAGTTTCAGTTCAAATCCGGCTAACTCACCATCAAGACCTCCAGAAATAATTGGAAAAGCGCGTTCTGAAGTGTAATTCTCCATGGATTCTTCGCGTTCAGATTTTAATCCGATAATTGAAATAAAACCCAGATTGAAAAGAGATACAGTAAAGGCATTCCCATCCGCGCTACCGCTATATAACATGTCATCGTTCCATCGCTGGTCAATACCGGCTGCTTCATAAGTAAGGGTGGCAATTCCAAGATTGTATGAAAGCGACGCGCTGTCGGCTGTTACTCCGTCTGTGTTTATCTCTAATGAAACAAGACCCGTTATGTTGCCACTCGCGATTTCGCTATTAAAGAGAATGCCGCTTTCACGAGCAGGTATGCCATAATTTCGTGATGTCTTGTTATCAGATTTTTTTGACTCTACCCCGGCACGGATTTCGGCTTCTCCCGAAAAAGATATTTCTGTAGATGCCGATAGAGTTGCAAATTGTGCTAATAATGTTAGTAAGATTAAAATTTTGAATTTTGTCATTGTAAATCTCCTATTGGTGTTTAGTTGTAAATTTTCTGTACCGGATTTGTTAAACATAATTCGTTACAGGATTTTTTATAAATTTCCCTCTTCGTTCTGATAGTTTGTGAAGTTTAAACAGTTATTTTTAGACATTATTTTGAGAACAAGGAATATTGATCCCATAAGTAATAATGGAAGCAAACCGAATACCGGTGAATGACCGGCCGTAATCTGATAAAAAAGTGTAGCAACCGACCATGCGAGTATTGTTACATAGGCCGCGTTTAGAATTCCGAAAATATAACCGGTCTCTTTAATTACGGCTGCCAAAGCCGCTACACACGGCAGGTATAGTAATATGAAAATAAGGTAAGCGTATGCTTGTTTCTTATTTGAAAAGAAATCTGCCATAATGCCAATAGTTGAAGAAGAGGCTCCAATTTCTTCGGCAATAGCGACCGCGTCTGTTTCGGCGATGAGTCCAGTTCCAAGTGGATCGGATAATCCATCAAATATGGCAGAAAGATTTTCCGGTATTGAAGTAAACGCTGCAATAACGCCGTTTGAAAAACTAAAGTTTTCTTCTTCGTGACCATCCTCGATTTTACTATCAGTTATTGTTACATATAACGAGTTTAATGTTCCAACAACTGCCTCTTTTGCAAAAATCCCAGTGAATATCCCGACTGTGGCCGGCCAGTTTTTTTCTTCGATTCCCATTGGCTTAAAAACTGGTGTAATTGTTTTGCCGATTGAAGCAAGAACGGATTTGTCAGTATTCTCATTGCCGATAGAACCATCTGTACCAATTGAATTCAAAACCGATAATAATGTGACAACAATTATTATCACACCACCGGCACGTAAGATAAAACTTTTGAGCCTGTCCCATGTGTGAGTTAGCAGGTGGAGTGGACGCGGGCTGTGATATGGTGGAAGCTCCATTACAAAGTAAGAGCTGTTGTTTATAAAAAGTGTTTTTTTCAATAACAGTCCGGTTAATACTGCGAAGAAGATTCCTGACATGTATAATGAAAAAACAATCAAGCCGCCGTTTTGTGGAAAAAAAGTGGCAGTAAATAGAGCATATACGGGGAGTCGTGCTCCGCAAGACATAAACGGTGCCATAAAGACTGTTAGATAGCGTTCTTTTCTGTTTTCCAATGTTCTTGTTGCCATTATTGCGGGTACAGTGCATCCGAATCCGACAAGAAGTGGGACAAACGCTTTCCCGGGAAGTCCTAAGAGGCGCATGAAACGATCCATTACAAAAGCAGCACGAGCCATATAGCCGCTATCTTCAAGAATGGACAACATTAAAAACATAAAGAATATAATTGGCACAAAGGTTGACACAGTTTGTATACCTGCGCCAATACCGTTTGCCATGAATGTAATAAGCCATTCAGGAAAATTTAAGTAATTCAATAGAGCACTAAGGCCTTCAACGAAAACTGTTCCAGAAAGAATATCAAAAAAATCTATGAAAGCTCCGCCGACAGTGATTGTAATCCAGAAGATTAAGTACATAATCAAAAAGAAGATGGGGATTCCAAGAAAACGATTTAAAACAAATCTGTCGATAATGTCTGATATGGTTCGTCGTGTCTGCTTGCGCTCAATAACGGTTCTGGCTATAGAGTGTATAAAACCGTAACGATAGTCCGCGCAAATTATGTCTGGCGAATCTTCAAGTATCTGTTCGATATACGTTTGCTTTTTATTAATTTCTTCTACTGTCAAATCACCGTTATCGACAACCTGTTTCCGGATGCTGTCATTATTTTCCAGAAGTTTTATTGCGATCCAACGTGAGTCCAGTGTCATTTTTTGAGCACAGAGTGTGAGTTGCGAACTCCAATTCCCAATTACAGTTTCTATTTCGTTGGGATATGAGATGATCGCAGAGGATATTTCAGGGTGATCCAGGTGATTTACGAGAAAATTTTTAAGTAAGACTGTATCGTCAGATTTAATGGCGCTGATTCCTATAACTGGAATTCCAAGTTTTTTACCTAATGTCTTTAAATCAATCTTTATGCATTTCTTTATCGCGCAGTCTATCATATTGACGACTAAAACAATAGGAACTTTCATTTCGATAAGCTGAGTCGTCAGATACAGGTTGCGTTCGAGATTTGTTGCGTCTACGATATTCATAATTAATGAGGGTTCGGAGCTTAATACGTAATCGCGTGCGATTATTTCGTCTTCCGAACCGGATGAAAAAGAGTATATTCCCGGCAGATCAATAATATTTGCTGTTTCGCCTTTGTGTTTGAATTCTCCTTCTCTTTTTTCGACTGTGACGCCGGGCCAGTTTCCTGTTTTTATTTTCCCCCCTGTCAATACGTTAAATATTGTGGTTTTACCGCAGTTGGGATTTCCAACTAATGCTATATTCCGTTTATTCATCGTTATCTCCTTGAAGTATTAAGATTTCGGCCTCATGTGATCTTAAGGTTAAACGAAACCCCCTGATTTCAATTTCTACCGGATCACCCATAGGGGCACGCGAAACAAATCTAAAAGTTGTTCCCGGGGTTAAGCCCATTGAAAGAAGTTTTTCTTTATAAATTCTATCTGTTTTATTGTAGCCCTCAATTGTAACGCATTCTCCCATCTTGATTTGATTAATTGTTTTATTCATTTTTACCTCTTTTTAATATGTTAGACCACTCGAACATATTTATAAATTTTTTTTACAGATAAGTATCCGTTACTAAAATTTTACGCGCAATATTTTGCCCAAGTATAATATTGGTGTTTCTTATATTGATTATATAAGGACCCTTGATACATTTTTTGACCAGGGTAATCTTGTGACCTGGAAGAATTCCCTGGTTCATGCACTTATCGCGGAAGAAATTACCACCTTTAAGTTCATAAACGCATAGTTCTTTGCTTTCTTCCGCAAGAATAAGTGGAATGATAAAGGCTTGTTGTTTCAATTTGCACCTCCAAAAGTTATAGTAATCTAACAATTTAACAAAAAAATGTTTTAATATATTTTTAACCGGTGTAGCCGTTCAATAAACGGTTAACTTAAAAAGCTCCATGTGGCTAAGTAATTCTCTAAAAGTATGTGAAAATCTTTAATGAATAAGGCATTATAGAAACTTAATTCTTTTGACAATTTACGATAGTATCTCTGAATAATTGGGCAATATCTTTGTTGTTGATAGGTTTTAAATTTTCATAGAAATCAACAAATCTTGAAAGGTTTTCGAATGTTTCCTGACTTAAAATATGTTCCATTCTACAGGCATCATTGTCAGAAATATCTTCAGAGAGTAATAGTACGTTTTTCAAAAATTTCTTTATAATATCATGTCTGTTTTTTATTAACTTTGCCGTTTTACGTCCTGCGGAAGTTAATTTAATGTCAGTATAGGGCTCGTGTAGAACAAGTTTAAGGTTACAGAGTTTATTAACGGCATAGTTTACCGATGATTTTTCAACACCAAGTTTTGTTCCAATATCGGTAATTCTAACTTCGTGCCCGGTAATTTCAATATCATAAATAGCTTCCAGATAGTCTTCAAGACTTGAACTAAGAATCATTTATCACCTCTCAATGTTAGACAACACTAACATTGAGAGGTTTTATTGCAACTTTTTTTTTGTAATCTGATTTTTTAGAAGTAAATATTTTAATGTTAAGTGCTTACTTAATATTCTTGACATTGGTAAGTATAATACTCTTTTTATGTAATGTTGTAATTATGTTTGCGCTTATTTCGTAGAATATTGTTAACTACCAAAAAGGACAAAATAAAACTTATTATCTAAGGGTAGTATTTTGTTAAACAGTTCTAATAAAGCAAACCGGTTGCATGTTGTTTTGGCAAATATGATAAAGAAGGGAGAATATAAAATGAAAAAAATGGATACAACGATAAAGAATCTTGGTGAAAAAACAATTCCTTCTCCTCTTCAAGCAAGGTTTCCTTTAACATCTAGTGTTTTTGTTCATGGTAAAATGAGAATCCTTTATAATGTCTTAAAACGTGATGTTGTAGCTGAAATTGAGGCTGGTGAGATAAATTCCTTTGAAAAAGGCGGCCCCAGAAAACTTATTTATCATGATCCTTCGAAAGTGAAAGCAGCTGTTGTTACGTGCGGAGGACTATGTCCGGGAATAAATGATGTTATCCGTGCTATAGTAATGGAGTCCTTCTATTCATACGGTATTAATAATATCATTGGTATTCCCTATGGTTATAATGGGCTACTTCCTCAAAACCAATATACTGTTATTCCTCTTGATCCAAAACGGGTTGATAATATTCACAATGCCGGTGGTACCATATTGGGCTCTTCTCGAGGGGGTACTGATGACATTAACGCTCTGGTTGATGCTTTGGAACGAATGAACATAAACATACTATATACTATAGGCGGAGACGGTACTCAGCGTGGTGCTCATAAAATTGCGGAGATTGCACGCGAGAGAGGATATAAGCTTTCGGTGATCGGGATCCCTAAAACCATTGATAATGATATAAGTTTTGTTGAAAGGACATTTGGTTTTGAAACAGCTTTTTCGGAAGCTGTAAAAGTTGTTCAGCGTGCGCATGTTGAAGCAAAAGGTGTTCCTAATGGCATTGGCCTTGTTAAGTTAATGGGTAGACATTCCGGTTTTATTGCGGCACATGCCACATTGGCTTGCAATGATGTAAATTTTACGCTGATACCTGAGGTACCGTTTGATCTTGAGGGAGAAAAAGGATTTCTAAAAGTGCTTGAAGCACGTCTTGAAAGGAGTGATCATGCGGTCATTGTTGTGGCGGAAGGTGCCGGACAGGATCTGATTCAGGCTGAATCCAAGGGTGAGTCCAGTTTTGATGCATCAGGAAATATCAAGTTTAACGATATTGGATTATTTTTAAAACAAAAGATAGAGAATTATTTCCATTCAAAATCAAAAGTGGTGAATCTCAAATATATTGACCCCAGCTATATTGTTAGAAGTGCGCCGGCAAATGAAAACGATTCACTTTTTTGCGCGGTTTTAGGGCAGTATGCTGTTCATGCCGCAATGGCAGGTAAAACAGATATGATTGTTGGACAGTGGAACGGAATGATTACTCATATACCGATAGAACTTGCTGTTTCACGAAGAAAACAGATTGATCCGGATTCGAGACTCTGGTACGACGTGCTGGCCGCTACCGGGCAGCCAATATCCATGAAAAACTAGAAATACTGTACTTTCCGTTTTAATTCAATTTTACGGAGTTTCTTTGACTTCATCAATTATTTTAAAAGATGATGGGTTGTATATTCTGTAAGCTGAATCGGTGTCTGCAACAAACCTGTCGACTTTGAGGTCTTTTAAGAGTACTGGTGAGTTGCATTCGATAATTGCGTTTCTAATGGTCTCGACAAGCTCTTTGTCTATGCGCTTGGATATTATAAACGGTTCAAAGGGAATATCTCTGGTGTATCCGATTATCTTAATCTGGGATCTTTGCGTGTCATTCAGATATACTTCAAGAGCCGAGTCAAATACAACTCCTGCATCGTATCTTTTTTGTTGAACTGCGTAAATTACATTGTCGTGACCGCGTAAAAACTCAGGGTAATAGTCCTTGCCGAGTGTTAAACCGGAAGTGTATAGAGAGAGTACTGGAAAAATATACCCAGCCTGAGATGTGTGAGATACAAAAGCAATTGATTTGCTGCGTAAATCGTTAAATCCGCTGATTTCGTTAGAAGAATGTGTAATAAAAGCTCCCCGGTAATAGTCTCTGTTCTGTCGTATGGGACGAGCGATAACGTAAGAGTAGAGCTCTGTTTTATACTTCATGTATTGGAAAGTTCCCAGCCAGGCAAAATCGATTTTACCTTGCCGAAAGTATTGCAGAAGTTCTTCATCATTTTTGAAGACAACCGGAGTTATTGAGGTATCTGTTTTTTCTTCAATATATCTAATAAATTTATCCTGTTTTGTATTTGATGTTAGCGGAGTAGTGTACGGTGATATTCCCATGGATATCCGGGTTTGCGCAGAAAGTGTGTTTATAAACAGTAAATTAAGAACAGTCAGTAAAACACAATAGAATAAGGCCTTCATTACTTGTCTCCAGATGTTATTCGTAATGTTAATAATATGTATGTGCTGTAAAAATCGGCGTTAAATATCTTTTATATCTTGATAGAATTTTATTCATTGGAACCAGGGTCTGTGTCAAGAAAGAAACGGATATGTTGAACTTTCCTTGTGAAACATCAGACAAAGCCAGTAATTGGTCCAGTTTGAAAATAATGGATAATGCTTTCCGTTTGATATGTTATTCAAATTAAAAAATAAAATCAATAACCTTGACATACAGGTAGTTTTTGAAGTATGGTTTCATTAGAATATACTTAGAACATAAGTATATTCTAATGAAACCATTTTGCAATGATTTTATAATAAAAGAACTTTGAAGAATTACTGTTTTCAAAGAGAAACCTTGATGAAAGTTGATATGAACGATTCTTGGGGTTTCCGGTGGGTTCGATAACGAATTATGGTAAAATATTGTCAGAGTGGAAAAAAACAATCAGGAGATTATTATGGCAATTCAGGAAAACTCAGTAGTTTCTATGGAATATTGTTTAACCGACAATCAGGGAAATGTTATTGATACAACTAAAGATGGTTCACTTTTTTCTTATATTCATGGATCAGGTATGATTATTAAAGGATTGGAAAACGAACTGACTGGTAAAAATCCGGGTGATAAATTTAAAGTGGCAATCAGCCCCGAAAATGCGTACGGGCCTGTATATGATGAGTTAATACAGCAGGTGCCAATTGAACAGTTTAATGGTATTGAAAATCTTCAAAAGGGCATGCAATTACAGGCTCAGTCAAGTGAAGGTAACTATCTTGTTACAGTGGCGGAAGTTGGTGAAAAAGAGGTAACTCTTGACGGAAATCATCCACTTGCGGGAGTTGAGCTTAATTTTGATGTCGAAGTTGTCGCAGTTCGTGAAGCTACTCCTGAAGAGCTGGATAGTGGTCAGGTGAATGGGTAGTTGTTGGGGAGGCCATTATGTTTTTTGATACCCTGCCGCCGTTTATTATCTATATTATTCTTTTTTTCGCGGGAGTATTGGAAAATTTGATACCTCCATTACCAGGTGATACTGTGATGCTTTTTGGAGCATATCTGTCTTCTCAGGGTGTTTTATCATTTGATTTTGCATTTATTTCAACTACTGCAGGAAGTGTTGCTGGTTATATTGCCCTTTTTGCGGTGGCATATAAGTACGGGGTTCAGACCATTCGGAGGTTTGGAGCCCGTTTTTTTTCGGAAAAATCTTTATCGCGTGCCGAAGAGTACCTGCGTCGATACGGGTATTTGATTATTCTGATTAACAGGTTTTTGCCTGGATTACGCTCCGTTATCTCTATTGTGACAGGGTACAGCCGTTGCCGATTTTTACCGGTTTTATTTTTGTCCGTGATAAGTGCCTCTGTTTGGAATTTTATCTGGATGTACACCGTGTATAAACTTGGCGGTAATTGGGAGGCTGTTAAAACAGAATGTCTTCGCATAATTGCCCTCTATAACCGAGCGGCTGTTTTTGTGCTTATGGTGTTGATCGTAGTGTTTTTTGCAGTTTGGCTATTAAAAAAATGGATAAAAAAGGTCTAATGTTTTGCGTTTGCTTGAATGCGTGGTAGATATTTCTCAAGATGAGGAACGGCTGGATAGTTATTTAGCATTACGTTTTGATTATTTGTCACGAAACCGATGGCAAAAGTTGATAACAGACGGGAAGCTGACCTTGAATGGTACAATTGTCAGACGGCCTGCTACTCGAATAAAAAAGGGGGATACGATAGTATTTGAGGGCAATATCCGTCAAGAACCCGATGTAGATCCAAATATTGATATTGTATATCAGGATGATCAGCTTCTGGTTGCAAATAAGTCAGGTGACTTGCCGGTGCATCCTGCTGGACGATATTTCAACAATACGGCTCTAAGAATAATGGAGTCAAGATTAAACAGAAAACTCTATCCTGTAAACCGGATAGACCGTGAAACATCGGGGATATTGATATTCGCGCTTGATTCTTCGGTTGCCTGCTTATTGTCTGAGGAATGGAATAATTGTAATAAAAGTTATATTGCCCTTGTCAGAGGTGAGTTTTTAGAGGATAGATCGTGTAGCATGCCTTTAGGGCTGGCTAATCCAGGTTGTTGTACAGATGAAGATAAAGTTCTCAAAAAAAGGGCAGCTTATGAAGGGGCTCCGGAAAGAGCTTTTACATCTTTTAGCAGGATTACAGGTACAAAGGATTTTTCCCTTGTAAGAGCCGTACTGGGAACGGGACGGCAACACCAGATAAGGGCGCATCTTGAGTATATGGGATATCCGCTTGTTGGGGATAAGATATATGGTGGCGACGAGAGGGTTTATCTCGATTTTATAAAAAACGGGATTACCAGTCAGACAATAGAAAAAGTTGGGCATCGAAGATGTATGCTGCATGCTTATAAAGCTGAAATAGTAACAAAAAAAGGAAAAACTGCCTTTATTGTTGAACCTCCCGATGATTTTATACTGTGTGTAAAAAACCTTGCCGGTATAGATTGCATGGTGGACATAAAAAAAACACTCAATTCATAAAGACTACATTATATCTTTCTTTCAATTTCAGAAAGAATGTCATTACTTGCTGAAGAAAGCTCGTTCATCTTGTTTGTTACATTTGTAAGCAGCTTTGTGACCTGCTCGACATGATCCTGTACCTTGGCAAATACCTGATAGTTTTCCTGGCTGGCCGAACTTGATTCTTCGATATTACTTACAACACTTCGCAAAACTTCTGACATGTTTTTTGTGTTTGTTGCAGTTGTATCTGAAAGGTGTTTTATCTCTTCCGCGATTACCTGAAAGCCCAGTCCGTATGTGCCGGCACGAGCCGATTCTATCGAAGCATTAAGCGCAAGAATATTAATGTTTGCCGAGACATCTTCAATCATGTCTATCATGTTAAGCATTTGGTTAATGCTCGCGGCTGCTTTTGCGATTATGTCGTTGGCACTTTTTAGTTGGGAAAGTCCAGCTGCAGTCATATCAGAAAGATTGCGTATGGCCTGAATCTCATCTCCGGAAATATTGGCAACCTGTAGAATGGATTCAAGCATGGGAGTAACAAGATCGTTAATACGCCGGCTTCGTTGTTGAATTGAATCGGAAACTTTCTCGTGATCTTCGTAAATTTTTATTCCTTTAAGTGCGCTTACAATTTCCGAAGCGAAAGATTGGTATATCAGACCAAATCTGTTTTTGGATTCAAAGAGAACATAGCCCACGCAACCGTCTTGTGTGCTCATCGGTACAACATTTGCTATCCAGGGAGAACGGGACTCTTCCGGCCAGTATTTGTCGGGGACAAGAAGATCAGTATTGAACTGCTCGTCTGTTGAAGATGTTTCCCTGTCCTTGTTGTAGTAATATAGTATCTTTGAGTTTTCTGATTTTGGTACGGCGTCAGGCTCGCAGTATTCCACTATCGAGCAACTTTGAATGTCTACCTTGGGGAAATCTCTTTTGATAATCGAAAAGAGATAATCCCGATTGTAGGTTGTTAGAATGTTTTGTCCAATTGAGATTATCTGAGATGACTTGTTATTGGCATCCAGATACTTAACAAACTGCAATTGTTCGGCTTTGCGCGAAACAATAAGCCTTGCACGATGGAAATATTCGTCAATTTTATATGTATAAGAACTAATTTTATCCAGAAACAGCTCTACGGCTTCATGTTTGATTTTTTTCTGTTTTTTAAATTCTTCCAGTTGGTTTTCATTAGCGGCTTTTACAGCGGTTGGCTTTAGCAAATCTTCTCTTATCTCGAAGATTAGTTTCTGATAATCAGTAATGTCTTCGGTGCGCTTAACATTATCCACAGTCGTGTTAAAGAAATGAAGAAATTCATGACCGTCACCTTCGTTGATGTCCTGATGCAGCTTTTCTATAAGCTGAGCCTTAAGACTTTTTCGAGCGGAGTTTTCGCTTGCATTCGAGTTCTTTACATTATTTTCGTCATCATTTTCTGTTTCGGTCTTGGACATAAGGCAGCCGCAAGAGTCACGTATAATAAATTCTGTAGGATAGACAGTTTTTTTATCAAAAGGCTTTTTATCTATCATGTCTACAATTGTTGTAATAGCTTTTTGCCCCATTTCAAATACAGGCTGCTTTACCGATGAAAGAGGCGGAGTTGATACGTAAGCCGACTCGACGTTGTCAAAACCGCAGACAGCTATCTGCTCGGGAATTTTATAACCAAGTTGCTTGAGCTGCTGTATTGCACCAAAAGCCATCCAGTCACTTGCCGCAACAACAGCGTCAAAGCTGACTTTTCTGGAAGTAAAGGCGTCAATGGCTTCGACTCCTGATTTGAATACAAAATTGCCCTCGTAGTAGAGCCGCTCATCGTAAGCGATACTGTTCTGTTTCAGAGCTGCCTTATAGGCGCCAAATCGCATAGAAGCTTCATCGCTGTTGCCGGGACCACCTACAAATCCGATATGTCGTTTGCCGTGGCGCGTGATAAGGTGATTTACCGCATCAAACATTCCATTGTGGTTATCAACACCGATAGAAGGATATGCCTCCAGAATATCGCCCACACTTACAACGGGACACCTTTCGGCAATTTTTCGCATAAACTCAATTTTTCCCGCTTTATTTACATGTGATGAGACCGAACTAATCAATACTATGGCACCATCAATACGTCTGTTGGATATGTATTCATAGATCTTGTTGTTATTCATTACTGTTATGTCTTCGAAATCAATCGTGTCTCCTACATAAGAGATAAGGTTACAGCCGGTTTTCTGTGCCATATCGCATACACCATGCCAGAGTTCAGCCTGGTATTCGTATACTAACTGATCAATAATAAGGCCTATCGTCTTTGCCATCGAAAACCTCTTTCATAATAAATAATGTGCCTGTATTGCGATAAAGCACGTCACGTTAAGGTAAAACAATCTGATAAATCAATTACTGCAAAATAGTACCGAAATTGTCAACAAATGACAACATAATCATAAAAAAGTCGATGCTTGATAGTTGAGAAAAATAACATACAAATAGTTTCGGAACAATATCTTTGCAAAATTAGACTCTTTTAACTCAAAATAATTCAATTCACCTTCTTAATAATTAATATAGTCCGGTTTTAGAAATTGTCAAAAAAATAGGAATTATAACACGAAATTCAGCATTTGTTGTGATAATGGTTGAATAAATTGTGACTGAATTGAATTGTTTATTATTCACGAAATTTGAAATTGTTCAATAGTATATTAAAGATTAATAAGCTGGTGTTCAGTTTGAAGATATAAAGAATTTAATTCTGGAATTTTAGATATGCTGCCAAAAAACTGGGTGACATGACTAATCGGTAAGAATTATAATGATCTGATAAATGTAATTATGGATGAAACAAGGTTTATGAAAGATTTAATTGGCATATTCGATTCGGGTCTGGGTGGTGTGTCTATCTGGCGTGAGATTGTGAACATACTTCCGTTAGAGTCGACTCTTTATTTCGCGGATTCGGCCAACTGCCCGTATGGACAAAAGAGTCAGGATGAAATTGTTGATCTTTCGGAGCGTATAACCCGTTATCTGGCCGGAAAAGGAGCAAAGATAGTTGTTGTGGCATGTAATACCGCTACTACAGCTGCAATCGGGCATCTTCGTTCGGTTTTCCCGTTCCCGATTGTAGGGGTGGAGCCGGCTGTTAAGCCGGCAGCATTGTCATCGCGATCCGGCAAGATAGGATTGTTAGCCACACTGGGGACTATCGAGAGTCCCTTTTATAATAGTACTCGTGCGCGTTACGCGTCTGACGTAGAGGTAATTGCTCGTCCAGGTTTCGGGCTGGTCGAGGCAGTTGAGAATAACCAGATTTATAGTGTTGAAACCGAAGCTCTTCTGAGACGGTATATTGAGCCGATGATAGAGACTGGGGTTGACAAACTGGTTCTAGGTTGTACTCACTATCCTTTCCTGATACCTGTAATAAAAAAAATAGTTGGGGATAAGATTGATATTCTGGACCCGGCTCCGGCAGTAGCTCGGCAGTGTCAGCATGTCCTGGAAGAGACTGGATTGTTGTCGCGTGGAAGCAATGTAAGATATGAATTTTTATCGTCAGGTGACAATGAAAAACTGGATATCTTTTTACGTAATGTAACCTCTTTGCCATTTAGTATTGGTGAGATATGAACAAAATTCTCACAAAATTTGATCCTCTGGTCAGTGATTGGTTTATAGACAATTATGAAGAACCAACCGAAATACAGAGTCTTGCCTGGGATAAAATATCCAGAGGCGAGCATGTACTTGTTACTGCTCCAACGGGTAGCGGCAAAACCCTTACGGCCTTTTTATGGGGGCTTAATCAGCTTATAACACAAAAATGGAGGCCGGGTACCGTCAGAATTGTCTATGTCTCCCCGCTAAAGGCTCTGAATAATGATATTAAAAAGAATTTAACAATACCTCTGGAGGGTCTTAAATCGCTTGCTTTAAAAAATAAAATGGCCATTCCGGAAATAGAAATTGCAGTACGTAGCGGGGATACTTCAGCAGAGGAGCGCCGCCTGACCGCGAAGAAACCACCCGAAATATTTATAACCACTCCGGAATCACTTAATATTATACTTTCATCGCCCAGAGGACGCTCAATACTGACTGGCGTAAAGCTTTTCATAAGTGATGAGATACACAGTGTGGCCGGAACAAAAAGGGGGGTTCACCTCGCCGGGGCTGTAGAACGGCTTTCATTGCTTAGCGGGGAGTTTCAGCGGATAGCGTTATCGGCTACCGTTTCTCCTTTAAATGAGGTGGCTGCTTTCATAGGCGGTTTTTACGGTCACTCCATTGACGGTCACACCGGATACGAACCTCGTAAGGTTACTATTGTAAAGGCTTCAAAAAATAAAGAACCGCATTGCGTTGTTATATCATCAGGAGAGATTCAATCCGTTGAAGACGACTGGCTTGCCATGGTTGTAGATAAATCCCTTGAGATAATCAAAAAGTACAGGACTACTCTGCTTTTTGCCAACAGTAGAAGAATGGTAGAGAAAATAGCGCGTTCTATAAATGAACGCGCTGGAGAGGAGATTGCGTTTTCACATCACGGCTCTCTTTCGCGGGAAATTCGATCTGTGGTTGAGGAAAGACTTAAAAAAGGTGAGATCAAAGCCCTGGTTGCCACTGGCTCTCTTGAGTTGGGAATTGATGTCGGTGATGTCGAATTTGTTGTGCTTATTCAAACTCCCCGTGGTGTTAATGCCGCCATACAACGTATCGGGCGATCCAATCATACCGTGGATGGTATCAGTGAAGGCGCTTTCCTGCCAACACACGGGCGTGATTTTCTTGAGGCTGCTGTAACAGCGTGGTCGGTTAAAAAGGGCTATATTGAACCTCTCCGTATACCTCTTAATCCTCTTGATATGCTGGCACAGCTGATACTTTCGATCTGTTCGGTAGATGAGTGGTATATTGACGATCTTTATGTCTTTATCAAAACCATATATAACTACCAGACTCTTGAAAGATCTTTTTTTGATATTGTTGTTGAGATGCTTTGCGGCAGGTACGCGGGGTTGCGTATAAGAGAATTGTCCGCAAAATTAAACTATGATCGTATTGAGGGAACTGTCCGTTCGCGCGACGGAATAAGGTTTCAGCTTTACAGTAGTGGTGGGGCAATACCTGATCGCGGTCTGTATAACATGAGATTACAATCTAACGGATACAGGATTGGCACATTAGACGAAGAGTTTGTCTGGGAACGCAACATAGGAGACACCTTCGCATTGGGAGTGCAATGCTGGGTAATAAAAAAAATTACGTATAACGATGTAGAAGTCGCGCCGGCCGTAAACCGTCCGGGAATTATTCCGTTTTGGCGAGCCGAACAGGAAAGCCGCCATTTTTCTTTAAGCAAAAGGCTTCTTGAATTGCTTAAAGAGTGCGAAGTCATAATAAATACTGATCATAATATACTTGTTAATATGTTTGTCGAAAAATATCAACTTAACAATGACTCGGCATCCCGATTGTCCGATTATATATTTCGACAGCGAGATTTAACAGGCTGTTCTTTGCCTCATATAGAAAACATTGTGGTTGAGCATTGCAGTGACCCAGATAACACAACTGATAACAAACAGGTTATTATACATACAATGTGGGGACGCTGTATCAATATGCCCGCGGCTTATGCTATTTCATCCTGGTGGGAGTCTGAATATGGATATCCTCTTGAAGTTTTTGTAAACAATGATGCAATATTACTACAACTTCCGCATAGGTGTAGTGGACGTGAATTGTTTGATTCCATAATTAATAGTGATATACAAAAGTTAATCCGCCGTTATATCGAAAAAACAGGGCTCTTTGGCTCTATATTTCGTGAAAATGCTTCAAGAGCCCTTTTATTACCTCCAAAAGGCTTTAAAAACCGGCAGCCACTTTGGCTTAATCGTTTGCGCGCAAAAAAAATACTTGAGTCTGTAACAGATTTTTCTGATTTTCCGGTAATGATAGAAACCTGGAGAACCCTGTTGTGTGACATTTTTGACATGGAAAATCTTGCGCTGCTGCTTGACAAGATCGAGACAGGAGAGATAAAAATATCTGAATGTGTTACCAAATCTCCTTCGCCATTTTGTGATGATCTGGTCTGGAATCAGGTTAATAAATATATGTATCAAGATGATACTCCGTCGGGTGGTATCGCAAGCTCATTGAGTGATTCACTTATTCGCGACATTACGCGGGGATTTTTGTCTCGGGTTGCAATTGACAGGAAAACAATAGAAATTCTTGACTCAAGATTGAAACGGACTTTTGAGGGGTATGCATCTTTTAATACTGCTGATTTAATAGGCTGGATTGAAGAACGTATCATTGTTACGCAAGAGGAGTGGAGCTCCCTTCTTGCTGCAAGGGAGAGAGACCGTAAAAAAGATGAAGTTCTTGATATGGACAAGATCTCTGGTGTGATAGCCAAATTTAAAATTAATAATACGGTTGTGTACTCTTATATTCAAAATTGCGCAATAATTAAAAGAAATTTCCCGGATATCTGTGGAGCCTTTGAATCAATAGATGGAAAAAACAGCGATATAATTGTTCAAAGAATATCAAAAATAATGAAAACACCGGATAATATCGATTTCAGCTCTATTTTTAAACAGTTTTTGTCTTACTACGCAGTTTTTGATTTGGAATTGGTTAAAATGCTTTTTACTGACAAGGGGGTGGATCTCCTGAATACCCTGTTGGCTGATAACAGTGTGATAAGCGATCGATTGCGTGAAGAGTCTTCAGAAACTTTTTTTACTGTAAGAGAAAACTATGAGATATTGCTTCGAATGCAACGAAGAAGCCGCCGCCCGGGGTTAACTGCTCTTCCAGTGAAATATTTACAGAATTTTCTGGCAGAGTATCAAAATCTGGGAACAGGAAAAACCGTTGAAGATTTACAGAATTCGATTGAACAGTTGTGCGGTTTGCCTCTTGAGGCACATTTATGGGAGGAGGCAGTTTTTACGGCCAGAATAGCCGGGTATACACCGCTTTGGCTTGATTCGCTGATATCTTCAACAGACCTTATCTGTTGTGGTGCGGGAAAAGCAAAGTTTACTTTTATATTTAATGAAGAGAGTCCTGTTTTCAAGAAAGGATCCAGTTCAGATGAGAGTGATGAATATTTTGGATCAAGACCATTCTCTCTTTCAGAATTTGCATCACGTTTTGTTTTGACTGCTCAGGAAAGCCTTGAGCGACTTTATTCCGCTTTTTTTAGAGGGAAATTAGTCTGTACAGGGTTTGATCATATACGAAAGGCAACTATAAACCGTTTTAAAACAGATGTTTTATCCAGTAGTTCAGGTAGAGTATCATTTGGACGCTGGAAGAGCAGCCAGCCGACTGATTCACTCTGGCGCGCGCTAGTGTCGGATCCGGTAGAGTCTGAATTTGAGAATCTTGAACTTGAAAAAGAGCGCGCGCGGCAGCTTTTAAGCCGTTATGGTGTGATTTTTCGTCAGTTAACTGACAGAGAAGATAAACCTTTAAGATGGGCAGCGGTTTTTCGAGCATTGCGATTGATGGAGTTGTCTGGTGAAATAGTGTCAGGATATTTTTTCGAGGGAGTTGATTCACTACAGTTCGCTTCTCAGGAAGGGCTTCGATTCTTTACGGAATTTTCGGGTAAAAAAAACAGAGAGTCGATATATTGGTTCAATGCCAAGGATCCGGCCAGTCTTGTCGGCTGTGATATCGATTATTACAAGGAAAATCTGCCTCGAAGGATTGCTTCAAATTATGTTGTATATGGCCTGGGCAGGCCTATACTTATATGTGAGAAAAATTTTTCACGGCTCAATTTTCTTTTGAGTCCCGAAGAATCGGAAAAGGAACATCTTAAGATCTTCAGGGATATTTTGGGAAGACGTTTTAATCCACCTTTAAAAATAAGGGTTGATTTTATAAATGGAGAACCGGCGCACATGTCTAAATACAGCAATTTGCTTATTAACGCCGGTTTTAGAAAAGACTACAGGTCTCTCGTGCTGGAGAGAGCTCAGAGTTTATTTTAAAGCGGGTAATTAATACACCCGGCCGTTTTTTATAAACAGTTTTTTTTCGCCTTTGGCGGTTCCGACATAGAGTGTGCCGCCTTTTATTCTTACCTTGCCGTTATTTTTTAACTTTGTATTCCATAGAATCAGTCCATCGCTTGAAGCAGCCACAATTCGATCTGAAGATGCAATTAAAACCATCTCTTCAGTTTTCAGAGGGGGTGATTCAAGTTTTGATTCCCATATAATTTTACCGCCAACAATTATATACGCATCGTATCTTGTGACAAGAAGCCGTCCTTTTGGACCAGTTGGTTTTTTTACCGCTGTTGCAATTTTACTGATAACGTCTTCGTCTTTTGGACCGATTCGGATTATCTCCTCCTCGTCAATGAAGTCAGAAGGGGTAAAAGTATTGATCTGTTTTTTTGGAACTTCTAATGGGGCAACTGAGATTGTATCTTCTATTGATTGCCCATCAGCGATTGCTTTATCAACCATATCGGCAGCCTTTAGCGCATCCTCCTCGGAGATAACAGCTGTGTGCTCCTTTGGTACAGAGCTCCCGTTTTTAATTACAGCTTCCAGGTTTTTGTCAAGTGTCTTGACACGCCGGGCAACCTTGACTTCTCCGTCAAAAACCTTGATCCGGGTTGTTTTAAGAGAGTCTGTTGTTACTGAAAATTGTGTACCCCTTACTGCTGCTACTGCAGTAGGTGTGCGTACTGTAAATGATTCGTTATCCAATAATTTTTTTGGTTTGCAGAGGACTTTACCGCTATCAAGTGAAAGATCAGTTTGCTCACTGTTGGAATCAATAAGGGACAGGGTAATGGTTAAATTACTGTTTTCCTTGATTCTTATCATTGAATCTCCAATTTGAATATCGCATGACGAGAGTCCCGAAGTTTTTATGATATCACCGGTGTTTACCTTATCATTTATGGAAACTGCTGATCCGTTTTTAGTAACATCACCAATAATAAAACTGATATGAGCGTTTTTTTCTGCCGGTTTTGAGAATGTGCAGGAAACTAAAAATGCGGATAATAATGTTATAACAGATATTCTTTTCATGGTATCCTCGTAATATTGGCTGATTCTTAATTCATCATTGACTGAACAGTTTTATGAAGATCTTTTGTACATAAAAATGCAGATTTAATAAAGTAAAATATGGTTTGTTTATATAACTTTTTTGTATGGTAGCAGGCACTTTCATGTATATACAGACCGTTTATATAAGGATCATTGTTGGTAATGTACAATAATTACAGAGTATTTTCAATTAAATAATTGTGATTACTTAAAAACCTTAATTAGTGGTATAATAATCGGCAAACGGTAGTCGTAAAACATTTAATAAATTGTAGAGGTGAATTCTGATGAATTATACTTTTTTAGAGCAGTTTATACTTCTTGATGCGCTTTCTTCTCCGTTTCAGGGTATGGGGCGAGGTCATATTGCTTCGCATTTCAAAATTATTGAAGGTTTTACTGATACAAAAGAGGCTCTTAAAGATCATCCCGAAAAATGGAGAAAAAGCGGTCTGTATACGGCTTATTCGCAGACACTATTTCTGATGGCATGTTGTGCCCGGAAATCGGGGCTCTCAATTTCTGATTTTCATGATATCTTTGAACAGGGTTCACTATCTCAGGAAGAGTGGAAAGGGGTATTCCGTTATCCTGACCGGATAACAGCTACATTTGTTGAAAGGATTATTCGTCCTGAGTTGCCGTCAGAAGGAGTAGGTGGTACTGCGGCTGTTATATATTCGGTCCTTTTATCTTTGCTTGCGTCAAAAAAAGAGTCTTCTGCAGTTGAAATGGCTCGACGGGTACTATTGTTCACAGCTGATCCTTGTTCAATAGTTGGCTCTATTATTTTTGAGAAGCTTGTTCGCATGTCGCTTAATAGAGTACCAAACAGGTTTGCTTCAGAGTTCACTGCTGTTTGTCAGAGGTGTGAATCTGCTTTTGATGAGCTTTTGCCATGGGTTTTTGAAAATGGTATTGATCCGTTATTAGTGGAAAAAAGTTTATCTTCATACAAAAAAATGGCTCTTATTCTTGAAAGCGGTGAAGCCTCGGAGAGTAGTATCGTTTCTTTAGCCGGAAGTGTCACTAAAAACAGTATAACGCGTGCAACCGTCGATATGCCGTTGGCGATGATTCCCTTTGCTGTATATTGTGTTGATAAAGATCGATTGAGCGGTTCTTTTGTTGAGTCGATGTTACGTTACGGGGGGAATGTACAACAATTGATACTTTTAACAGGAATGCTTGTTGCAGATACTGCAATTATAAAAGAAGAGTTCGGAAATCTTACAGATGCTCTTGTCAATAAGACAAAAATTACTGCTGTTATAAAAGAAGTCGTTTCTGGTAGATTCACTGATAAACAATTTTGGGAATTTTTTGCCTCGGAACGTAAATTGAGTCAAAAATGCGTGGAAGAACTCAAATCGATTTGTAAGCATGGAAAAAA
Organism: Spirochaetota bacterium; assembly: GCA_016934935.1. Lineage (GTDB taxonomy): Bacteria > Spirochaetota > UBA4802 > UBA4802 > JAFGJZ01 > JAFGRW01. The sequence goes on along the minus strand of JAFGRW010000041.1, from coordinate 63,430 downwards.
GAGTAAAAAACCGACTAAACCAAAGAAAACTCAAAGAATGAGCATTGAAGAGAAGTTGTCACAGCATGTGGTAAGCAGTTGGACAAAGATGGATAAGGCTCGATACAAAAAAGAGAAGCGTCATGTTTCTGTTGAAGAGGATTGATTATTGCTCTAAAGATAGCTAATTATGAAATGTTCTTTACGCAAAAAAATGTCCAGAGGAAAAATATTTGACAAACAGGCTCATTATATATACCTTTTGTGACGATACGATCTATAGGTGGAAATGGATTTTTACCCTACAATATTGTGAAACATTGCACACGGAGGATTTAGATGCGAAGATCTGTAATAAATAGAGCTCTTATACTGCTGTTTTTTCTGGCTGCTCCGGGTTTGGTCAGTTCATCTCAGGTACCTGATTTTTTGCCGATTACAGTGGAGAATATTTCGCGTTACACAGAGGATCGTATAGCTTTTCAGCATGTCGATGTCTTTACTGATGCAATGATGGACAACTCATTTGAGTTGCTTTTACTGATAAAGAAAAGTCGTATGCAGCTGATCGGTGACGGTTTTGATGATCCAAAAATAGTAGCTGAGCGTCGTTTGATTGCTGATATGCAAAGAAAGCTTTATGAAGATGAAGATATGTGGGTTAACCGGATGAACGGGAAACTTGATCTTATGGTTGTAACTGATCGTCGTATTCCGGTTATGACAAGCTATGATGAAGAGTTTGTGTCCGAGAAATTTGGTGGGTATTATACATCTATCCGGGATAAATTTGTGAAACGGCATGCAGATATTTTTCGTCAGCTTATGCGTCATCGCAAGTCGTCAGAACTATGGGTAGAGAGAACTCCTTTGCCTTTGCCTTTTCATCTGGGGGCATCCAAAAAAGAAAAAGTTAAGTATTCGATTGTGGCGAAGGCCAAGACGACAGATGGGCGAATATATACATGTATGGATATGGACGGTGATGGTGTAGCAGAAAATTTTTCAGTTACAATGCCTGATGGGTTTAACTGGGGATACAAGTCTGGTCCGAATATAATTTTTATTTATAATAATCGTTCTGAAGCTCTTAAAAAAATTATTGGTGACCTTGCTACGGAAGCGTATTATGGAACCGGTGAAGAGATGAAGGAGATGGAGGAGACCATTCCAAAACAGGAAGAAGATATTCTTGACTGGATGGAGACTGATCTTATCCATTATGAAAAGTTTTACGAATAAGTTGCACAAAAATGATTTGCAGATACAATACAACAAGAGTTCCTCAGGGAACTCTTGTTATATACGAATAGCTATTTATTTGATACAAGCTTATTAAGAAAAGTTTCAAATCTTATCAGTGCTCTTGAAATATGATATGGGGTCTTCCATGCTCCTGTTTTTATGCGTTTTGTATCCGGAGTATTGTCCTCTTTTATAACTGAATGCCATTCACCGTTTGTTTTGTCTGGAAAATATGTATAGGTGTAATTCCATATATCAAGTGCCGAATCAAGGTAGCTTTGATCTTGGTTAAGGCGGTAGGCGTTACATAGACCTTCGATTGCTTCTACCTGTGTCCACCAATGGCGATCTGTATCTGCTTTATTTGAATCGGGAAAATACTCATAAACAACCGCGCCTTTATTGAAAATGCCTTCCTTCTTGAAGGTTTTTGCGATTTTTAACACGAATGGTAAGATTATATTGCAAAGGCCTTCATCGTTGATTGTTTTTGCGGCATCCCAGATGAGCCATGATGCTTCGATATCGTGACCGTAGGATATGATATTGCTTCGAGGATTCCAGTTTTCGTCAAAAAAGAGGACGACATGATTTTGATCGTTAAAAATATGTTTAATGTAAATTTCGATTAGCGACTTTAAGGAGGATTTTACATGATCATCATTTGTAATCTGTAGAAGACGGGTGTAGGCTTCCAGAATGTGAAGGTTTGTGTTCATGCCTTTGGGGTCGTTTTGGTCTTTATCACTTAAGCTTACATCATCCAATATTTGCCAGTTTTCCGAAAATGCTTCAAAATAGCCTCCTGCTTTATTGTCAAGGCACCGTTTTTCTATGGTTTCGAAGAGACTCATGGCTTTTTCTAAAACCTTAACCTCATTGATGCTTTGATAATATTCCGCGAAAGCGTATAGAACAAACGCCTGGGCGTAGGTCTGTTTCTTTTTAATAACCGGGACGCCTTTAAACGTTGTGCTCCAGAAGAAACCGTTATTTACTTTGTCATAAAAAAAATTTATTAAAAAATCGTAACAATGTCGTGCGAAAGGCAGGTAGTCCGGATTCTTGGTATGATTGTAGGCAGCTGCAAACGACCATAGAATCCGGCTGTACATAATTATGCATTTGTCAGCTTCAGGGTTGCTGTTTCCGTAAAAATCAACTTCACCGAAAAAGGTATTGTCCCCCCGGTTAAAAGCTGCGTTCATCCAGTAATCAAAAATATGATCAAAAGATAATTGGACTTCTTTGAGTGTATTTAACAAGCAGTTTGGATCTGTTTTCATGTCAGTTAACGTTATTCCGCGGAGTTTTCGGCAGTATATTCGTTTTGAGGGAATAATTCAACAATATTTTATATAGCAGTTATTGCTGCCTACAAAAATATTTCTGATCTGTTTGAATAAAAAAAGGACCGCTGTTAAGCGATCCTTTAAAAGTGCGATTTTGTTTAATATCAGATTCTGTACTCAGCACCAAGAGCAATATTGATTACACGCTTGTTGAATGTTTCATCGAAACCGATGGCATCTGACTCGCCTTCAGTGTAAAAGGTTCCTGAAACACCAAGTGTGACATCAACATTTGGTGCCGGTGTTAATTTAAATCCGGTTCCGATAGAGTGAGCATCAAGCGCATATTCTCCATCGCTATAGGTGTCTTCGTTTCCGCCTAAATCTGAGTAAAGATATCCGAGAGAAGCTACCATAAAACCAGGCATAACAGAGTACTCAAATCCAATACCGGCTTCCCATCCTAAATCATCATAGTCTTCGCTGTATCCGTCTTCTTTAGACTCGTTAGCCCAGCCGATCATGTATCCCTGAAATGTGGGGCGAACCATAAATTTATCGTTAATCTTGTATTCTGCACCAAGGCCGATTACCGCCGGAAGATCACGGTCCATTTTCGCTCCGTCTTCAAGAGTGCTAGAAAAATCCTTTTTAACATCACGTTCATATTCGAGTGCGATTTCTGACTCAATACGCAGTCCTATATTCAGCTGGCTATTAACACGAACATCTACACCAAGTATGCCTCCGAAACCTGACGCTGTATCTTCATATTCCATCTTTTGCTTGCCATCAAGCGGGCCTCCTTCATAAGTAGCTTCAACGGTAGTGCTCTTTGTAGAGTTTACATATTTAGCTGCAAGAGATACTGAAAACATATCATTGATGGCGTAGGCGCCGCCAAGAGTACCTGCAAGATACATTGAGGAGCCTTCTACCTTGTTTGATGTCAGTGCAGAAGCATATGCTATGTTGCCCGTTTCTGCATAAGCTGCCATACCTGCCTGATACAGTCCTGCGTTATATTCCGGTGTACCGTCATCATAAACAACTGAACCACCGCCGGCAGTAACTCCGAAAGAAGCAAAGGCTGCCCATTTTCCGCCATTATAAACAGCATAAATATTTGGTAAAAGCAGGGTTGGCTCTGTTGATTCAAATGAGCCGTCTGCAACTTCTACGGTTGGTAAATCGCTTTTGATCTCATAGTTCTTGAGTAAAAACTGGTTTGATGCCTGTACATGAAATCCCTGGGTCATAAAGGCTGTTGCTGCGGGATTGTAGTGAGCAATATCTGCTCCTTGTAATGCACCATTTCGATTGAATATACGTACATATTCGGCACTCTGATTGCTAAGATAATCAATGCTTCCGGCAAAAAGAGATGAGCCGGATAGAGCCAATAAAGTAAAAAACACTACTTTAAGAACTTTTTTCATAAACAAGCCTCCGCGGGATTAACCCGTTTTAATGTTTTTGTAAGTTGTGCAACTATTTTGAAAAATTAATGCCAAAACAAAATATTTTGTTAATTTATAGAGAACTTCGAAAAATATCATACTTTAGAATGTGTCACCGTTTAAGTGCCTATTCTAAATGAATTTTTCGCGAGTTGCCTGTTTAAAAAATTACTTATTGAGATAACCTGTATATTGTCTTTTAAACAATATCACCAATGTTTAACCAAAAATCAAGAATTTTCTTTTGAATAATCATAATATAAGTCTTTATCGATAGAAGGCAAAAGCTAAAATGAAAATAACAGTAAGGAGAATTACGATGAGAAAAATTCTAAGCTTAAAAGAGTGCACTATGCAAAGTGATTCCACCAGTCGTATTTATCAGATTACAAAGGAAACTTGCGACAGGTTTAACTGTTATTATCTGGATTTTGTTGAGTCTGTTGCGATTCTTAATGAAAAATATGAAGAAGGTGCGGCCAATGGGAAAGAGCTTAAAGAGCAGATAGAATATATGAAAAAAAAGATCGATGAACTGATTGGTTTTATGAAGGAAATCTCTAAAGAAATGGGTGATTTTGTTGAATTGGCAGATGTGGATTGATTTGTGTTGACATATTGTTGTAGGTGTTTTTTTATTTGGTTATGAGATATATAAAGTTTTTGTTAAACATACATTCCGGCAAGGGGCGCTATATTGAAATAGACGCTTTGCGGGCATTTGCCATTTTATTAATGGTTTTCTACCACTTTTCATGGGATTTGATGTATTTCGGCTATATTGAAATTGATGTATATAACGGCTTTTGGTACTGGTTTGCCCGTTTTATCGCATCACTGTTTATTTTTACAGCCGGAATTGGGATTGCTATCGCCTATGGGCGTTGTAAAGATTATAATGATTTTGTTAAGGCTTCTATTAAAAGGGGCCTTGTGATTCTTATGTGGGCTGCCATTATTTCGTTGGTATCCTTGTTTCAGTTTGGTTCTGGATATATGATAATTTTTGGAATACTGCATTTATTGGGGTTTTCTGTTATCGCTTCGGCTTTTGCCGTGAGAATAAATCGTGTAATTATGATGGCTGTTGCCGCCGTAATTGTTTTTATCGGATATAAACTGTTTCACATGGCGTCACATGACCTTTATCTTGTATGGGCCGGAATACAGCAGTACGGCAGAGCCATGCCTGACTATTATCCGGTTTTCCCATATTTTGCGCCGGCTCTTGTTGGTCTTGCTGTTGGGAAAACATTCTATTCTGATGGGATGCATCCTGATCTGAAATTTTTAAAGAATAATAATGCTGTAAAACTGTTGGCTATAATGGGTAGGTTTTCGCTTTTGATATATCTGGTGCATCAACCTATTCTAATGGCTTTTTTTTCCATTGTTCAATTTTTTAGGGGTTAATAAATAATCCAAGCCGACTGGGAGGCCGGCTTGGGTAGTGGTGTTGCGATGTTGGCTCAGACTTACTGAAGCAGTTTTAATACGGATTGCGATTTATTGTTTGCCTGGGCAAGCATTGAAACCGCTGACTGTGTAAGTATCTGATATCTTGTGAATGATGACATCTGTTCAGCCATGTCTGTATCTCTTATTCGGGACTCTGATGCCTGTGTGTTTTCGTAAGCATTCATGAGACCTTTGGCCGCGTGTTCCAGACGGTTGTAATATGCTCCGAGGTCGGCACGCTGTTTAGAGATTAGCCTTAGAGCTTCATCTGCTAAACCTATAACTGCGTTTGCTTTACCTGGTGTTGATATCGAGATAAATGTTAGAACAGTTGGGTTACGTAGACCCAGAGCCGCACTTGTCATAGTCTCAATAAAAACTCTTTCTCTCTGGTGCATATTTGGTCCCATATGAAACCACATTGATGCTGTTGGGCGAAGTCGCGCAAATGAACCAGTAAGCAGACTCATCTTGTTAAACTCGGCCTGAGAAGCAATACGATCGACCTCATCAACCAGCTCTGAAATTTCAACTTGAATCAGCTGGCGGTCTTCCGGTGTGTAGATACCGTTGGCTGCTTGTACCGCAAGAACCCGTATCCTCTGGATAATTTCGTGAGTTTCCTGAAGATAACCCTCGGCCGTCTGAATCATGGACATACCATCTTCTGTGTTGCGCTCTGCCTGACGTAAGCCCTGGATCTGTGATCTCATTTTCTCGGAAACCGCAAGACCTGAAGCGTCGTCCCCAGCTTTGTTGATACGCATACCAGATGAAAGTTTTTCAATGTCGCTTGAAAGGTTCCAGTCATGAAACTTGAGCGTACGGTGAGCGAAAACAGAACTGATATTGTGGTTAATAATCATTACTTTTCCTCCTTGAAAATTAAGTTATCATCCGTGATAACATGTAATGTTTTTTAAGATTACATTACAAGATCGGTCGTTAGTCCGAATTGCGTAATACTATTTTTTTAAAAAGTTGCGGTTTTTTGTTTTATTCGTAGTTTTCTTTTTATGTATCTTGGTATTTATATTAAGAAAAAACAAAATTTTTCAGAAAAACAGACAAAATTTCGGATTCTTGTCCAGAAGAATGTTCTTGATCCTCATTAAAGTTTATTCCCCAGCTGTTTATGAAGTATGGGAACCCGAAAAGTGTGTGCACAAAAGCAGCATGAAAACAGGGACGGACAAACTCCTTAACGCCATCCATAAACTCATCGAAGAAGTCCATTGCAAGATATAACATGTACGATAAACTGTAACAGTAAAGATTGGCTATATCCTTTAATTTTCTTTTAGTAATACTCGAAAACCGGATATGTACTGATTTATAAATTGTACCTCTCTTTTGGTACCTGTTCAGAGTGTCATTACATACTGGATTCTTAGCCAGTTTTTTAGAATACCGGTCCAGGACGGTATTTATTACATCAGAAATATCCATATTATATTTCTGTGCATACTCTTCAATTTTATCAAGTCTGCTTGTTTCAACATCGATTGATGTTCTGAAATCGCTAATTTCCATTATATATTCCTCCAGTATTTTTCTATATATGTATACTGGAATGGTGCGGGTTTTGTTAAAAAATTTTTTTAAATTTCAATTTATTTCCTGTTCTGCAGGAAAGATTGTACAAGATTTTTTATTGCATAATCACCACTGTTACGCAAATGTTAAATAGTACATGGATTTGTGCATTATGGTATAACGCCTCTTGACATATTGGTCAGTATTTCCTTATTTGATTTTGGCTAATATGTCAGGAGTAGTTATATGAAACTCTATTTGCTTGCGATCATTTTTCTTTCATCCTCATTGATTGCGTCTGAATCAGCGGGAGTAGGTCTTGCTAAGGATGTCGATATCTTATGGGTTACCATCTCTGCTGCCCTTGTGTTTTTTATGCAGGCCGGTTTTCTGATGCTGGAATCAGGTCTTGTAAGATCAAAAAATACAATAAATGTTGCAATAAAAAATCTTGTTGATTATGTAGCAGGGTCAATCGGATTTTTTGTTGTAGGTTTTGGTCTGATGTTTGGCAGTGCCGGATTATTTACCGGTACTGATCTTTTTTTTCTTAAAGACTACACGGCTCCAAAGGAGTATGCTTTTTTCCTTTTCCAGATAGCATTTATGGGAACTGCGGCAACGATTGTTTCTGGCGCAGTAGCAGAGCGAATTAAGTTTCATTCATATATGCTTATGTCGGTAATAATTTCGGTTTTGATATATCCTGTTTTTGGGCATTGGGTCTGGGGAGGAGGGTGGCTGGCTCAGTTAGGGTTTATAGATTTTGCGGGTAGTACAGTTGTGCATTCTGTTGGCGGATGGATTGGTCTTGCCGGCGCGATAGTTTTGGGGCCGCGAAAAGATAAGTATAGTGAATCGGGAAAGCTAAACCATATTTATGGACATAATCTTCCTCTGTCAGTTTTAGGTACACTTATTTTATGGCTGGGCTGGTTTGGTTTTAACGGTGGTTCTACGCTTGCCTTGACTGATGCCATGCCGCTTATTGTTGTAAATACAACTCTTTCGGCGTGTGCTGGTGGAACATCTGCTTTGTTATTATCCTGGATTTTAAACAGATTTAAAAGATCGGGTATTGAAGATATAATTAACGGTGTAGTCGGCGGCCTGGTTGCAGTTACGGCTGGTTGCCACCTTGTTAATCCTGCGGCTGCACTTGTTATTGGCTCTGTTAGCGGTTTGATTGTTGTAATTAACGTCAGACTAATGGATAATGTGTTTAGAATTGATGATGTGGTTGGTGCCTTCACTGTACATGCTCTCTGCGGTATTTGGGGAACATTATGTATTCCATTTTTAGCAGCTAATCCGGAAAAAGGCGGTTCATTTGTTGTACAGCTCATCGGTGTCGCCGTCTGTATGGGATGGTCCTTTGGACTGGGTCTGATAATTTTTTATTTATTCAGGTTATTCAGGATATTGCGTGTTTCTGATGAGGCGGAAGAGATCGGGTTGAATGTAGCAGAACATGGCGCCAGGACTACGTGGCTTGATCTCATGCGTGCAATGAACTCAGTAGCCGATAATAAAGGTCTTCCTCCGGCCATCGATGTCGAACCTGGCACCGAATCCGGTACCATAGCCGCAATATTCAACAGGATAATGGGAAATCTTCATAAGGTTGTAAGTTCTGTTTCGGATAATGCTGTAACTGTTAACACTATCTCCGGAGAACTTAGTAATACCACTGCGTTTATCAGTGACACTATCGCGACGGAGTCGTCCAAACTTCAACAGGTTTCAGGCTTTCTGGATGGAATAAAGGCCGCTTTTTCAAAAACAAATGAGCTTGCTGCTGAATTGACATCAGATACGGCAAAATCTAACGATCTCGCAGCGCAACTTCACGACCGTTTTGTAAATCTCAGTAAAGAGCTTCAACACTCAACGAAGCACACTCTTGACAGCCATAACTTTTCTTTACGAGGCGAAGAAGACCTGAAAAATACTGTCGAGCGTATGCGGCAAATAGAGAGTTCGTCACAAAAGGTTACAGAAGTTGCACAGTTTCTTGTGGATATATCCGAGCAATTGACTCTTTTATCACTGAATGCAAGTATTGAAGCTGCACGATCTGGTACTGAAGGTCAGGGGTTTTCGATAATTGCTCACGAAATTAATAATTTGTCGGATACAACTCTTAAACATACCAAAGAAGCTGCACACTACATTAACGAGATTGGATCTACGGTGAGTTCGGGAGCTGCTGCTCTTTCCGAGGCGATGGACTCCTTTCAAACCATACGTAACGAGATAGATATTCTTAAACGCATCATGAAGATGCTGATGGAAGAAAGTGATAGTTATCGTTCAATTGTGCATGAGATGCGCAGCTTCTTTTCCGGTATTAATTCCAAAATTGACATGATTACCGGTATGGTCCGTGAACGCGATAATGACATAGCAGAAGTATTCAGCGCTTTATGGGGAATCAACCAGGCCTTTGAAGAGCTGCAGAATCATTCAGAGTCGGTTAAGGGGCGTAGCCGGGACCTCTATGAGAGCAGCGAGCTAATGAGGCAGGCAGTCGGATCGTTAAGTGGCAGCAAAGAATGTCCGATAAATGGTTGACATAATGAATATTTTCATATAAGAGTTAAATCTATTTAAAATCTTCACTGATTTATTAACGAAGAAATAACCAAGTTTGCTGCCTTTCAGGGCTGAGATTCCTCATCTCTTTATATAATTGCATATTTGGCTGATTAGGTGATTTATATTATGAAAAGTTCAGTATTTCTAAAAATCGTTTGTATATTTCTTTTTCTTTCCGCTGCCGCCGGGATAGCAGAAGAATCGCTGGTTGTAGATTCCGCCATGACTCTTGAACAGGCTTTAAAACGTGTTAATCCCGATTGTCCGAAATGGATACTGTCTAATCAGGCCCTTATCGAGGTGTATTATTACGGTTTTGATGGCAAGATTCATAAGGGGCAACTGATAGCAGATTTCAGATTGGCTGATGATCTGCAGGCGGTATTTAAGATTATTTATGATATTAAATTTGCGATCAAGCAGGTAAAGCCCATTTCGGTTTATGCCTGGGATGATTTTAAGTCCATGAGGGAGAATAACAGCTCCGCGTTTAACTACCGGGTTGTTCCATTTTCAAAAACATTATCAAAACATGCCTATGGTTGTGCAATAGATATAAACCCTGTGCAAAATCCCTATTTTACAAAAGATGCTGTTTATCCTGCCGGAGCAGTATATGATTCTTCTTCACCTGGTACAATATCTGCTAGAGATAAAATTGTGACGGAGTTTAAAAAAAGGGGATGGCGCTGGGGAGGCGATTGGAAGAACAAGGACTACCAGCACTTTGATAAATTGCTAACTAAAAAAGCTGTTGCAGGTAATAAAAAGTATTATATTTGGCCTTGGGCCGTAAAATAGTTTGAGTTGAACCTGATAACCATTTTAAGGAAGGTTTTATGAAAAAAATAGCTGCTCTATCACTTGTTGTTCTGTCTGTTTTGTCGTGTAGTAAAAAAAAGATTATCGAGCCTGTTGATGCAGTTGTTGAAAATATCTATGCAACATCAATTAAACTACCGGCTAGCAAGAATGGTCCTTACCAGCTTTTTGACGACAATTCAAAAGGTTTTTGGGTCACATCACCGGGAACAGGTCCGGATGAAGGTGTTTTTGTTCAATTTGAAGAGCCGATATTTATAAAGAAAGTTGAAGTTGATGCGGTTGCTGAATCATTTTCATCTTACCGCCTTTATATAAATGGTGTAGAAACCAAAGACTACGAATCTTCACAGAAGAGTGTGGATATAAACAAACAGGTGAGGACCTTTTATCTAAGGATAATTGATAATAGTGTATTTGAAGACGATCAGAGCGTATCTGTTAAAAATATTAGTTTTTATAATGATCAGGAGAAAAAAATGATTCTGGCTTTGCCGGAAATAGAACCCGGTTCTGTAAAAGCGTCGTCTTCTCTTGCGCCAGTCGAATCTTACAGTGTTGACTTTCTTTTTGATTCACGCAAGGATTTTGGATGGGCAGATGGCGATTCTGAAAGTGATGGGACGGGAGAATATATCGTTTTTAATTTCGATGAAGAAGTTACAATTGATTCCTTGAAAATTTGGAATGGTTATCAGAGATCGGATGAACATTATAAGGCCAATGAACGGGTTGAAAAGTTCTCTTTTGGAATAACCGGCGAAGATGTCTCCTCTTACGAATTACATGATTATGATATTCAGAAAGTTGATCTGAAAGAGACATTGACTGCCAAGTCGTTTACTTTAAAAATTGATTCTGTATATTCTGGATCCAAGTATAAGGATCTTGTAATAAGCGAACTTCGTTTTCTTAACGGTGGACGCCCGTTTATTTTAGATAGTGGTGGTTTGGAAAAACTTCAGAAAAAGAATCTGGAAACAAAAGCCGGCAATGACTTGTACAAAAAACTTATTGATCGCCGTTTTTTGCTGACAGTATCAGAGCCCGATAATTATACTTATCAGTCATTGATATTGAGGTCTAACGGAAGCTTTGTTTTATGGTTTGTTTCTGAAGATACTGGCGTTAGCCGTTCACGTTATGCAGACGGTAATTGGCAAATAGAGAGTGATGGTCGAGTCAAGATATTTGGACGTATTCATAATATTGAGAACTATTACAATACTGATGAGGAATATGACCCATATGGCGGTGGATCTGAGGAAGATGTCGAACCGGTAAAAAAAGATTTCGACTCTATAAAAATATTTCACGATTATATCTCCTTAACTTCTGATTCATTGAAAAGTGAAAGGCGTTTGTTTAAGCCTTTTAAACTACAATAAATCAAAACAGGATTTGATTTGAAACGTGTCATTGCTCTGATTATTTTTATCGCAACATTTATTGCGACGATGGTTCTTCTTTGCAAGAGTCCCTATGCGAATGGTTGGGACGGCTATTATTATATAGTTCAAGTCAAGTCCTGGTTTACCGAAGGCGCAATGCATTCAGAGGACCATTCCCTTGTATATGTCCTTCTCGTTGCAATTCAATACATTATTAAAGATTACATTCTGTCATATAAAATCGCTTCGGCGATAATCAGGGCCTTTTTTGTAACAGCAGTTTATCTGTTATCATTTAAAATTATTAAAGAAACCAAAACTGAAAAATCAGAGAAGAGTGATTTTTCAGTTTGTATAAATGCTCTTATTATCAGTGTAATCTCTGCAGTCAGTGTATCGTCCATCTATTTTATTACACAATTTCCAAAAAACATGTTGGGTTTTGCTTTTTTGCTGACAATGCTCTGTTTCTTCCCTGATGTTTATAAATCCGCGAGAGAAAAGCAATTTAAGAAAACTGATGTTTATAATGCTGTTTTTTGCAGTTTACTCTTTCTGTGTACGTTTGTGACTCACCGATACAGCGGTGGAATTGCCGCTATTACTCTTTTTGTTTTAGGTTTTACTCTATTGCTGAAAAGAGTGCAGCATATACCTTATCTTTTTATCTCTTCAGCTTTTTTTATAATAGTGCTAATTGCTGTTTCATTAGCATTTCCCGGAACACTTCATTTTTATGATCTTGAACGTTTCTCCGGTGCTTTTAATAGCCGATTTGTTTTTACGGTATTTGAATTTTTAAATATTATTTCTTATAAGCGAGCTGGTGTTCTATGGAGTGTAGAGCTTTGGGTTTACTATTTATGCTCTGTTTTGTTTATAATCAGTTATATGAGATCTTTGATAAAAAGAGAGAAACATAAAGTTCTCTATTTTGCTGGAATTTTTGTGATTATTGGTTTGGGAGTTTTTCCCTTTTATAATTTTGATCCATCGGGAATTGGTTACCGTTTTTATCTGGGAGCACAACTTTTTTTGCCTCTAGCTTGTTTGATTTTCTTTGTGGATATGCATTTCGACTCACAATTATTTCTGCCGGTTCTTTTTATCGTGATGATGACTCTATCAATATTCCTTGTTGTAAATTATGATTACAAAAAATATGATCCCCCCTATGAAAAATATCATGGGATGTCGCTAAAATTAATAAAACGTTTGGGTGTCACTAAAAATGACTATCACCTTTTCATTATGCACAAGGCTCTGGCGGAAATATTCACATATGAAACTGGTCTCGATGCGTTACCATGGGCTCCAGGTTTAAAATATGAGGGCGCGCGGGTTCTTCGCCTGGTTTATGGTGTAGAGCCGGAACTTTATAAGAAGTATCTTGTCGATGAGGAGCTTGCGAAAGTATTTCTTTTGCAAGGGAGTTATACTTGTATTGAAGAAGATGTTTTTAAAATTTTTTGTGATCGTTTAAAACAGGATGATCCGGCTGCATTTGAAAAAATTAATAATTGGCGTAATCCTCTTAAAGTTCGCCCAGATTATCTTATGCGCGGTAAAAAAAGATGATGCGCCCAGTGAAAAGAAGTCGTTTGCGGATATCTATTGGAAAATTTTATTATACTGCAAGAAGGTATATTAGTTGGATAATTGAACACAGATTTTTTGCTAAAAGAAAAGATTTTACAGATATGCCTTATGTTGTCTTTGAACATTCGACCCCGGTCTATCGTGAGCTTGCCGGGGTTAACCCTGAATTGCAAAAGAACAAGGAACAGAATCTGCGCATTGCTATAAAGAATCTTGACGGTATGGTCATAGGACCCGGACAAAAGTTTTCTTATTGGCGGCTAATTGGAAAGCCCTCCGCACGCAAGGGGTATTTGCCCGGCCTGGTACTGTTTTATGGTAATTTAACATCGAGTACCGGGGGTGGGCTTTGTCAGCTTTCAAATCTTATTTACTGGATAAGTCTGCATACACCGCTTAAAGTTGTAGAGCGTTACCGGCATAGTTATGATGTTTTTCCGGATAGCAATAGAACTCAGCCGTTTGGAAGCGGTGCAACCTGCGTGTATCCTTACAGGGATTTGCAGCTTTATAATGATACAGAAAATTGCTTTCAACTACGTTTGAAAATCATGAACGGAAGACTCTATGGAATGGTTAATTCGGATAAGCCACTATTAATAAGCTATATGGTTTATCAGAAAGAACATTGTATTACACATGAACTTTGGGGCGGGTATGTAAGGCATAACCGTATTTTTCGAAAAGAGTTTGACGTTAACGGCCGGCAATTAGATGATTACGAAGTTACTCAGAATCATGCTATAATGATGTATGAGCCTTTTCTGGAGAAACATTAATCCTGAAGAGGTATTGATGATGATTGTATTTACGGATAATGCTTCTGTAATGGAGAAATTTAGATGATTGATAATAATTTCTGGTTTGCCCTGGGATTGACTCTTTTTGCAGGTCTCTCTACCGGTGTTGGCAGCCTTATGGCTCTTTTCTCTAAGGAATTCAAGCCTCGTTTTCTGGCATTGAGTCTGGGATTTTCGGCTGGAGTAATGATCTATGTCTCTTTGATAGAGATTTTTGTTAAATCACGGGAGTCATTAACTGCTTTTTATGGTGAACGTCTGGGGCATTGGGCAACTGTCGCCTCTTTTTTTGGAGGAATTGCAGTTATTGCCGTCATTGACAAGCTGATACCCTCTTATGAGAACCCGCATGAGCTGAAAAGTGTTAAGCATGGTGTTGTGGACGGTGAAGACAAAAAGCTGTTACGCATGGGAATGTTTTCGGCTCTTGCAATTGCAATACATAACTTTCCCGAGGGTTTGGCAACTTTTATGGCCGCAATAGCTGATCCGGCCTTAGGTATAAGTATAGCTGTTGCTATAGCGATACACAATATTCCGGAAGGGGTTGCTGTTTCGGTGCCGATCCTGTTTGCGACAAAAAACCGTAAAAAAGCTTTTACGCTTTCGTTTTTATCGGGTCTTGCAGAACCGGTAGGTGCATTAGTTGGTTATTTTATTTTGCGCCGGTTTTTTAACGACGCGGCTATGGGTGTGGTCTTTGGTGCAGTTGCAGGAATTATGGTTTATATCTCTTTTGATGAGCTTTTGCCAACCGCAGAAGAGTATGGTGAGCACCATATAGCGATAGGCGGGTTGATTACCGGAATGGGAGTTATGGCTTTAAGTCTTTTGTTGATGGCTTGATTTTAACGTGATTTGAAAAATAAAAAACGGATGCGATTAATGAATCTGACAAATTTAAAAAAAAACATTTCAATGGTTTCGGCTGTATTGATTATCAATCTTTTTTTTGATCGAATAACAAAGGTTTTTGCAGTGCAGTTTCTAAAGGACGGACCGTCACACCATTATTTTTATAATACTTTTGTACTTAAATATGCCGAAAACAGTGGAGCTTTTTTAAGTATGGGAGCCGACTGGCATGGTGTATTTAAATATATTCTGCTGCTGGGAATACCGCTTGTTGTATGTGCTTTAGGTATTGCCTACGTTTTGCTTACTGAAAAAGATAAAATAAGGGTTACTATAATAACCACAATTATTGCCGGTGGATTCGGTAATATTTATGATAGGCTTATTTATGACTTTTCAGTAGTAGATTTTATGAACTTCGGTATTGCCAATCTGAGAACGGGGATTCTTAATGTTGCTGATTTATCCATTACTTTTGGTGTTCTGGCGTTTGTTCTTTACGAGTACAAGATTATTTTTAAACCAAAACACGAAGCTGTTGATCAACAATCAGATGATGGTGATTATGATCAATAACGGGATGTCTTCGTTTTTTTAGTTTTATATGTTTTCGCAGCGTACAGCGAAATGATACACAAAGTTTCGGTGTATGCTGATGTTTTTAAATTCTGATTTTTCCAAAACATCGGTAACATCTTCCGTATCAATTCGATATTCTAAAGAAGGGCCACGAGTTGTTGACTCCAATATTTTTTCCCAGTCTATGATTAGAAGGGGGGCGCCTGGTTTTAATACCCTTTTGTGTTCGCTCGTGAATGTATTAAAGTCTTTAAGTTCATGAAAGAGAGCTATTGAATATGCAGCATCGATACTGCTGTCCTCAAGTGGGTAGTGGTTGCCGTCTGTCAGTTGAGCTCTGATTGATCCGCTTGCGGGTGTAATGCTTCTTATCTCTTCTACCATGGCAGGATCGGTGTCAAGGCATTCGATAGTGAGATTTGGTATTGTATCAAGCAGCATTTTTGCAAAGTAGCCTGTTCCTGCGCCGGTATCTAAAAGCCGCATTCCTTCTTTAATGTTTAGAAGCTCGCAAATGTCAAGGGGGGGAATCCACTCAAAACGTTCCGGACTGTTTAATCTGTTTTTTTTGTTTTGTTTCATTACCACTCCTTTTCTTATTTCTAAGAATTTAATTCAAGCAATTTAATCAGTCTCTTCAATGTAATTTTATTGCCGGTACAAAACTGATGTTAATATTGTCAACAATATCTGTTTTATATATTTTATCTATGAATTTTTCGAAGGCCTCATAGTCAGGTTCAGATGCGGCAGTGATCATAACCTCGACCTTATATGTGTACCGAAGTTTTGTGTATTGCAACTGCGAAATTTCAGAATTGATAGATGCGATCCCCAATTCGCCAGGTTGTTTTTTCACAAAATCCCTGAGTTCATTTTTAATACTTGTTAAACGGTAACCGTTTATCATAAATGATCCGATAGGAACCGCAATGATTGATAATGCAATTAAAGACAGAATAATCTGTGAAGTTGCACGGCGTATCACAACACCTTCTTTTTCCGCTATTGGATGAATTTTCATAACCATAAAGATTATTGCACCTGCTAGTGATATTGAAACATAGTTTATTAAAAAAAGAACTGTTGCTCCTATAGCTATCTGACTGTTTAACGTCCCGATACCTATTCCAATAGTGCACAGTGGCGGCATAAGAGCTACGGCTATTGCTATACCTACAAGTGTATTGTTGATTTTTTTATTTGCATATCCATAGGCGCCCACAGAGCCGGATGCAAGAGCAACAAGAATATCAAACAGTGAGGGAGTTGTGCGTGCCAATATTTCATCCGAATATGATGAAAGCGGTATTATGTAAGCAAGTGCTGATGATATCAGGATTGCAAGAATGGCTCCCTTGACAAGTGAGAAAAATGACATTCTCATTAATTTAAAATCTCCCCAAATAACTCCCAGAGAACTTGCGAGAATTGGAGTCATAAGTGGTGCGACTATCATTGCTCCAATTATTACCGCGGTAGAGCCCTGTATAAGCCCCGTAGTTGCAATAACGCAGGAGAGAATGGTTAACATGTAATATTCAATTGAAGGTGAGGCACCTTCGAAAAGAATTCCGTATACGTTAAGGTCCTCTTTTTCTTTGTTACGACGGGCTTTATATTCGCTATAAGTACTCTTCCAGTCTGCCGGTCGGGTAATCATGCTTAGAAGAGTGGAGTGTTTATTAATGCGTTTAATCGTCTCATCCGTTTGTTCTACTGCTTGTTGAAAATCGTTGTTGAGTGACTCGGCTCTTTCTTGAAGTGCTTTTTTACCAAGGCTGAATTTTTTTGAAAATGAGGCAATAAGACTTTCGTCTTCTGATTCTTCAGCGTCAATTTTTGATTCCATATAGGCAGCGTTACCTTCAGTATCCGCATCCTTAGGGTTTTTACGCTGGTCTGTTTTTTTATCTTCGTTCATACTGATCACCTCAAAGTGAATTTAAGGAATAGCTAAACTAATTATTTGTTGTTAGCCCAATTTTTTTTGTAAAAAGTGCGGAACATTTTTCATGCCAACATGGTACTCCGGTTCTATCAAGAAAACCTGTGTGACCGCCATATTTTGTTATTTGAACGTTAATATAGCTGTTTTTTTTATCGATTCCATATGGAAGACTCTCTCTACTTAAAACCGGATCATCTTCAGAGGAGATAATTAGAAAGGGCTTTTTTATTGTTTCAAGTCGTGATGCAGTACTTGATTTTTTCCAGTAATCAACCGCTGATTGAAATCCGTTAAGAGGAGCGGTGTACCGGTCATCGTATTGAGCAAAGGTCTTAATTGAATCGTAATCTTCCATGGATATTTCATCAAAAATATCTGCTTTTTTTTGCATTTCCCGTTTAAGTTTTTTTAAGAAATAGCTCATGTAAAACCGGGAATTTGATAGCAGTTCAGATGTCGTTGCCAGATCAAATGGAGCTGAAATTGCAATGCCAAAAGAAGCGAGTGAAGAACTGCCGCTTTCTATAAAGTATCTGGAAGTTATCACTCCTCCCAGAGAAAAACCAGCTATTCCAATATCTTGATATTTGTATTTGGCACTAATATGCTTTACGATTTCGTCAACATCATCATATTTGCCGGCATGGTATGTTTTAATCAGGCGGTTGGTTTCTCCACCGCATCCTCTCAGGTTTACTCCAAAGATATCATAGCCAAGATTAATGAATGTTTTGGCCAGACCCATAACGTAGGTTCTTTTAGAATGACCTCCTAATCCATGTACAATTACTATTGCTCGCCTGGAACCGGCAATTCGAGTATCGATATTTAAAAAATCTCCGTCTGCTAACTCCAGAAGAAATTTAGATGTATATACGTCATCGACTTTACGGAACCTGGAGGCGTAAATAGTATTGATATGAGGGTTTTTGAATAGTAGACCGGGCTTGTATATCATGTTCATGAGAAAGTCCTTATTAAAAAAATTAAGAAATTACTGACTATTACCTGAAAAAACTGATCCGCATGAAGGACACTTGATTGTTTCGCCGTGTAAAAACATTCTGTTAAATGGAGAACCGCAATGCGGACAAAACTTGAATGGAGAAGTGTCGGTTTTTCCCTCTTCGGTAAAAAATTCGCCTGTTGTCCGGTCAAAAAAACCGTTGATCAATTTTTGCTTAAGAGCTATCAGCATGAACCGGCGGGCAGTTGGTACCGAAACTCCCATCTTTTCTGCAATGTTGTCTATGGATATACGTCGAGTTGCATGAATAATCATTGCAAGCGATTCGACCATCTCCTCCTCTTTCGTTGCCTTGTATCCCCGGTAAAGGAAGAAAATTCCGGGCAAAACAAAAGCCATGGAAAATATGGTTAAACCGGCTCCAGCTTCAACTTCAGTTGAGTCTTTAGATACCAGGTACATTGCGATACCAATAAAGAATACGAGTAAACCTGGAATTGCAAATATATAACCTATGGCTTTAAGAATGGTATCTTTAATTTTGAACCCCATAAGTGACTCCATTGTCTAATCAGCTTTACACAATTTATAACAAATAATGGGTGTGTAGCAACTAAAAAAATGCTTTTTGCTTAATCGAGTGATTTTTTTATTATATGGGGATTGTGATTTGCATAGCAGTATACGCACTTGTGAGTACAACTGTTATATGCACCGATATCGGCACTTTGCAGACAGTTGCAGAATGGCTGCTGACCGGACGCCTTGAAGGCGGATGGCATTTTATTATCATTATTAAATAGTGATGGGGTATACTCTAGAAAATCCATAAGCCGGGTGTCATTATAAAATAGATCTGTTATCAGGTTGTAGTCTATACAGCTTCCATGATTAATTCCAAACGAGGAGAAGTCTTCAGCTGTTCCACATGTTTGAACTTTTACAGGTTTTCCCGGAGAGTTACTGAATATATGCTGTATTGATTTTGCAGTGAAAACTTTCTCATTGTGATTAAGTTCTCGTACTGGGAAAGGAGTTTTTATAATATTGCGCTTTACCGATTTATATCGTTCAATTTTAATAAAACTTATAATTAGCCTTTTTGTGCAGGGAGAAAGCTCTTTTGACAATTGCCTGATTCTTGACAAAAGTTCTTTTAATGTGAGTTTATCTGATAAAAGAATAGGGTCAAAACGCCATATCAGTTTTTCGGGGCCAATTAAGTCGGATAACATCTTGAAGGTCCTAATTCTTTCATTTAGCGGAGGTACACCAGGCTCGTAACCTTCTGTTTCGTAATTATTCAAGGTGTGCAAAAAATAGTAGTTTATTCCTTTTGAATCAAAATACGACAGATATTTGAGAAAAGGTGCCGCATTTTTTGTCCAGAAAATGATTAGGCGACAGTTTCGCAGGTCAATAGGACTTAGTTTGCCGTTGTATGGGTTTGTCCAGTTGACGAATCCCTGTTTAAACTGGCTAACAAGCCAATCTCCATAAAAAGCCGGAATATCTGTGGCTCGACTTGCAGAGATAATAAGAGGGGAGCGAGCCGGGTATTTTTGAGGATCGTCACCTATAAAACCAAGAGGCCATTTCTTCATAATTTTCTATAATCAGAATTATTCAAATCAGGTCACAATAAATGGCTCGGTTTTAAATGCCAGTGAGCCCTTGTGTACCCAAATACGTACCTGATAAGCAGTTTCTCCATTGTCAGCAGAAACTGAGTTTAATTCTTCAATATCACATATGCTATCGAGAGAAAACTCGTAATAGTGTTTGTTTTTTTCGAAGGGATTTGTAAGTAAAACCAGAATGTTTTTATCAACTGGATGTTTTTTGGGAGTACCCACAAATTCAATAAAATCATGTCTGGTATCGACTCTTTGAATGGAGTTAGAACCCTTGTTTTCAAGAAGAAATTGAATGTATTGATGCTGCTCCATAAATATACTCCTGAAATATATTAATCAATCTTATTCGTATCCTTATTAATGATAATAAAAATGAACTTATGTTTCAAGACAACTTTCAGCTGCTTAGTATTAAAAACTTAATTATCAATTTTTGCCCACGAGTCCCGAAGAGGTACAGCACGATTATAGACAGGTCTTTCGTGTGTGTGATCCTTTATATCGCTGCAAAAATAACCGGTTCTTTCGAATTGGCAAATATATCCAGGTTCAGCGTTTGCCAACGACTCTTCAATCTTTACGTTTTTTAGAGTGGTGAGTGATTCCGGGTTCAGATTATCCAGAAATGTTTTACCTTCCGGGGCATCGTAAGGGTTTGCAGTTTGGAAAAGCCTATCGTATATACGTACTTCAGCATTTTTTGCATGTTTGGCTGATAGCCAGTGAATTGTGCCCTTTACTTTTCGTCCATCCTGTGACCAGCCGCCTTTCGTATCGGGATCGTATGTGGCGCGGACTTCTGTTATGTTGCCTTTATCATCGGTACTAAAACCGGTGCAGGTTACATAAAACGCGAATTTAAGACGAACTTCCATACCTGGAGCTAACCTGAAATACTTTTTGGGGGCTTCAGTTTTGAAGTCATCGCGTTCGATAAATAATTCTTTTGTAAATGGAAGCATTCGGCTTCCCGCCGATTCATCTTCGGGGTTGTTTTTTGCCTCGAGCATCAGCTCTTCATTTTCTGGAAAATTTTCGATAATAAGTTTTAGCGGATTTAAAACAGCAATGGCTCTATTCGCTTTTTTGTTAAGATCTTCTCGAAGACAGTGTTCTAAAAGGGCTATATCCACGATATTATCCGCTTTAGCGACACCAATACGTGATGTAAAGTCGCGTACTGACTCGGGAGTAAATCCCCGGCGTCTGAGACCTGAAATAGTAGGCATGCGTGGATCATCCCAGCCTGATACATGATTTTCCCTGACTAGTTGAAGAAGCAGCCTTTTGCTCATGACTGTATAATTGAGGTTAAGTCGCGCAAATTCTATCTGTCTTGGGCGATGTTCGAAATTGACTGCCTGTAAAACCCAGTCATAAAGGTCTCGATTATTCTTAAATTCAAGTGTGCAAACCGAGTGAGTAACCCCTTCAATTGCGTCAGAAAGACAGTGTGTAAAGTCGTACATAGGGTAGATGCACCATTTATCGCCTGTGCGATGGTGATGTGAGTATTGTATCCGGTAAATAATCGGATCACGCATACAGATATTTCCCGATTTCATATCTATCTTGGCTCGTAAAACTTTTTCACCCTCTTTGTATTTACCCGCTTTCATATTTGAAAAAAGTTCAAGGTTTTCTTCAACTGATCTGTTCCGGTAAGGGCTCTCTTTGCCCGCTTCTTTAAGAGTGCCTCGGTACTCTCTTGTTTCATCAGCGCTAAGATCGCAAACGTAGGCTTTTCCCTCTTTTATAAGGAGGATCGCGAAATCATATAATTTATCAAAATAGTCAGAGGCAAAGTGCAGATGATCACCCCAATCAAAGCCAAGCCAGCGAACATCTTCTTGAATTGAGTTGATATACTCGTCTTCTTCCTTGCTTGGATTTGTATCATCAAAACGCAAGTGGCACCTGCCGTTATATTTTTTGGCAAGGCCGAAATTCAGGCATATTGATTTTGCGTGACCAATATGCAGATAACCGTTAGGTTCTGGCGGGAAACGGGTAACCACGTTGCTGTTTTTACCTGATTTAAGATCGTCGTTGATTATTTCTTCAATAAAATTTGATGTTCCTGTTTCCATATAGTCTCCTTTTAGCATAATAACATAAGGATAATCAATGATACCCTATCTTGTGGAGTGATAAACCTGTCAAATACTATTAGGTGTGGTTTTGCTTGCAAGTTTATCTTTTAACAGGTTTGAAAAATATGTGCATTTCATAAATTAACAGTTCTATAAAAAAGATTTGCATAACTTGCAAATTACTGCTATCTTAGAATTGAATAAAAGTTGGCTTCTATTCAATTATTGCTAATTGTCATAAAAATGATATGGGATAAGACCGGTTTAATTTGCTAAAAGGATATATAATAGGTGGAAAAAAATCACAGTACAGACTTCATGGATTTGGAAAGATCATTTATGTCACTGGTCAAGCGAATTGAATCAGCAACTGAGAAATTATTACTTATGAAGCGGTCAGCTCCTGAAAATCTGGATGAGTGGATTGAGGAGCTTGGGTTAATCAAACAACACTTTTCTAGTGAAATATTGCGTCAAAAAGCGTTTTGCTCAACGCTTTTTGAGTCCGAGATGAAATACCGTGAACTTTTTGAATCTTCCATAGACTATCTTTTTTTAGTGCAAGCTGGTAATATGCAAATTCTTGATATTAACAAGAGCGCGAAAAAAAGGTTTGGCGATGTTACCGATTTCAAGGAGCTGTTTGAATTTGAAGGTGAAAACTTCGGGTCGTCTGTTAAACGTTATTTTGATCAGGTTGTCGAAGAGGGAGAAACATGCGTTAAGGCTTCATATCACAGGAACGACAGTACAAAAGTTTATGTATCTTTAAGAATGCAACGACTCGATTTGCAGGGTAAAATAGTTATTCTTGTATCTGTGCGTGATCTTTCTGAAGAGCTGGATACGGAAGCCAGGCTTATACAATCGCAAAAACTGGAAACTCTTGGTATGCTGGCAGGAGGCATAGCCCACGATTTTAATAATATTTTAAGTGGAATAACCGGAACAGTTAGCCTTATGAAATATCAGCTTGATAATGGAGATAAAATTAGTGATGACGATTTATATCAGTATGTAGAAGTTATGCAGGGGTCGTCGGATCGCGCCCGTGAAATTATACAACAGCTGTTAGCATTCTCTAAGAATAACAGTATTGGAAAGGGACAGGTAGAAGTTAATCAGGCTCTTGATACGGTTGCACATGTGTGTAAAAACACTTTTGATAAATCAATAAATATAAATTTTAATAGATTTGATAGAGATATATATATTGCCGGAGATCCTGCAAAACTGGATCAAATACTGCTGAACATCTGTATAAACGCCTCTCATGCAATGACAATAATGCGTGCAAATGACGAGCCTTATGGCGGTGTGCTTGAACTTGAATGTGGGGTAAAGATCGAAAAGAAAAAGGAGTTTGCTGTTATAAGAATATCTGATACAGGTATTGGTATGGATGATGATACAAAAAAACAACTTTTCGATCCTTTCTTTACAACCAAGGATTCGGACTCGGGTACTGGCTTGGGGTTGTCAATGGTATATGCGATGACAACCAAGATGAATGGTTCTGTTTCTGTGGATTCTTCTCCGGGAAACGGGGCAGTTTTTACCTTAAAGTTTCCAGTTCTAAAAAATGTAAAAGCCTCTAATAGTGTTCAACATCATAACCGGGCGACTCTTAAAGGAACAGTGCTTCTTGTTGATGATGAAGATATGTTAAGAGCCACAACATCAAGAATGCTGAAAAATTTTGGATTATCTGTTATCGAGGCGTGTAATGGACAGGAATGTATAGATATTTTTATTCAAAATAACAGGGATATTGATCTGGTGTTGCTGGATATCATGATGCCAGGGATTGGCGGTGATGAGGTTTTTATGGTTATTAATAAGATTAATCCTAAAGTCCCTGTGATTATGGTTAGTGGCTTTGTTCAGAAAGATAGATTCGAGAGAATAAATAAAAAAAATATCGCGGGTTTTATATCTAAGCCGTTTACTCTTGATGAGTTATATAGTTCTATTGGCGGAGTACTTAATCATAGAGATGGTTCAATATCTTCTTGATCGAAGTTCTTCCTCTAATTGCACCCTGTTTTTATAAGAAAAAACTTCTCTGAATTTGTTGTCGCTAAAAGTTGCTTCGCTTCCTAGAATATTGACTATGTTCTTTGTTAATGGTGGTGTTTTTCTAAAGGGAATTATAGCCCATATAACTTCAAAAAATCCTGCCATAAAAAGTGCAAATGAGCGTGGAAGGTTTACGCGGCCTGCAAAGAGTCCATGAGATAGCAGAAGCTGCGGCATGAAGAATTTCACAGCAACAGGTTCGCCGTCGGTTACATAAAAAGTTCCACTTTTATCTGGTTGATCAAGTGCTGTTATTATGGCTTCCACAATGTTTTCTACATGGCAGGTCGAAAACTGATGACCCCGTTTCCCAATGTTAGGAAAACCGATTCGGTTTGTATGGTGCCTGAGCCTTTCGATAAATGGAACCTGTTTACCCCAGACAAAGGCGGGTCTCAAAATTACAGTATTTAATCGGTTTGAGGCATTGCGAACTTTTTCTTCAGCAATGGCTTTTGATTTGCTATAGTTATCTGAAGGAAATCCAGAAGGTTTATAGTCTTCATCTACATCAAATAACGGGCTACCTGTGCAGACTACGGAGGCACAGCTTAAGTAAATTAGTTTTTTTACTCCATGGTAGGATGCCGCACCGGTGATTTCTTCAGACGCCCGAACATTGATTTCGAAAAAATCGTTGTACAATCCCCAGCTTTCAGTTTTTGCACCTAGATGAATTACTGCATCTGCTTTACTGAAGTTACTGGTGAATGTACTCACTGATGCAAGATTTCCGTCGACCGGTGTAGCTCCCATAAGATCAAGTTGGCTTTTCCCATACGCAGATCTGGCTACAGCTGTGACTTTATGTCTTTTTTGAACAAGTCTGGGAATAAGGTTTCTGCCAATGAAACCTGTTCCTCCGGTAACAAAAATCTTCATATGAATTTTTCCAAATAGGTATATTGTGTTAAATTACTGTTTTTCGTTATATGCAAAGGCACTTTGAAATTTTATAACAGTTAAATTATAAACTATGATCTAATATGTATATTTGTAACATATTTCATGTCAAGAATTAAGCTAATTTTCAGGGAAAAGATCTATAATGATTATCTCGGAATCTGTCGCAACCCGCACAGGTGGACCCCATGTGCCATAACCACTTGAAACCAGAAACCAGGTGTCTTCAAATTTTTTTAGACCATGACGAATTTTAAAAATTTGAGATACAATATATTTAATAGGCCATAGTTGTCCATTATGTGTATGACCGCTTAACATGACGTCGGCCTTTTGAGTGATGGCTTCGTTAATTCCGTATGGTTGATGGTCGACAATTATTGATGGTAGTTGCTTCCAGTCGGAAGAAGAAATCTGGTTATTAATAATTTCGGATAGTGGCAGCCTTGCTTTAGAGGTGAACCTTGTAATACTGAAATCCTCACGTCCGATAAGAATCAATCGTTCAGGAATAATGATTGCTTCATCTCTAAGCATTGTGATCTTATGATCTTCAAGGTACTTTACAGCTTTTTCAACTCCACCGATATATTCGTGGTTACCGGTTACACCATAAACACCGAGCGGCGCATTCAGTTTTGTTAATAAGGCTCCCAAATCATATTTAATAACCGGTGCTATATCTTCGTCAACA
The DNA here is from genome assembly GCA_016934935.1 of Spirochaetota bacterium. GTDB lineage: Bacteria > Spirochaetota > UBA4802 > UBA4802 > JAFGJZ01 > JAFGRW01. The sequence goes on along the minus strand of JAFGRW010000041.1, from coordinate 37,492 downwards.
ATGTCCCCGCCCAATAGTATTATGTCGGGGTTAAAACTGTTAACGTTGGTTACCATTTTATTTAAACGTTTATTTTTTATAATGGTACCCAGGTGTATATCAGATATAAAAGCAATTCTTAGGTGTGAAGAAAATTGTGGTTTAGAGATAGAAATTTTATGATGCTTAACTTGTGGAGAACAGGCGTGATAATATCCGTACAAAGTAATCAGTGTTACAAATACTAACATAAAGATACCGGCATGTTTTAGGATTTTATCTTTGTGCTTTATTGTAACCGGTTTAGCCTTTGGTATTAGTTTTAAAATAAACCAAATTATAACACCTGCCAGAGAAAAAAGAAAAAGATAAAGCATAACTGCCAGGAAGAAAGAGCCAATCGTTGCCAGAGATTCGGTTAGACTGTTTCTCCAGTAATTTTCTAAAAATCTTGATGAGATGTATAATGATGCGATAAAAATATGTGTAATTTTTAAAATTAGTTTTTTTATCCCTTTCAGTTTAAAAATATTCCGAACTGTATAGTAGATGAAGACATTGGACAACGAATATATTGAAAGAAAAACCGAGAAAAAAACTATGAAAGAGCCTGTTCGCATAAAATCCTTCCTTTGTTTGGTGATAGAATAGTGTATTGTATAATTAACTAAAAACAGCTTTCATGGCTAAAACTGCAAAATAAACAAGAATCAGTAGTATCATGATTCCTTTTCCTGGAATTATTTTTGGATCAGATGAAGGATACTCAAGCTGTTTGTAAATAACCGTACTGGATACAGTTATTATGGTAAGGATCAGGCTGTAAAGTACCAGTGTTATTAAGCTTAAACAAATACCTATGATAATTCCGCCAGCTGTCGAAAAGATTGAAGTTTGGGCTGTCAGATAGTTGAGTAATGAACTGTTTTCTCCGAAGAATGAGAATCTTGCAAATGATGTAAACAATACCGGAATATTTGAAAGTGTCTCTATTGTATTTGAGTTGCCTGCTCCAGAGATTATGGTCTCAGCAAGAGAAAGAGCTGTTGCGTGGACAAAAAACAGTGCCGTTGAAAGAGCACCGGCAACCATGAAAAGCGTAAAAACATTAATTATCAGATTTATATTATGTTTTTTTATAAAACGTATAAATTCGGACAGGTGGCCTAAAGGTGTTCTGATTTTCGCTGCATAAATTGACGGCAAAAACCAGATACCGATTGTTAGGGTTAAAACTGTTAATATAGCTCCGATATATATCGGTAAAAACGTTAATGCAAAAATTAGAGTGCCTCCATCCGGGATTCGAGTTATGAATACCAGTAATGTTTGTATAGCTATTAGGGCTGGAGCACCTCCAAAAAGTGACGCAAAAAGAGAATTTGCGAATAATTCTAGTCCCGTTGTGTTGTTGAAAAGCTGAACTTCATTATTAATAAGTATTCTTTTTGCGGAAACGGAGGCAAAAGCAGTATAAACAGCGAAAACCAGTAGAGGCGGAATTATATTTAAAAATGATAAAAGATAATTACCGGATACTTGAGGTGGGGGTGTTAAAAAAGTAATTATATTTGTACTTATTAAGAATATAGAAATCATTGAAATTATGGATATTAATGATAGTGAAAAATTCTGAAGATTAAATGCTTTAGAGATGAGTTTAAAAACTTCTGATAAAGAAGTTTCTTGCAAATTTTGAGGCCGGGGAGGCTCCATTTTCTTTAATACTTCGCTTGAACTAACAGATTCGTTTTTTTTAGTTTCGGGTTTTAATGTTGTAACAGGTTTTTTGGAAACCGGTGCTTTCTCTATCGGTTCTGTGACTCGTGTAATAAAAGGCATTTTGTGTTTTTGCTCAGGACTCTCGGGAATATCAATGTAGAATCCGTATCCGCATTGCTTGCATTTTGTTGCATATCTGTTAGGTTTAAGATTTGCTGTCGAAATAGAGTAGGATATGTTGCATTCAGGACAAAAAGTTATTTTTATCGGATTTGAGCAAGAAGGGCAATGAGTCATACCATTTTGAAAACTATTAATTTTCTCAGATGAGAGGTTAAATGTATGTCCGCATGACTGGCATTGAGTTGAAATAATTTTGTGTTTCACAACAGACTTTGCAGAAGTTTGCATGATTTATCTCCAGTCTCTATAATTAAAATAGATCATATATACTTTTCATCGATTCATGTTTGCTTGAACAGCGTTTTTTGGGTGCTGTTCCTTCAAGAAAATACTCTTGAACAACAGGACATCCCTCCGAAGGCAGGTCACCTGAATGTTCACAAATTGATACTTGAATAATTTCGGGAGGTTTTGGTGGAAAAGCAAGTTTGCGACGTATTGAGGCTGTTTCTTTCATGAAATTTGCCCACACAGGAGCTGCTACATTTGCTCCATATTGTCCCGGCCCAAGTGTAAATTTTTGCGAATCACATCCGATCCAGACAGCGGCTGCAAGATCTGGAGTGTAACCCGCAAACCATGCATCCCGATAATCACTGTTAGTACCTGTTTTGCCAGCGGCTGGGGATGTGAAACCGCATCTGTTACGAATTGTGGAGGTTGCAGTTCCGTTTGTAATAACCGCTTGTAGTATGGAGTTCATAATAAAGGCAGTTCCTCGAGAAAAAACAGCTTTTTGTGGTTTTGGCTCGTGAACATAGATCTCTTTATTGTGTTTATCAAGAATCTTTTGTATTGCATAAGGTTTTACAGGTATTCCTTGATTCGCAATACATGCAAATCCTGTTGTTAGTTCGAGTGGTGTAAGCTCTGATGAGCCTAATCCAAGGGTTGGATCAATTGTGAATCGGGTTTTATCGATATGTATCGAACGAGACGCATAAGAGGCGATTCGATCCCCCCCAATTTTTTCGTATGCCAATACCGCAATAGTATTTATTGATCGAGTTATTGCTTTTCTGACTAGGACAGGTCCTGAAAATTTATCCGAAGCATTAGAAGGAGCCCATGTCTTGGTTCTTTCATTAAAAACCATAGGTAAATCCTGGAATTGAGTAGCTGCTGTAATGATTTTGTCTTCTATTCCTGATGCGTAAACAAAAGGTTTAAACGCAGAACCAGGCTGACGTCGTGAATTAACCCCCCGGTTAAGTTGATTCTCATAGCTGAATTTTTTTCCACCCACAAGAACCTTGATTTTTCCTGAATCAGGTTCAATTGCAGTGAAAGCACCTTCAACGTTAGCAAGTTGACGTTGTTGTCTGTAGAATCTGCTGTAATTCGTATAAATATCAGTAATTTTATCAGCACCGCATATAAGAGCTAAAAATGATGTTTCATCTGAAATTTGACTACGTATGTTCTTAAGTGCTGTTATTTCATTTATTGATATTTTTTGTTCTTTTGAGATATAAAAATCATTTTCGAGAATCGCTAGTTCTCTATCGTTATATTTTGATGAAATTCTCTGTTGTTGTGTTATTCTTTCTGTAAGTAGTTCTTGCGCGATTTGCTGCATTTTTAAATCAAAAGTTGTGTAAACCTTTAGTCCACCTTTGTAGACTACATCTTCGCCATATTTTTCTATAAGCTGCTGGCGAATATAGTCGGTTAGATATGGCGCATTGTCGTCATTTTTGTTTCGAGCTATTTCGTTTGGGGATCTGTCGATGATTTGTTCAAGATATCGTGACCAGAATTTTTCAAAATTATAAAGTGCATCTTTTTTTGATATATGACCATTTTGGACAAGATTAACTATAATTTGTTTGTGTTTGCTGAATGTTATGCGCGGGTTGCGAAGTGGTGAATATCTGTTCGGAGCAGGTGGAATAAGAGCAAGTAGAGAAGCTTCATATATATCTAAATTTTTTAATTCTTTTCCAAAGAAAAAGTCTGCTGCAGATTTGATTCCATACACACCATGCCCGAAATATATCTGATTTAAATACATTTCAAGTATTTGATTTTTTGTGAAGTTTTCTTCGATTTTCCTGATAAGCAGAATTTCAATAATTTTGCGTTCAATTGTTCTTTTTTTATGAGTATAAAGTTGCTTGATAAGCTGTTGAGTTATTGTTGATCCTCCCTGTTTTATAGATCCCTGTTTAATGTCGACGATTAAAGCTCTGATTATTCCTACAAAATCCAGACCTCTATGTTTGAAAAAATTCTTATCTTCTGCTGAAGTAAATGCCGTGATAACGGTATCGGGTATTTGCTCGAATTTAACAGGAGATCTTTTTTCGTCGTATAATTCTGCAATTATTGTACCATTAGAATCAAACAACGTAGTTGGGAGATTCGTTGTATATTCCAAATCACTTGAAATAAGATCGTATTGAGAATGATACATATAAACAAAAATAAAGTAGGGAGTTAGCAGCAATATTACTAATAATAATATAATTGAAAACCTTTTATGCATTTTGGCTGTATCCCTAAAAATGAGAAATAGTTGTATTATAGTATCGGTACTTATGGATATTAAGTAAATAGTCAATTCTCTATGATTTTTAGATATTAAATTTTACTTGATATTAATTGTTAAGGACTATTGGCTGATTATGTATTGATTTGTTTATTAGATCACTTTATTGTTTTATTCAGTGGTTAACTATAGTGAAGGATGCTTTATGAAAATGTCTGTAAGAGGTGAGTTGGTTTTTATTTGGTTTGTGTTAGGCTATGGCTTGTATTATTTAACAGGAACATATATTTTTTTACCAGTAATGATTTTTGCAGCACCTATATTTATATTGCATCTTCTTGAAAAACAGGAATTGTTTGAGGCATGGATTTTCTCTTTCATTGGATTTGTTTTAACTGTTCAGTTGTCAACTCTGCCTTTTCTTAATTATGAGGGCGCTGCCTGGTGGTATTCAGGATTTCTAAAGAATTTCTTAATTGCTGCAGGAGTTGCTTTGCCATATTGGCTGACACGACTTGTTTATCATAGAAATTGTGGTTTTGTTTATACTATTGTTTTTCCGGTTTTTACTACATCTGTGTATTTTATTTTGTCTAAAACAAGTGTTTTTTCCGGTGTTTCAGGTTTCTCTCATTATTTACAGGCAGATAATAAATGGATGATACAATTGGCGTCGTTAGGTGGTATATGGGTTATTGTGTTTATTATCAGTTGGGCTTCATCCATTGTGTGCTGGATATGGAATAATGGTGTTAATTCTATGCGCAGTAGTGGAGGCATCATCCTGTTCCTTTTTATTTGTTTTATATTAGTGTTTTATGGAAATATAAGAATATCATCAATTAACAGTAGTTCTAAATATAGTAACAATACTGTTCGTATAGCTGCTGTTGGAATGTCTGAGAAAGATGATTATTCACTTGATAAAATATTTAGACATGAAAACAGACCAGTATATGAAAAACAGTTGGAAACAATCGAAAAGCGTGCAGAAGAAGCTGCGATGAATGAATGCCGTGTTGTTGTTTTTCCGGAATATGCTTTTTTTGTAAATGAAGATGAAGATAAAGGTTTGCGTGATGAGTTATCCCGAATTTCAAAAGATAACAAAGTATATGTCGTACTCGGTTATTTTAAAGATGTAACTCAAAATGCAGCAGAAGATGATTCAAGTGATAAAATCCATGATTCACTGAATAAAGGTATAAGCTGTGTATTGATGTTTGATGTTACTGGTGAAATAGTTGCTGAATACCATAAAAAAAGCCTTTATAAAGAAGAAAAGCCTTATGTATACAACACGGAAGGAACCATATCAATTGCTGCAACACCATTTGGTAATATTGCTTTGCTTTCCAGGAAAGATATGGATTATGCCTATAATGTAAAAAATGCTGTTTCTAGGAACGCGGATATAGTTATCTGCTCTGATCTTGGATATGTTCCTGACAAAGCAGGTATTCACTCGATGATTGGGCGATCTGTTGAGAATGGATTTTCGATAGTAAATATATCATATAATGGCTTATCATATGCTATTGATTCGTATGGAAGAATTCGTAATATAGTAGGGGCAGGGAAGGTCTTATATGCGGATGTCCCCTTGAAAAGAGTTAATAACGTCTATGGTGCTGTTGGTGATTTTTTTGCATGGATTATTGTTGTTCTTTCCTGTGTTTTTTTAGTTAATGTTTTTTTCCCTTTTTTCAACTTTTAAGAATTGGAGTTTTTTTATGAAAGTTATTGCTTTCGATATGGACGGCACTCTTTTTGATAACAGCGATATTTTGATAGATAGCTATCGGAAAACAGTAATTGATTTTAAAAAAGAAACAGGAATAAAGGATGTTAAATTTCCTTCTAATAAAGAAATCTTCAATGTTATTGGATTACCGCCCTTGGGTATCTTTAAAGGGTTGATGCCGGAGGTTGATGAAAGTTTTTGCAGCTTAATGTTAAAGATATTTAATCGTAATCTTGTTTTGGGTATTGAATCTGGTGGGGGAAAATTATATCCGGGTGTAAAGCAAGTTCTGAGTACATTATATTCAGATAGATATCGATTGATTATGGCATCTAATGGAGCTCGGGACTATATAGAAGCAATTTTCAGAACACATGAAATAGGAAAATATTTCTATGAACCGATAAAGGTCGTAGACGAGGTAGTTATCCATGACAAAAGTGAACTAGTTAAAAGTTATTTAAGTGAAATAAAATATAGCGCTGCTATAATGGTTGGTGACCGTGAAACGGATCGTTATGCTGCGGTTTCTAATAGTATACCGTTTATTGGATGTTCATACGGTCATGCCGGTAATAGTGAAGTTGAAAGAGAACAATATGTGGCGCATAATGCGCAGGATATTTTGAAATTGGTAAGTGAAATTACCAGTCTTTAATATCAAGTATCATGTTTTTATCGTTAGTGCAATACTTGGTAGTGACAGCTCCAATTAATTCTGATTTATCCCAGATTGAAATAAGAGTAACTTTTTTATCTGGATTATTACAGAAGACAGTGTAATAATCAGAATACGTTTTAGATTTATTATCATTTTCAAGAGACATTTTGATTGAATCATGACATTCATCGAAAGCTTTACTCGCTAGAAGAGAAAGATTGTTTTTGTGAAATCTTGTAATGTCATGATATTTTTCAAAAGTTACATGGTGAACATATAGGTGGACATGTTGCCACTCGGGTGCTCTGTCTTGATATTTGCGAGTACCAAATTTATAGGCTTTTCTTCTGATTTTTGGAATATATTTATTTAAACAAAGTATAATTATTCTGTTTGTAGATAGACCAGTGCTGATTGACATTTGAAGAAGTTTTAAATAACGTGTTTGCGTCATGTTTATTGTTGTATCAACCATAGTATTGCTCCTTATTTGTTTTATATTATATAACGAACAAGTTAAGAAAAAGGGCGAATTTTTTTAAGAAAAATGAATTTTATTACAATTTAATAATTTTACCGATACGTATCGGGAAAGTGATGATTATGAAGAAAGTAATTTTGCTGTTTTTGATGTTTTCATGTGCCAAGTTGCAGGAGACTGAGCAAAAAAAACCATACAGTTTAACAAAAACTAAAATGGGCACAGTTGTCACAATAACTGTTTATACGGAAGAATCGCAAAAGGCTTATGATGCTATGAATAAGGCCTTTGACGAAATTTCGCGATTAGAATCATTATTGGGGCCAGGGCCGAATTCAGATGTTACCCGTATAAATAAATCTGAACCTGGAGAAGCGGTAATTGTTTCAAAGGAATGTGCGGATGTTATCAATATTGCTTTAAAGGTTTCGAAAGAAAGTTCAGGTGCTTTTGACATCAGTTTCGCCTCAGCCGGTCAACTGTATAATTTTAATGATATTCCATTCTTTCCTCCTTCTAATGAAGAGATGCAAAAAGCTCTTTCAGGGGTGGGATATCAGAAAATTGAATTGGATTATAAGGCAAAAAAAGTATATCGAAAGAGTTCAAAAACTCGTATTGGTTTGGGGGGAGTTGCTAAGGGATTCATAATATCAAAATGTGTGCAGTCGCTAAAAGATTCCGGTATGACCTCTGCGCTTGTTAATGCCGGTGGAGATCTGCAAGCGTTAGGTAGTAAAAATGATGATCCCTGGACAGCAGGGCTTATTAATCCCCGGGATAATAGTAAATTGCTTTTATACTTTGATATTATTAATGGACAGACTTGTGTTACGTCAGGTGACTATGAGCGATTTGCTTTCGATAAAGATGGACGCAGGTATCATCATATTATTGATCCAAGAACTGGATATCCGGCACAAGGGCTTGTTTCTGTAACCGTAATTACTTCAGATGCTGCTCTTGCTGATGCCTATTCTACTGCCTTTTTTGTTATGGGAAAAGATAAGGTTGTTGAGTTTTTGAAATCAAGAAAAGATATAAATGTTATATTGATTGATCAAGATCAGAAGATATATGTTTCAGAAGGTATTTTCGATAATATTCATATTTTACAGGATGATTTGATAATTAACAAACTTATTTGAACAAAATATATGTTGATTAGTAAGTGTTGTTAATGGTCACTTATTTGATTTACATTTCATTTTTGTTAATCATCGGTTCTTTCTACACGGTATTTTCTGTATGTATTGTTTGTGGGCTATTTTGATTTGGAAATAGTGAGTTACAAAAACAACTTGCAAATATAATTAGTATTACATAATTGTATATTGGCAGTACAAAAATAGCATGTTCGTGCTGTTTTTGTACTGTTGTTCCTTATAATTCTATTGGAAACGCAAGATGGATAGTGAACTTAAAGATACCATCGTAGTTATTGATAATGATTCGCTTTATACAGATAAAATTGCTGCTGTGCTGGGTAGTGAAGAATATAATTGTGTCTGCTCAAGTGGAAATGATAATGTTCTGGAAAAGATCTCTTTTACTAATATAATACCACTTGTTGTTTTAAATCCATCGTTGCCTTCCGCTAAAAATATTATACGATTTTGCGGTAATTATCATTTCCCTCTGGTTTTTTTGAACTCTCCTGACTCTGGTGATTATGATCTAATTCAAGGTAGCTCTTCGTTTGGAATTATTGATAAAACACTGTCTTCTGATTATTTCAGAGCATCGATAAAAACAATAATGAATCTTTGTAAAAAATATTCTAACCAGAAGTTTTTGTTGGTCAGAAACACTGTTGATAAAGCACTTTTTAATGCAATGCTTGATACTGTTTGGATCATTGATCTGAATGCCAATGTGCTGGATGTTAACCCGGGAGTGGAAAATGTTCTTGGATACACTTCTGAAGAGGCGATGAATATTGGTCTGGATAATGTTGACTATTATCTTTCGATTCAGGAAATTCGCAAAATGTGCCAGGATATGCCAACAGACAAAGTGCAGAAATTCGAGACAATACATCGGCGCAAAGATGGATCTCCATTGCCTGTCGAAATATGCTCTACGCTTCTTACCTATGAAGGGGAACAGGCAATACTGTCAATAGCCAGAGATATTTCAGAAAGAAAGGCCGCTGAACAGGAAGTTCTTCGGCAGTTATCTGAAAAAGATACTCTGTTGCGGGCAGTTCATCATCGAATGAAGAATCATATAGCTACAATAAGTAATCTTCTTATGCTGCAAATAGGATCAGTTACAAATGATCAAGCGCTTTCTGTTTTGCAGGACGCAATCGGCCGTGTGGACTGTATGAGGATTTTATATGATTCACTTTTGCATGGAGCAGACTACACAAATCTTTCAGCGGCATCATATTTGCAAAGTATTATTGATTCTGTAATATCACTCTTTCCTGAAAAAACTGATATCAATGTAAAGACCGATCTTGAAGAGCTGATAATTGAAGAAAAAAAACTTTTTCCTGTTGGAGTAATCACAGAAGAGCTTTTTACCAATATTTTTAAATATGCGTATTTCGATAAAGCTACTGGAAATGTTAATGTGACTCTTAAAAAAGAGCGGGATGGCGTTGTTTTAACTATTCAGGATGATGGTGCGGGATTGCCTGCGGGTTTTGATCTTGAAAAATCCACAGGTTTTGGTTTGATGATAGTCAAAATGCTAGCTATGCAACTTCATGCAAAATTCACAATCGAGAATAATGGCGGAACTCGCTCTAAAATAAAACTCCCTCTGACCTGAAATCATAATTTTGCCGATACATATCGGTAAAATATCTAAATCTGGGCAATAAACTCAAAAAGAAACGGATAAAACCCACAAAAAAATAAAAAACCCGAGTCGCTGACATTAGGGAAATCACCACTGCCCCCATTCCGTTAGGAAACACCACCGTCCCCAATACCAGGAATCCTGGGAAATCATCACTGTCCCTGTTCCGATGGGAAACACCACCGTCCCCAAAATAAAAGTATCACTATTTTGTTGGAAATTATAAAACCCGTCCGTACGGTCTGATGTTTTTTGTAATATTGTATCAAAAAATCATTTTTGGCTTGTAAAATAGACTAATTCGTTTATCTTAATAGTACCATTCGCTTTTTTGCCTGCTATAGGTTCTTTAAAAAATATAAAAATCTAGAACTGTTTTATATTGTCACTTTTAAAAATATTTGTGCTTTTATATTTGAGTGTTGTTTGTTTTTTGAAACACTAGGTATAGCAATAAGGAACTTCGAAGAATTACCATAGTTCAGAAGGCAATATGGTTTATGTGCCTGATTTGTAGGAATTTTTCGTGTTACCCGTTGGGTTATTCTACCAGGAGTAATCTGCAAGGGCAAGTTCCCTGTTGAAATCAATAGAAGTTGCGAATATCTAATCAGAATGACCGAACTTTGTTTATAGTCTTTATAGCGTTTATAGATTGAGCAGAACAGTATTTGTTAAATGGAGGATGTTATGAAAAAAGGATTATTTTCTTTTTTTATTATTTTGACTATAGTAAGTCTTGCAGCCTGTGGCGGATCATCAGGAGATGATGACAAAGTAACCCTGGATCCGATACTTGATGAGGCTGTTGATCTTGGCGATTTTCCTGAAGACGCAGAAGTCGTTGAGATGGAAGATCTTACTGTAAACGGTACCGATGTTACCGGTACCGATTCAGTTGAACTCGATGATACTACTGAATCCGAGATAGATGTCAGCGTGACCTTGCCTCCTTCTCTTTCACGAAGTTTGAATCTTGCTGATGGATTAAAAATCTGGACAAACGGGCGATCCACCAAAGTACCAGTCTACAATGCTGAAACACGAAAAGCAGATCTGGGCTTGCCTCTGGAAATGGGGCCGAATTATTTCACCTTCCATTTCGATACTACATCAGGAAAAAGATATCGTTCTGTTGTAATCAAGGTAACCCGTATAGGTGTTGCGCTCAAATTTGAGCTAAAATACGCGACAGAAAATTTCGCGTCGCTTTCGACAGTTCAATCGGTTAAGTTCAATGTTCAAGCCGATGGTTACTCTAAAATTTTTACCAGAAAAACTTCAAATCGTAATATTGATATAGGTGTGCCAGGCTTAACAAATGCCGCGATAAATATCACTGCCTATACCTCAACCGACGATACTTCATTTGTACTGGAATATTCAGGATCAATAAAAGTAGGTTCTGTCTCCGGAACATCGGTTAACGTTCCGGTAAGCATGGCCATGTCCAAAAGCAAGCTTGTTGTTCCTGATAAATATAATAATAGAATCCTTGTATACAAGAGCATGGACGATAGTAATCCCGGAGTAATTGATTCAGAAACATTCCCGGCTTCAAGTCCTCTTGTTGATGTAGATTTGGATGATGCGGGCCGGGCGTATGTTCTATTTTCGGAAGATATCGGGCAGGTATATCGTTACAACAAAATTTCATCTGAGCCAGAAGTTATGATTGGCGCTAGCTGGACAATGCCGATATCACATGCAATCAGTCTTGATTCTGCTTCGAGAAGGCTGTATGTCGGGACTGATGATTCTATCTATGTGCTTAATATAGACAGTAAAAGCGTAAATATAATTGATTGCAGTATAATTATAGATACAGATCAATATCAATATTTAAGAGCTGTTGAGTCATTAGGTTCCGGAAATCTGGTAATTGGTTTTATCGATAATAGGAATAATCGTAATTCACAAGTTTTAAAAATAAACATCAATAGCTCTTTTGAACTGAATTATGATGAAAATGATTATCTTACATTTGAAGATATCTTGGGTTCCGGGTATGGTGAAAATTCTAACGTTGATGTAATTTATAAATCGGGATTCATCTATGTTAGTGGAAGTTCTTCACAGATTATTGTTAAAATGGATACTGATCTAAATATTGTTAGTGATATACTCAATCTTGGAAGCAATAATGACTTGGGACCCTATAAGCCTGTTATCTTTATTGCCCGAGGCTGGGAAGAGATCATCTATCAAGGGGAAGTAGATGGCGCCCATACCGCTTTACCTGATTATCTTATTTCGCTAGATGATATTTCAGGATCTGTTTTTGACTATTTTGAACTTGATTAATTACAGTGACGAGGTAAAGAGAAATTGGGCGGTAATAATGGGGACGGTGGTGTTTCCGGGATGATATTTCGGGGGATAGTTTTGACTACTTTGAATTGGGTTAACCGGAGTAAAGTAGTAGCGTACAATTATCTTTTATTTAAGATGATGATTTACGTGTTCCGCTATTAGTTTTTGATAAATGTACATTGGGATCAATTTGATTCGAAAAAACGGAGCAAAAGCTCCGTTTTTTTCGTTATTTGCCCATCGAAACTGGAACCTGTCAGATTTCGAAATCGGGGAAATCCGGGAATTGGAGACGGTGATGTTTCTCTTTGAGAAAAGGGGACGGTGGTGTTTTCTGGTTGATATCTTAAAATATACATTGACTTTATAAAAATAAGTAATTCGTTTAGTATATCTGTTTCAGGAGGTTCGTATGAAACACATCGTACTTATGGTTATACTGTTGCTTCCAATAAGTCTGGTTTTAACGACATGTGATGGTTCAGATAATGAAAACGGAGATGGCGGTCTGGTAAATGGACATAATGTAAATCTTGAATCTCTTGAATTATCCAGCGGTAATCTTTCACCCTCATTTGTTCAATCAAAAAAAGAATATAGTGCTGAAGTTGACAATTCGGTTTCAGCCATTACAATAACTGCGACATCAGCAGATGATGATGCGACAATATCTATAAATGGAAACATTGCTTCTTCCGGTACAGCTTCTGCCTCAATTTCACTTTCCGCTGGTCAAAATACAATCACTATTAAAGTGACTGCCGATGATAATACAACGTCTATGACCTATACAGTTGTTGTCACAAGGCTGGTATCTTTAAGCAATAATGCGAACCTTGCAGATCTTTCTTTGTCATCAGGTACACTTTCACCTTCGTTTTCTGCGGACATTACTTATTATACAACTGAAGTGGACAATAGTACATCTTCGATAGCGATTACACCCACAGTTGCGGGTGCTGGCGCGAATGTCAAGGTAAGAGGCATAACCGTTGCCTCTGGTTCAGCCTCAAATACGGTTCCTCTGGCGGTTGGACAAAATATTGTAACAACAGTTGTTACTTCTGCAGATAATATAACTAACAAGACATATATTGTTGTTATTACAAGGCTTGAATCTTCAAGCAATAATGCTAATTTGTCCGATTTGTCATTGTCATCAGGAACCATATCTCCTTCGTTCAGTGAAAGCAGAATTTACTATACGGCAGAGGTGAATAATAGCATTTCATCGATAGCAGTAACCCCTACTGTCGCGGGTATCGGCGCCAGTGTTACTGTAAATGATGTGTCTGTCGCTTCCGGCTCTGCCTCTGGTTCAATAGGTTTGGCTGTTGGACAAACTACTATAACAATAGTGGTTACAGCTGGTATAAGAATAAAAACATATTATGTTGTTGTTACAAGGCTTGATGTGCCAAGTGATAATGCTAATTTGTCAAATCTGTCTCTGTCATCAGGTGTGCTTTCACCTTCGTTTGCAGAAAACACAGATGCTTATACTGCGCAGGTTAATAATAATATATCATCAATAAAAGTAACACCCACAGCTGCAGGTGTCAGCGCTAGTGTTACTGTAAACGGCGTATCCGTTGTTTCCGGTATGGTATCTGACTGGATAGCACTTGAAGTTGGACAAAACACGATAACTATAGTGGTTACCGCAGAAGATAATATAACTACAAAAACCTGCACTGTTGTTGTTACAAGATTAAGTTGGGAAGATTCTTCCAATAACGCCGATCTTTCCGGTTTGTCCATATCTGCCGGATCGCTGTCGCCAGTGTTTGATGTTAACACAATTTCGTATACAGCTCAGGTAGATAATACGGTAACCTTGATAACGGTTACGCCTGTTGTCGCAGGCGCTGGGGCGAGTGTTACTGTAAACGGTGTGCTCGTTGCGTCTGGTACGGCTTCCGGCCCGATTAGCCTTGCTGCTGGTCAAAACACTATAACAGTAGCAGTTACGTCTGAGGATTCTACTGTTACTAAAACATACAGGGTAGTGGTAACGAGACTGTATTGTGTTATCTACCATGTCGGTACAGGTAATACCTCAGGTACAGTGCCTGTTGACAGTACATCCTATAGAAATGGTGATACAATAACTGTATCAGGCAATAGCGGATTTCTTGAGGGCGAAATTATATGGGGTACAACAAAAAAAGTGTTTATCGGATGGGATACTGATGCGTCTGCCACAGCAGCTCAATACAAGCCGGGAAGCACTTTTACAATAGGGTCAGATACTGTGTTGTACGCAATATATACAGCATTAAGACTGCCCGGCCCGGCTGGCGGTCTGATATTTTACGACGCGGGTTCTGTACAGAGTTGGGGTCAATACCTTGAAGCGGCACCGGTATCAACCGAATGGACCGATAAGGTGTGGGGTGGTTTTAATACCGAAGTATCAGGTGCAGGTGGTACCGAGATTGGTACCGGAACACAGAATACAACCGATATTGTCACACAATTTGGTACATATGAACCCTATGAAAACAAAGACGATTATGCGGCAAAGTTATGCACGTATTTAAATTATGGTGGTTATAGTGATTGGTTTTTACCATCAAAGAATGAATTATGGTATATGTGCTGGAATCTTAAAGGGTTAAAATATGAAGACTATTTGACCGTTCAGAATCCGGATGTACCTGCAGGCGGAGTTGGCGGTTTCTCTAATAATTATTATTGGTCCTCATCAGAGACCTATGCCGTAGAGGTTTGGGGGCAGGATTTTGATAACGGCTGCCAGTCGGTATTTCCAAAGGACTTTTTAACCAGGGTTAGGGCTGTTAGGGCTTTTGCAAATTAATACTAATATGTATATATTCCGGGATAATAGCATATTAACATATTTATGATCAAAGGTGCTTATGTGAAGTTTTTAAGGCTTGCTTTAATCTTTTTTGTTGCTCTGTTTTCTGTTATTGACTGTTGTCCTGCTCAGGTTTCGAATGAGTCTGTTACGATAAAAAAAGTCGAGGGGACAGGGGTGTCGCGGCACGAAAAGCGGCAGATACAGAATATTCTTGATTCTGTACTTGGCAGCGAGAGCACGCAGGATGGGGCTGTAGTAAATTGTAAAATTATCCTGGAACGTGATAAAACAGGTGAAAATAAAATAAGTCGTTATATCACAGAAGATGTTTTTGAAAACAGTTATACAGTAACTGTAAAGGTTCATAATAAAAAAACCGGAAAGACTGACCTTGTATACATATACGAAACCGATAATTGGGAAGATATCTTAAACGAAACAACTGTTTTTTCTTATAAAATACGCAATTATTACAGAAGCGAGGGTGCTGTTTCGCAAAAACCGGAATCTTCGCCTGATTTAACTGATGGTATGTTCAGTGTTACCGGGTTGTCCTTGTCTCCGGCGTATCTGCATGCGGGGCATAATTATGACAATATAGCCGGTTATGGTTATGGAGTATCGTTGGCGCTGGATATAAGTGCCGCGGCTGTTAAAAAACTTGTTATCTCGGTTATGTTAAATGCTTTGTTGCTGGATGATACTTCTAACAATATCGAATTTGGGCAGTTAACATCACTTTATGCGGGCGCGGGTTATCGGGCATGGCAGAGTGGAAGTTTTTCTGCTGCTCCATCAGCTGGCATTGGGTACAATATCCATATTATTGATGGCGTCAAAAATGGTAAAAGCGGGTTAAACGTTCACCTTAACCCTGTGATTTTTACAGGTTTCGAGTGCGGGTATGGTTTCTCTGACCTCTACTCTTTTATTATACGCCCAACGCTGCATCTTAACCTGGAAAATGATACAATGTCCTCATTTTATATGATAAACATGGGAATAAAAAGGAACTTTTAATGAAAAGGCGCAGATTTTTGATAAACAGCGGATACCAGTTAAAGACAACTGCTGTTGCAGTAACTGTTACCGGGATAGTTGTAACAGCTATTTTGATTGTTATCGGTTATCTTGCATGGAGCTACAGTGTCAAACTTGAGAGAGTAGTGCAAAACCAGACTTCTTTTATGAAAAATCAGCAGGAACTCTTTACCTCACTGCTCTATCTATCAGAGTCACGGAATCTTGATTCGATAAAGATATCCCGTGAGGTCATTGAAGGGGATATGCGTAATAATAGTGAAATGCTGGAAGAGACAGTCTCGGTTGTATCGCATATTAATATGGTAAACTGGCGCTTTTTTGTTATGCTGTTGGTTCTGCTTGCTGTTCAGACTGTTGTTATTCTTCTTGTATATATCAGATTGACCCACCGGACAGCCGGACCTCTTTTTGTGCTGAACAGATATATCACAGAGCTAAAACAGGGTAAATTTCCCGAAGTGCGCCCTCTAAGAAAAAATGACAATTTTAAGGATCTTTTTAAAAACTTTAGAGAGCTGGTAGAAATTTTAAAAATCGCTAATTTAGATACTACAATAATAATCGAAAAGTTTAAGTTTTAATCAGGAGTACACATAATGATTAATAAAACATTCAGTATAATAATCTCTATATTGCTTTTGTTTTATTGTATGTCCTGTGATGATTTGGTAAACAGTTATCAATCGGCCGATTTAAATAATGCACAAGATGTAATCAATGGAAATAATAATGAAAATGGCGAAGATAATGCGACGCAAGCACCAAAACTCTTAAACTTGACTATTTCGCGCGCGGCACTGTTTCCGGTTTTTTCTCCTGATACTCTGACGTACACAACAGAGGTAAGTTATGAGACCAATTATATTACTGTAACACCCACGGTTGCCGGTGCCGGGGCAACAGTCAAAGTCAATGGCGCGTCTGTTGTTTCCGCAACGGCCTCTGCCCCCGTACAACTTGATATGGGTACAAACGAAATTGATGTAACAGTCACTTCGGCTGATAACGCTTTTACAAAGACGTACACTGTGCTGGTAAAAAGAGGGCTGAATATTGTTACAATTTCAACCATCAGAGGATTGAGAGCGCCTAAATATGGGCAAACACCTGTTACGGTGATTGATGAAACCGAACAGTTTACAGGTACCGTGACATGGTCGCCTGATCACTATATTCCTGCAGCAAATACTGTTTATACCGCGGTTATTTCTCTAACCCCAAAGACCGGTTATACTTTTAATGGAATACCATCCAATGTTTTTAGTGTAGAGGGAGCCGTCTCTGCTGGTAATAGTGCCAATGCCGGTATTGTGACGGCCATGTTTGATGAACCAAACAGTGACGCGAATCTTGCATCACTTGACTTCACAAAGGGTATCCTTCAACCGGCTTTTGATCCTGGCAGGGTATCATATCTTAACGCGCCTGTACCGTTTAGCGACAGAGCCAACCCGACTTACAACGATACCCAGTCGGTCTCATTAACGGCAACTGCCGCCCAAAGCGATTCAACGATAACCGTAAATGGTGTTGAAGTGGTTTCGGGTACTGTTTTTACAATGAATAACCTTTCTGTGGGTGCCAATACCGCGACTATCGTAGTTACTGCCGAAAACGGAATAACCACACGTACCTACACTGTAGAGGTATACCGTGCCATACCTGTTTTTAAGACAGGTGCTGGAGCGATTTCCGGGTATACCCTTAATCCAAATGAAGATGGTGCGACACAACATGGCGTCAGCTGGCCTTCGCCGCGCTTTACCGCTGATGGTCCGGATTCCATAAGAGATGAGATGACCGGACTTGTATGGCTTAAAAATCCGGATTCGACAACACGTACCTGGTCAAATGCCATTACATATTGCGAAGGTCTTTCTAATAGCTACAGCGATTGGCGCATGCCCAATGTGAGAGAACTGCGCAGCCTGGTACATCATGGTCAGAGCTCGCCTGTAACCTGGCTAAACAGTCAAGGCTTTACAAACTTTAAGGTTAGTCATTACTGGAGTTCGACTACTTCGTCTAATACATCCTCTGCGTTAATGCTCCGTATGAGGTTCGGAAACATTTTACACGGTGATAAGTCGGGTGATCAACTTTTCGTGCTGCCTGTACGCTCCTCAACACCATAATTATAAGAAATTATGATGCTAGGCAAGGGTGTTGATTCTCTGATATTTGGAGTATTTGGAATTATTGAAATGTTATTCTTACCTAAATATTTACTAGTTAAAAATTTCTATAGACATAAAAATCAAACCGGAGGCATAATGAATAAGTTACAAAACATAATAATTCAACTGTCGTTGTTTGCGTTTCTGCTTATGGGGGGTGTTTTGCTGTACTCGGCCGTGTCGGGCAAGCAGCTTTCGGTCACTGGGCAGACAACAGAATATAATGCATATGATGACGGCACTTATCAGGCAGGTATCAATTTTCCTTCGACGCGCTTCTTTGATAATGGTGACGGTACAGTTATTGATAATATGACAGGCCTTATGTGGTTACAATCACCGGATTCAATAACCCGAAATTGGGA
This sequence comes from Spirochaetota bacterium, assembly GCA_016934935.1. Classification (GTDB taxonomy): domain Bacteria; phylum Spirochaetota; class UBA4802; order UBA4802; family JAFGJZ01; genus JAFGRW01. Next base: position 18,694 of record JAFGRW010000041.1, on the reverse strand, counting down.
AACTGCAATTGCATACTGCGATGACTTAAATTACGCTGGTCATAGCGACTGGCGATTGCCCTCAATCAACGAGCTCGAGACATTGAAAAATTATAGTCAGGGTGTTTATATTAACTGGCTAAACAGCCAGGGTTTTACGGATATACAACTTGGTTTTTATTGGAGCTCTACAACCGCGACGAGCTTAAACAATAATTCCGCGTGGTGTATTGCTGGATATGTTTCGTATATCTATTCTAAGGTGGATTACTACTATGTGTTGCCTGTTCGCACCGCAGCACCATAATTATAAATTTATGATACTGAGTAAGGACGTGTAAGAAAAGGGTAAGAAAAGGGGACGGTGACGTTTCCTCTTGAATTTGGGGACGGTGGTCATTCTGATCGGATTTTCTCGGGGAAAGGGGACGGTGACGTTTCTGATGGGATTATCTCGGGAAAAGGGGACGGTGGTCATTCTGATGGGATTTTCTCGGGAAAACGGGGACGGTGGTGTTTTCTGGATAATATCTCCGTCCCCAAATAATCCAAAAAATTCTCTAAATAATTCTCCAAATAATCCTAAATAATCGAATTGCTTGTTTGGTCTCAGATAATTCTTGTCATTATGTGAATTGCATGATTCTTGACAAAAAAGATGTAAAAAGATATGGCTCTTCAGGAATTATGGTGGAAAAACAAATCAAGAAAATTCCAAAACAGTTATATGCGCCTATTTATTTCAATTGAACCTGATCCCGAAGTTAGGGATCTTATTATAAGATCGCAAAAACAATTATCTCTATATTGCGGAACTGAAGGGTTTAAGTATATTATACCGGAAAATATTCATTTAACTTTGAATTTCCTTGGTGAACTTGCTCCTCATCGTGTTAATGATATTTTCGAGATTCTTGTAGATGAGGCAGAAAACTGTTCGAGTGGTCGTTATAAGGTCATCCGATCAGGTAGTTTCGATAATAAAGGGCTTCCTACAGTAATTTGGGCTGGTCTGGATGACATTGACCACTGTATAGTCCCAATGCAAAGGAAAATCACACAAAAACTGCAAAAAATGAATTTACCATACGAAAAAAGAAAGTTTGTCCCCCATTTTACAATCTGTTATGTCAAGAATCCACCTTTGCACTGTCGATCAGCACTTTTACAAATTATTCCAACCCTTGTAACAGAATCAAATCAAGTTGAAGGCAAAGCGAAAGTGTTATCGCTCAAGGAAAGCATTCTAAAACCTGATGGAGCCGTTTACCGGAGCCTGTTTGATGTTGATTTACAGGCTTAGTGCTTTTAATAACTGAATTTGGGGACGGTGACATTTCTGATTGATTATCCCGAGATATGGGGACGGTGGTTATTCTGATCAGATTATCTCGGGAAACGGGGACGGGGATGTCTTCTGCCTGATGGATTTTCCAGTGCCGGGGGACCGGAATCGGGGACGGTGGTGTTTTTGGATATTGTCTTCGTCCCCAAATAATTTCCCGAACATTTGCCCGGATAATCGAATTGTTTGTTTGCTCCTGGGAAAATGGGACGGTGACGTTTCTGATGGGATTATCCCGAGATATGGGGACGGAGGTCATTCCGATCGGATTATCCCGGGAAATGGGGACGGTGGTGTTTTCGAAGTTTTCAATGCAAACGGGAGTGGTGGCATTTCCTGGGGATATCGCAGAAAAAGTTGTATTCAAGGGTAAAAGGGGACGGTGGTGATTCAATAAAACCTCAATAAAACCTCCGTCCCCTTTTCTCACTTTTCTCACTTTTCTCACTTTTCTTCATTTTTTACCTCTGTTACTTTATTCATTTTTTAGGGAATAAACGCTGAGGTAGTGTTCCTTTATCCTCATTTCTGTTTTTGCGCTCCTTTAGCAATTATGTTCGAAGTGTTTTTTCATAAAATATGTCGTATTGTTGCACCATGTGTTTCGATTTGTGCTATTTATTAATCACATCTATTAAGATTATTTGAGAAAAAATTTTATTTTATCAAAAAAAAATTTAACAAAATTCTATTTTTTCAGTTTATATATGTGAAGTCCATAAGGCTTCCAAAAGAAAACGTAAGAGATGTTTTGATTTGTAGTTAATACTTACCTCCATTAGCCTGTAAACACCTAAGACTTTTCTCTTTACCTCAAAATTATTGTTAAACCTCCAAATTCTACTCCATTATAAGTTTTGACTATAATATCAAAAAATCTCCCGTTTTCTTAAAATTTGAGTTAATCAGGTCGGTGAAATATGAGAAAGCCAAGAGTAATTGTGCAAGGTGCGACTTACCATGTAACTGCCCGTATTAACAGGGGCGAGTATATTTTTGAAGACAACCCTTTCTTAAAAGAAATGTTCATTGATATAATACATCACACACATGAACATTACAAGTTCAGTGCTTGTGCTGTTACAATTATGGATAATCATATTCATATGATGATTCAACCGGAAGAGAACGAAAGACTCGACAAAATCATGAACTCGATTTTGAGTACGTTTGCCCGTCGTTATAATATTATGTATAAGTTGCACGGACATGTTTGGTACGACCGATTTAAAAGCAAAGTTATAGCAACTAAGAAACAACTTGTAAATACTTTAAGGTATATTTGCAATAATCCTGTGCGTGCAGGCATAATTAAAAATCCGGTTGAATATAAATTCAGTACACTTAATGCTGTTTTTTCAAAGGTAAAAACAAATTTGATTCAGCAGATGTTAGATTTATTCGATTCATTGGATGAAGAAATAAGGCAGTTGTATGAAGACTATATAAATGAATTTGACCCTGAAAATGCAGCTCAGGTTGATTTATCGGTTGGATTTTATCCAGGAAAACCTGGACGTCCAAAAAAGTCTAAAAATGTTATATGCTGATTGTGATAATTTTTACCGGATTGTAATCTGCTATACAAGAAATTCCAAATACTTCCTTTGATACTTATCAATATTTGGAATTCTATATATGATATGAAAGCAGGTCTGCCTATGTTTTAACAAAGATTGTAATACAGAGTAAAATACCGAAGTTCCTCCCTTTATCTTTTACCACTAACAGTATTGTAATTCTCATGAATAACTACATAATTCTTGATTCTTTCTGGATTCCCGATTAGTCAGGGAAACACCACCGTCCCTTTTTTCTCCACCGTCCCCGTTTTCTTGCCGGGAAAACACCACCGTCCCTTTTTTCTCCACCGTCCCCGATTTCCGGTTTCCTCGAAAACACCACCGTCCCCGTTTCCTGGAGGAAACACCACCGTCCCCATTTTCTCATTTTTTCCCATTTTTCTCACTATCCTTGTTTTTATCCTTTCCTCCGGTATTCTCCTATTCTCCGGTTTCCTATCTTCCTTTTCATTTTTCGCCATGTTTTTTAAAAAAATTCCATAAAAAAGTTGACAATAATTGCAAGGTATTTCTATGTATAGAAACACCTTGATGATTCTATACATAGAAACAGGGGTGTGAAAGGAAAATAATAATGAGAATGTTTAATAACAGTATAAATATTAAGAATTGGTGGTGGCTCGGTAAAATATAATTTTGCCAGTGGTATACTTTCGTTTTTATTTGTTATTATACCGCGGGCTTCGCGGTTTTTTTGTGCCTAAACAACAGACCGCCTGATAGGCGGTTTTTTAAACTCCAGGGGAGGACTTATGCATTATCCTGATTTTAACGAGTATCAAAAACTTTCCAAGCAGTATAATCGTATTCCGGTCTATCGGGAACTTAACCTTGAAGAGCCGGGGCATCTTTTGATTCTGAAAGTAATGTCCGAAGCCGGTGACGTAATGTTTCTCGAGAGCCTCGGTGACAACAGTGATAATACCAGATTTTCTTTTATGGGTATTAATCCCCGTCACCATTACCGGTTCGAGAGCGGACAGATGTACAAAGACAATGTTCATACAGGCTCTTTCCCGGATGATAAGGTTTTTGGCTATCTTAAAAAAGAGATTGATCGCTATACATCACCTGCCTTTGAGCAGTTCGGCCATTTTAACGGGGGGCTTGCCGGATACTTCGGATACGAAATGGTTAACTACTGTGGTATCCTTCGCAAGCCTGTGCGAGAGAATAATAAAATTCCTCAGATATATCTTATGCATATCGATGAATTTATATGTTTCGATAACGAGACAAAAAAATATTATCTTTCGGTTTGTGTTTATCCGGAGGATGGTGTGCAGAAGTCATACTACAACGCACTTGCCCGCCTTGAAGAACTTGAAGAAGAGATCATAAACAAGATCTCAGAAACAACACTGCCATATATGCCTTCAAGAGCTGAAGAGGTTGAACCCCGCTTTACAGAAAGCAAGACTAATTTTATGTCAACTGTAGCGAAAGCTGTTTCAATGATTGACGAAGGTGAGGCTTTGCAAATTGTTCTCTCTATGAGGGCTATGATACCTGAGGATATTGATCCTTACAGATTCTATTTGCGTCTGCGAAAAACAAATCCCTCACCGTACATGTACTTTATAAAAGTTAACGGTATAGTTATCGTAGGAAGTTCCCCGGAAGTGCATGTGCGTTGCAGCGGGCGTGAAGCAATGTTAAGGCCAATAGCCGGTACTGCAAAACGTACAGGTGATGAAAAAGCCGACAAGCTTGCAACTGAGGCCATGCTGGCAGATGAGAAAGAGTGTGCAGAACATCTGATGCTTGTCGACCTTGCCCGTAACGACCTTTCGCGAATTGCAATACCTGAAAGTGTAAAAGTTACGCGGTTTATGCAGCCTGAAAATTATTCGCACGTAATACATCTGGTTTCGGATGTCGAATCGGTTCTTGATGATGACAAACATATGATTGATGTTTTGAAAGAATCCTTTCCTGCGGGAACGGTTAGCGGGGCACCAAAAGTAAGGGCTATAGAAATTATTGACGAATGTGAGACACAACCTCGTGACATATATTCAGGGGCTATCGGTTATATGGGCTTTAATCAATATCTTGATACTTGCATTACTATACGAACAGCATATTTTACAAAAGAAGGCAACTATCTACAGGCTGGTGCAGGTATTGTTCAGGATAGCAAGCCGGAAAATGAGTATCAGGAAATAAGAAATAAACTGGGCGCGTTGGCATCTTCTCTTGCTTATGCAATGCCCCGTAAAGTGTGAGGAAAAACATGATATGCGTAATTGATAACTATGACTCTTTCACATATAACGTCGTTAACTATATAAAGAAATGCGGTGAAGATGTGCAGATCTTCTCTAATGATTGCGACTTCTCGCTGATAGATTTTTCACGTTATAACGGGATTATTCTTTCTCCAGGTCCATCGACACCTGATAATTCGGGAATAACCCTTGATGTATTGAAAACTATTACAGATCTACCAGTGCTTGGTATTTGCCTGGGAATGCAGGCTATTGGTCTGGTCTTTGGTGGTAAGGTTGTTCATGCAGCGAAAACAATGCATGGTAAAATTGATTCCGTTAAACATTCTGGCGGCAGGTTATTTGCTGATATACCTGAAAGTTTTAAAGTGGTGCGATATCATTCCCTTGCGGTATCATCGAATGAATTGCCTTCAACATTAAAAATTACGGCTCTAAGTTCGGATAATGAAATTATGGCTATTGAACATAATGCGTTACCGATCTACGGGGTTCAGTTTCATCCGGAGAGCTATTTAAGTGAGCACGGTATGAAAATAATAAAAAATTTTACGGAGATATGCCATGAATACAAAAGAGATGCTTAAAAAAGTTTATGATGGTGGGGTTTTGAACAAAATTGAAACAACTGCACTTTTTAATTCACTTTTTCAGGGTGAAGTCGCAGAGTGTGAACTTGCTGCTCTTTTAATCGCAATGAAAATGCGAAAGGAAAGTGCGGATGAGATAGCGGGTGCTGCTGTTTCGATGCGTGAATTTGCACTTTCGCCCGGTATTACCGGTGACAATCTTTTTGATACCTGTGGAACGGGTGGTGACGGTATACATTCGTTTAACGTGTCATCCGCAGTAGCTATTATACTGAATTCCATGGGCTGTTCCATTGTTAAACATGGCAACCGTTCTGTCAGTTCATTATCAGGATCAGCAGATTTTTACGAGGCACTTGGCATTCCGATAAATCTTAAAGCCGAAGAAGCCCGCACATATTTTGATAAAACAAATTTTATTTTCATGTTTGCGCCGAACTACCATCCGGCAATGAAATATGCAGTTCCGGTACGCAAGCAGCTCGCAACCAGGACACTTTTTAACATGCTTGGACCGCTTACCAATCCAACCAGACCCAAAAGACAAATGATTGGTATATTTGATAAAGCATATCTTCCAGTCTATTCCCAGGCTGCTGTACAGATAGGTTTTGATCATCTAGTTCTTTATTCGTCGCAAGACGGCATGGATGAAGTTTCACCGTTCGCTATAACCCAAGTGGCTGAGATAAAAGGACATGATATTAGAGAGTACGAAATTGACCCCGCGCCTTATATTACAAAAGAGGAAGCTCTGTCAATACCTTCACATTACAGCGCGCAACAGAATGCTCAGCTGTTCTTGGAAACTGTTTGTGAAAAGAAAGATACTCCTCTTGTTAAGTTGCTTTCATTAAACTCTGCTCTTGCTCTTTGCGTTCTTGATAAAGCCTCTTCAATAGAAGAGGGATTTAAAATGGCTCATGAGCAGATAATAAGCGGCAATGTTATGCAGTCTATAGAAATACTGCGCGGGTAAGTAAATGACAAAATTTAAACTAAACAAAATGCGCGAAATAAAAAATTCTGAGCAAGACAATGTGAAGCAGTTACTTAATTTCAGTGACAGTCGGTTTAGACCTTCATATCCATTATTACCTTCAGGTGCTATTGATGTTATTGCCGAACTTAAAAGAAGCTCTCCAACGCAAACTCTTGATGCATCCGCAAAAGCTTCTTCACAGGCAATTGCCTATCAAAAAGGCGGAGCGGCAGCAATAAGTGTGTTAACCGATTCTAATTTTTTTTCTGGCAGTTTTGAAGATTTGCGTGATGTCTGTAATGCGGTTACCATACCTGTTCTTTGTAAAGAATTTATCTACTTCAAAGAGCAGATCGAGCTCGCGTACCGTTACGGTGCCGATATGGTTCTTTTAATTGCTCAGAGTTTAACTGATTACGAACTCACCTCGCTTTATGAATATGCGATGGAGCGTTCGGTAGTACCAATTGTCGAGATCAATAGAATTGAGGAGCTTGATCGCGTTATGGCAATAAATCCTCAAATTGTGATGGTCAATATGCGTGACCTTAATACTCTGGTTATTGACTGTGAGGCCGGGGCAAAAGTTCTAAAGCAGGTTCCTGAATCAGTTATACGCGTATCCGCAAGCGGAATAAATACCAGTGATGATGTTAAAAAGATTTCAGCCGATACTGGTGTGTCTGTTTTCCTTATTGGAAGCGCGCTTATGAAGTCGGGAGACCCATCATATTTTGTTAAGGAGCTTTCAAGTGTTTTGTAAATATTGCGGTTTTACCAGAAAGGAAGATGTCGATTTTGCAGTTTCGCTAAAGGTTGATGCAATAGGTCTTGTTTTTTATCCCGGTTCAAAACGGTATATTGATGCATCGACGGCCGCGAAGATAACTTCAAGGGTCTCATCTTCAATTATGAAAGTAGGTATATTTGTTAATGAGAGTATCGATGTAATTAATGATGTTTCAAAGAATGCCGGGTTGGATTATGTACAGCTCTTTGCAGCTGAAAAGACAAAAGCTGCACGGATAGAGTATCCTGTTTTACTCTCATATAGAATAGAAAACAGTCTCGATTTTGAGAAGATAGATTGCAAGGGGCCATTTTTACTGGATGCACTTTCGTTAAAGGGTGAAGGCGGTACTGGAGAGTCATTTGATTGGACGCTTTTAAAAGATTTCAAATTAATAAACAAGACAATAATCGCGGGTGGTGTGAATTGTGACAATTTGAATGAGTTATTTCAGATTGCTAAACCGTATGGAGTAGACCTCTCGTCTGGTTTAGAGGATAGTCCGGGAATAAAATCACATAAAAAAATGGAACAGTTTAAGAAAAGACTGGAGGAATTAACTAAATGAGTAATATGTTACCCGACATGAGAGGATATTTTGGCGAGTTCGGCGGACGGTTTGTCCCGGAAACTCTGATAAATGTTCTTAATGAACTGGAAAAATCTTTTGATAATTTCCAAAAAAGTGATGAAGTTAAGACCGAATTGGCAGATCTTCTGGAAAATTATGCCGGACGACCGACTCCGCTTTATTTCGCAAAAAGATTATCAGAAAAAACCGGTGTCCGCATATATCTTAAACGTGAAGACCTTCTGCATACAGGTGCTCACAAGCTTAACAATACGCTTGGTCAGATTATGCTTGCCCGGTTTATGAATAAGAAAAGAATCATCGCCGAAACAGGTGCGGGGCAACATGGAGTTGCCACTGCAACGGTATGTGCTCTTATGGGTCTGGAGTGTGTTGTTTATATGGGTGCTGTAGATATTGCACGTCAGGCAACTAACGTTAAAAGAATGAAGCTTCTGGGCGCTACTGTAGTGCCTGTAACTTCTGGATCACAAACCCTTAAAGATGCTGTTAATGAAGCTTTGCGTGATTGGGTTAAAAGTTGCCAAAATACACACTATATACTTGGCTCGGTAACCGGCCCACACCCTTTTCCTAAGATTGTGCGAGAGTTTCAAAAAATAATTGGAGAAGAGACAATACGTCAATTTAAACTGAAAGAGGGGCGTCTGCCGGATGCTGTATTTGCCTGTGTGGGGGGGGGAAGCAACGCAGCCGGAATGTTTTACCCCTTTGCAGAAACCGATGTTCCTCTGTATGGGGTCGAAGCAGGTGGGCGCTCGCATAACCCTGGAGATCACTGTGAAACACTTACTCAGGGATCTCCCGGAATCTTTCAAGGTGCGCGATCTTATCTTATTCAGGATGGCTATGGTCAGGTTCTTCCTGTTCACTCTGTATCAGCAGGGCTTGATTATCCATCAGTAGGACCTGAGCACTCATTCTGGAAAGATGCAAACCGTGTTACATATGTTTCGTGTAACGATGAAGACGCGCTTGCTGCATGCGATACACTAACAAAACTTGAGGGTATACTCCCTGCGCTTGAAAGCAGTCACGCGGTTGGCTATCTGCTTCAAAACATGTCCACTTTTAAAGGCAAAACTGTTGTAATAAATCTTTCCGGAAGGGGAGACAAGGATTTAGGAATAATACTTGGCGAGGTAAAACTATGAACGCTTATAATGGAATATATCTTGTTGGTAATTATCCTGACAGAGATACTTTTGTAAAAGCCGCGTTAAAGGGCTTGGAGCTATTTGATTTTCTTGAAGTGGGCATACCCTTTTCTGATCCTGTTGCCGATGGGCCGGTCATTGTGGATGCTGCTTTTAAGGCTCTTGAAAATGGTGAAACCATGGATTCTATTCTCAGCTCAGTGGACGCGATTCGAGAACAAATGCCGTCCGGAAAAAAAATATATTTCATGAATTACGCCAATACGGCACATGCTCCCGGTTACTCAAAATTCTGTAAAAAATGTAAAGATCATTCGGTTGCAGGTATGATAGTGCCTGATATACCGTTTTTAGAATCAGCCGATCTTAAAAAAACAGCCACTGAAGCCGGACTTGATTACATTAACTTTATTACACCTGAGAGTACTTTCGAACAAATTGAAGAGGTTGTAACTGGATCTACAGGATTTATTTACGCAATATCCATGCGTGGTATCACAGGCCAGGATCTCCATTTTGACGATGCTACAATAGAAAAAATCAGGCACGCGCGAACTAAGAGTGACGTTCCTGTGGTAATAGGATTTGGCATACGAGATGCGGCAGGAGCGAAATCGGCTTTAAAAATAGCTGACGGATTTATTATGGGAACTGAGCCGGTTATGAGACTTGGAAAAAGTTTCAATGAGTTCTCTAATTTTATAGATGAGCTCTCATCCCAATTGAAAACTGTTAGCATATAGTTTTATTATGATACTCAGCAATAAATCTGGGAATTCAGCTTTATCAAAGGTAAAAATTGATAGCATTATCTTGCTGCAAATTAAAAAATCTGTTCTGTAAGAGCAGGTTTTTTTGCTATAAAATATAAAAATTATGGTAAAATATCTTTGGATTGGCACTATCTAACCATGATTTTGAATTAAGTAATTATTGTGGATATACAGTTTCGACAAAAATTTTTTACTATACGAGGCTTAGCAATAATTATCAGAGATTTTAATGAGAGAGTAAATATTATGTTTAAAGAGTTACAGAAAATTAACAAACGTCCGGCATTATACAGTCAATATACAGCACAAGCGCTTTGGGATGATGAATATATATCGACTCAAATGCTGGACACTCATCTTGACGATTCAATAGATTTAGCTTCAAGAAGTGGTGAATTTATGGCACGTTCAGCAAAATGGATTATTGACTATTTTAAACTTGGTGCTGGTGTTTCTGTAGCCGATTTTGGCTGTGGTCCGGGGCTATACGCGGAGAAATTTGCAGATTCCGGTGCAAATGTATTCGGTATCGATTTTTCCCGGCGTTCTATTTCTTATGCTAAAGAAGTCTCACAAAAAAATAAAAGTAATATCGAGTATCAATGTGGCAACTATCTGAATTTTAAATCGGACAAAAAATATAACCTGATAACTTTAATATATTGCGACTATTGTGCTCTTAATCCGGATCAGCGAAAGACCTTGCTTTCAATTTTTTACAAACATCTTGAAGATGATGGAGTTGTTCTTTTTGATGTGTATACAGAAGCCTCTTTCGATATGAAGGATGAGGTGGTAATGTATGATGAAAACCTTTTTGAAGGTTTCTGGTCAAATGAACCTTATTTCGGATTTTTAAACATGTTTAAGTATGATGAAGAAAAAGTGGTCGTCGATAAATACACCATCATAGAAGAGAAACGCATAAGAGAAGTTTTCAACTGGTTAAAGTTTTTTACATTACAAACAATAAAGGAAGAGGTCGCTTTGAGCGGGTTTTCTGTCGTTGACTGTTTTTCTGATGTAAGCGGTGCTCCTTTTGACAAGGAGTCCGAAACAATGGCTCTGGTTCTTAAAAAAAATAATTAGCGGTGTGAATTTACTATGTACGTCAAAATCATCTCTTCTATTTAAATTCATTATGATTGACTTTTGCAGGTAAATACAGTAGTTATGCCATGGCAGCTGCTTGCCTGGAGGTCAATGATTGATTGTCTGTATTGCCGAAAAGCCAAGTGTAGCACGTGAAATAGCAACAGTTTTGGGGGCCCGCTCAAGACATGACGGGTATCTTGAGGGTAATGGTTACTGTGTAACCTGGACATACGGACATCTTTGTGAGCTCAAAACACCTGATGAGTACGATCCGAAATGGAAGAGATGGTCTCTCGAAATGCTTCCAATTATTCCCGACAAACACCAGACAAAATTGATCAGACGCAAAGGTATTTCAAAGCAGTTTTCTGTAATAAAAACTTTGTTAAATAACTGCTCTTATGTAATAAACTGCGGTGATGCCGGTCTTGAAGGCGAACTGATTCAGCGTTGGGTTCTTCAGCAGGCTGGTTTTAAAAAAGAGGTTCGGCGGCTATGGATATCATCTTTAACCGAAGAAGCCATACGTGAAGGATTTACTTCTCTTAAAAGTTCTGATGAATACGATTCTCTTTATCATGCTGCTTTTTCCAGATCAGTTGGAGACTGGCTGCTTGGCATGAATGCCAGCAGGTTATATACTCTGAAATTCTCCGGCGGAGCCGGAGTTCTCTCCATTGGCCGTGTGCAGACCCCGACTCTTGCGCTTATTGTTCAGCGTCATCAGGAAATACAAGATTTTGTTCCCGAACCCTATTATCTGTTAAAAACCATATATCGTGATACCCATTTTACTTGTGATAAAAAAAAGATAAGTGATCAGAGCGAAGCACAGAGGCTATGTGAAAAAACGGAAAATGAACCGTTTAAAATAACTGATTTATCTGAAAAAAAGGTTACCGAACAACCGCCTCTTTTGTATGATCTGACATCACTCCAGGTTGACTGCAATAAAAGGTTTGGTTTGTCAGCAGATAAAACACTCCAGGCGGCTCAGAGTCTTTATGAAAAAAAAATGGTCAGTTATCCAAGAGTAGATACACGCTATCTGCCGGACGATCTGTACTCTAAAGTTCCGGTAATACTCAAGGGGCTTAATAATTACAATGAGTATACATCGCGTCTTGATATGTCATCTCTTTCGCATTCAAAACGTATTTTTAACAATGTTAAAGTTACTGATCACCATGCAATTATCCCAACAGGCAAAAGTGGAGTCTTGACTCCGGGTATGGAATCAAAGATATATGATCTTATTTGCCGAACTTTTATAGCGGCTTTTTATCCTCCTGCAATATTGCATAAAACAAAAGTTTCTGGAGAAACTGCAGGTATAATATTTATCGCTAAGGGAAGTCGCGTAGAAGAGTCGGGATATCGTATTCTTTTCGAAAACGATACTTTCAAGGAAAAAGGGAAAAGCGAAGAAGAACCTCTTCCCCTTTTCGTCATTGGAGAAAGTGGACCACATAAGCCATATGTAGATTCAAAGATGACAAAACCGCCTGCAGCCTATACTGAAGCAACACTGCTAAGGGCGATGGAATCGGCCGGCAAACAGGTAGATGATGAGTCGCTTCGGGAATTGATGAAAGAAAATGGACTAGGGCGCCCGTCCACTCGTGCAAATATTATAGAAACACTTTTTCGAAGAAACTATATAAGGCGTGATAAAAAAAATATTATTCCGACACAGACTGGGATCGAGTTAATCGGTATAATCGAAAACCCCTTGATAAAATCTGCTGAACTGACAGGTCTTTGGGAGGGTAAGCTTAAACAGATCGAAAGAGGCGAGTTTACTGCTGCTGAGTTTATAACCGGCATGGAGGAGATGATAGTCTCGCTTATTGCTGAAGTTAAAAAACAGAGTGGAACGGTTGCAATAGAACAGAAAAAGAAAAAAACTACCAAAAAAAGGTCTGTAAAAAAAACTGCCGGTGCAAACAGTACCGTAAAAAAAATCTCGACCTCAAAAAAACAGTCAGCTATAATTGAAGGACTCGCTTGTCCATGTTGCAAAATAGGAAAAATTATGCGTGGGCGTCAAGCATATGGTTGCAACCGATATAAAGAAGGATGTACTTTCGTGGTACCTTTTGAAATAAGAGGAATAAAAATCACAGATAAACAGTTTCATGATCTTTTAACCAAAGGGAAAACCTCAAAAATAAAAGGTCTAAAAGGTCTAAAAGGTAAAAATGAAAATGTCGATGTAAGTCTTTCTATACGTAATAACAATTTGGAATATCATGGAAGCAAAGAAAATTTTTCCGAGGGTATAACTCCCGACATGACTTGTCCTATTTGTGGAATAGGCAGGCTGGTTAAAGGACGTTTTGCCTGGGGGTGCAGCCGTTATAATGATGGTTGCAGGTATCTCGTTCCATTCTAAATATTCTTTGTTATGTCTCATAAAGATAAATATCCATAAGCTGGATTGTTAGCCGGAAAATTGTGAATATTTTCTCTTGCAATCGTAAAAACTTTTTTCAATAAGACGATAAGGAAGATATTTAAACTTTTTTTGAGTCAATGCTCTATTATGTAACCTGTATAAGTAATTAATGGTGTGTTTTGTGATTTGTCATAAAAAAATTACTTTATTTTTTCATATTACATATTATTATAATAAATAGGTTATAATATAATGAAAAATGAACTATTTATAGATTACAGTTGTTTTGGCAGAAAAGCTTCAATAAAAGCAATCGATAGAGCATTGCGGAAAGCTGATTGGAAAAACTTTAAGGCTTCACGTGATCTAGCACCCCTTCGATCAGTATTGTCAAAAATCGAAGATAAAAAAGGGGTAACTTCTTTACATTTCTTTTGTACCTCTAAAATCGAAAACATGGGGGCCAGGCTCGCATATCGCATTCCTGATTACAGATCCGATAATCACTATACTTCAGTCCGAAGCGATGGTGCTTATGCGGCATTTTTCTTCTTTGTTAATAATGAATGTGATATATCAATTGTTGAAATGCTTAGCGGATTGGAAGTTAATAGATTAACCATGGAGGCTGAATGTGATAACCTTGATGCAAGATGGAGCCCCGATGGCCATAAAATAGGTTTTTTTAAAGATATAAAAACATTCTGTCTTATGGATCCATTTTCATTAGATAATGACATTAAGTATTGTACGATTGATTATGCCTGTTCAAAAAGCGGGTGGTGCTTCTCTCCGGATTCAAAATCCGCAGCTTTTACCGTTGCTGAAAGTGACGGCGGTTGCCCTGTTATCCGGATTACATTTAAAGATATGAAAATTGTTCCTTGTGCAGATAATTTTGCTCCTCCTGAATATCTTTTCCAAAAAGCAGGCAATCTAGATTTGGTTTTACATGGAAAGCTTAGATGGAACAGAGAAAAAGGAATTATTTATGGAACTTCCTGCCATCCTGGTATTGTTGCCTCTTTTGATGAAAACTCTTGTGAACTTGTATCTTACTCGAATTTTGATGAAGGTATTGTATGGAGTAATAGAAATAATTATCTTGCCCGCCTTGGTTCACATATTGCAATGACCGATTCGAAAGAGAATACGCTTGTTTTTCAAAATTCCATAGTTAACAGGGCATCTCTTGCAGTTTTTACGTCAGACAAAAGGCGACTTGCTCTGGTGATGCAAATAAATAACGGATTATCTGAAATCCTAATCTATGATGGAAACTTTAAAACCGGTTTAATCGAGACAAATATTTTAAAAAGTGACCGGGGTTCTGTGGGGGCGGTGTTGTGTTGGAGCCGCTGTTCCCGTTATTTGGCTGTTTTAAAAGATAATAAGAGACTTCAAATCTGGAACGTGGCCGGGAATCCTCATCTGTCGTCAACTACCGAAATTGATAATGATGTGCGCGCTGTAATTGCCGTATGTAAAAAACATTTTCTTGTAGTTGGCGATAACGGATTGACTGTTGTGGACAGCAAAAGCGGATCAATAATCTCTAAAAAAGACTTCAAACTAAAAAGCAAACGTATGCTGCATCTGGATTCAACGAAAAAGATACACCATTTTGTTGCTACTAAGGATTCTGTTATTACTGATCTCGCGGATATTTACGAGAATTTTTCTTCAGATGCTTTACATGTTTTCCACCGGTTGAGAGTTGGGAACATTATTTGTTCACAACAGACCAGATTTATGCTAAAGGAAGAACTTTGTTATATTTTGCATAACCGCTATACGTGGCCGTTTCATTGGGGAGCCGGTGATCGTGTTCAGGCGGATGTGCGATTTGACTCAATTCTTGTCGGTAATGAAGATTTGATGACTCAAAGGCATATTATAGAAATAGATCGTAAAAATGTATCCTATTGCATGACAAATAATCGATTGCACTAATTCACTTTTAGACTTGACCCTTTGTTGCATATCAAAAAGAGTAAAATTTACCAAATTCCCATTGCAAAGTAAACAGTATATCAAGATAGCACCAAGAAAATTATCTCTTTTATATCGAGGAAATTGTGAATTTAATAGATCTAGATCTTGACCAGCGCTTAATCGATGCATTAAATAAAGATAATATTACTGAACCAACAGTAATACAAACCATGGCGATAGGAGCGGTATTTTCAAAAAAATCTTTGATAATTGAATCCGCGACTGGAACCGGAAAAACCTTTGCTTATCTGCTTCCAATAATGAGCCAGATTGAAACAGTATCTGATAATCTTCAGGTGTTGATACTGGCTCCGACACATGAACTTGTTATGCAAATCTACGAGTTAATTAAATACACGGCCAATGAAGCGAATATGCCGATTCGCTCAGCTGGTTTTATTGGCAAGGTTCACATCAACAGACAGGTCGAAAAATTAAAAGAAAAACCCCACGTGATTGTTGGAACTCCCGGCCGTATCCTCGATCTTTTTAAAATAAAAAAACTTAAACTGCATAATGTTTCTACTGTTGTAATAGACGAGGCTTCATCTCTTATGCTTTCTGAATCCCGACATGCTGTTAAAACAATTTCTGCTTCACTAATGCGTGATACTCAACGTATTTTTGTTTCTGCTCTTTTTTCAGATCAGGCAAAAAAACGGGTACTGGAAATATGTCCAAAAGTAGAACATATTCGAGCGGCAGAAAAAACAAATTCTGATATCCGGCACTGCTATATAGAAATTTCAGATAGCCGCGAAAAGTTTAAAACATTACGAAAGTTTCTTTCAGCATTTGATGAGGGTAAAACTTTAATATTTGTCAAAAAAAATCCGGATGTAGAAATATTTGCCAATAAACTTGAATTTCATAAGGTTGCAGTGCTTCAATTGTCTGGAGAGATGTCTAAAGTGGACAGGCAAAAGAACCTCGCCCAATTTGAAAATAAAAAAGATGGTGTTTTGATTGCGACAGCAGTTGCAGCAAGAGGGCTGGATATCGATTCAGTAGATCGGGTTGTTCATTATGATATTCCAATAGAGAGTTCTGATTATCTGCATCGTAGTGGACGTACAGGCCGTGCCGGCAGAAAAGGTATTTCTGTTGCTATTGCTGATAGCCGTGAGGCAAGAAGACTTTTGCGTATTACCGAAGAAGCTGATATTTCTACAATAAGGATGAAAATGTCAAACGGTAAGTTTTGTGAATATATTATAGAAAATAACAAACAGGAGCAGAAATGAGAAAAGTTATATTTGTCGCTATGTTTATTATTTTTATAGTTGGCTATACTTTGGTCTATTCTGAAGACGAACGTGGAAGTTGTGAAATTTACGCTGATATTGTATGTGATATTTGTGGTGAAGATCATTCAAGCTGCATTCAGATGCGCGAAAAAGCAGTTGAAATAAAGGAGCACTCCCTATGCGTCAAGGCTGTTAAACATCTGCCCTCTGCATATAAAAACGCTTCTGATTTAAGTCGTTCATTATTGAAAAAAGCTGTATGTGATAAAAAAATGCCTGAGACTGCCAAGCCTCCGGGGCAACCTTAGGCTCTTTTCTTTCTTTTTTTGTCAGGCAATTTATAGGGTGGGAAAAAGCCTGTTTTATTAAAAACAAAAATAGCAAGTGCTGAAAGACCAATTACGATACCAATAAAGCCGTGAAGTTTGTCAGCGAGATAAAGAATACCCAAAGTTGCTTCGATTAAAAAGAGTATAATTTTATTAAACATTCGAGTATTCAAAACGGTGTTGGATTTCATAACAGCCCCTTTATTGAAAATAAATATCTTAAAGACAAATTTAATGGAGTTTGAATCCCAAGTCAATTAAATACTTTATTGTTCCAAAATATGGATAATTGTTTGGAAATCATCAGGTTCTGTCGTGATACTTTAAATCTTGCAATTCAGATTGATTGAATATAGGTTGCAAAATAATATACCAAATCAGGAGTAATATATGGGTTATCTTTATAATATTTTAAAAGGGGGAGTGATTGGTCTTGCAAATCTTATACCCGGAGTTTCCGGGGGAACTATGGCTCTGATTCTGGGTGTCTATGAGAGAATGATTGCGGGATTAAATGGTATCTCTTTGAATTTATTCGTGTCCTTTTTTAAGCTTTTGACTTTTAAAAAAGCAAATTTGGAGCTTTTTTTAAAAGAGCTCGAAAAAATCGACTTCAGGTTTCTTATCTCGGTTTTTGGAGGAGCTTTATTAGCTATTTTGGCTTTTGCTTCTTTTATGGTTTATTCCTTAAATAACTTTCATGATCAGACTTATGGTTTTTTTTGGGGCCTTGTTTTGCCGTCAGTATATGTGCCGTTCAAATTAATAAAAAAAAGGACTCCTGCTGTTATCACGGCTCTTGTGTGTGCAACTCTGCTTGTTTTTTCGACCGACTTTTTAATGAGCGACAATGAACAAATACAAAAAGAGCAACAAAAATACGAGATAGCTATAGAGAAGACACAATCGGGCTCGATTATGGATGAGTTTGATATTAACCCATTGTCGCTTTTTTTGCTTTTCGTTGCAGGAGCCGTTTCTGTTTCGGCGATGATTCTGCCGGGAATAAGTGGTTCATTTGTTTTGTTGCTTATGGGACAATATTTTATTGTTCTAAAGGCTGTTTCAAGTTTTAATATTATTTATCTGGCAGTTTTTTCTGTAGGCCTTGTTTTTGGATTGCTCTCTTTTACTAAGTTACTTCATTATTTGTTAAAAAATTTCCATGACACCACAATGGGAGCTCTTACAGGTCTGGTTTTGGGTTCACTTTGGATTATTTGGCCTTTTAAAACATCCTATCTTGTTGGAGAGGCGGGTTATGTCGATGGTTATCCCCGGTTAGTTTATCTGTCTAATGTAATACCTGAAAAATTAACATTGGTAGAGGTTTCTTCTTTACTATCTGTATTAGCCGGAATAACAGTTGTTCTGGTAATGATCAAAATAGAAAAAATGAATAACAAATAACAAAAATCATGCGGTTAGGTATTCCTTCGACTGCGTTTGCTGTGTGATGACTACTGAATCTGTTTTGTGTGTTATTAAAATAAGTAACAAAAAGAGAGTGTTTTGCACTCTCTTTTTTGTTTGCCCAGCGAAGCTGGCAAACCCAGTCTTCTGAAAGAAGAAGACATCGCCCCGATCAGGGGGAAGATAATCCGAATT